>JBEKYC010000062.1:0-43910 GCA_049511415.1 Bryobacteraceae bacterium | reverse complement strand
GTTTCTCAGTCCTCAGATACATGACTATATCGCCGGCCAATCGGGCAGCGTCGTTCATATCCTCGCTCAACGATTGTCGCAGTGCCGCATCCCGCGCCTCGCGCGCGGCCGCAGAAGCGCGTTTCGCAAAGAAAGCCGCAAAGGCACTGACGACCAGCCCCACAACCGAGGCGAGATTCCCGAAGAAACCGAACATCTGCCACTGCAAAGATTATGCCACGTTAGCGTAGCGACTTGCGCACCTGATCCCCGTACTCCCGCGCTTTCGCCAGAATCTCCGCCTCGTTCAACGTCAGCGGCTTCGCATCACGAACCAACAACTTGCCGTTCACCATCACATCCTCAACGTCCGCGCCTTTCAGAGCGTAGACCATCTGCGAGTAGACGTTGTACAGCGGCACGGCATTCGGCTGGTCGAGCCGTATGGAAATCAGATCCGCCAGTTTGCCTGGCTCGAGCGAGCCGATCAGCTTCTCCATCCCGAGCGCGCGCGCTCCGCGGATGGTGGCCATCTCAACCGCGGCCGGCGCCGGCAAACTGCGCGGATCGTTGGTCGAGATCTTTTGCAGCTTGGCGGCCAGATCCATCTCCTCGAACATGTTGAAGTCGTTGTTGCTGCCGGCGGGGCCATCGGGGCCAAGCCCCACCGCCAGATCCAGCGCCAGCATCCGGGTCACCGGCGCTACGCCGCTCGCCAGCATCATGTTGCTCGAAGGGCAATGTCCGATCCCGACTCCGCGCGCCTTCAGGATGGCCATATCCGCCTCGTCCACCCACACCGCGTGCGCGGCTACGGTGCGGCCGTTGAAGACGCCCAATGCATCCAGCGCCTGCGTGGGCGACAGCTTGCGCTTCGCCATGCACTCATCGTTTTCGTGCTTGGTCTCGGAAAGATGGATCAGCAGCGGCGCGGCATGCCGGTTCGCGAGCGCGCGGCAGGCCTTGAGCGTTTCGTCCGAGTTGGTATAGATGGCGTGCGGTGCGACCGCCGGCACCACCAGCGAGTCGTCGTGAAATCGCGTGAGAAACTTGTCGGTGAAAGCCAGCGCGTCGGCCGGAGTCTTGGCATCGGGCGACGGAAACCCGATGATGGTTTCGCCTAGCACGCCGCGCATCCCGGCTTCTTTGGCTGCTTCGGCCACCACGTCTTCGAAGTAATACATGTCGGTGAACGTGGTGGTGCCGGAGAGCATCATTTCCAGACATCCGAGGCGCGTTCCCCAGCGCACGAAATCGGCGGTCACGTTGCGCGCCTCCGCCGGGAAGATATAATGCTCCAGCCAATCCTGCAGGCGCAGATCGTCGGCGATGCCGCGGAATAGCGACATGGCCGCGTGCGTGTGCGTGCTGATCAGGCCAGGAGCCAGAATGGCATTGGGACGATCGAGGTGTTGGCGCGACTGATAGCGCTGCTCGATTTCCGTCTTGGGTCCGGCAGCCAGGATCCGCGCGCCACGGATGGCGATGGCGCCGTTTTCGATGATGCGCCGCTGCGGGTCCATGGTGACCACGTAGCGACCGGTCCAGATCCAATCGGCCGATTCGGCAGCCAGGGCGGAAACGAAGAGTAGGAAACTACAAAAAAGACGCATCAAAAGGCCTTGGCAATAAATCTTTCACGCGCAGAGTTTCAGTCTTACCGCCGAGGTTGGCCATCACCAGCTCGGCGTCACCGCAGAATTCCCAAAGTATCTGGCGGCAGGCGCCGCAGGGCGGCGTGAGCGTATCGGTATCGGCCACCACCGCCACGCGGCGGAAGTTGCGCGCGCCTTCGGAGATCGCTTTGAACACAGCTACACGCTCGGCGCACAGGGTGAGACCGTAGCTGGCGTTCTCCACATTGCAGCCTGTGTGGATGCGGCCGGCAGAGTCTTCGAGCGCAGCGCCCACTTTGAACTTAGAGAACGGAGCGTGCGCGTTTTCGCGGGCCTGCATGGCGGCTTCCACCAGAGGATCCAGAACCGATGCCGAGCATGCGAGGCCTGGCATTTCCCTATCGCCTCGGCGCTGAGCTGTCATCGACTGGAGGGGTTGGTTCGGCTTCTGGCCCCACTTCGGCCTCTGCTGCACCACGCAATGGTGCATAGATCGCAATAGGAGTAATCCCCCAGTGGTCCTTGGGGCGACCGATGACCTTCCGGAGTTCGGACATTGTGGTTATCACGCCGTCGAGAACAGGGCTAACCTTCAAGGGTTCTGGGGAATCTCCGATTCGCCCGTCAGCTATCCCGACTACAGTCCAAAGCCCGTCAATCACCGCCCCGTATTTCATCACCAGATCTTCACTGCTAATGGTCAGATAGTCCGGTTGCGCGGCTGCCCATAGGCGCATGAATGACTCTCCAGCTTTTGCGAGGAAAGTCAGGTGTAACAGGTGCGGAACTCCTTTGAGGACTTCGAGGCCGAACTTCATAAAATCCGGAACCTTTGGCTGTTGCCGCTGTTGCTCTCGCCTCTTGCTTCGAGGCATCGAAGGCATTCCAGCCTCGGAGGGCTTCGGAATCTGTGAGTGAATATATGCCTGAAGCGATGGCTCCCAAAGATTATGCATTATCCTGAGATCTAAGAACTGAACAATCCCCTCAAACTTAACGAGCGAACCCATTCTGGCTTTCTCTAGCGGCACCGCAAAATTAGCCTCCAAATCCTGAAGGAACGTGTAGGCGTGCATCCAGAAGGGGTCGTACGTTCCTCTGAAGACTCGGAAAATGCCTTGGACAGCTTTCCCTCAGCCTTCGCGACCGCGATATTTCCACCCCCCGCGGCCTCCCTGCCTTGGGTCTTGGACACAACAGATTTGAGACCAACGAGCATGCCGCGATCTGACATTTGGCCGATCAGGGAGGAGATACGCTGTCTATCAAGATAGAGAAAATCAACAGGGCTGTCTTTTTCGAGGAATAAACTTTGCGCCATCATTGAGCCGCCTCTCTATATAATCCTCAAACTCTTGGCCCTGCCGGACGGACTCCTCGCTGAGCAGGTCCCCACCGAGGTCAATGAGTGGCTTGGCCAATACCTCAACGCGTCGTTGGTAGTACGACCGGAGGTCAGTCTTTTCAGTGGTGTTCCGCGCCGGCATTTCAACAGACCCGCTACTAGTAGCTCTCCATCCGCGGCAGCAGCGCCTTCAAAAGCCGGACCAGCGTACCGCGCACCATCTCGCCGGTTTCCAGCACCTCGGCATGGTTGATCCTCTGCGGCAGGATGCCCGCCGCCATGTTGGTGACGCACGAAATGCCGAGCACGCGCATTCCCATGTGGTTGGCCACGATCACTTCGGGCACCGTGGACATGCCCACCACATCCGCGCCGATCGTGCGCAGATAGCGTATCTCCGCGGGTGTCTCGTAGCTCGGCCCCATCACCGCTGCATAAACGCCCTCCGCCAGCCGAATGTCCAACGCGGATCCCACCTCGTGCGCCAGCGCGCGCAGCGGACGCGAGTAAGCTTCCGACATGTCCGGAAATCGTGGCCCGAAGGATTCGTCGTTGGGACCTACCAGCGGATTCGATCCCTGCAAATTGATGTGATCCGAGAGCAATACCAGGCCGCCACGCTCCAGCGAGAGATTGATTCCGCCCGCCGCGTTGGTAAACACGATCGAGCGCACGCCCAGAGACCCCAGTACGCGCACCCCGAAAGTCACCTGCGCGGGTGTGTAGCCCTCGTACAGATGCACGCGGCCGGCCATCACGGCGACATCCAGCGCGCCCAATTTGCCGAATACCAACTTGCCCGCGTGGCCTTGCGCGGTGGAACAGGGCCATCCCGGAATCGATGGGTAAGGAATCTCAGCCGGGCCTTCCAACTCATCCGCAAACGCACCCAGCCCACTGCCGAGCACCACTGCCACGCGCGGCCGCAGCACAGTCTGCGATTGCAAAAATTCGACGGCTTCGCGAATCACACCAGCATCCCCGCAATGCAGGCGGACATGAAGTTGGCCATGCTCCCCGCTGCCACCGCTTTCAATCCCAGGCGTGCCAGGTCGGATTTGCGATTCGGCGCCAGCGCTCCAATGCCGCCGATCTGTATGGCGATCGAGCTGAAATTTGCGAAGCCGCACAGGGCATAAGTGGCGATCGTGAAGGAGCGCGGATCGAGTTGCGGCCGCATTGGCCCGAGTTGCAGAAACGCCACGAATTCGTTCAGCACCAGGCGCGTGCCCAGCAGGTTGCCGATAGCGGACGCGTCCTTCCACGGCACACCCATCAACCACGCCAGCGGCGCGAAAACCACGGCAAAGATCTGCTGCAGCGATCCCGGCACCCATCCCATGGCGGGCAGCGTGTGCACCCAGCCGAGAATGCCGTTCAGCATGGCGATCAGGGCCAGAAAGGCGATTAGCATGGCGCCGATGTTCAGGGCCAGGTGCAAGCCATCGCCCGCGCCCTGCGCCGCTGCGTCGATCACGTTAACGGCCGTCTTTTCGATTTTGACTTCCACCTTACCCGCGGTGGCCGGCTTGTCCACTTCGGGATAGAAGATCTTAGCCAGCATGATGGTGGCCGGCGCGGTCATGATCACGGCGGTGAGCAGGTGTTCAATACTCACGCCGGCGATCTTCACGTACGCCGCCATTACCGCTCCCGACACATGCGCCATGCCACTGGTCATAATGGTGAACAGCTCGGATTGAGTCATGCCTGCGATGAAGGGCTTGATGGTCAGTGGCGCTTCGGTCTGGCCCATGAAGATGCTGGCGGCGACGTTCAGTGATTCCGCGCCGCTCGCGCCCATCACCTTCAGCATCACGATAGCCATGCCTTTCACTACCCATTGCATGACGCCCAGGTAATACAGGATGGAAAAGAACGACGCGATGAAGATCACAATCGGCAGCACTTGAAAGGCGAAGACCACGCCGAACGGGCCGCTCTTGATGCCCAACGGTCCGAAGACGAAGTTACTGCCCGCTTCGGCGTAGTTCAGCATGGCGTTGACACCCACGCCGATCCCCTGGAAGATTTTGCCGAAGTCGGTTTTGAGCACCAGCAGGGCGAAGGCAAATTGCAGGCCCATGCCCCACAGCAGGATGCGCAGTTTGATGGCACGCTTGTGAGCGGAAAACAGCCAGGCGATCGCCAACATGGCGGCAAGACCCAGCAGTCCGGTGAACCGCTGCATTAGCGCCTCAGCCTACGACTTCCAAAATCAGCTCTCGCTCGTCGGGACGCTGCGCCGAAATGCGGAACGCGTCCTCCACCATCTCGGCGGCTTCTTCCACATGATCTTCCCTGGTGTAGTAGAGCCGGCAGAGCACGGATCCGGCTTCCACCTTCTCGCCCACTTTCACTTCCAGAATCACACCCACGGCCGGATCGACAGTATCTTCTTTGCGATCCCGTCCGGCGCCGATCATGTTGGATGCCAGCCCGATGTCTTGCGCGTTGATCACACTCACATAACCGCCGCGCGGCGAAGTCACTTCGCGCATACCGGTGGCGTTGGGCAGTAACTCGAATTTATCGAGCGCCTGCGCATTGCCGCCCTGCGCTTCCACGGCCTGTTTGAACTTCCGGTAGCCGGAACCATCCACCAACTTTTGTTCCGCCAGCCGGCGCGCCTCTTCGAGCGAAGGCGACTGCTTGCCCAGATAAATCATGCGCGCGGCCAGTTCGATGCACAAGCGCGTCAGATCGGCCGGACCGGCATTCTGCAAGGTCTGAGATGCTTCCATTACTTCCAGCGCATTGCCTACCGCGTAGCCTAGCGGCTGGTTCATATCGGTGATTAGCGCCTGTACGCGCTTATCCATCCGGCGGCCGATGCCCACCATGACTTGCGCCAGGCGCCGTGCGTCTACCTGCTTCTTCATGAATGCGCCGTTGCCCACCTTCACATCGAGTACCAATGCATCCACGCCCTCGGCGAGCTTCTTGGACATGATGGAGGAAGCGATCAGCGGAATGGATTCCACCGTCCCGGTTACATCGCGCAGCGAGTAGAGGCGTCCGTCGGCCGGAGCCAGTTCCGCCGTCTGACTCATGAAGCAGAGGCCTACGGTGGCCAGTTGATTTTTGAATTCGTCCACGCTCAGGTTCGTGCGCATGCCGGGAATGGATTCGAGCTTATCGACGGTGCCGCCCGTATGGCCCAGCCCGCGCCCGCCCATGGTTGGAACAATCACCCCGGCCGCCGCGGCCAACGGCGCCACAATCAGGGTGGTCTTGTCACCCACGCCGCCCGTCGAGTGTTTGTCCACCTTCATCCCCGGTATCCCTGAAAGATCGAGCGTTTCGCCCGATTGCATCATGGACTCGGTAAGGCGGCTGACTTCGCGATCGGTCATGTTCGAGAAGAACACCGCCATGAGAAAAGCCGACATCTGGTAGTCGGGAATCTCCCCGCGCGTGTATCCATCGACCAGATACGATATCTCATCCGGCGTGAGTTCACCGCCGTCGCGCTTCCTCTGGATCAAGTCAACTGTACGCATTATGAAGCACTTAGCGTACCATCTTGGGCAATATAAAGTAAAGCGGAGAGTTAGGCGAGCGTGCTCGCCGACATCGGCTAACCCGCCGATGTACGAGTGGGCGATGGGGCGACACGGAGGCGCGGCGACTGATCTATCGCTTAGCGGCCGCTTCGTAGGCGGCGACTCTGGGCCGCAGCCTTTGTGCCATCTCGAGGTTGTTGGCGCGGACGGCTACATCCAGTGCGCGATGCGCCACCTCGGCAGCTTGTGCGAAGCGTCCGACTTCGGCATACATGGCGGCCAACATCTCAAGGCTCTGCGGCTCTTCTCCGCCCGAAAGCTTGACGGCTTGTTCGAAGTGCGGAATGGCGTCGGCGAAACGGCCGTGCGCCGCCAACAAGCGCCCCAGGTTGAAGCGATACTCCGGCGAGTCCGGGGTGTTGGCAACCGCTTTCTCCAGGTGCGCGATACCATCGTCCAGCTTGCCCGCGCGGGCCAGTACGATGCCGAGCATATTGTTCGCATCGGCGAATTCCGGATCGGTTTCGAGCGCCTTTTGGATGTGTTCCACCGCGTGGTCGGTCTCCCCCTTCTCGAGGAGAGCGGCGGCCAGGTTGCTCTGCGCCATGGCATTGGCCGGCCGGATCGTTACCGATTGGGTGAGTGCCGCCACGGCCTCGTCCAACTTACCGGTGCGGCTCAAAGCGATACCCAGGTTTGTAAATGCCGGAGCATTCTGTGCATTGATCTCGACGCTTTTACGATATTCCGCTATGGCTTCGGCGAGTTTGCCCTGGTGATCCAGCGCCAGGCCGAGATTGTAGCGGGCCTTGGAATCCTCGGGATCCAGTTCCATGGCCTTCTGCCAGGCCGGAATGGCAGCCGGGTAATCGCCCTTCTCGGTGAGGACGACAGCCGTATCGAAGAGGCGGTAGAATTCAATCGCCGGGGTTTCAATCCTGGTCAATCCGTCCGGCCCTATGTTGGCAAACTCCGGAATATTCACTGCCCGGTTGGCGGCAGTAGCGTTCTCGATGCGGATCGCGGGACTGTCGTTGCCATCGGCATCGATGTGCGTGAGATACAACTGGGTGTACAGGGATCGCCCTTTGGAAGAAAACACCAGCCAGCGTCCGTTCGGCGAGAAACTGTGCCAGGAGTTCATGCGAGGGGTGTTCGCGGCGAGTGGGCGAGCCTCGCCGCCTTCGAACGGGACAATGTACAGCCGGCTGTCGGGGCGCATCAAGAGACCGTTTTTGCATTGCACATAGACGATCCATTTGCCGTCCGGCGAGACCTTCGGAAAGTTGTTGCTCATGCCGTTCTGGCTGGCGCCCATGACGCGTTCGGCCGGGCCGCCGCGGCCCTGATTGAACGGAATGCGGTAGAGGTCGTATTGAATCTGCGTCTCGTTGGGATCGTTGGCGTACGTCGCGACCTTTTGGCCCGCATAATAAGGGTCCTTGGCTTCGGCGCGCGAAAAGACCAGGTATTTGCCGTCGGGGCTCCAGAAGGCGCTGGTCTGCACGTAGCGCGGATCGTCGGCGCCGGGCAAAGTTTGCAGCTTGCCTGTCGCCCGGCTGTACCAGGCCAGCACGCCACGCGTCGGATAAAACACCTGGCCGAAGCCGTAGTCTCTATAGAATCCGTTGAACAACCGGGAGTCGAAATCCTTCACATGCGTTCCGGGATTCTCGATGGAAGTGACCACGTACTGGCCATCCGGCGATATCTGCGACATGAAGCCGAAACGCTTGCTGGCCTTTTCTTCCGCGAACGAACTCCAGTGGAGCACGTCCTCGTTGCGGATGTAGGTCACCTGCCGGACGGGCACCAGTCCATACAGACCCTTGTCGTTCTGTGGGCCATCCACATCCAACCCGAGTGTTTTGCCATCGTGCGAGAAGGAATGGCAATTGGCGCAGGTGGGCAGGCCTTCCATCATGGTCTTGTTGTGCTCCTGGCCGATATACAGCAAACGCCACGCGATCAGCGGAATAGCTTCGCGCGGCAGGGGCATAATCACGCCTTTCTCGCCGCCCGGAAACGGAATGAGGGGAACATCGCGGTAGAACAGAGGCGCACCCACGGGATCGCGGGACGTGTGGATGATTACCTGGCCTTGGGAAACAGGCTCGCTGGAGTTGGCGTCCGCGAAGCCGGTGATCGTGATGGTGGCCGGGTGGAGTACGGAGTGGCTTTTGATGGCTTGCCAGGTGTTTGCCTCCGGCTTCCATGAATGCGCTTCGGCTTCGCGCGGTGTCAGCGTGGGAGGCACCGCGCCGGCCTTGGCGCACCGTTCATCGATCTCGCCGATGGGCATACGCTCGCCGCGCGACGTCACGCGGATCGGGCGGGTGCTGTCCGCGAAAGTGACCTCGATCCGCCAGATTTTGGCCGCGCCGGCCGTATCGCGCCATAGGAAGGTCGGCGCGATGATCTCGGGCGGGAAGATGGCGCCTTCGGCGGGATAATCGACCGTAATACTAGTCGCTGTTGCGGCTAAAGCGCATAGGCAACCCCAAATCGCGAGACGCAGCATTTAGCAATATGGTATCTGAAACTATCAATTGCTGCAGAGGTGGGTGAGAACTTCGTGGGGGCTTCGAACGGAAAAGCCCGGGGATAACGCCGGGCCTTCCAATCTAAGCAGAAAGGAGGATCTATGATCCCGTTGCTAGTTGCTCTGCTGCTGTGTGGCAAAGTCACGGTAACTATCGCATGGTCCCGTAAGGGGCGTCGATAGCAACCGAGCAGGGTCGGGAATGCCGCTCCCGATCCTGCTACTAGCATACTCCAAGGATCCACGAGTGGAAATATCCCTTTTGGGCTAGGTGGTACTGGTCAGCGAACCGTCTTCAGTTCCAGACGCCGCTGCTTTAACCAGCGCAGGCGTGTCTGTTGTTCCTGGATCAATGTGCCGAAGCCGGCCCAGTAGTAGCCCGCGACGAAGAGAAGCAGGAAGGGAATCGAGAAGAAGTTATAGGTGTCGATGGCGAACGCAATCATGGCCACGAAGTAAGTGCCCACCGCGATTTCAATATATGGCAGGACCCCGCTCTTGCGCCGGTATTTCTTGTTCTCCAGATTCACGTGGCGGTCGCCGATAGCGTACTTCGGGGTGCGAACGAACGAACTGGAGATGCCAAATAAGGCTTCCAGCACGGCGCGTGTGTTCACTACGGTGAGAGCCACGCCCACAGCCATCAGCACAGGCAACAGGAAAACGGAGCGTTTCCAGTTCTTAGGATACAGCTCGCGCTCCGCCACGATATAGAACGCGGAGATGGACCAAAAGGCGGCCATGATCAGCGGCAGATCGATGAACACCATTTGCCAGATGCCCATGTAGAAGCGCACGATCATGACCGGCAGCATGAGCGCCGAGACCACGATCATCAGCGGGTACGAAATGTTGGGCGTGAGGTGCATGAACGCTTCGAACTTATGGCGGCGCGGAATGTCCGCGCGGAAGATCATGGGCAGGAGTTTGCGCGCGCACTGCGTCAGTCCTTTGGCCCAGCGCGATTGCTGCACCTGAAAACCGTGCATCTCCACCGGCAGCTCGGAGGGGCATTCGAGACCAGGCATGTAAACAAAGCGCCAGCCCTTGAGCTGCGCGCGATAGCTGAGGTCGGAATCCTCGGTGAGGGTGTCGTGCTGCCAGCCGCCCGCATCGTCGATCATGCGGCGGCGCAGGACGCCCGCGGTGCCGTTGAAATTGAAAAAATAACCCGCGCGGGAGCGGGCGCCGTGCTCCAGAATGAAGTGGCCATCGAGCAGCATGGCCTCCACTTCCGTAAGAAAACTGTAATCCCGGTTCAGATAGCTCCAGCGGGTCTGCACCACGCCCACCGTGGGATCGGCGAAATGCTGGATCGTGCGTGTCAGGAAATCCGTGGGCGGCACGAAATCGGCATCGAAGATGGCCACAAATTCGCCCGTGGCGGTCTTCAGTCCTTCCTGCAGGGCGCCGGCTTTAAAGCCTTCGCGATTGGCGCGGTGATGATATTCGATGGGGAACCCCAGGGCGTGATAACGGTCGACCAATGCTTCGGCAAAAGCCGCGGTGTCGTCGGTGGAATCGTCGAGCACCTGGATCTGGAGCAACTCACGGGGGTATTCGATGCGGGTGATTTCTTCGATGAGTCGTTCAATCACGTACCGCTCGTTGAAGATCGGCAACTGAATGGTCACTGGCGGAAGTTGGGAAAAGCGTTTGGGTGGCTCCCCGGTGGCTTTTTTCCGGTACTTGAAGTAGGTGCGTATGATTTCGTACCGGTGGACGCCGTAAATAGACAGCAGCACCAGGATCGCGAAGTACGGAATCAGGATCGCCCAGTCAAACCAGCTCAGTTGGTGGACACCGCTAAATGTATCGTCGAACAAGCTGCGCACCATGCGTGAGGTGGCCGTGCTGGCCAGCAGGGCGATGGGTGGCATGGCTAACATATGTTAATGATTCGAGCGTGGACTGCAAGAATATGTTAACAAATATGAGGACAATTCAGTTTTGGGGCTTGTCCTGATCCTTGTCCTTGTCCGGCTCTTTGCCCTGAACCGTTTCGCCAGGGCGCAGGAGGGTGGGGGCCTTCTTTTGCGGCTGCCGGGCATCCTTGTCGGCTTGGGTCTGCTTCTCGGCGCGCTCGGTAGGAGTCAGTTCGGCATCATGCTCTTTTTTCTCCTTGGCCTGTTTGGCGGCCACGGCCGCTGCGCGCGCGGCCGGATCCTGGGTAGCGAGGTCCAGGCTATCCGAGGTAGCGTCAAGGGATTCTCTGAGGACGAAGTCGTAGCGGGAAATGTCTTTGGGCTGGTCCTCTTGAATTTTACGCAGGCGAGCGAGCATGTCCTGTTCCGCGGCTATCAGGGCTTTCGTTCCAATCTTGATATCCACGTGACGCTGCAGGGCATCGTCGGTGACGTTGTCTATGGCGTCGATAATATTGGAGTAGTCGTCCAAAGCGTCGTGAATGAACACCGACCGGCCGGCTTTTTCGCGGGTCAACCAGTGATCGACCTGGCTTAGCCGCTGCTGCGCGAAGTGAATGTAGAGCGCCAGACGGTCGTTGGGGTCCTGCGCCTCGCGGATCTGGTCACCCTCGTCCACGGTAAGATAATCGCGCTGTTGTTGGGCGGCCAGCGGCACGGCCGCCAGCGCGCAAATGAGTAGAATCTTCATTTGCCCTCCAATACACCAAGCAGCAGGCTATCGTGCACCTGCTGCACCTTGGCCTTGACGGCATCCAGCATGGGCCGGTCGTCGATGCTCATCGCCTGCTGGAAGCCATCCAGCCGGCGCAACAATTCACGAGTTGAACCCTCCGCGCGCTTGAACCACTTGGGGCGTTTGCGGGGGTTCTTGCCCGTATCACGAAGAGACGTATCCGCGAGGTCCACGGATTCCTTGATTTCAGTGGCCAGCGCGGCTACCTGCTGATTGTCGCCCTTGTTATATGCTTCGCGCGCCTGGGTGAGCGCGTCGGCGGCGTTATCGAGCGCCAGCATGGCGCGCTTTTCCAGGTTAGGCTCCGCTTTGGCTTGCTCCAGGTCGGCGCGCAGGGGGGATAGAGTGGCGAGGATCGCCAGGACCGTTGCCGAGCAGGCGACGTGGCGAGCGGGCGAGACGGCGAGCCGTTTTCGCGGCGTTGCAATGCCCAGCCTCATCGCTTGCTGAGCTCCCTTTCCAGCAGTTTGGCGCGCTGCCGGGCTTTCCACTCCTCGTCCGGAAACTGACCTTTGCTACGGGCCAGGAATTCGCGGTAATATTCGAGCGCCGGCTTCAAGGCGCGTAACTTATCGTAAGTAATGGCATGGAAGTAGTAGTTGGCGGGGGTGTCGTCACCCAACTGATGAGCTTTGTCGAGCGCCCCCAGGGACTCCGGATATTTCTCCAGCATGTACAACATGCCGGATAGCTCATTCCAGGCCTCCCGCGAGTCGGGCTTGAGCTTGGCCGCCTGGAAAAACTGCTGCGCGGCGGGATCGTATTTCTTGCTGTCGCGGAGGCCTCGTCCGTACATCATGTGCAGATCATAGTTGCCCGGATCGGCGGCGACGCTCTGATCGAGCAGCGGCAGGGCTTTGTCGAACTGCTTGTTGAATAGATAGGCCGTGGCTAGGGCCGCGCGATTGGCCGCCGTAGGGTCCTTTTGCATGGCGGCTTCGAGCGGCGCGACGGCGTCGGCCGACTGCTTGTTTTCGAGCATCAATTGGCCGAGATGCTCCTGGGCCCCGGCATTTTCGGGGAACTGCTGATAGATAGCGACAGCGTCGGCGGTCTGATGGTTTTTTTCGTACAACGAAGCCAATTCCAGCAGCGCGTCACGGTAGTTGGGATCAAGTTGCGCGGCGGCGCGGAAGTGGGGCGCGGCGTCGCCCAAATGGTCTTCGCGCACCAGCGTGTGGGCCAGTCCCAATTCGGCGGCGGCGGATTGGGCGTTCAGATCCAAGGCTGCCCGGTATTGCTCTTCGGCCTTGGCGGCGTCGCCGGATTCGAGCAATGCTTCGGCCCAATACAGCCGTGGACGCAACTCCTTGGGCTTCTGCTCGACGGTCTGCTGCAAGTATGGCGCGGCGGCGGCGGACTGCTTGTCGCGGAGCAGCAGAATACCGAGATTGAGCTGCGCTTCATAGAGTCCGGGCTTCAGTTCCAAGACCTTCTGGTATTCGGCGACAGCTTCCGGATCGCGTTTGAGCATGCTATCGGCCAGCGCCAGGTGGAAGTGTGCGGCGTAGTCCTTAGGTTCCGCGGCGATGGCTTTGTTGAACAGGCCGGCGGCCTGATCGTACTTTTCGGCTTCGAGGGCTTTAATGCCTTCGGCCGTGTAGTCCGGGGTCTGTAAGAAGAACAAGAGCGCCGCGCAGGCCCACATACTTATATTCTACGCGTGCGCCACCTCGGCTAGAGCACGCCGCAGAAACTCACCCGTATAAGAACCGGGCGCGGCGGCGATCTGCGCGGGAGTACCCGTAGCGACTATGTAACCGCCACGGTCGCCGCCCTCGGGCCCGAGGTCGATGACCCAATCCGCCGCCTTGATCACTTCCAGGTTGTGTTCGATGACCAGTAGGCTGGCGCCGTTCTCGATCAAGCGATTGAAAGCCGCCAACAGTTTGGCGATATCGTCGAAGTGCAGGCCGGTGGTGGGCTCGTCGAAGATGTACAAGGTGCCTTCGCAGGAGGCTTGGGCGAGGTGTGCGGCCAGTTTCACGCGCTGGGCTTCGCCTCCCGAAAGCGTAGTAGCCGATTGGCCGAGGCGTAGATAGCCGAGGCCGACATCCTCCAATACCTGGAGCTTCTGCACCAAACGCTTATTGCCGTGGAAGAAAGCGATGGCTTCATGAACGGTGAGTTGCAGGACCTCGTGCACGTTCAGGCCGTTGTAGCGTATATCGAGGATGCCGGTCTTGAAGCGCGTGCCTTTGCACTCATCGCAGATCAGCTCGACGTCGGCCAGGAATTGCATCTCTACCGTGACCGTGCCGTCGCCCTGGCAGGTTTCGCAGCGTCCGCCGGGGATATTAAAGGAGAAGTGACCGGCGGTGTAGCCGCGCTTTTCGGCATCGTGCGTGGCGGCGAACAGAGCGCGGATCAGATCGAAAGCTTTGATATAAGTGACCGGATTGGAGCGGGGTGTACGGCCGATGGGAGACTGATCGATCATGACGGTCTCGCGGATGGCTTCGGCGCCCTCCACTTTGCGGCAGGTGAGTTTGAGAGCCGGCTCCAGGCCCTCCGCAGCGGGATCGGCAGGTTCGGCGCCCTCGGTTGACGGGGCTTTATGCAGTGCCTGCATGGACCGGTAGATCACGTCGTGCACCAGCGTGGACTTGCCGGAACCGGAAACGCCGGTAATGACAACCATGGCACCGAGCGGTAACTCGACATCGATGTTTTTCAGATTGTGGACGCGCGCGCCGGAGAATCGCAGGCGCTTGGCGCGAGCCACCGGGTGGCGGGTGCGTGGGACGGCGACGCGCAGTTCGCCCCGCAGATAGCGGCCGGTCAGCGAGTCGCGGTCGCGGAGCAGATCGGGATAAGATCCCTCGAAGATAATCTCGCCGCCGTGCTCGCCGGCGCCTGGACCGAGATCCACAATGCGGTCGGCCGCACGCATGACGTCGGGGTCGTGCTCGACCACGAGGATGGTGTTGCCGAGTTCGCGCAGCTCATGCAGGATGCGTATGAGACGGCCGGTATCGCGGGTGTGCAGTCCGATGGAAGGCTCGTCGAGCACGTAGCATGCACCCACCAGGCGGGATCCGAGGCAGGTAGCCAACTGTATGCGTTGCGCCTCGCCGCCGGAAAGCGTGGCGGAGAGGCGGTCTAGCGTGAGGTAATCAAGGCCCACGTCATTGAGGAATTTCAAGCGCTGGCGGATCTCGACCAGGATCTTGCCGGCTATGGCGGTTTCTTCGGGCGAAAGATCCAGGGTGTCGAAGAAGGCCATGGCTTCGGCGATGTTCATGCGGACAACCGCGGCAATATTGCGGTCCGCCACACGTATATACAGGGCTTCACGGCGGAGGCGCGCGCCGCGGCATTCGGGGCAGAGCGCGTAACCGCGATAGCGGCTCAGGAAGACGCGCACGTGCAGCTTGTATTTCTTGGTTTCGAGGGCATCGAAGAAATTACGGATCGCCGCAAAGACGGTCTCCTGCTCTTTTTCGGTGAGGTCGCAGAACGGCACGTTCAGGCGCACGCTTTTGCTTTTTGCAGTTTTGCGGAAGTTGCCGAGCCAGGAACGGTACTTGGGCTTGGTCCACGGATCGACGGCGCCACCTTCGAGGGTGCGGTTGCGATCGGGAATGACCAGATCCATGTCGAAGTCGATGGTATTGCCGAAACCCTGGCAGCGGGGGCAGGCGCCGAAGGGATTGTTGAAGCTGAACAGGCGCGGCTCGGGTTCGGCGAAAACGAGGCCGCATTGTTTGCAGGAGAATTTTTCGCTGAAGCGCAGCGTCTCGGCGGTTTTGCCGTTGGGCGCGGCGTTTTCCAGGATGATTTCGCCGCCCTCACGATAGGCGATCTCGACGGTATCGACCAGGCGCTGGCGTAACTCAGGGCCCGGTTCGGCGGGAATGGCGAGGCGATCGACCAGGATGAAGACGGGCTTCGAGAAATCGATATCGAGCAGCGATTCGGGGGTGGAGAATTCGAACGTGCGGCCTGCCTGGAAGAGGCGGTTGAAACCCTTTTTGCGCAACTCGAAGAGATGGTCGCGGAGGGCTTTGGTGTCGGGATAGGCATCGCCCGCAAGTGGCGAGCTGACTGGAAAGAGCGCGTACCAGCGCGAGCCGGCGGGGAGGGCCAGCAGGCGTTGAGCCACCTGATCGACTGTATCGGGCTGCACGCGGATGCCGCAGTTGGGGCAGTAGGTCCGGCCGACGCGGGCGAACAGCAGGCGAAGAAAGTCGAAGCACTCGGTTGTGGTGGCAACGGTAGAGCGGGGATTGCGGGTGGTGTTTTTCTGGCGGATGGCGATGGCGGGGGCGATGCCATCGATCTCATCGACGGCTGGTTTTTCCATGCGCTCCAGAAACTGGCGGGCGTAGGCGGAGAGCGACTCGACGTAGCGGCGCTGGCCTTCGGCGTAGATGGTATCGAAAGCAAGGGACGACTTTCCAGAACCGGAGACACCGGTGATGACGGTGAGCTGGTTATGGGGAAGAGACAGCGAAATGTTCTTCAGGTTGTGGACCCGCGCGCCACGCACCCGGATGTGTTCTTGCAAGGTCATTTTCAGTATAGAGCAATGGAGAAGGGATGGAGAAGCTGGTGAGGGGGCAGGACACATTTTTCTACGAGCGAAGCCAATAGTTCGTTTGTTTATTATGACTTGCAAAATTATCGAACCCAACTGCCGGCGAAACGGAATTGGGGCGCGGAAAGGAACCCAATAGAGGCCGGGGCGGTTTGTTTGGGGGCGCTTCGCTAGTGCACTTATGCATTCGATCTGAAACTAACATAGGACTGGTTTTTGGGATGTACCGGCAGGTCAAGGCATTCGGCAGTAGATTATTGAGCCTGTTCGCCAAACGGGGTGGTGGATTTCCATCTCGGGCGCGTGACTGGCGCTCGGGCAGGGCGCGAAACCAGCCCGTTGAATCACTCTGGGCAAGGCGCCGGAATGACTTTCGCGGACCTGCTTAAGTTGGCGAGAGACGGGAAACTGGAGAAGAACGGAGTGACGATCATTTTTGGGGCGGAGACGGACGATGGATCGCGTAAGGCTTTGATGCCTGCAGCAGCTGCGGGTGTCGACTACTTTATCACCGCGGACGGAGCTTTGATCAGGTCGTTGAGGGTAAGGGAGATTTCGGGTGGAGGCAACATCGCCCATGCGCCGGTTGAACGATTCGAGCCATTCCGTGGGGACGTGCATGGTCTTGGTATGGGTATCCGAGGCATTCACAGTTTTGCGTTCAATAGCCGATTTACGTGATTGGGGTCGCGTGCGATCAAGGTCAAATACGCGCGCGCCGATTGATCCGGTTCGGCCCGTCCCTGTTCCCAATCGCGCAGCGTGCCGAGAGGGATGTGGTAGCGGGTTGCTAATTCCTCCTGCGTAAGTTCCAAAGCACGCCGGATGATCCTCGCCTGCGGAGTTCGCTTCATCCGTTTGAGGTTGGCCTCGGTTAGTGGCCGGGCATCCGGGTCGGCCCGCGCTGCCTGCTCGACAGCCTCCGGGGTCCCCGCCTAGGCGTTTTGCTGAAAGTAGTCGTCTTGCTCATATTGCGTTGCCCTCCGGGCTGAAATGATGCGAATGCGCAGGACGGCGAACTGCAGTTCGCCGCAGCACGCTAAAAGCGCGCGCCACCAAGCCCTATTGGGCCTTCGGCAGTTCTTTACGCGGCATCAGCTCCGGATAATTGGCCGCCTGATAGACGAGCGCGGCAATCACCGCCGAGGCCTGCATCAGATCGGAGGGGACCGCGTGGTCATACGTATCCATGCTGGAGTGGTGCGTGACGGTCTCGTAATCAAGCGGATCCTGAATGAACTGGAAGCCTGGAAGACCCACAGCGTCGAACGATTGGTGATCGGTGCCGCCGGTGTTCTTGATTGTGATAGTGGTGGCGCCTTCATCGCGGAAAGGCGCGAGCCAGGTTTCGAACAAGGGCCGCATGCCTTCGTTTTCCTGCAAGTAGACGCCGCGGATTTTGCCGCTGCCGTTATCCAGGTTGAAGTAGACGGCGAATTTGGCGTGCTCCGGCTGCAGCTTCATGGTCTTGGCATCGCCGAAATGCTGCTTCACGTAGGCCTCCGATCCGTAGAGGCCCTGCTCTTCCCCGCTCCAGAGGCCGATGCGGACGGTGCGGTCCATACTCGCGTTGAGGGTCTTCAGAATACGCATCACCTCGATCATCACCGCACTGCCCGCGCCGTTGTCCGTGGCGCCCGTTCCGGCATGCCAGGAGTCGAAGTGGGCGCCGATCATGACGACTTCGTCCTTCTTGCTGCCACCCGGAATTTCGCCGATGATGTTGGCGGAGTTTACATCCGCGTCTGAAGTCTTCACTTTCAGCGAGGCGCGCACGCGCACCGGCGTCTTCTTTTCCAGGATGCGGGCGATGCGGTTGTACTGCTCCTCGGTGACCGTGAACGTCGGCGGCGCCAACGGATCGGCGCTCTTGTGCGAGCCAGCCTGTTCGGCGTTGGTAGTGCCGTCGTGCGAGCGGTCGTCGCGGTTCAGCAGGCCTAAGACGCCTTCGGCGAGAAAGAAGCGGTTTCTGTCGGTTTCAAGCTGGATATAGCCGAAGAACATTTCATCGAACAGAGCGTCGGGCAGGCTGGCGAAAAACTTGTCGAGTTCATCGGGATCCTCCGGCCACTTCAGGTCGTCAAGCTTGGCGTAGTTTTTCGCGGCGTGCTCGGGCGCGGCGGCGATCTCAGCCAGTTCGGCATCCGTGTAGCGCTTGAACTGGGGCTTGGACTGCTGGGCTGGAATCTTGGGATCTTCCAGCATCACGAACTTGCCGCGCAGCTTGCCGGTCCACTGCTTGCGATAGGCTTCGAAATCTTCGCGGGCCTTTTTGATATTGTATGTACGCTTCGTGGGCGTGATGATGAGTTCGCCGGTGACGGGGCCGTTGGTGCCCGCGGTCCAGGCGAGCGGCGTGGCATTCAGCGGCGCATAGCGCGGCTCAACCATCTCGACGGACCACTGCTCGGCGGACCAACTGCGCCCGAAAGGGCCCCAGGGTTCCAGGTGCACGTTGCTGAGACCGATTTCACGCAGGCGTCCGGCGGCCCAATCGGCGGCTTGAAAGAACTCGGGCGAGGCCGTGAGGCGCGGACCGTAGACGTCACTCAGCCAGGAGAGATGATCCATGACTTTGGAGTGATCGTAGGCTTCGGCCTTGATACGACCGACGATACCCAGGTCGAACTTCTGCTGGCTCCAGGCGACCGGCAGAAGGCAGAGACCCAACAAGATGGTTTTGCGAAGTTGAGAGTTAAGCATGTGAACACGCCTCATGAGTCCTGTTTGTTACCATAAAACAAATTGACTACCGCCGTCCCAGACGTACTTAGCCGTATTGTCGCCGCGAAGCGGGAACAGCCTGCTGCTACTCCAAGTGTGCGTAAGCAATGGGAGCGGCAGGCGCAACTGGCGTGCTCGGGGCGGCGCGATTTCCGCGCGGCACTGACTGCGCACGCTCCCGCAATTATCGCAGAAATCAAGAAGGCGTCGCCCAGCAAGGGAGTGATCGCGGAAAGCTTCGATCCGGTGCGGCTGGCGCGGCAATACGAGGTGGGCGGAGCGGCGGCTCTTTCGGTGTTGACCGACGCGGAGTTTTTTCAGGGGAGCATGAGGGATATGGAGGCGGCGCGCGGCGCATGCGGCCTTCCGGTGTTGCGCAAGGATTTCACGCTCGGCGCGGATGACGTGCTGGAAGCCGCGGCGCACGGCGCGGATGCCATTCTGCTGATCGCGGCGATTCTGCAGCCGGGCGAGATTCGTTCTCTGGCTGGTATCGCGGCGGACTTTGGAATGGCGGCGCTGGTGGAGGTGCATGACGAGCGGGATCTCGCCAAGGCAATGGAAACGGGCGCGGCGATTATTGGCGTGAACAACCGCGATCTGACCACGTTCCAAGTGACGCTGGAAACGTCGCTGCGGCTGGCGCCGATGATTCCGGCGGGGGTGCTCAAGGTGAGTGAGAGCGGGATCACCGCGGCGCGGGATATCGAACGGTTACGCGCGGCCGGCTTTCAAGCGTTCCTGGTGGGCGAGCACTTGATGCGTTCGGCGGACCCGGCGGCGGCGCTCAATGCGTTGGTGGCGGGATGATGGTGAAAATCTGCGGCATTACCAATCGCGAGGATGCGCTGGCGGCGATCGACGGCGGGGCGGCGGCGTTGGGATTTAACTTCTACGCCGGCAGTCCGCGATATATTGCGCCGGAGGCGGCGGCGGTGATCGCCGCGGGGCTGCCGGCGCGGGTTTGGAAGGTGGGCGTGTTTGTGGATGAGGCAGCCGCGAACGTGGAGCGGATCGCGCGGCAGGTTGGTTTGGATGTCGCGCAGTTGCATGGCAGCGAGACGCCGAAACAGTACCCGCGAGGCACGCGCGTTTGGAAGGCGATTCGGGTGCTTGATTCGGCAGGCGAAACCGCCTGCCCCACCGGCGTTGAGGCGGTGCTACTGGATGGTCCCGCGTCCGGACAGGCTTTCGATTGGGCGCGCGTCCCGCACGGCGTCGCGAAGCTGATTCTGGCCGGCGGATTGGATGCCGGCAATGTGCGCGAGGCGATTGCGCAGGTGCGGCCCTGGGGCGTGGATGCCTGCTCGCGGCTGGAAAGCTCGCCGGGACGGAAGGATCATTTCAAAATGGCGGCGTTTCTGAAAGCCGCGCTGGAGGTGGCGTCATGATGGCCGCGCAGCCGGATGCGGGCGGGCATTTCGGACCATACGGCGGGCGTTATGTGCCGGAAGTCCTGATGGCGCCGCTCGAGGAACTCGAACGGGCGTATGTGGAGGCGCGTGATGATCCGGCATTTCAGGCCGAATTGAGCGATCTGCTGCGCAACTACGCGGGCCGGCCCACGCCGCTGTACTTCGCAGAGCGGCTCACGGAACAGTTGGGTGGCGCGCGGATTTATTTCAAGCGTGAAGATCTGCTGCACACCGGCGCGCACAAGATCAATAACTCGTTGGGGCAAGGCTTGCTGGCGCGCCGCATGGGCAAGCGCCGCATCATCGCGGAAACCGGCGCGGGACAGCACGGAGTGGCTACGGCCACGGTGTGCGCGCGGTTGGGCCTCGACTGTGTGGTCTACATGGGCGAGGAAGATATGCGCCGGCAGCGCTTGAATGTCTTCCGCATGCGATTGCTGGGCGCACAGGTGGTTCCGGTGACGACCGGCAGCCGCACGTTGAAGGACGCCATCAGCGAAGCCATGCGCGACTGGGTAACTAATGTGGATTCGACTTACTATCTGCTGGGGTCGGCGTTGGGATCGCATCCTTACCCGGTGATGGTGCGCGATTTCCAGAAAGTCATCGGCGAGGAGGCGCGGGGGCAGATATTGGAGCGTGAGAAGCGCTTGCCAGATGCCGTGTTTGCCTGCGTGGGCGGCGGCAGCAATGCCATCGGCATCTTTCATGCTTTCCTGCCGGATGAATCCGTGCGGCTGATTGGTATCGAAGCCGGCGGCAAGGGTACCGGTCTCGGCGAGCATGCGGCGCGATTTCGCGGCGGCTCTCCCGGCGTGCTGCACGGCGCGCGCAGCTACCTGTTACAGGATAACGACGGCCAGGTTTCACTGACGCATTCGGTTTCGGCGGGGCTGGACTATGCGCTGATTGGTCCGGAGCATGCCTGGCTGCACGACCGCGCGCGTGCCGAGTATGTGGCCGCCAGCGACGCGGAGGCTCTGGAAGCCGCTCGCCTATTGTGCCGCTCGGAAGGGCTGATTCCGGCGCTGGAATCGGCGCACGCGGTGGCGGAGGCTGTGCGGCGGGCTCCGGCGGACGCCGGTCTGATTTATATCGTCAATATGTCGGGGCGTGGGGACAAGGATATCGATATTTACCGCGAGAATTTGAAGGAATTGGATCAATGAAAGCCTGATGCCCCAGACCCGCATCTCACGCATGTTCGACAATTTGAAGCGGAACGAACGCCGAGGGTTGATTGCGTTCTTGACTGCGGGCGACCCGTCGCCGGCGCGCACGCCTGCGCTGGTGGAGGCTTTGGAGCGCGGCGGCGCGGATCTGATCGAACTGGGTGTGCCGTTCTCGGACCCGATCGCGGACGGCCCGGTGATCCAGCGCGCGGGGCAGCGGGCACTGGCCGCCGGCACGACGCTGCACAAGGTGCTCGACATTGCCTCTGAGATCCGGCGCCGTTCGGAGATTCCGTTGCTGCTGTTCACTTACCTGAATCCGGTGGTCCGTTACGGGCTGGACGAACTGGCGCGCGACGCGGCGGCGTGCGGGATTGACGGGTGCCTGCTCACCGACGCCAGTGTGGAAGAGGCCGGGGAGTATGTCGAGGCCATGCACCGGCACAATCTGGACACTGTGTTCCTGGCCGCGCCCACCAGCACGCCGCGCCGGCTGCGGCTGGTGGCACAATATTCCACCGGATTCGTTTATCTCGTATCCCGCACGGGCGTGACGGGCGCGCGCGAATCGGTGTCGCAGGCCGTGGGCCCGCTGGTGCGTGCGATGCGCGCCGTCACGGACCTGCCGCTGGCGGTGGGCTTCGGCGTTTCGCGTCCGGAGCACGTGGCGGAGTTGGGCCGGCAAGTGGAGGCAGTGGTGGTGGGCAGCGCCATCGTGAAGCTGATCGAGCATTGGGCGGGCGATCCCTCGTTGGAGAGTCAACTGGAAGCCTTCGTGCGCGAGTTAAAACAGTGACACCGGAAGAAGCGCTCGCAGCGCTGGAAGAGTATCGCGTGGCCATCGACGCGGTGGATTTGCGGCTGCTCGAATTGCTGAACGAGCGCACGCGCGTGGTGGAGAACATCGGCCGGGTGAAGCGCGCGGCCAAGCTGCCGATTTACGAGCCGAAGCGCGAAGATCAGGTTTTTGAGAATGTAACAACTCATAACCACGGGCCGCTCACACCCGAGGCGGTCAAGCGCATCTTTGAACGCATCATTGACGAGATGCGCACCATCCAAAGAATGCGCATGGAATCGAGCGCCAATGGAGATTCATAAATGTTAGTTGTGATGCAACAGGGGGCCACGGAGCCCCAGATACAAACTGTCATCGACCGCATGGTGAGCGAGGGCTACGACGTACACCGGTCGACCGGCGTGATGCACACGGTGCTCGGCGGGGTGGGTCCGAAGGCGGACGTGGACCTGGAGATTTTCGAGGCGATGGAGGGCGTGAAGGAGGCCCACCGCATCGCTTCGGCCTATAAGCTGGCAAGCCGGAATTTCAATCCAGGCGGCACGGTGGTGAAGATCGGCGGCGTGGCCATCGGCGGCGAGCAGGTGGTGGTGATGGCGGGGCCGTGCAGCGTGGAGAGCCGCGAGCAGATCGACTGCGTGGCGGCGCAGGTGGCGCACGCTGGGGCGCGCGTGATTCGCGGCGGGGCGTTCAAGCCACGCTCATCGCCTTATAGCTTCCAGGGGCTGGGCGCCGAAGGTCTACAGATGTTGCGCGCGGCGGCGGATCGCAACGGTCTGCTGGTGGTGAGCGAGGTGATGGACCAGAGCCAGATCCCGCTGATGGTGGAGTATGCGGATATTCTGCAGGTTGGTGCGCGCAACATGCAAAACTTCAACCTGCTGCGCGAGCTGGGTAAGCTGCGGAAGCCGGTATTGCTGAAGCGCGGTATTGCGGCGACCATCGAGGAGCTGCTGCTTTCCGCGGAGTACGTGATGGCGGGCGGTAACTACGAGGTGATCCTATGCGAGCGCGGGATCCGCACGTTTGAAACTTACACACGCAACACCATGGATATCTCGGCGATTCCGGTGGTGAAGAAGTTATCGCACTTACCCATGGTGGCGGACCCATCGCACGGCACGGGCCGGCGCGACAAGGTGGCTCCCATGGCGCGAGCCGCGGTGGCCGCGGGCGCGGATGGCCTGTTGATTGAAGTGCATCCCGATCCCGACCGCGCGCTCAGCGATGGCGCGCAATCGCTGCGGCCGGAACAGTTCGAAGAACTGATGCAGCAGTTGCGCATGATCGCGCCGGCGGTGGGCCGATCCATCTGATGGAAACGGTTGCCATTTTTGGTGTGGGGCTGATCGGCGGCTCTTTCGGGCTGGCTCTGCGGAAAGCGGGGTTCCGCGGCGAGATCCTGGGCGTGAGTTCGGCGGCCACTCTGGCGGCCGCGCTGGAACGCGGTGCCATCGATCGCGGTGCCTCGCTCGAAGAAGCGGCCGGAGCTGTGGATCTGCTGTATCTGGCGCAACCGATCGGACGCATTCTGGATACCCTGCACCATCTCGATAAGTTCGTGCGGCCGGATGCGCTGATCACGGACGCGGGCAGCACGAAGCACATGATTGTGACCGAGGCGCGGCGGCTGGTGGATCGCTGCCAGTTTCTGGGCGGGCATCCTTTGGCGGGGAAGGAAAAGCGCGGCGTGGCCGAAGCGGATGCGGACCTGTTCCGGGGCCGCACTTACGTGCTGACGCCGGGAGCGCCGGAGGAGCTGGAAACACCGGCGGTGCGCACGTTCGTTGGATGGCTGGGCCGCATCGGCGCGCGGACCGTGGTACTGGGGGCGTCGGAACACGACCGGTTGGTCTCATTCACTTCACACTTGCCGCAGCTCGCTTCCACGGCGCTGGCGGCTACGGTGGGCGAGCACGTGGCGGCGGACGAGTTGCAGGTGGCGGGTCCGGGATTGATCGACAGCACGCGACTGGCACTCAGCGCCTACGAGCTATGGCGCGACATTCTGGCGACTAACACGGAGCCGATCGAGCAGGCGCTGACTGCGTATATCAACGAGCTGGAGAAGATCCGGGAGAATCTACGGACGCGCGGCGCGCAGGAGGAATTCGTGCGCGCCGCGGAGTTGGCGGGGCGGTTGCGGCGGACGACGTAAAGGATACCGTTCAAGAAAAGGGGCAGACCACATAAAAACGATGATCTGCCCCCACAGGGAAAAACCATGGGCTCCCGAAGGAACCCATGGAAGTGGCGCACTCTTTGACGGGGTCAGAAGATCAGCTTCGCCGCCAGTTGCAGGTTGCGGCGATCATTCTCCGATTGCGGCGTGCCGATGGGCGCACAGCCGTAGCAGGCCGGAATGAACGAAGTGGTCAGCGTGTCCGCATCGATACCCAATACGTACAGGTTGGCGTGATTGAACAGGTTGTACGCTTCTCCGCGTATTTGGAGCCGGAACCGTTCCGTCAGATTGAACGTTTTGTAAAGGCCTACGTTGAGATTCCAGTAACCGGGGGCGCGGAACGTGTTGCGGCCGGTCATGTCGCTCGGATACGGCGGCAGGTCGGAGAAGAAGTAAGTCGGATTGGTCCAATGATCCATGGAACCGGCGGATAGCGGCAGGAAATTGAACGTGTTCGGCGTGCTGGTGATGGCCGCCGGCGATCCCATGCCGTTCACCGAAACCGGCGAGGTAAACGCGGCGTACGGGCAATAGTAGTAATTCCAGGAACAATCGTAGATGGAATAGGGGGAACCGGTGCGCGCCGTGAAAAGCGGCGAGAGGGTCCAACCGCCCAGAGCCTGCGCCACGAATCCGCGGCCGTGCTGGAAGGCGGTTTCAGTCCAGACCGCGCTCACCACCACGCGCTGCCGAATGTCGAAGTCCGAACTGCCTTTGCCGATGTTGGGTTCGAAGGCATTCAGCAGACCCAGGATGTAATCGCCACCGCTGGCGGCCAATCCGTTGGTATCGCTGAACGTGCTGCTCAGATTATCGATGGCGTGGGACCAGGTGTAGTTGAAGTTTAACTGCAGGCCCGTATTCGAAATGTTATTCACGGCGGCACGGAAAGTCAGGCCATTGTACAAGGAGTAGGCTTTGTCGCCGCGCACATTGATGGGACCGTATTGCGAATTCAAGACTGCGTTGCAGACACCCGAAGAACCGCCGGTCCCTTCATAGAAAGCCTGCGAGGCGGCGTACGAGCAGGGCTGGCCCAAATAGACGTTGCCGTAGCCGTAGTAATTCATGTCGGAGATGTCATATAAGTGGACACCCTTCGAGCCGGAATAGTCCGCCGCGATCAGGACGCTCTTGCCGAGCTGATGCTCCAGCGAAAGGCTCCAGAGGTGCGCATAGGCAGTGTTGATCTCCGGGTCCACGTTGCGCAAACTGGCAGTGGGCAGCACGAGATTGCCGCTCGAGCCGGAAAATGGGCCGTAGTTGCTGGCGGAGATGGGCAGCGCCATTTGCGCGGAGTTGACGCTAATGGTTTCGTAGTTCGGCGGATTTTGAATCAGGTTGAAAGTGACGTTACCGAAGTTGCGTTCGTATCCTATGCCGTAGCCGCCGCGAAGGGCGGTCTTTCCGCTGCCGAAGATATCCCAGGCGAAGCCGACGCGCGGGGCAAAATCTTTCCAATCCTTCTTCCACAGGCCGCCGATGGGGCTATCGGGAGCGATCTGGACGGTACCGCCGGCGATGCCCTGCGGGGTATCGGTGGCCAGATTCGCCGCATAATAATTGGAATCGAGCTGCTGGTTCTTGTTATGCTGCACGCCGAAGTATTCCCAGCGCAGGCCGAGATTCAGGGTGAAGCGAGGCTTTACTTTCCAGGCGTCCTGGACGTATAGCGCGGGGTCCTGGTAGCGATTGCTGCGGCTGAAATTCGGGGCCGTCAGAGGGAGACTTACAGTGTCGCCGGGATACTTGCCTTGCGGATTGATAGCCACCTGAAACTCAGAGAGCTGTCCGGAGAGGAAGTTGCCGATGGCGTCGCCGACGTTGCCCTGGCTGAGATATTCGCCGGCAGTTTCGTAGGCGCCGAAGGTGCGATTGTCGCGAATGTACTCCCAGCTTCCGCCAAAGCGAAGGTTATGCGCACCGCGGTTCCAACTGGCGTCCTCGTATAGCTCGGCGAAGTTCTGCGGACCGCCAAAGGGGATGCCGGCGCCCGGAGTGAAGGGATCGTAGCCAGGGAATATGATGCTGTTGCCTAACACGCTACCCGCGCCCGACGAACTGACGTAGAGCGTGGGCACCGCGGGATACTGGCCGAGAGGGTCCACCGGACCGTTGATACGGTTGAACACCGCTTTCGATTGCAGCACCCATGCAGGACTGAAAGTGTGAATCACGGAAAACAATATGTTGTTATTGAAGTCGTAGGCGCCGGTATTGAAGCCGGAGTAAGGGCTGGAGGACAGGGTGCCGGACATCAGATTGTCACTCTGCAGGGCGTAGCGGCCGTAAATCTGGGTTTTGTCACTCAGATTGTAATCCACGCGCTCTACGTTTTGATAACCGTTTTCGGGTGTGCCACCGCCGGCGTCGCCCGGAGCGCTGTAGGCTACCAGGTCGAACATGGGGCTGTTGGGATTCAGAGCGCCGCACACGGACGACGATCCGCAGAAGGGGCTGCCCTGCGCGTTGCTGACCTGATTGATGCTATAGGTTCCCAGTATGTTGGCTCCCGGCGCTAACTTGCCGTAGGTGGAGAAGAACTGCTGGGTATTGGGCGAGGCGGCGGCGATCAGGTTGGCGTCCGGAAGCACGACCTCCGTGATGGCGTCGCTGCGGATACGGATCCATTCCGTGCTGCTGAAAAAGAACAGCTTGTCCTTCTTGACCGGACCGCCGACCGAATAGCCGAACTGATTGCGGTCAAAGACGGACTTGGGAAGGTCGTAGGCATTGTTGTTGAACGTGTTCGAGGAGAGCGCCGACACCCGGTTGAACTCGTAAGCGGTGCCATGGAATGCATTGGTGCCCGATTTGGTTACTACGTTCACGACACCGCCCGAGGCGCGTCCGAATTCAGCGGTGAAATTATTCGTTAGAATACTGAACTCTTCGATCGAGTCGAGGGGCACCGACTGGCCGGGGCCGGTAGTAAACTCGTCGTTATTTGCGGCGCCGTCCAAGAGGACATTGGTGGATGACTCGCGTTGCCCATTAATGGCGTATCCGACGCCGCGGGTCATGGTGCCGCCGTCGGACGCATTGCCCGAAATGGCTACCAAGGCGTAAGGATTACGCGTCAGGGTAGGTAGTTCGCGGAGCTCCGTCTGGTCGACCACAGTCGAGAGTGTTTGTGTTTCGGTATTCACCTGAACCGCGGACGCATTGACTTCGACAACCGTGGACGCCTTGCCCACATCCAGATGGAGATCAACCGAGATCTTCGATCCCACCGTGAGCACGATGCGCTGCTGGATTTGAACGAAACCAGGGGCGGTCGCCCCGACCTCATAACTTCCCGGCAAGAGATCCGTGACAAGGTATGTGCCGGTGGCGCTCGACGTGGACGTTCGAGCCGCGCCTGTGTCAAGTGATTTGACGGTTATGGTTGCATTTGGTACTGCCGCGCCGGACGGGTCAAAGACCGTTCCGGTGATCTGCCCGGTTTCCGCCTGACCGAAGAGCCTGGTGGCCGGCGCAGTAATAAAGGTAGCAAAAAGCACTAATGGAGCTAGCGCGGAAAACTTCCCGAAAGCACGGCTAATCATGGAAAACTCCTCCTCACCAATGTGAGGATTGTCCTTTTTAACCGGCAGTTTTTGCAATAGATGCCAGATAACTTGTTTCTATCGCGTCAAGTCATTAATGAATAAGCATGTTAGTACTGCTTATAAAAGGACGTGCAAGGTGGGCGTGACACCAATTAGAGGTCTTAACGCCAGCCGTCAACCACGAACAGCTCCGAGAGCTTCTGCTGGTACGAGTACACAATCGTGCTCTCGTCCGCCGAGAGAACGGCCGGCCAGATTCGAGTCACTCCGGCCAGATGATACGGCGCGATTTCCTTCCATAATTTGTAGCGGCCCGTTTGCGGATCTACGCGAAACAGTGTGGCGGGCACCGCGCTGGACTGCGTCAAGAGAGCTTTTCCGGTCGAGCTCCAGCCAAGGACAACTTGGTTGAAGGGTGATGCCACGACTCTCGGTTCGCCGCCATCGACGGAAACTATAAGGAGGCGCTGATCGCCATCCACGCCGGCGATCTGTTTTCCGTCGGCTGAGATGGCGGGCCGGTCCATATAGGCAGCGGTGGGCAATGGGCGGGGCGGGGCGCCGTCGAGGGTTTGTGTGAATAATCGCCCGCGTCCGGGGCTGATGTGACCTCCAACCAGGAGACGATGTCCGTCGGGGAAGAAGCGGGCGAATTCATATCTGATCCCGTGCCCGGAAAGAACCCGAGGCTGGCCCGGCGTGAGGGGCACCAGATTCAGAGTGGACTGGTCGGTGTCGGGCAGGGTGACGGCCCAATTGCCATCCGGGGAAAGCGCCAGGGCGTAGCCGCTGCCGACGCGGACCGCGCCGCGCGCGCCCTCCCGGCGCACGTACACGGCGTGATGCGGACCGCCGCCCTCTCCGGTTTCCTCAAAGAGGACCAACTTACCGTCCGCGGAGATATCCGCGACGTTCGAATAGTCGAACCAGGAAAGGTCTTTCCCTTCGGCTTCGCCGGCGGAGAGTTCCGTCATCATGGCGCGCGCCTGTTCGCGGGCCACCAGGACACGTCCTGCCGGAGCGATATCGAACAGCGTAAGGGTGCCAGGGAACGCGGCGACCATGCGCAACTCGCCTGAGAGGCTGGCGGCATACAGCGCGCGCGTGAGACCCGAACGGGCAGCGGTAAACCAGACTTCCCGGCCCGAGGGCGCCCATGCCAGACCTTCGGCGCTGGCCCAACCCGACGACAAAGTGCGGCGCGCCCCTTGCTTGTCGATTACGAGGATATTGCCACCGTCGTCGCCCATCACGGGGTGTTCGATGCACGCCACTTCCGCGCCGGAGGGCGAGACGCGCGGGTCCGATAGCCAGCCGGAACTATCGTCGAGCACCTTGCCGCGAGGATACTCCAGGGTTTCGTGGTTCAGGCGATAGCGGATGACGGCCATACGCGAACCATCCGGCGCCCAGTCGGCACTCCAGATGGCGCTATCCAGCGCCAGAGGCGTATCCCCGTTCAAGGGAACCTGCACCAGATTGCGGTTCCCGGCGGAGTCGAGGTTCAGCAGGGCCAGTTCGCCGGAGCGGGAGATTCCCGCCAACACCGATCCCCGAAAGCCGAGCGGACGCGATTCCGGACTGAGCGGGTTCACCAGATAAAGTTCCTGGTTATCGGGCGCTTCCTGACCTTCGTAGATCACGCTTTGGCCATCCGGCCCAAAGCGCGCCGCGCTGATCGCGATTCTGCGAAAAGTGACCTGATGAAATACCGGTTGGGGAGCGACGGGCCGCCGCAGGAGGAGTAGGAGGCCGGCGGCTACCAGCACGCCCGCGGCGAATATCGCCCAAGGCCAGGGACGCGGCATCTGGAACGGGAGCACTGGGGACGGGGGGAGCGGTGGCGGCGCCAGAATGATTTCGTGGTCGTCGGTCTCCCCATGATTTTCCAGGACGGGAGCCATGAAGCGATAGCCGCTCCGGGCTAGGGTCTCGACGTAGCGTGGGTGGTCCGCGGAATCGCCGAGAGCCAGCCGCAGGCGATTTACGGCAGTATTTAAGCCGCTCTCGAAGTCTACGAATGTGTCGGCTGCCCAGAGGCGCTCGCGCAACTCCTCACGCGACAGCACGTCTCCCGGCCGGTCCAAAAGTGCCTGGAGCAATTGCAGCGGTTTGCCCTGGAGCCGGACCTTGGTTCCATATTTGCGAACTTCACCGGTGTCAGTTCTAAGTTCAAAAGCGCCAAACTGGAGTACACGTGCACTGCGCTGACCCTGCATGAGCTCCCACTCCTGACCCCGTTACACTTTCTAACTATACTAGGACATTTGTGGCGGTTTGACCAGAGGAAATGTACCGATGGGGGCTAACTGAGAAATACGTCCACGAAGTTGTGAATATCCGCCTGGGTGTTATAAAGCGGCGCGGGCGCCACGCGCAGGATGTCCGGCTCCCGCCAATCGCAGATAACGCCTCTCTGGCGCAACTTCTCGTGGATAGCTTGCACGGGGCGGCGCAAACGGATCGAAAGCTGCGCGCCGCGGCGCTCCGGATCACTGGGGGTGGTTATGGTGAACCATTCGCCCGCGTGTGGCAAGAGCAGCGATTCCAGGTAGCCGGTTAACTCTATGCTTTCCGCGCGCAGCCGTTCGATGCCGGCTTCTGCGAAGAGATCCAGAGACGCGCGCAGCGCCGCCAGGGCCAGTACGGGAGGATTGCTCACCTGCCATCCCGCGGCTCCCGGCGCCGGCTCAAAATCGGGCCCCATGCGAAAACGGGTCGCCGGATCGTGGCCCCACCAACCAGCGAAGCGCGGCAAGGTGGGATCGAGGGCGTGCCGCTCGTGGACGAAACAGCCCGCAATACAGCCTGGGCCGCCGTTGAGATATTTATAGGTGCACCAGGCAGCGAAATCCACCTCCCAGTGGTGCAACTCCAGGACCAGGTTTCCGGCGGCGTGTGCCAAATCGAAACCCACCAGGCAACCTTTGGCGTGGCCGGCCCGCGTGAGTCGCGACATGTCGAAGGCCCTGCCGGATGAGTAGTTGATGCCGCCCATCAGAATGAGCGCTATCGATTCGCCTTCCCGATCGAGTAGCTCGTCAAGTTCGTCTTCACCCGAAACAGTGACCAAAGATTCAAGCGGATCGAATCCGTGATACCGGATTTGGGATTTCACCGCGTACTGATCCGACGGGAAGGCGAAATCCTCCACCACTACGCGGTGGCGCTGCCGCGTGGGCCGGTAAAACGACACCATCATCAGGTGAAGATTCACCGTCAGTGAGTTCATGGTGACAACTTCCAGGGGTTTGGCTCCCACCAGGCACGCTGTCTTTTCCGCCAACAGCGCGCCGTAGCCGACCCAAGGATGGCTTGCACGGAAGTGGCCTTCCACTCCCAGCCGTTCCCAATCCATCAGTTCCTGCTCGATGTAGTGGCGCGCGCTCTTCGGCTGCAACCCCAGCGAGTGACCGCAAAGATACACGCAGTCGTTGCCATCGGCCGACTTGGGGATGTGAAACCGGTCGCGATAACTGCCGCTCACCCGCGCCCCACGAATGGCATCTGATTGGCCATCACGGTCAGAAAGAGAACGTTGGCATTAAGCGGCAGGCCGGCCATATACAGGACCGCGTCCGCCACGTGTTTCACCTCCATGACAGGCTCCGGCTTGCGTGAGCCGTCGGCTTGCGGAACACCGGCCGCCATGCGCGCCGTCATATCGGTGCCGGCATTTCCGATGTCGATTTGCCCGCAGGCGATGTCATGCGCGCGGCCATCGAGTGACAGGCTTTTGGTCAAACCGGTGATGGCGTGCTTGGTGGCGGTATAGGGCGCGGAATTGGGCCGAGGCGTGTGCGCCGAAATGGATCCGTTATTAATGATGCGCCCGCCGCGCGGGGTTTGGGCTTTCATGATGCGAAAGGCTTCCTGCGCGCACAGAAATGCGCCGGTCAGGTTGACGCTCAACACGGCGCTCCATTGCGCGAAGGTCAGATCTTCCAGGGGAACACCGGGGGCGCCGATGCCGGCATTATTGAATAGCAGGTCCAGGCGGCCGAAGTTCTCGCGGAGAGTGGCGAACAAGGCGCGCACGGCATCGGGATTGCCGATGTCGGCAGGCACGGCGAGCATCCGGCCGCCTGCGGGGTGGGCCATACCCGCGGTGCGTTCGAGTTCCACGGCGCGCCGTCCCGCCAGAGCCACGTGGTAGCTGGCGCCTTGCAGGGCCAAACTGACGGCGCGGCCGATTCCGCTCCCCGCGCCGGTCACCAATGCAACCTTATCATTATTACTTGGCATAACCCGTCCATCGCCCGTGCACTGCTACCTGTTGCAGAACCAACACCATGAAGAACACGCCATTATAGGATGCATGCATCAGGGCGGCGGCTTTGGTCGATCCGGTGCGGTAGCGCATCCAGCCAAACGATGCGCCGGCCAGAGTGATCAACAGCGCGTGCCGCCAGGAGTAGCCATACTCCTGCAGATGCAGCAATCCGAAGGGTACGGCGGCTACCAGAACGCCGGGCAGCGGGCCCAGCGAACGCACCAGCAGCGGCTGCAGGAAGCCGCGAAACACGATTTCTTCGCAGATAGGCCCGACGGTGACGCCGAGCAGCGCGAGCAGGATGGCGGACACCGGGTCGGAAAGAAGCGCCTTCATGGGGCTGTCCACGTCGGGGGTCCGGATCAACAAGCTGGCGAATACCACGAAGAAGGCCATCGAAATCCCGCAGGCGGACACGAAGGCAGCGCTGCGATTGGCAGGCTCCCAACGCAGGGAATACCAGAAAGGCCGGCCATAGTAGCGCCGGAAAATCACGGCCAGGGCCGTCAGCAGATATCCATAGAGCAGGCACTGAGCCGGCAGAAGCACGTAGATCTGCTTCACGTGCCGGGCGTCGAGGAACATGGCCGCGAGCAAGGATTCCAATACGACGCCCAAGGCTGCGATGAGCACGAACGCGCCTAAATCCAAGTAGCCCCAGAAGGGATAGCTATCGGGGGGCGGTGCTTCGGGCGGCGCGGCGATATCGGGCAGTGACGGTTCGGGGCTCATGACTCCTTTTCGATCAGGCAGGCGGCCAGTAGCGGCACCATCAATTCATGGTGCCCGGTGAGGGCGTAGCCGGCGCCGCCGGATTGTGCGTGCGGCCGTTCGACCACGTTCAGACGGGGGCGGTAATGCTGTAGACAATCCAGGTTCACGGTGGTGAAGTCGGCCAATGGATGGCCCAGGTTGCGCACGGCGGAGACCGCTTTCAGGAACACTTCCGGCAATACGACCGCGGAGCCGACGTTGAGATAGACGCCGCCATCGTGCAGTGACGCAACCAGCGTCGAGAGCAGTCGAAAGTCGCGATGCGTGGCGCTGCCGAGGGCCGCGGCATCGACTGCGGGATGCATGTGGGGCGTGTCCGTCCCTATAGCCACGTGCACGGTGACGGGCGTGGCCAGGCGCCAGGCTTGCACCAACAGGCTGGCGGGGGCGAATTCGGGACGGGCAATTTCATCCAGGCGCCGGCCAAGGGCTTCGCCGATACCCAGCAAGTCGCGATCACCCGCAACCATGGCCTGGTTCATCTCGCGGCCCGTTTCTTCGGCGGCGCCGAATCGGCCGTCGGGCAGAACCGCTTCCACGTCCTCGCTGGTGTGACCGGCCAGGGCGATCTCGAAATCATGGATGGCAGCCGCGCCGTTCATGGCGAAGGCGGTAGCGAAGCCGCGCCGCATCAGATCCGCCAGAATGGGCGCCAGGCCGCATTTGATGACGTGGCCGCCGAGGCCCCAGATGATGGGCCGCCGGCGCGCGCGCGCCGCCGCGATGGCGGCAACCACGGCGCGAAATGCACCTCCGGCAAGGATGTGCGGCAGCGAATCCAGCCATCCTGCGACGCCTGATCCTTTGCGATAGGGCGCGGCGAAATCCGCAACTCGCACCTTACCCCCGCGGGCCGCCAGCGGAACAGTGCGCAAACCGGAGAAGTCCATCGGCCGCGCAGAGTACTTGCTCCGTGTCTCCCCCTCCCCGCGTCCCCGCGTCTCGCTCATATCACCTTCCGCAGGGCTTCCGCCGTATAACTCTTCTTGGAGCGCGCCACCTGCTCCGGGGTTCCCGCGGCCACCAGGCGGCCGCCGTACTCGCCACCATCCGGCCCCAGGTCGATGATCCAATCCGCCGTCTTGATTACGTCCAGATTGTGCTCGATCACCACCACGGTATTCCCCAACTCCACCAGGCGCTGCAGGACGTCCAGTAATTTGCGCACATCGTCGAAATGCAAACCGGTGGTAGGTTCGTCCAGAACATAAAAGGTGCGCCCGGTCTGCCGCCGGCTGAGCTCCTTGGCCAGCTTGATGCGCTGCGCCTCGCCGCCCGAGAGCGTGGTGGATGACTGCCCCAGGTGAATATAGCCCAATCCCACATCGTTTAAAGTTTCGAGCTTGGGCCGGATCTGCGGAATGTTCCGCATCAGATCCAGCGCCTGTTCCACGGTGGCGTCCAGCAAATCGGCGACGGAATATCCTTTGTACTTCACCTGCAGCGTCTCGTGATTGTACCTCCGGCCGCGGCAGACATCGCAAGTTACGTACACGTCGGGCAGAAAATTCATCTCGATGCGCCGCAGTCCGTCGCCCTGGCAGGCTTCGCAACGCCCGCCTTTCACGTTGAAGCTGAACCGGCCCGGCTTATAGCCGCGCTCGCGCGATTCGGGTAGCATGGCGTACAGATCGCGGATTGGGGTGAAGAGTCCGGAATAGGTAGCCGGATTCGAGCGCGGCGTGCGGCCGATGGGCGATTGGTCGATCCGAATCACCTTGTCGATCAGATTTAAGCCTTTGATGGCTATGTGCGCCCCAGGATTTTCGTGCGCGTGATAGATCTGCTGGGCCAGCGCGCGATACAGGATTTCGTTCACCAGCGTCGATTTGCCGCTGCCCGATACGCCGGTCACCACCGTGAGCAGGCCCAGCGGGATCTCCACGTCGATATTCTTCAGGTTATGTTCGGTAGCGCCGATGATGGCCAGCTTCTTGCCGTTCCACGGGCGCCGCACCGCCGGCACCGGGATGGCCAGCGTACCGGCCAGATACTGTCCCGTCAACGAGCCTGGATTTTCCGTGATGCCTTTCGGCGTGCCCGCCGCTACCAACCCGCCGCCCAGCCGTCCCGCGCCCGGCCCCAGGTCGATCACGTAATCCGCGCGCTCGATGGTTTCGGCGTCGTGCTCCACCACAAGCACGGTATTGCCCATGTCGCGCAGTTGCGTGAGGGTATCGAGCAGCCGGCCGTTGTCGCGCGGATGCAAGCCGATGGAAGGCTCGTCGAGAACGTACAGCACGCCGCGCAGCTTGGAACCGATCTGGGTCGCCAGGCGTATGCGCTGCGACTCGCCTCCGGAGAGCGTCGCCGCCGAGCGCTCCAGGCTCAAATAATCCAGCCCCACCGCCGAAAGGAATTCGAGACGCCGCCGGATTTCGTCCATGATGCGTCCGGCGATCTGCATCTCGCGGTCGCCGAATTCCCAGTTGCGCACGGTCATCAGCGCGCGCGCAATGGGCATCGCGGTGAATTCCGCGATCGAGAAGTTTTTTACGCGCACGGCCAGACTGGCGGGGCGCAGACGCTTGCCGCGGCAGGCGGGACACTCCGCGGGCGACATGTACTCGGTTAGCCACTCGCGATAGCCTTCGGAGGATTCCTCGAAGGTTTTTTGCAGGAGCTTCAGAATCCCCGGAAATCCGTTACCGCCCTCCAGCAGCGCATTCTGCACCTTCTTGGGAAACTTCTCGAAGGGCGTCCCCAGGTCGATGCGCATTTCCTTGGCCGCTTCCGTCAACTTGTGCCGCATGTAGGCCGACGCCGAGCCCGGCCCCAGCGCGCCCTCCAGCAGAGGCCGGGAAAAGTCCACGATGGCTTTACCGGGATCGAAGGCCCACTTGCTGCCGAGCCCGGTGCATTCCTCGCAGGCGCCGTACGGGCTGTTAAACGAGAACGAGCGCGGCTCTAGCTGCGGGATGCTGGTGCCGCACTCGGTGCAGGCCAGTTTTTGGGAATAGAGACGCTCCTCGCCGTTCACGACCGCGATCAGCACCAGTCCTTGCGCCAATTTCGTTGCCGTATCGATGGAGGCTTCCAGGCGTTTCTCGATGCCCGGCTTCACCTGCAGGCGGTCCACCACGACCTCAATAGTGTGATTGCGGCGCCGATCGAGCGGTATGTCGTCCTCGAGCGAACGCAGCACGCCGTCGATACGCGCCCGCACAAATCCCTGGCGGGCCAGTTTCTCCAGGTCCTTCTTGTATTCGCCCTTGCGCCCGCGCACCACCGGCGCCAGCACCATGATGCGGTCATCCGGCCGCAGGGTGAGCACATGCTGCAGGATCTGCTCGGTGGTCTGGCGGGAAATCTCATTGCCGCAAAGGGGACAATGCGGCGTGCCGATGGAGGAGTAGAGCAGCCGCAGATAATCGTAAATCTCCGTGATCGTCCCTACGGTCGAGCGGGGACTGCGGCTGGTGGTCTTCTGTTCGATCGAGATGGCGGGGCTCAGCCCATCGATCGAATCCACGTCTGGCCGCTCCATCTGATCGAGGAACTGGCGCGCGTAGGTGGAGAGCGTCTCCACGTAGCGGCGCTGGCCTTCCGCATAGATGGTATCGAAGGCCAGCGACGACTTGCCCGAGCCGCTCAATCCCGTGATCACGGTGAGCGTGTTTCGCGGAATTTCCACGTCGATGTTCTTCAAATTGTGTTGCCGCGCACCGTGCACCGAGATTCGATCCAGCATAGAGCTATGTTCCAGGGAAACAGAAGGCTATATTCTATTTTGGCGCGGTTGAGTTGTTCGCGCAATTGTTGTATAAAAGAGGACGAAGTGCTTCACTGTGCGAGTTGTCAGGGAAAACTGCGGCGCGTTCACCGGACTTTTGGCGAGAAGTTTCTCTACGAAGCCGTCTACGAGTGCCGCCAATGCCATTTACGCAAGCCCGAGCCACGCTGGTACGCGCTGTACCTGGGCGATTATCCCCGCTGTCCGCGGTGTGGCACCTATCGTTTGACGAAGCTGGCGACGCGCGACAAGATCGACCCGATGAACAAGGGGCTTTTCAACTTCGCGCAATACATGTGGGGCGCGGACCTGTATCACTGCCGCTACTGCCGGGTGCAGTTTTACGATGTGCGCAAGCCGGTCGCGCCGGAGGCCAAGGACAAGGCCGTGGCGGCGCAAGCCGCGCAGGCTGCGCCGGTGACCGCGGCCCAAGGCAGCGAGACGGAATAGCTAAAGAGCCGAAATGTGGCGCACGGATGGCGCGCTTGCCCGCGAACGGTAGTTATAGTAGCCTTTCGGCGGAGGAGGACCAGGCGTGATGCCGTGGCCATTCGGTTCAAAATGCGCATCTTGTGGCACAAGAACGGCGGGGGCTGTGGCCGCGCCGGCGGCAGCGGGACTGGGGTTGGAGGCAAAGGTCTGCAAGCGTTGCGCCGAACGCCTGCAAGCAGAAGCCACCGAGCGCGAGGCAGAGAAACGCCGCCCGGGCGACGAGAAGCGTCAGGCAACCTTAGTTATAAAAGCTGCCGGGAGAGGCGACACAGAGGCCGTTAAAGTGCTGCTCGAAAACGATCCTGAACTAGCCAACGCAGACAACGGTAGTCTAACCTCCCCGCTCATGGAGGCAAGTTACTACGGTCATGCAGCCGTGGTAAAACTGCTGCTGGAGGCCGGAGCAGATAGAAACTTTCGTCACCTGATATCGGGCGACACGCCGGCTTCGCTCGCTAGAAAAAGAGGACACAGCGAAGTTGCTAGACTGCTCGGCGAAGTGGCGCAGCAGGCCGCGAAGCCCGGCTCGCAAGTTATGACATGCCCGGTGTGCGGAGGACAAATGATAGGAGGCGCGCCTCTCACATTAAGTTGCTCGGGAGGTCATGACAAGATTAGCTATTATTTATTCGACGATAGCTTTGCTACGCTATCGTCATCGATCGCATCTCTATTGAAGACTAAGGGGTATGGAGTGGAGAAATCCACCGGGGGCAACCATTTCAATATTCACGCTTGATGCCTTCAATAAATGAATTCTTCCGCCATGACTGACTGCTTAAGAGCCAGGCACGCCGGCTAACTTGAGCGCCTTTTTCGCTGTCGTACTTAGTGGCAAGGAGTGTAAGTTCGCGATCGGTATCCAGCGCAGAGAATGGGCCGCGCGCGTCACCGCGGCATCATACACCGTGACGAGATAGTGGTGATGCGTAATGGTGTGGCGGAAGGTCCCGATTTCGGCGCGCGGCGTGAGGCCGGGGCCATCACCCGGCGAGGGCAGTTCCCAGAATCCCGCCAGCCGCTTGGAATCCGCCGTCCGCTGCCACATCAAAATGCGGCCGCGACGTTTGGCGACCAGCAAAGTCTGCGCCAGCTGCACCGGTTCGGCGCGGCGGAGTTTCACGGGCAATTCCGCGGCGCGGCCATCCCGTTTCGCTCCGCAGACAGCTGCCAGCGGACAGACGTTGCAGCGCGGATTGCGCGGCAGGCAGACCGTGGCTCCCAATTCCATGAGCGCCTGGTTGAAGGCGCCCGCACGGCGCGGGTCAAGCCATTGCTGGGCAATGTCGCGGAACCGGGAGCGGGTGCGTGCGGCGCCGATATCGGCGGCGTCGTTGGTGATACGGGCGATCACGCGCATCACGTTGCCATCCACCACCGCGTGCGGCAGGCCGAAGGCGATGCTGGCCAGGGCGGCCGCGGTATAGTCGCCGATGCCCGGCAGCGCGCGCAGGCCGTCGAAGCCGGCCGGAAATCCGTCGGTTACCAACCGGGCAGCCTTGTGCAGATTGCGCGCCCGCGAGTAATAGCCGAGGCCGCTCCAACTGTTTAGAACTTCTTCTTCGGATGCGCGCGCCAGCGCCGCGGCGTCCGGAAAGCGCCGCAGGAAGCGCTCGTAATAAGGAATCACGGCTTCGGCACGGGTCTGCTGCAACATGATTTCGGAAACCCAGATGCGATAAGGGTCGGCGGTGCGGCGCCAGGGTAGGTCGCGGTGCCCGGCGTCATACCAGGCCAGCAGACGGCGAGCGATGGTACGCTTCATTCGAGCGTGGCGACCCACTCGGCGATGACGTACTTGATCTGTTCGGGCGCCAGATCGAAGGCTTCGTAGTCGGGGTTGAGCGGCTCCAGTCGGATGCCTGTGTGCTGCCATTCGTCCTCGCCCGTATAAATCTTGGCGCTGGTGTACCGCTTGACGGTGAATCGTTCATGGACGCCGATCAACTCCACCAGAAGAATCTTCCCCGCACGGGAGCCGACCACCGGCGCGCGAAAGATGTTCAGGCTGTTATCTGGAATGCGGGGTTCCATGGAGTGACCCACGACATGCGCTAAGAACATGCCGTTGGTCAGGCGCAAGCCCTCGGGCACGCGGACCCAGTCTTCCTGTTCCACTTCCTCATCCGCGCCGAACTTGCCGGCCGCGGCGCGCAGCGTGTAGAGCGGCAAGTGGGTTTCGAACCGGCGCACGGGTAGAGGTTCCACGTGCTGCTCGAATAGCCGATCCGCCACGCGGGAGAAGGAATCCACCGGCACACGGACCCGATCGCTGACGCGCAGGATGTGTGAGAGCGAATCTTCGAGAGAATCCAGGAACCGCCGCGCGCCTATCTCCGCAATCTTGTTCTCGAAATCCGGATCGAGGGCCGCGAGATACCCGGCATCTTCCGGATCGGCCAGATCCTCCCAATGATCCCGCAAGCGGAACCGCGACTTACCGGATGCGGTATCCAGAAGCAGAATGCCGATGTTATGCAGGGGCCGGCCGGGCAGCGCCAGTTGCAGCACGACATACTCCCCTTCGGCGCGCGCATTAATCGGTATCACAGCCGCCGGCGGCATCTGATCTCCTTATCGGCTCAAAATCCGAGAAAACCAATCTGGCCACGGATGAACACAGATAAACGCCAATAACGCACTAGCTAGGGATCCGTGTTCATCTGTGTTCATCTGTGGCCAAAATCAAGGTGCGTAAGGATAATATCCCTTGCGGAAGCGTATGTGGGCGGTCGGCAACTCCGGCACCAGCACCTTGATATTCCGAAACAGCTTGGTATTGGCCGAGCCCACATCCGGCACATAACGGAGAATGTACTGCGTGGTCACTTCTCCGGTAATCGACGCGATGGCGTGGAAGATCCCGGCGGAAACTTCCGACGCATAGGCGCCTACTCCGACGGTCAGGGCGTAATTACCCTCGTCGGAAGGATGCGAGAGGTACCCGTCCACGTCGGTATAGAGATTGTCCAACGGGTATTCCACGTGCCCGCCCGTCTCCGCGGTCAGACGCTGCAGATCCTCATCGCCATCCCGGCTGAACCCGAACGACACCGTGCTCATGCCGTAAATCGTCACCAGGTTGCGCTGGGCGATCTCCAGCACCTGCTCCAGGCTGTGCTTGCTGGCATTGTCGTGGCCATCGCCGATCACGATAATCACGCGGCGCGGCTCGTATGGTTCGCCTTGCACTAACTGGCGCGTCATACAGGCCATGTAGAGCGCGTCGAAAAGCGAGGAACCGCCGCCGGGCTTGAGCTTGCGGATCTTCTCCACCAGCTTCTCCGGATCGCTGGTGGTGTTCACCTGCAACTCCGGCTCGTTGGAATAAGTGATCAAATAACCGCTGTACTTCTTGTCATTGGGTAGCAGGTTGAGCACCAGATCCTGCGCCGCATCCTGATAGTTCTTCCAGTGAATGCGGGTATCGTTGCTCATGTCCAGCAAAAAACCCACCACCACCGGCTGGTTTCGATCGCGGCTGAAGAATTCGATGTGCTGTTCCTTGCCTTGATCGAAAACCCGGAAGTCCTTGGCGTCGAGGTTGGAAACGAAGCGTCCCTTCTCGTCGGTTACGGTCACCGGCACGATCACTTCGCCAACCTGGACCTTATAAGGCCTGAGATTCTTGTCGGACTGCGCCAGAGCCAAGGCTACAAAGGCCAGGACCAGAGGAGTGCGTGCCACCATGAAGTTTACCGTTGCAGTCTATTCTAGCAGGATACAGCGGCCTCTTATCCGTGTTCATCTGTGTTCATCGGTGGCCAATAATCTTGCGACGAACCGCTCCAAAAGAGTCCTGCGCACCGGTTACCAGGACCTTACCGCTCCACCCGTCCGGACCCGCCGCCCTTCAACAACTGGCGCACTTCCTCCACGTTGAAGCGGTTGAAGTCGCCCGGAATGGAATGCTTCAGGCAGCTTGCGGCGACCGCGAATTCCAGCGCCTCGCGGGGGCTCTCCATGGTCTGCAACCCGTAAATCAGCCCGCCCGCGAAGGCATCGCCGCCGCCCACGCGGTCCACAATGTGGGTGATCTCGTAATGCCGGCTCAGCAGGAAAGTGTGGCCGTCGTAGAGGCAGGCCGACCAGCCATTGTGCGACGCGCTGCGCGATTCGCGCAGGGTCACCGCGATGGTTTTCAGGTTGGGAAACTCGGCCAATACCTTGGCCGTCAGCGCCACGTATTGGGCGTGTTCCAGGTTGCCCGAATGCACATCCACCGCGGCTTGAATGCCCAGGGCCATCTGGCAATCTTCTTCGTTGGCGATGGCCACGTCCACGAAGCGGACCAGTTCGCGCATTACCTCGGTGGCGGATTTACCCCACTTCCAAAGGTTCTTACGATAGTTCAGATCGCAGGAAACCGTGATGCCCTTTTCACGCGCCGTGCACACCGCCTCCAGCGCCAGATCCGCGGCGGAAGCGCTGATGGCCGGCGTGATCCCGGTTACGTGAAACCAGCCGCAATCGTCGAATACCGCATTCCAATCCACGTCGCCCGGCTTGGCCAAGGCCATCGAACTGTAGTCGCGGTCGTAGACTACTTTGGACGCGCGCTGGTTGGCGCCGGTCTCCACGTAGTAGACCGGCATGCGGCCGCGCGCGCGCACAATGCGGGAAGTGTCCACGCCAAAGCGGCGCAATTCCGCTACCGCGGCGTCGGCGATCGGGTTATTGGGTGGCAGCAGCGTGACATAGCGGGCCGGCAGTCCGAAGCCCGCTACGGCCACCGCGACGTTGGCCTCCCCGCCGCCGAAGGTTGCCACGAACCCCGGCGATTGCAGGAACCGTTCGAAGCCCGGCGGCGCCAGCCGCAACATGATCTCGCCAAAGGAGACGGTGGTTTTGGGCATGCGCTATTCCTTCACGGCCACAACATCCACGGCGAATCCCGCATCCATGGAGGGCAGACCCTGAAAGGGCAGCATGGTGCCGGCCGGCGGCCGGGCGTGGTCGTAAAACTCCCCGCGGATTTTGCGCACCTGCTCGGAGATACGGGATGAAAGCGGGTACATGCTGGTAAAGGCCGCCGCGCGCAGCGAGCCGCCTTCCAGCGAAACGGATTTCTGGAGACGTTCGAAGGCCAGGCGCGCATCGGCATCCTGGAAGCCAAAAGCCTCCTGGCTACCCGTCAGGATCACCTGCGGCGCGCCCACCAGGGCGATTTGGGAAAGCTGCGCGGCTGGTCCCAGGCCGTCCGGGTTCAGCATATGCACGGCCGTGCCCGTATTCCAGCGCAGGCGCGCCACGGCCTCGCATTCGGCTACGGCGCGCGTGGGTGCTCGCTGGATCTGCACGAAATTCAAGGCTGCCTGCGCGTAAGTGGATTCCATCAGCCGGCGCACGTCGCCGTATTGATCGAGCGAACTAAGAAAACAGGTGATGCGCGCGACGTCGTCGGGCCCCGATCCGGCCGCTTTCACCGCGGTTGCCAAGCGCTCCAGAGATTTTTCCGCCAGCGGCAGCACCGGATCGAGCGGGCTTTCGCCAGAGGCTCCCTGCCCCGAGATGTAGACCAATCCGTAATCGTTCACCGGCTTGCGGGCCACGGCGGTGGCTTCCATGACTACCTGGGCGGACTGCATCGGCAGCGCGCCCACCTGTACCACGCTCAGCACCGGCAGAGCCAGCCGGTGTTCGGTGAACGTCTCGCTGACCAGTTCGCGCACCCGCCGCAGATCGCCGCTGCCGGCCACAAAGGCGCGCAGCTTGACCACCGTGGCGCCATTGACGGAATGCAGCAGCCATTTGAGGGCATCGCGAGTTTGCTGGGAAAGCAACCCTTTGGCCGAAAGGGGTGTCACCTGAAAGACCAATTTGCGGGTTTCCGCGGTGAGGGCGCTGGGGGGATCTTTAGGAAGCTGCAGGACCTGCGTCTCTTCCTCTTTTTTCTTCTTTCCCCAGGACGAGAGCGCTACTGCCAGCACGCCTACGAGCACCAGCAGGCAGATCCTTCGCATATGGCAACACTAATTGTAGCGGATAACCGCCCAATGCAGCCAGGCGCGGCGGGTCCCTTTGGCGATAGCGGCTAACTTAGGGCCTGCACCGTGGCGGATCGGCGCCCCGGCTCGTGCCCGGTCAAGACATTCACTCCGGGCGGATAGCTTCCAGCGGATCCACTTTCATCGCGCGCAGGGCCGGGATGTAGCTGGCGGCGACCGCGGCCGCGATCAATACAACTGTGACCGACGCGTACGTCAGCGGATCGAGCGGGCTGACGCCGAATAGGGATGAGCCTAGGATGCGCGTGAGGGCTGCGGAGGCAGCCAAACCGCAGGCGACACCAGTTAAGGCGAGCACCAGACCGTCGGCGACGAAGATGCGCGACAGACGGCGCGGCGGTGCGCCCAACGCCATGCGGATTCCGATTTCCCGGCGGCGGTGCGACACCGCGTAGGAGATCGCGCCATAGATGCCGACCAAGCCGATGAGCAGCGCCATCGCCCCAGCGATCGTCAGCATCACCAGCGTGAAGGACGTGCGTTCCATCGATTTGGAATAAATCTCGTCGAGCGTCCGGACTTCAGCGAGCGGCAAGCTCGGATCCACGCTCCAGACTGCGCGCTGCACGTCGGCCAGCAGGCCCGGCGATCCCGC
>JBEKYC010000061.1:0-40913 GCA_049511415.1 Bryobacteraceae bacterium | reverse complement strand
CGAGGCATGCGCCTGTCCGGTAACGGAGGATGTGAGCGGGCGATTGCTGCGGCTGCCGTTTTATAACGGGCTGAGCGAGGGCGAGCATGCGCGGGTGATCCGGGCGATTCAGGAGTTTGAGCCGTGAGCGCCGCCGGCGGCGTGGCCGTGTTGGTGGAAGACGGCCCGACACAAGGCGCCGCGGATCTCGATCAACAATGGAATCGCCGGCAGAGCTTTGTGTATGTCCAGAAGAAGAGCGCGGCGGCGCAATGGCTCGCTGAGATTCAGGAGCGAATTCCCACAGCTTACCGGGAAGATCATTTTGGCCTTCTGACTTCCGGCAGCACGGGTGCTCCGAAGCTGGTCATCGGCCGCAAGGATCGTGCGGAGATGCTGGCGAGAGTTTTGCACGAGGCACAAGATAGCGGCGCCGTCCGTGAGACGATTGTGGCGCTACCTTTGAGCTATTGTTACGCCTTCGTCAACCAGTGGCTTTGGTCGCGGGTTCTGGACCGGAAGCTGGTCATGACGGCCGGGTTCGCCAAGCCCGATCTGTTCCGGGAGGCCTTGCGGCGGGCAGACGATGCCATGCTGTGCCTGGTTGGATCGCAGGCCGCGCTGTTGCGCGATATGTTCCAGCGGGAGCGGTTTCCGGGGGTGATCCGGCTGCACTTCGCCGGCGGACGGTTTCCGCAAGAGCACTTGGAATGGCTGCGCGAGATTTTTCCGAACGCGGCAATATTCAATAATTACGGGTGCGCCGAAGCCCTGCCGCGTTTGACCGTGCGCCGGGCCGAGGACAGCCAATCCGCCTCCGATATTGGCGCTCCTCTGCCCGGCGTGGAATTGCGGAGCGGGGAGTCCAACGAGCTTTTGTTTCGCAGCCGGTACAGGTGCGTGGCACAGTTGGACGGCGAGGGATTCCACGAGATCGCTTCCGATCGATGGATGCCGAATGGCGATCTGGTTCGCACGGACGGCGAGGGCCACTGGCATCTGCTTGGGCGTTCGGGGGAAGTGTTCAAGCGGCACGGCGAGAAGATCGCGCTGCCGCAAGTGCTGGGCACGGTCAATCAACGGTGGAATGGACAGGTCGGGTATTATCGCGAAAAGGACAGTGCGGGCGAGGACGGCTATGTGCTGGTGCTGTCGCCGCAACCGGACGAAACGAACCTGCGCGGGGTGATGCTGGCGCTGCGTTCCGGTTATAAAAGGACACATTGGCCGCTCAGGATTGAAGGGGCTCCAGCACTTCCCCTGACCAGCAACGGGAAACTGGCGGCCCTGGCGGCCCAGGATGCTAACGACAGGACTTTGTTATGGCGGCAGCGGCTCTGATCACCAATACTGACAAACTTCGGGACCTGATGGTGGATGTGTTCCTGATCGATCCCCGGGAATTCCGCGAGGATTTGAAGCGGGAGGACATCGAGACGTGGGACTCACTGGGCATCGTCTCGCTCGCGGTTGGGGTCCAGGAGACGTTTGGCTATCACATGTCGCAGGATGAAGCCATCGGAATCCAGAGCGTGGCCGATCTTGTGAGGATCCTGGAGGCGAGAGGAATCTCGTTTGATGCGCGATCCTGAGATTCGGGATTGGGCCTGGCTGAAGGAAATCTCCGCGCCTGGCGTAGTGGTGTGGGCGAGTGCGAGTGTTCGTGAGCGCGTGGCCGACGAACTGCCGCTTAGCCGGATCGCTTCTTTCGACGAAATTCCAGCCGGGGCCGGCACGTTGATCGTGGTTGGCGGCGGCACTTTGATGGATGAAGCCAAGCACTTCCGTGCAACCCAACGGCCGGAACTGCGCTTAATACTGGCGCCTTCCATTTGGGGCAGCGGAGCCGAATACTCTCCTATCGCTGTACTGAACCGGGACGGTGCAAAACGCATCGCCGTCGGGCGGGAGTTCCTGCCCGACGCCGTAGTTTATTGGCCCGTGTTGCTTTCGACCGTTTCGCCGGCACAGGCGCGCCGTGCATGCGGCGATACCTGGGCGCACGCACTGGAGGCATTCTTTTCTCCGCTCGCGAGCGATGCGGTGCGCGGTGAGCTCGCTTGCTTGATCCAGGAGATGCCGGCGTTGCCGCTGGCTAGCGATGCGAGCTGGTTTCGGGTAAGCGCAAGGGTGTCTGCCTTGCAGGCGCAGGCCTCCGTGGGCCTGGATCACGGGATCGCTCACGTGCTGGAATTCGCCTGCCGGTCGCGGCGTGCGGAAGAGGACTGGGGACACGCGCGATTGTGCTCAGCCTTTTTGCTTCCGGTAATGAATCTGAATCGCGCGGCTTCGGACAAATGGGCGACGCTGGTACGTCAACATAGGATTGACGAGACCGCTATCTGGAACGTTCTGCGGGAACTTTTCGAACCCGATTCCTGCGCCGCCGCCCTGCCGCTGCTCCGGGAGAACTGGACGAAGATCCTGCGAGACCCATGCACGCGCACCAACGGAGCGCTGATCCGGGCAAGCCATCTCGCGGAGATGGAACGCCAGGTGGCCGCATGAGCGCGCTTCTGGAACGACCTCCCTATTCGCCGCGCGACGACGCGGCCTTTCTCTCGGAAATGCAGCATCTGACGCAGCATCATATAGGTGGATGCGCGGCCTATGCTCGCATTTGGAGTGGTTGGAACGGCGCCGGTACCATTGAAGAACTGCCATTCCTGCACGTGGGTCTTTTCAAACGGTTGGAGTTTCGCACGGAAGCCGCGGGCATTAATCACGAACGCACGCTACTCTCCTCTTCCACGAGCGGCACACAGCCCAGCCAGATCGCGTTGGATAGTCTCAGCTCCGGCTTACAGGGACGCAGCGCACTGGCCATCCTCAAAGATATGGTCGGCGACCGAAAGCGCCCGTTATTGGTTTTGGACGATCGGCGCGCTTTGCGGCAGCGGGGCGTGGTTTCCGCACGCCTGGCGGCAGCCATGAGTCTCAGCCCGCTGGCCACCAGCATTCATTTTCTGTTGGGCGACGCAGCGGTTGCGGCTAGTATGAAGTGGGACGAGATGGCGGAGGTGTTGCGTTCCGGCGACGATTTTCTGGTTTATGGTTTCAGTTCGCTCCTGTGGCAGGCGTGGGGTGGCGCTGACATTCCCGCTGAAATGCGAACGCTGCTGCGCGGCAAGCAGATACAATTCGTCCACAGCGGCGGGTGGAAGAAGTTGGAGGCACTGCGCGTCGAGCGGAGCGAGTTCGAAGGCGCACTTACCAGGGATCTGCATCCCGCGAGCCGGGTGACGGATTATTACGGCCTGGTCGAGCAAGTCGGTATCATCTATCCATTGTGCGAGGCGGGCGCCCGTCATGTGCCCGTATGGGCAGATGTGCTGGTGCGCGATCCCTACACGCTGCGCGCTCTTGAAAATGAGCCGGGGCAGATCCAGTCAATGAACCCGCTGGCTTACGGCGCGCCCTACCATTCGGTGCTTTCCGAGGATATGGGACGGATCATTCCGGGCGATTGCCCATGCGGGCGGGCGGGCAAACGGTTCGAATTGCTCGGACGCATGCCGCAGGCCGAGCTGCGAGGATGCGCCAATGTGTGACTGCCTGCCGCAATTCGAGTCCGCCGCCGGCGTCGCGGCGGTAGCTCTGCCCGTTTCGCCGGAACGGATCATCGCGGATTGGGGCGGGCTGCGGCATGCGATGCGCAAGTCCGTGGGAGCGGGCTTCAGCCGGGATGAGTGGGCCTATCTGATGGCCTTCCTGGCGCCCGAGAATCTGTGGGGGCCTTTTTACGAGTCCTTTGGGAAGCCGGCTGCCGTGGGGACGACAACGAGGCTCGTGCGTCCGCGCGGTGTGGTGGCCGTATGGCTGCCGAATAACGTCAGCCTGCTTGGCCCGCTTACGCTGATTCTTCTGACGCTGACCGGGAACAAGATTTTACTGAAGGGCGGCTCGCGGGCGGAGGATCTTACCGGGGCCTTCCTGGATTTCGCGCGACGGCATTTGGGCGAGGGCCCGCTGCGCGACTACCTCGCACGACAGGTGCAACATGCAGTTTTCGCGCATGGAGATATCCGGGAACGCCAGATGATCGAGGAGGCGGACGTACGGATCGTTTTTGGATCCGACGAGGCCGCGGCGACGATTCATGCGGCTGCGGCGCCGCTACGCGGCACGGGATTTTCGTTCGCAGATCGTCAGTCGCAAGCCTGGATCGAGGATGGCGCGGTCACGAGCGAGGTCCTGAGCCAGTTGATTCGGGTGTTCGCGATCTATGGGCAGGCCGGGTGCACATCGCCTCGGCGGGTGGTGCTCATTGATGGGACTCGGGAGCGGGCGGAGGATCTGCGATCCCGCATGATCGAGTTGTGGCCGCGGGTGATGCGCTCCCGGCCGCCAGTGCATGTGGCTTCCGCCAACACGATGGCGCTGCAGTGGGCAGCGGCGACCGGGTGGAATGCCAAGCTCGCGGGCGAGCGGCATGCGGTGATCGGTGTTGGCGACCTGTCGCTCGAAGCCATCGACACGCCGATGTTTCTGCCGATCTGCCCGGCCACCTTAGAGGAGGCTGTTACCCAGCTGCCAGCGAATGTGCAGACCATCGGCCACGCTTTTCGAGACCCTGCCGATCCGCGATGGCTGCAGGTTGCGGCGGCGACCCGCATCAAAAGGCTGGTTCCTATCGCACGCATGCACCATTTTGGTCCGCTGTGGGATGGGCAGAGGTTCTGGAGCCAGTGCTTCGAGGAAGTCGAGGTGCGGCTTTGATTCGTACGCACGAGATCAACACACACTGGTGGGGAGGAGCGGCGGGAATAGTGGAAGATGCCGCTTTTTTCACCCTGCCGGACGCCGAGCGGGCGACGGCCTTGGCGGCTTATCAGTGGGTGGAGTTCAAGTGCGAGTTGGGCTGCGCGCCGCCGCTCGCCAGCATCGCGCACGCGGGCTTCTTTCTGGCGGATACGCAGATCGGCTTTCGCATCGCCTTAAAAGAGAGATGCGGAGCTTGCGCAGAAGCGCTGACAGTGAGTTTCGCCGGGGAGAGCGGCTTCCGGTACGACGAAGCCGATCTGGCTCCTTTTGCGCACGAGCGGTACATGCATTTGCCGGGTCTCACGCAGGAACGTTTGAACGGGCGCTATGCCGCCTGGGGCCACCAGTTGGTTCGCGAGCATCCGGGGACTTGCCTGGCGATCCTCTCTGCTGGTGAAGTGCAGGGCTGGTTTCTTTCGCAACCTGCCGACAGCGGTCTTAATCTGACACTGGCTGCCACACGCCGCGAAGCGCGCATATCCGGATTACTGCTGTACGAAAGGAGCCTGGCGGCTTACGCCGCGCAGGGCCACCGCGTGGGGTTCGCGAGCTTTAGCGTCAGGAACACGGCGGTGCACAACATCTACGCCAGTCTGGGTGCGCGCTTTACGGCTCCAACGGGCATCTGGCTATGGATCGCGTCAGGCAGGGTCGCCGGGCAGCCAGTCAAGCCCTGACGCCTACCCCAAATACATATTCGTGGTAAATCGCGAAGCGCTCCCAGTGCGCGACCTGGAAATGCTGCTGGAACACACGCTGCAGCGTGTCCGCGGTGCGCGGGTGGGAGCCGCGGTCCAAGCGCCAGATCAGGCGACCCAGCAGACGGCGGCGGGCAAAGACCGGATCGAGGAAGAACATGCGGCCGCCGGGTTTCAGGACGCGGGCGCTTTCGCGCAGCACGCTGGCGAGCATGTCGTCGGTCAGATGATGGGCCACGGCCATGCACACGACCGAGCCGACGCAGCCATCGGCGATGGGCATGCGCGTGGCATCGGTCTGCAAGGCGAGGCCATCGGCCACCTTGGCGCGAAAGCCCTGCAGTTTGGGCATCTCGATATCCAGGCACACGTAGCGGCAGCCGGTCGGCCAAAGGGGGCGCATGGCGCCGGTGCCGCCGCCCACGTCCAGGACGTAACCCGCGCCGGAGGCCGGGAGCTGGCGCGACATGCGCGCGTGCACCTGGCGGACTCCGGCCAGTTTTTGAATCAGGTCGTAGACGCCGGGGCGGGAAGCCAACTCGTGCAGAAGGGAAAGCAGCATGGGCGCCTTCATTATGACTTCTGCCGGCGGATTTGGAAATCAGGCAGTGCCGGAGGCGTTAACCAAGGTTTACTACGCCGCCGGGATGATACGCGCCAACGCGGTACTTACAGTACCGGCACGCGGCCCCGCGGCAGGGGGCTGGTTAACATGACCGGGCGAAGTTCCGGGCATCCGCGGATGCGAGCCGGGCCGTTCAGACGCAGGGAGTTGCGCGGAACGCGGGGCCGCCGGACGGCAGGGCATCGGCGGCGCGCGCGGATGGAGGCAGCCGGCCGAGGTTGTCTGACGGATGTGTGCGGGCATGCGCCGAAAGTAAGTGCCGGAAAACTACCTTTAGTTAGTTGTGGCGGGGCAAATTCATTTCGTACCAATAGTTCTTCTGTGACTTATAACATCCGCGAAATCATTTACATCTGTCAAAGTGTGCGGGTAAACTCAATCAAGCGGTAAGAAGTTGGTTGAACGATTACTTGAGGAGAGACGAAATGAACACAATCGGGAGCCAGCGCAGAAAGAAGACCCAGGGGGGATCTTTTATTCTGGAAGCCAGTGCCATCACATTACTGATGTTCGGCCTGCTGTTCTTGGTGATCGACCTGGGGCTGAGCCTGTTCACGAAGGCCACGTTGCAATCGGCGGTGCGCGCCGGCGTGCGATCCGCGGTCACGGAACAGCTCGCCTCGGGCACGTCTTACCTGAATGATTCGATCAAACAAGTGGTGCAACAGAACGCCATGGGGATGCTGAACGGGACGAATGGAGCCTGTAAGATATCGATCAATTACTATAATTCGGTAACGGGCGCGGCTGATACGGGCAGCGGCGGTGACGTGATCGAGGTCTCTGTCGTAGGCTATAACTACACCCCGGTGGGTATCTTGAAAAGCAGCAGCCCCATTCCGATTTCCGCGAGCTCATCCGATGTGATGGAGCAGTGTCCCATGGCGGGCTGCCCGGCGTTTGCCAACCCCTCGCCGCCGACCTGTCCCTAACCCGCGGACGCACGCAGAGAGAGGAGAAAACAGATGCGCAAAAATCGCAAAGAAAAAGGCAACGCTTACATCGAATTCGTGCTGGTGGCGTCATTCTTCTTCGTGCCGCTGGTGATGGGCATGATTACCCTGGGGATCGCGGTAGTGCGGAATTTTCAGGTGAACCAACTGACGCGGGACGTCGGGCACATGATGGCGAAGGGCGTGGATTTCTCACAACAGTCCAATCAGAATCTGGTGGCCAACGATCTGGCGAACGGATTGAGCCTGACGGCCAACTCCGGGAATGTAACCGGGAGCAGCACGGGGAACGGCGTGCTGGTGCTGTCGGTATTCGAGAGCGTGCCAACGTCCTGCGGGTGCACGAACGGCGGGCACGTGGTGGTGGTGAGCCGGATCGTAATCGGCAACAATACGCTGTATACCTCACCCTTCGGCAGCCCGGCATCGATCAATTCGAATGGAAGCGTGAATAACTACGGAACGGATTCTTCCGCGCGGGCCGACAATATCAGCAGCGTGGTGACTCTAAGTTCCGGCGGTCTGGCTTACATGGCGGAAGGCGACTTCGCATTCAAGGATCTGGGAGTGGTCGGTTTTATCACCAACCTGGGCGCATTCAACCGCGCCGTTTTTTAGGAAGACGGAGGGGCTAGTTTTATGAAACATCTCACTCGACGCGCGAAACAGTCCAAGGGCATCGCGATTGTTCTGACGACGCTTACGCTGGCTATCACGCTGCCGCTGATCGGATTGGGATTTGACGTCGGAACGCTGTACCTGATCAAGGCGAAGCTGTCGGCGGCGGCGGACTCGGCGGCGCTGGCGGGCGCCCGGGCGCTGAGCCAAGGCAATAACACCGCGACGCAGGCGAGCAACGCGGTGAGCGCGGCGGAGAACTTTTTCGGCGGCAACTTCCCCACGGGGTATTGGAACTCCACGGGTGTCAGCTCGTCCGTTTCCGTCGACAGCACGTCGACACCGAATTACCGTACGGTGACGGTGACCGCTTCGGTGCAGGCGCCTTTGTACTTCCTGCGGGTCTTCAACCAGCAATACTCGACGCTGAACGTGTCGAGCCAGGCCGGCCGGCGCGACGTGATGATGATGCTGGTGCTGGACCGGTCGAACTCGATGAATCAGATCGTCTCGGGGCTGGGGCTGTCGGCATGCACGGTCATGCGAGCCGACGCCGCACAGTTTATCGGATATTTTGCGCCGGGACGGGACCAGATCGGGCTGGTGGTATTCAGCGGCAGCACGTATTACTACCCGCCGACGACCAGCTTCACCACTCCGGACGCGAGCGGCAACACGATTCCGTCGTTGATCGCATCGATCAGCTGCGAAGGCAGCACGAGCACGGCCGAGGCGCTCAATATCGCCTACCAACAGATTAAGGCGGTGGGCAGCACCACGCGGGCGAATATCGTCATGCTCATGACGGATGGTCTTCCGACCGGCGTTACAGCGAACTATTGGAGTCTGCGGAGCAACAAGAGCTGCGGCACATCGCCATTGATCGGCGTGTTCGCGGGAGGCACGGTGGGCGGCCTGATGTTCCCCGGCGGCTCGCTGGGGCTGTCGGTCGATACGGAGTCCACGCTAGGGAGTCCCGACGATGTGCCGATCCCGAACGACGCCGGATGTTACTTCGCCACGAACGAAGGGCTGGTATCGAAGGACATTGGAAGCCTGCCCACGGCGGATCTATATGGGAATTCGACGCAGGGATACACGGCCGTCAGTCCGGCGTACAGCTATCAGCCCGCGAACCTGAGCGACGTGACGGACGCGCAAGGGGCAGTGTACGCCGCCATCAACACCTCGGACAATCAAGCCACGGCGATCCGCAGCGACACCACCTTGAAGCCTACGATCTACACGATCGGGTTGTCGGGGGACGGCGCGGTGGATCAGTATCCGGATCCGCTGTTGCTGATGAAGATGGCCAACGATCCCAACCTGCAGGGGCAGGCCGCGCCGGGGCCGGCGTTCTACACCGAGCAGGCGGGACAGCCGCGGGGCGCGTTTGCCAACGCACCGGACGCCTCGCAGTTGGCGGAAGCGTTCGATACGATCGCGCGGCAGATTGCGATTCGCCTGTCGCAGTAAGGCGGCCGGAGAATCAAGGGCGCGGGGCGGCCGGTCCAAGCACGCGGATGGATTGGACGGCCGTCAGTTGGGCGGCGCGGTAGACTTCCAGAGAGAATTGGATATCGCCGGTCGCGGGAGTATAGAGCACACTACCGGTCGAAAGCTGGGTTTTGTCGAGATCCAGATTCTTTTGCGCGGCGCCATCACGGATCGCGAGGACGCCGCGGGTGGCAGCGGCGATTTCGGGCGCGGCCTTGTTCCAGGTCACGAGCATCGCGGTGGATCGGGGCTCTACTTGCAGACCGAGTAAGAGAGACGGGACCGAGGAAGCGGAGACGTCCTGGCGTGCCTGACGCGGAGCTCCCAAATAGCGGATCGCGGAGCCAACCAGCGCTACAGTGGCTACCACGATCACGGCGAACCTCAGGAGCAAGCCCGGCCAGGGGGAGCGGTGGGGCACGGCACGAGGCGGCGGTGAATCGCGAACGGTTATCTCGGGGAGGTAGGGCTGGGGAGACGGCTGGGGCGGCTCCGGCGAGACGGCCCTGGTAGCCTCTTGAAACATGTGCGCGACCTCGTCCGGAAGTTCGACAGGCTCAGCCGCGGGCGGCAGAGAAGCGTACCGCGAGCCGCCCAGAGCGACTTCCAGGGAACTGAACTCGGGCTGGATGCGGCCCTCCTCCCAAAAGAAGAAGCCCGCGGTGCAAGCTTTGGCGCCGATCATGGCCTTTACCAGCATGAAGACGCTGGACGGCTCCGTGAAATAGGTATCGACAAGGGCCAGATCCGCGGGGCTGAGCGACAATCCGCTCCGCGTATGGGAACGATAGTAGCCCAGCACCGGCGGCGCTCCGGAATCGGCGGCCGTCAAGGCGGCACGCAGAAGGGCGGCTTCGAACCGCAGCGTATCCGGCTCGGACAAAGAGTAGACCGGTCCGTCCGCGTAGGAAGACGGCACGGGCACAAAATCTTCGACGAAGGTGCAGGCTTTTTCGGCGTGGGTTTCGGTGTAGCCGAGGAGGATACCGCCGGTCTCGCGGGCACCCGAGGGGGATTGCAGACCGGCAAAAATGCCGGCTTGCAGGCGATCGACCATGGCGGCATGCAGGTAGAGCCGGGCGCCTTGGCCGGAAAGTTCCCAGTGATAGTACTGCGCGAGGTTCCTCAAACCCGGAATGCCGACCGCGCTCATGCGCACAAGTGTCTCAAGATGCAGATCCAAAATCAATGCTGCCGGATGGCGGGCATGTACTGCCGGAACCGGCGGCGCAGGGCGCGCGCGATGGCGCGGAGGGCGGCGTTGGCGCCAAGTCCCATGCGCGCAGCGCGGCTGCCGGGGCGGCGGTCGAACAGGCGCCAGGTAACGGTGCGGCGGGACTCGGCGGCCCACTGGGCCTTGTAGGATTCGCCGCCGCGCAGAAAATCGAAGGTGCGGTGTCCATTGGCGATGACGTGCTCGATCACGTTTCCGATCAGCACCTGGCCGACGCCGTAACGCATCCATTCCGGATGCATGCCGCACTGGTAAAACTGGAAGGTAGTTCCGGCAGCGAAACCATAGATGGCGGCCACGGGTTCCCCGCCGGCCTGCAGGAGGAACAAGCGGGCCAACCCCTCGGCAGCCAGGGACTGGAGCGCATCCACATGGAACTCCGGTAACCCGGGGCGCACGAAGGCGCTGTGCATCTGGCGCTGCGCAAAGCGCATGCGATGGAGAGCGAGCAGACTGGGGAAATGCGTTTGCAGATCGCGGGCATCCTGAAAAATGAGGCACTCGCCCTGGTGGTCGCGCTGCAAATTGCGCCAGCGGCGGCGGTAATTGGCGCGTAAGCCGATGGCGACGCGGCTCAGGTATCGATCGAAGGTGGGCGGCAGCGGCATGTAGTTGCACAATTGCGCGACAGACTGCTCCGGCTGCATCCCGGCGCGGACGAGGCCAGCCAGCAGAGCGGTCATCAGAGGCGATTCCGCGGCGTCCCGCAGTTCGATGTAGTCCCACAAGGCATGGTGGGAGAGCAGCGTGCGGGCGATCTCCGCGCCGGCCAGATCGGCATACGCCGGATCCGCCAGAGCGTCCAGATAGTCCGAACCAACATGCGCATCCGCCAGGAAACCGAGACGCCGCGCGCCGAGGGCGCCCGTCATGGGCGCGATATGGAAAGGCGCCACGGCCACCAGACGGCCGGATGGTTCCCGGATGGCGATGATGGCCAATCGACCTTTGGCGAAGTGTTTCCACCAGGTGAACATCCAGGCAAAAGTCAAGAAGGCGTTGTCCTGCCCGGATCGCGTGAACAGTTCGCGCCATGCAGGCTGCATTTGGGCGAATTCAGCGGCGTTGTGGATCCAGGCAGCGTGCAGGTTGAGCGCAGCGGGGGCATCCACACAGGCAGCGGCCATCAGAGTCCCCACCAGCGTAACGCGCCGCAGAACCGGCCTAGAGGCGGGCGGTCCGGCACCTGCAACAATCGATCCAGCAACGAGGCGTCCGGCACGGCGTCCCAATGAGCCTCGTCGGAGTTGCCGCCATTAGCCAGGCATATTTCGGCGACCGCCTCCAACAAGCCGGCCTGTAAGCGGCGGCTGGTGCGCCGGCATTCACCGTCCGCAGCCAGCCGGCACACCTCCCGCGACGCATTGGCGGGCGCGTAGGCGATGGCGGCGGCGCGCAGCATGTCGACATCCTGGGGCGAATCGCCGATGGCGGTTACGGGCTCGAACGGGCGGCCCAGGTATGCTTTTATGGCTTTCACCGCGGTGCCCTTGCTGGTAGCTTTCTGGACGATGTAAGTATCGGCGGGGCTTTGCACGTAGGTCAGGCGATGGCAACCCGTCCGGCGCAAGAGATCTTCGACTTCCGGCGGCGCGAGCGGCTGCATAGAGTCTCCGCGGAAACGGTAGGCGCGGATGGAGTAGCGGTTTTCCGGATCGAGAAGCACACCCGGCAGGGCGAGGAGTTCCGGGCGGAGCTTTTCGATTTGCAAAGCGGATTCGGCATCGATGAGGGGGATTTCCCAATCGCGAACCGCGTCGTAGAACACGCTACCCAGCTCCGCCGCGCCTCCGGGAAGACGGTACGCCCGGCAATACTCACGCACGTGGTGCAGGCAGCGGGCGGTATTGAGCACGACCGCGAAGCGATTCCGCCGCAGCAGACGCAGAGCGCGGATACCGCAGGCCGAAGTGTGCGGAAATCCGAACAGGCCCCAATCGAGCACGCCGTCCAGATCCAGAAAGCAGAGTTTGGTGTCCCAAACCGCGGGGGCGGGGTCGAGATGGCGGCCGCAGTAACGTGCCATATGGAAGGCGGCGAAACTGCGGGCGCCGATGAACTGCCGGTTCCAATCGTGCCGGCGGGAGTCGCCTGGCCGGCGCGCCATCCAATACTTTGCGGCGCGCACAGCGGACGTGGCGTACAGGATTTTGTAGAGCAGGAGACGGTCGCGGATGGCGGGGTCGGGGGTGTTGGCGGCGTAAGCGCGCAGGAGGGTATCTTCGGCCTCGGGATCGAGCTGGAACTCGTAGATGGCGGCGGCCAGGTCCCAGGCCGGATCGACGATATCGGGCTCGCCGCCGCCGAAATTGTGCTGCTCGAAGTCCGTCTTCAGGAGACGGCCGTCCGCGGAGATCCAGTCGGCGGGTTTCATACGTCCGTCGTTCAAGGTGGGGAGAGGCGCCCGATACTCGGCCAGTTGGCGGCGAATGGCGCGCTTCTTGAGCGGCGCAAAGCGCGGGCCATGGATTCTGGCCAGGGTAGCCACCAGGTCGTCCCAGCCCGACCAGCGATAACCGGGCGTGGCGAAAGCAGGGTCCTCATCGAGCGGGAGTTGGCGCACGCGGCGGGATACGTAGTCTCCCAGCGTCCGCGCCAGCGGCGCCGGATCCGCATGGCGCGCGGCGAGCGATTCACCTTCCACGAACTCGGAGAACAGGATGCCATCGCGGAGAGAAAGGGGGCGCGGAACGAAGCCTTCGAGCGCGCGGGCGGCATGCCAGGCGTGATAGCCCAACCAGCCCCAACCGACACTCTTGGCCAGCACCAGTCCACCATCGATAGTCCACAGGCGTTTCAGGCGGACCTGAAATCCATCGCCGTATTGCGCGGCGAATTGTGCATTCCGTTCCGAATTGGAATCGCCGCAGGAATTTCCCGCAAGCAGCCGCGCCTTGTAGCGATCTTCGGGCGGCAGCAGACGGATCCGTACGCCGCGCGCGACTTCGTCCGACAGGTTCCAGTCAGGCACGGACGGGTGGCCGGGGAGCACGGCGAGCATATTGCGGGAGTCGACGCCCAGTTCCCGCAGGGCACGGAACAGCAGACGCAGCGTGTGGCCCGAATTGGGGTGATCGTCAATGACCAGCACGTGCGGGTTCCCTGGCAGGGAGTGGCGGATGGCGCGGGATTCGGCCGGCGAGAATCCGTTTTTGGGGCGCACGGTCACCCAGTTGACGTGGGTGTAGCCTAGGGAGCGCAATTCGGCGGCCGCCAAAGGGGCAAAATACGCGCCGGCGGTGCGCGGACCAATCATCGCGATGGGCCGGCTTTTGTCGGGCATCAGCGGAAGGCAGAGGTTCACCATGGCGGGGACGTCATGGTGGGTGAGATCCTGGCAGCGAAAGGCTTCCGGTATGCGCATGCGGCGCCGCAGAACGTCTTCGTCGAACGCCAGGGCGGAAGACGAAAGGAGGTTACGCGCGAGCGTGAGGTATTGCGTGTGGTTTCCACCAAGCAGTAGTTCGCACGCGGCATCCACACAGCCGGTCCAGCGGCTGCGCCATTCGCGGGCGGGATGCCGCGCGCGGCCGGACCTCCAGGCATGCGGCCCGTTCAGCAACCCTTCGGCAATGCCGGCGGCCCGGCGGGCGCTTGGAATCCGCCGGGTCAAGGCAGCCAGATTCCAGGGACGCTCCGCCAGATAGTCATCCAAGGTGCAGGCGATCGCGCAGGTGAACAGGTACAGATTGATGCGGTGCTCGTCCATCCGCCATGCGGGGGCTCCGCCGGCGCGATACCGGTCGATTTCCTCGGTCAAATGCTGCATCTGTTGGCGCAGAGTCAGCATCGGATTGAGGCACCAGGCATACGCCGAGAAGAAAGCATCCTCGGCGGCGTCCGGCCGGACATCGTATTGTAGTACGCTGGCCGCCATGATTAATTTCGGGAGGCGTCGCGCAGCAGCCACCAGAGGATGCGCGGATCGCGGCCGGCCTGACGCAGAGCGTAGGGCAGCCAGGCATGTCCATAAGGCAGGTAAAACCGCACGGGGACTCCCAAGTCGCGGCTCACCTGCAGCGCGGCACGGCTGGGCAGTCCGTAGAGAAGTTCCATTTCACAAGGCGTCCCAGCGGCTTGCAGCTTGCGGATTGCCGCGGCCGCCAAATCCGGGTGGTGCGTGGCTACGGCGACCGGCTGGGACTGTCCGGCGAGCGAATCGATCACGTTGAGGAAGCCCTGGTGCGGTTCCAGATCGCCGGCAAGGTCCGGCCATTGACCTTTGACCACGCGGATCGTTACACCCATAGCGGCAAGCCTGGCGGCGTCACCCGGGCTGCGGCGCCAACGTCCCGGCACCGTGCAACCGAGCGGGCCGCCTTGGGCGGCAGCGCAGTCGAGCAGGCGCATGGTGCGATCCGCCGTTTCCGGTCCGAGAGAATCGAAGTGCACGCGGATGCCGCCAGCGGCGCGCGCGGCATCGGCAATTTCAAGGACCATCCGTTCGTCGAACATTATCGACGGCGCCTTGATGGAGATATAGGATTGCAACCGCTCGCCGGCGATGGCGCCGATAGCAGCCGTGTACATGGCGGCGACCTGGCGCGGCGGATCGCCCGGCGCGTCCCAAAAACACAGGGTGGAGGCGGGCAAACCCTGGGCAGCCAACGAATGCGCCAGGCGCACGGCGTCTGCGAGTTCGGGGCCGGCCAGGTAGGCGCGGGCCGCTTTGCGCAACAGGGGCTGCCACGGCGCCGCGATCATTTCTTGAGCCTCCGGCGAATTCTTCCGCGGGCCGCGGCGATTCCGTCCTCGATCAGGGCGGCGGTCCCGCGCGGCGTAAACGGATACACCTGCACGGAACAGCTCGGATGTTCGTGGCGGGTCCATATGTGCGTCCAAGGCTCGACATCGCCGTTGAACTCGTAGGCGCGAAGACCGCGGCGCGCGGCGTACCGTATGGTCTCGGCGGTCAGCAGTGAACCTGGTGAACAGCGGGAAAACCGTTCGTCGTAGCCCGCGCGCAGCAAATCAAACCGGCCGCCGTGTTCCACCGCGATTTGTGCCGCGGCGGCCCGGCCGCCGATGCGTAAGGTGCCGATCCGCAAGGCTCCCGCGGCGCAAACTTGTTCCGCATAACGGCGGAAGAAGGCGCCGCGCACCGGGTCGGCCGCCAGGGCAGTGCCGTTGGCGCCTTTCCAACCCGCGGCCTCCACTTGAAAAGCCTCCGCGAGCAGTTGCGGCAAGTGCTGGGGCGTGGGCACGATGACCTCCACTTCCACCCGGCCGAGCTTTTCGGCATTCCGCCTGGCACGCCGCAGGTCGGAGCGGCGGCCGGATTCCAAATGCATTTCCGGGTTGCCCCAGGTTTCATCCAAGGGAATCCAGGGCGAGCCGCCGCGGGGTTGAACGCGCACAAAGCCGCGCCCGCGATAGGCCGCCCGCAGCGCCTTTATTACCGGCCCATCGGCAATCCGCTTCAACGCCAAGGGGCGTCCGGTGCGCACAAGGGCGCGGACAAGGGCCTGCAGCGCCACCTCATCGGTGGAGAGGAAATCGAGGATCTCATACATCTCCGCGGCCAGCATGGTAAGGCGGCCGGCAGCGCCGCGATGGGCCACCAAGGGCGCCAGAGCCACGCCGCGCGGAAGGCGCCCGGCCTGGGTTCGAGCCAATAGCACGTAGAGCTGTTGTGAATCGCCGAGTCCCGCGGACCAGGCATTTGCATAGGCAGAGTCACTGGCTGCGCCGCGATCCCAGGCAAGGCGGTCCCAGTCGGCTTCGATCCGAAGCAGATCGGGTAAGGTGCGGAGCGTTTCCACCGCGGGTAGCGAGCGAATCGGGGCCGAAGCTCTCGCCAGTGCGAAATCCATCTCAGACACTAATGGCGCTTCTCCAGGAGTCGATCGTAGGCGGCGACGATGTTGCGCACCATGCTGTTCGCGGAAAATCGATCCTCAATGACAGCTTGGGCCAAGCGGCCCATCTGCCGCGCGCGCTCCGGCTGGTCGAGGAGAGTCAGGATGCGAGCGGCCATGGCGTCGTCATCCTCACTACGAACCAGATAACCGGTGCGCCCATCCTCGAGCACTTCGGGCGTGCCGCCGACGGCGGTAGCCACGCAGGGAAGTCCGCTGCCCATAGCTTCCAGCAGCGCATTGGACATGCCTTCGCTACGCGATGGCAGGCAAAAGACGTCGCAACATTTCAGGAGCGACCAGACCGCCTCGTTATCCATTTTGCCCAGGAAGCGCACGTTGGCTTCCAGACCGAGCCGGCGGAGCTGATCCCGCAGATTCAGATCGCATTCCGGCTCCTGCACGGAGCCGACAATCAGGAAGGTGGCTTTGGGATACGCCTGGCAAACGCGGGCGGCCGCACGCAACAACACATCGAAACCCTTCACGCGCCGGAGATGGCCCACACTGACGATGAGCGGTGAGGCGCCCTCCAGACTGAGACCGCGGCGCACGTCGGCGCCACTCGCCGCGATGACCTTTTCGATTTCGATTCCATTTGGGATGGTGACGACTTTCCGCGGATCCAGGTGATCGGCCTGAATAGCCTGTTCTCGAACCGCGCCGGAAACTGCCTGCACCTGATCGAAAAGCGGGCTGATGAAGCGGTAAGCCAGGTGGTGGCGCGTGGAGCGCAGGATTCCCATGTCGCGACGGCTGGAAATGACGACCGGGCAACCGCTCACCTTGGCCACCGGTCCACCCAACAAATCCGCCGATTCAAAGAACGTATGCACGATGCGGACCTGCTCGGACTGAATGAACCGGCGGAGATCGAGCGCCGCGCGGAAGGCCTGCCAGCCGATCATGCGGTGGATGGGAAATTCCCGCACGGGACAGGGAAGTTCGGCGAAGACGGGGGCGGCCGGCCGCAGGCGAAAGGTGCCGATGGTGCACCGGTAGCGGTCCCGCGGCAGTAGTTTCGCCATGCGCAGCAAGGCTCTCTCCGCGCCGCCGAGCCCCCATAACACGTCGATCAGGTACAGGACGTGGATGCGGTTCTGGAGATCGGGTGACGTTGCGATTTCGGTTGCGGAGGGCGCGGGATGGGGCATCGGTTGGGTCATCGGCTTAAATCCACCCGTTCAAGCGGTACCAAACCAGCCCCACGGATTCGTGCATGGCGTCTTCGTTCCAGGATATGGGCTCCCAGCCGGGTAATAAATCGGCGAGTTGAAAGTCGTGATAGGTGCGATATCCGCAAGCCGCGGGTATGACGGTTAAGGATTCCTTGCGGAAGCAGGCGGCCGCGCGCATCATGTGATAGGCGTTGGTGACCAGCACGATGCGATGCACGCCCTTTTGTTGCAGAAGCTGCGCCGTGTATACGGCGTTCTCGTGCGTCGAGTGGGAGCGGCCTTCCACCCAGATGGCGGCGGACGGTACGCCTTCGCTCTCGAGAACATCTTTCATGGCGATGGCGTACGGAGGGCTCTCCACGAACCCGCCACCACCGCTGACCAGCACCGGCAGCGGTTTCCAGTGGCGATGCAACCAGGCGGCGTAAAGACATCGCTCGTAGGTGTCGCTACCCACGCGGGCGATCGGAAGCGGCGGGTCCGGTTGATAGACCGAGGCGGCCAGCACCACGATGGCCCCGGCATCTTCGGCCGGGTATGGGCGCGGCGGATACCAGCCTTCCAGGCCGCGCGAAAACAGCCATGCGGCGGGCTGCCAGCAGGCCAGGAACAGAGCCATGACCACCAGCGTCAGGCCGCGAAATCCCGGTAGTTTGATGGACCGCCGGTAACGCACGATCTGCACCAAACCCAACAACAGAAGGGCAGGCAGCAATGGTTGCAGGTAGGTCATACGTCCGTTGCACCTGGCTCAAGCCCCCGGGAGAGCAATAATCGCCGGATGGTGAAATAAGATTCGCCAGCCAGCGCCTTGACCGGCTTTTTGGCTTGCCAAAGCATGGCTTGACGCCAGCGGGGCCACTTGTGGCCGGCGGCGATGGATCCGGATATGCCCGCCGGGGTTCGACTTTGAATGGCGTATCGGCCCAGAACCAGGCACCCATCCACACGGGCTACCCTGGCACTTGGCTCGGAAGTAAACAATACCTGAATCCCGGCTTCGGCGGCGGCCCTGCCTACTTTGCGGGAATAATAGCCATCGGCCACCGAAGCAGTGACAACGGGCTCCTGCAGAATGCCGCTGAGAATGGCGCAGCTCTCTTTCCACTCCCGCAGCAGCTCGTTCCGGCTGAGCTTGGACATACGCGCCGGATGCGAACAGGAATGGCTGCCGATGACATGCCCGCGCGCATGCAGAGCTTGAATTTGTTGCACGTTCATGAAGCCGGGGCGTCCGATCCAGTCCGTGGTGACGAAAAAGTGGCCGCGCCAGCCGCGTCTTTCCAATTCGGCCGCGACGCAGGTGTAGGAGCTGAGGGCGCCATCGTCGAATGTCAGAAAGAGAGGCACTTCGCCGCGCCATTGACGCGCGCGATCGATCACCCGCACCGACAGGTGGTTGGCTCCGCGCCAGATGGATTCCAGATGCGCCTGGAAATGGGGCAGGTCCAGTTTATAGCGCCCGGAGTGCCGGGAGCCATCATCGGGCGGGCGCGGGCCGTTGTCGATAATATCGTGATATCCGATGGAGATGGCTTGCATGGGATGTCTGTAAGTTTCGATTTACTGTACGGAGAGCGAGACACCGGCTTGGCTGGAGGCCCCCGCGGCCATCAGAACCAGCGGCACCGCGCTGCCCGGCATAACTGTGTCCGGTATTTTGACGTTCACCTGGAATACGCCGGCGACCAGGCCCGGCGCGGTGCCCGCATATAACACTTGCGATGGCACACCATCAATGCTGGCCGAAACCGTGGCGGCCGCATTGGACAGCGCGGCGCCCGTCATCGCACCGTCCATACCCGGCGGGTTCGTTTGACCCAGGCCATCGGAGTAAATCGAGACAATGGAGCCGGTAGCCGCCGGATTCGCCGGTGAATTGAGGCTGTAATCCTGGTTCCAGGCCACTGCCTGCCCCTGGCCGGAAGCATCCGCGGTGAAAACGCCCGGAGCGGCAGCGGCTACCGGTAGAATCACCGGATTTGACATCTGGCCTAGCACCTGAACTTCCACCTGGACGGCGCTCTTGCCCGCGACTTCAAAGGGAACCACGGCGCTCAATTGACCGGATTGCACATAGAGCAGAGGCGCGGGGATATTGTCGAAGAGCGCCTGCGTGCCCGCTAGAGCGGTGCTGACGATTCCGGCGTTCAATTGCGATGCGGCCAGGGCGGACGGTCCCAGATTCTGGCCAAAGGCAGTCACCAAACCGCCCGGCGTTAATGGAACAGCCTGATAACTGGCGCTGTCCACCACCGCGAATAACGCGGGCGATGGGCTTGCCGGCGGAAGGACCCACAGCAGCACATCGGCGGAACCGTCTCCACTGAGCGCGGTAATGGTGGCCGTCAAACCGGCGCTCACGCTTGCGACGTCGGCCGTGAAACTGGTGGCGGACGCGCCCGCGGAAAGACTGGCGGTTGCGGGCACGGCGACGCTTCCGTTGTCGCTTTCGAGGTCGACGACCGAGCCGGACGCGGGAGCGTCGGCGGCGAGCGTGACATCGCAGGAGGAGGATCCAGGCGCCAGCACCACGGGCGGATTGCAGCTCAACGATACTATGCCACCGGCCGCGTATTCGAACGCGCCCAAGTCATAGCCCGCGGAGCCGCCGACGGCCACGCCATCCTGGTCGGTTTGCAGGGATGTGTTGGCGCCCGCTCCGCGAGCCGGGCTGCCGGCTTGCAAGTGAAAGTTGAACTGAGGCAGGTTCACAAACTTCGGATCGGCATTGAGGGAGCCGGTAATGTTGGGGTTGCGGGGCGCCGCGCCACTGCCGAAGAACAGGTTGTTCGCGCCCTGAATCCACGTGCAGTTGGCGGTACTCGCGCAGACGTTTTTGGTCGCTGGATTCCAGATGATGACGTAAGGCACACCCGACGGATACAGGCTGGTAGTGGTTTGATCGACGATGTTGTTGCGAATGCGCAGGTAGATGGCTGCGTTGGCGCCGCCGTAAGCGATGGCGGAGTTGGCGTTGCCGTACGGAGGGCTCGAAAAAGTGCCGCAGGCATACAGCGTGTTGTTATAGATGTCGACCATCCCGGATCCGGGCGGACCGTTTTCCGTCGACCCGGGCGCATAGATGCAGGACCAGTTACCACTCTGCTCGGGATTGTTGGGTCCCTCGCCGGCATTGTAGATGACGTTGTTAAATATGGTGATCGCGCCCTGGGAGGGATCGATGGTGTCCAGGATGATGCCGTCGCACTGCGTATCGTGGATAGTGTTGTCGTGAATGCTGATGTCGTATTGATTCTGGCCCGAGGAAGGTTCCCCGCTCTGCGGCGTGGAATGGATCTGAATGCCGCGGCAGCCATGCACGTTGGCGATGGTGTTCCACCCAATATCCAGGTGATTGCTATCGGTACCGAAGTAGACACCGTGATACAGGGCCGAGGCGGTGGCGATTCCGGTGTCATGGATGTTGTTACCGTAAAAGGCGAGCGTGGACGATTCAACCGTATCCACGCAAGCGCCTTGGCCGTTCCCATTGGGGCACGAAAAATCGTTGCCTACGATGCGCCACCCGGTGCTGCCCCAAAGCGCCATGGCGGCTGCCTGCCCACGGATCGTAAATCCCGCGAATATCCAATAGTTCGGATAGCTGCTGCCTTGCGGCGCCGTTCTCACGCCGTTTGGCGGGCCGGTATTGCTGCCGATGGTGGCGGTTGCTCCGGGGTAGACGACGAAAGCCATGGGAGCCGCGGCCGTTCCACCGCTGCGCAACAGGAGTGACGTGTTCCAGCCCGAGCCGTCGTCCCCGGTCTGAGCGACGCCGTTCATGACATAGGCGATGTCGCCGGGCTGCATGACGCCGCGGGCCTGCAGGAGCGTCTGCCAGGGAGAGTTATATTTGCCGCTATTGCTGTCGCTGCCGTTGGTAGCGATGAAGTAGATGTTGCCGGACTGCACCGTAAAAGGCACTCCGTTAGAAGCCCCTGCCGCGGTGGTCACGACAATGTTCCCGGTAATCGCGGCCGCGCCGAGCTGTACAGCGATTTTGGTATCCGTCCAGATAGGGTATGCCGCGACTGGGCTCCCGCCGATGGTCACCGCGCCGGTCGCCCGGCTGGCGCCGAAGTTCCTTCCGTATAGGGTGACAAACGCACCGGCATTGTTCTGCCCGCCGGATTTGGGACCGCCGGTCAGATCCGTGTAGAACACGCGTGGCGTAGCGCTCCAGAGCGAGGCCGGAATCATTAACGGCAGAAAGCCCGCGATTCGGACTTGATGGAGAATCGAGGTCATCGTGATTCAGCGCTACGCGGGTGCGCGGCGGCGCATGCTCTAACCAGTGGTTCCATTATCGCCCGGACTAGCATGTAGGCGTTGGGAAGACTCAGGGGATTGTAGCCTACCGCCCGTAAGTAGCTGGCGATTGCTTTGGTTAATGCGCCGCCCCGGAAGAGGGAGTCACCCAGTTCGCGATAGATGTTTCCCAAGGCTTCCAATTGTTCCATGCGCGAACACGCGCCTGCCTGATAATGCTTCGCTACGAAGTGGAGCTGGCCTCTCAGCAGGCCCTCCAAATCGGAGGTGACCGACGCGGGCGAAAGGCGGTAATACGCCAGAATTTCATCAATGTAGCCGATCTTCCAGTGGCGCGCGATGCGGAACCACAGGTCTCGATCCTCGGTGGCGCGCAGGGTCTCGTCGAACATACCAGCGGTTTCGAGGCATCGCTTGCGGAAGATCACGGTCGGGCAGATGATGTGCGCCCGGCGCGTGAGGATGTTGCGCGCGATGTTCCCCGACATATACTTAGGCTCGACCTTGAGCTGTCCGACCACGGATCCCTGCGCGTCGATGCGCGCGACCCTGGCGTGCACCAGGCCGGTTTCGGCGTCAGCGTCGAAAACCTGGATGCCGCGCTGCAACCGGTGGGGCAGCCAGATATCGTCGGCGTCCAACAGGGCGATGAACTCGCTGCGCGCGGATCGAATACCGGCATTCCGCGCGGCTGAAATACCCTGATTGGATTGGCGGATGTATTGGAGCTTGTCTTTCAGGCGCGGCTGGTAGGCTTCCACCACGGATCTGGTGTTGTCGCGGCTCCCATCGTCGACCACCACGATCTCCCAATCGGTGTAGGTCTGGGCGATGATGCTTTCGATAGCGTGGGGCAGATACCTGCCGGCGTTGTAAGCAGGAATGAGGGCGCTGACCCGGGGAGTGGCAGGCTGTGTCATTTGCAAACCTCCTCGGGTTCCAGCTCGATGGCAATCGTGACGGGCGCCGCATCGGTTTGGCGGCGGGCGCGAATCAAGTAGCCGGGCAGCGAGCGGACGCGCGGATCGATCACCGCCAGCGCTACGGCGTAGACTACCAGGCCCAGACCGCAACGCGCCAGAGCGTTCAGGAGGTGCGACGGCAAAGCGATCCACGAAGCGGCGGCCCAAGCGCCCAGAGCGGCGACGCCGTACCTGGCAATCGCGCCGAATCGCAGCCCGATGGGCAGAATGCGCGCGGATGCGCGCCACAGCAACAGGATGGTGGCGATGTGAGTGAACAACAGGGCCAGCGCGGCGCCCTGCAGGCCGAGGCGCGGCAGCAACACGCAGTTCAGCACGACGTTCAGAACCGTCGAGCAGATCAGCGCGCGCGCCATGGTCACGGTTTTCTTGTGAATCAGCAGGCCGGCACAAAGGAACACGTGGGTGGTGTAGATCAGCAGCCCGCCCACCAGATAAGGAATCAGACGATCGGCCCCCAGATACTTCGGCGAGGCCAGCAGGAGCAGGGCATCGTGCGAACCGAGCGTGACGAGCATATAGATGCCGGCCGCGGCCATCAGATAGAAATCCAGCGAAACGTTCAGGAACTCGGTGGTTTTTTCGCGCCCTTCGGCGGTCCAGAGCCGCATGTAGATGGGCAGGATGGCCAGTCCCAGCGGCACAGTCATCAGGTCGTTGACATACTGGGACAGGCCGTAGGCCACCGAATAGTAGCCTAAGGCGTCGGGGCCCAGATAGTACCGCACCAGGGCGCGGTCGGCGGTCAAGAGAATCACTCCGGCCAATTCGTAAAACACCAGGGGCAAGCCGAATCCCACCGCCGAGCGGAAGAGGGGCCAGTCAAAGCCGGCTATGCGCAGCAGGTGTCGCCGGAACAGCCATCCCAGCATGACCGCGACCAGCACGATTTCGGCGGCCATGTAGCCGGACAGATATGTGCGAACCGAGCGGCCCAGCCAGGGCAGGAAGGCGAGGACCGTACCCACGGTGGCGGCCTTCAGCAGCACGGAAGCCGCATTGTAGGCCGCGGTGCGTTCTTCGATGCGCAGGAAAGACAGCAGAATCGATTCGATGGTGCGCAGCAGGATTAATGCGGAGGCAAAGCAAAGCAACGTCGCCAGCGGGCCGTCGATCCAGCGCTTCAAAAGGACCTTGACGGCCACCAGAAAAACCAGCGTGATGACCACGGCCATGGCCGACACGCCCAATAACATGGTGGAGTAATAGGATCGCTCGGCGCGCGGATCGGCGGAGAATTTCTTCTCGTCGTAAAAACGCAGGACGGAATTCTGCATCCCGGCTTTGGACAGCGCGGTGGGCACCAGCAGGATCTTCTGAATGAAATCGATCAGGCCGTAATCCGCGACCGAGAAGATGCGGGTGAAGATGGGGAACGAAATGAAGCCGATCGCCAAACCGCCGAACAGTCCAGCCAGATAATGCGACGAGTGCTGGATCAGCTTCTTCATCTCGCCGGCGACGGTGCGCGATACGAACATGGTTTCCTTGGGCTTTACGCCAACACTTCCACGGGGGGTTCAATGACTTCCGTCTCGGCCGGGGCTTCACTTTCGGCCGGACTCTCTGCCAGCTTCAGCGCATGCGCCGCCATGCCCGCGATGACCCAAAGGTATCCGCAGACCTGCATGAAATTCCAGCGGTCGCCGAACAGGTTCGCGACGAACGCAGTCACCAGCCAGGCCGCCAAACCGAGACCCAACGACCCAAGAAATGGATCTTTGGCAAGCTTCGACAAGTGCATGCCGACACGGAAGGTCTTGGCCAGCAGCCACAGAAACAGGGCCAGGCCAAGCACGCCGGTTTCCACCAGCACTTTCAGAAAGAAGTTGTGGGTATCTTCATAATTGCCCACGCGATGCATATAGGCGTAAGTGTTGAAGCCCGATCCCATGATGACGTTGGAATCGAAGACCTGCATAGCGTCTTCCCAAAGGGTGATACGCGTCTCCGAGGAGTGATCCAGCGAACCGGTTTCGTAGGTCATGGTGACGCGTTCGCGCACGGCATTGGGAACCAGCGTGGTCCAGGTGAACGCGAAGGCCAGCAGCGCGATCAACATCCAGCGCTTCTTCGCCAGCCCCAGAAACAGCCAGCCGGCCAGAAATGCCGCGTAACCGCCGCGCGACAGGCTATACATCAGGCAAACCAATGAAACACCGGACACGGCTACGTAGGCCAGTTGCAGCCAGCGCTTTTTCTCGCAGACAGCCAGGGCCAGGAGGAAGACGACAAATTGTGCCTCGAAGGCGGCCATGCCGTTGATACCGGCATAGCCCATGCTACCGGCGTCGCGCAGGTCGTAGGAGAAGGCCGAGAAATCGCGGCCGGATACGGTGCTCAGGAAGTTACGGTCCAGAGCCAGCACGGCGAGACACATGAGCACCAGGATGATCTGCATCTGGCGGCGGCTGGGCTCTGCCGCGGCGACCAGCAGAAGCAGGCCCGGCATCATGATGTAGTCAAACCACACCCCGAACCGGTCGTCGCCGAAGAACGGGAACGGAGCGCCGAGGTATAGGGATCCCAGGACCAGGGAGACAAAGGTGAAGACCGCATAGATGAGCACCAGGGTGGTCCAGGGCGTTTTCGCCAGGACGGGCCGTTTGCGCCGCATGACGCCCAAGGCCACCGCCAGCAGAACGACGCCGATCACGCTGGCTCCCAGAGGATAGTCATTCAACCGGTAGCGCATGGTCTGCAGCGGCAGCAGCGGCACCAGGTACATGATGCCCACAATCGGTCTCCAGAAGATGCTGGCGAGCACGGCGAAAATGGCGCCGACATACAGCAGTATGCCGAGCGATCCTTCCGCGCCGAAGTGCAGTGACAGCATGACTGTACCTTAACCAAGCAACTCGGTAGCCGTGCCCGTGCGCGGAGCGCCCATGCCGGCGGCCCGCGGCTGGCGCACGCCGCCGATGCCCAAAAGGCACATGGCTCGGGCGAAACCGTAAGTCGCGTTGAGTACGATCGACGCGAACAGATAACGCCATTTCTTCCGTTCCAGCGACGACCGCACGGCTAAGACCAAGGGCCCCATGAATAGCCAGGCGGCCGCGGCCAGGAATATGCCCGGGTTGCGCAGCAGCAACGAAGCGCCGGCGCCTGCCAGGGCGAGCAGTGTCCCGGCCAGCATATACACCGCGAAGAACATGGCCTTGCGGGATTTGGAATGCAGCATATCGCGCAGGAATACGCGGTGAACATGCATGCCATGCCACAACTGCTTCCGGAAAAAGACGACGAGCGATTGCGGCGTACCCAGGTGCACCACACTGAGCGACGGGATGGCCAAAATTGGAATGGATGAGCGCCCGGCCCGCTCGCAGAACTCGCAGTCTTCGCTGGTGACGATAGACTCGTCGAAGCCGCCCAGATTGAGAAACAACTCCCGGCTCACGAACGAGTCTCCGCCGGGCACGTACGAAACCGGGCCGTCTTTCGACAGCCACAAGTCGCCGTACCATGCCTTGGCTACCCAGCCGGAATCCTCCGGAATGCGGTACTGTGCGCCAATAATACGGGCATCGTCGGCATCCAGCAGGTCGAGTGCTTGCTGCAGCCAATACGCCGGAGCTACACAATCCGCATCCAGGAAAGCGAGATATGGGGCACGCGCCGCCGCCGCTCCGCAATTACGCAGCGCCGCGATGCGTACACCCTTTCGTTCGATCACGGTAAGAGGCAGTGAACTGCTGAAGGAATGCGCCACCTCCACGGTCCTGTCGGTCGAACCGTTGTCCACCACAATGACTTCGAATCGGGAGCGCGGCAGCCGCTGCGCGATCAAGGAGGTCAGGCATTGACCGATGACATTCTCCTCGTTCAGCGCGGGCACAATGACGGACATAGCCGGCGCCGCGTCGTAGGGTTGCATCGATAATCTCCTACGCCTTGTGTGCCAAAGCCGCCATCACCTGCGAACCGAGTAAGTCAGTTTGTCGCGGGCTGCCGTATTGCTTCAGGAATTTGACGTTGCTGTAGAGCGCCGCGCTGTAATCGGAGATCTGGCCGCTCTCGAAAGCGGATTTGATCTCTTTAATGCCGTCCTCCAGCGACTTGGAGCAGGTGAAACCCAGGTGACCTTTGAATTTCTGGAACGACACGCGGTAACTGCGGCGATCCGCGTTCTCGATGTGCTCAACGCGCGTGTGCGGGAAGAACTTCACCAGCAAGGCGGCTACATCCGTAAGAGTGTAGTTCAAGCGGCTGTCGCCGACGTTGTAGATCTGATTTCCCACCAGCGCGACGGGCGCTTCGAGCACGCGCACAATGGCGGCGGCGGCGTCGGCTACGTGCAAGAAGGGGCGCCATTGCTGCCCGTTGTAGATGGTGATGACCCGCTCCTTGATGGCCTTGGCCGTAAGCAGATTCACGACCAGGTCGAAACGCGGACGGGGCGACAGGCCGAAGATAGTGGCGAAACGCAGAATCGTGGGATGAAAATTTCCCGTGGCGGCGCCCAGCAGCGCCTGCTCGGAGTCGACTTTTGTATCGGCATAGAGCGATATCGGTTGCGATTGGGAGTTCTCATCCATCACCTGGTCGGAAGCGCCGTACACGCTGCAACTGGACGCGAAGACGAAGCGCTGCACGCCCTCGCCCTTGGCGATTTCGATCATCATACGAGTAGCCGCATAATTAATTTCGCGCGCGGTTTTGTGATCCTGATCGCAGGCCGGATCGCCGACGATGGCGGCCAGGTGGATCACCGCGCTGGCGCCGCGCATGGCGCTCACGACGTCTTGAATGTTGCGGCAGTCGCCACGCATGAATTCCATGCGCGGATGGTCAAAAACCTCCTCAATGGCCGAGGCTCCGTACACCAGGCTGTCCAACACCCGCACGCGAAAGCCGCGCTTCAGTAGGGTGCGCACCACGATCGATCCGATGTATCCGGCGCCGCCGACTACCAGGACTAGATCGCCGCGCGGCGTGGGAACCCCGCTGCCGGCCTTCTCATGCTCGAACAGCGTGTGCTTCAGCCAGCGGATGCCCGGCGTCCCGAGGCTCACCAGCACCGCGAAGATCAGGGCGGAGGTGCGCGGAAGGCCCGCCGACTGGGGCAGCAGGAAGCTGGCGGCCAACATGCCCAAAGCGGCCACCACGGCGCTCGAAGCCGCCCGGCGCAACGCCAAGCCCTTGCTATAGGTGCGGGAAATAGTGTAGAGGCCACTGAGGGCATAAAACCCCGGGAAGCACATCGAAAGCGGTAAAAACAGAGTCAGGTAGTAGTGGCGTAATTCGGATAATCCCAGCCGGACCGAATCCTCCGAGCCGGACTGAAGTTGCAGCGCCACCACCATCAGAGCAGCTAACATGGCTATCTGCACGATGAGAAGATCGGCGATCACTCGGAGCGCAATGCGAAAGACGTCGGAAACGACGCTTGGCGGTTTCATTTTTACCAGTTCTCCAATTCGTTCTGAATACAGTTATTAGTCGCCGGCCGCGGCCATGGCGGCCCAGGTTCGCTTGCGTGATACGCGCGCGATTTCGCGCACGGCCTTGGCGGCGTAACGAACCTGGTCCTCCGTCATGGCTGGGAACAGCGGCAAGGAAATCAAACGTGGATACAACTCCAGTGCGGCCGGGCATTGGTTCTGGCGCAATTGGGCGCGCGACGCGAAGAAAGGATGCAGGGGGATGGGAATGAAATGCACGCTCGTCCCCACGCCGCGGTCCTTGAGCTGTTCGATGAATTCGTCGCGTCCGATCGTCAGCCGGTCCAGGTTGAGCCGGAGCGAGTAGAGGTGCCAGGCGTGACGGCTATCCACCCGGTCCGGCGGCAACTCGACCTCTTCCACATCCGCCAGTAATTGGTTGTATAAGTCGGCGAAGCGCGCGCGGGCCTCGATAAATCCCTCCAGCTTCCGCAATTGAGGAATGCCGATGGAGGACTGAATATCGCTCATGTTGTACTTGTAACCGGACTCCAGCACCTGGTAGCCCCACTGTCCCCGGTCCGAGTACCGGTTCCAGGCGTTCTTGCTGATCCCGTGAAGCGCCAGGATCTTCATGCTCGAGGCCAGCTCTTCGTCATGCGTAAGAACCATGCCGCCTTCGCCGGTAGTCAGATTCTTCACCGCATAGAAGCTGAAGACGGCGGCCGTGCTGTGCGCGCCGGTCAGCAGGCTGGCGGCGCCCACATGCGCCCCCTTGTAAAACGAGCCGGCGGCATGCGCGCAATCTTCAACCACGTCCAAACCGTGACGCCGCGCTAAAGCCCAGATCGCGTCCATGTCGCACGGCAGGCCCGCGAAATGTACCGGAACCAGAGCTCTGGTCCTGCCGGTGATCCGCGCCGCGATGGAGGCGGGATCTATGTTTCCGTCCGGGCCGATGTCGGCCAACACAGGCGTGGCGCCAGTATGAATGATGGTGTTCACGGTGGCGCAGAACGTCAGAGGAGTCGTAATCACTTCCATCCCGGGACCGAGCTTCAGAGCAGCCAGCGCCAGATGCAGGCCGGACGTGCAGGAATTCACGGCGAGCGCATGGGGGACTCCGGTATACTCACCAAATTCTTTTTCGAATTGCGCGGTCCGCGGACCGGTGGTAAGCCAGCCCGATTTGAGGGTGCTCACCACTTCATTGATTTCTTCATCGCCGATGCTGGGGCGGTGATAAGGCACGTGCATAGTTGTCTGCTTCACAAGCTCCTCCAGGTTTTTGAGTTCGTAATAAATGAAACGGCGGCTACCGCCGGGCGAAAGCGCGCAGCACCAGCCCCGCGGTGGCGAATACGATTCTCGCGTCTGTCAAAAAGGTTCTTCCGCGCAAGTAATCGAGATCCATGCGAAGTTTTGGTTCCATGAGGTGCTCCACGTAATACGCCACCGGATGGACACCTTCCGGAATGATTTCCGACTCGTCGTCGTGGTTCAACTGCACCTTGCCGGTAACTCCGGGTTTAACGCTGAGAACCGCACGTTGTCTGGGCGTATACAACGCTACGATATCGGGCGATTCAGGCCGCGGGCCGACCAGCGTCATATGGCCCCAGAGCAGATTGAAAAACTGCGGCAATTCATCGAACTTCGTCTTTCTCAGAATGCGTCCCACGGGCGTGACTCGCGAGTCGTTTTTCCCCGTAATCGGCCCCATTTTTGATGCGCCGTTGATCATGGTCCGGAACTTCCACATGCGGAACATGCGACCGTCTTTGCCCACGCGCCGGCCGCCGTAGAACGGATTGCCGGGCGACGATACCAGAACCGCCAGCATGAGAACAGCCAGCAGAGGGCTCAACAGGATGAGCGCAGTGAGCGCGACCAGGAAATCTACGGATCTTCGCATATTGTTGCGTTCGTGTCAGCGCGTGATGCGCGTGAAGATGGAATCGTTCGCCGCCGGCCGCATCGGGCCGGGCAAAAACCAGCGGAAGCCGGCCAGGAAACCGAGGCCCCAGGAGAAGTGGTAGACGGTGAAGACCGCGGGAAGATAGGGTAGCGTGGCCCAGCCGAATTTCGACGCAGCTATGACGGACGCGGTCAGATTAGCCGCGGCGTACGCCGTGATCATGGCCAGCCAGAGCCGGCCGGCCCACCCAAATCCGGCTGGGTTAGCCAACACGGTCGCCAAACAGGCCGTGAGCAGAAAGATATTAGCCAGGACGAAAGTCACGGGCACCAGGTGTCGCCAGGATCCAGGCAGGCGGTGTTTCCGGATGACCGCCACCTTCCAGTAGCCATATTGGAAATACTGCCGGAACAGCGCGCTCAGAGCCGCGCGCGGCGAATACCAGGAGACGATTGCCGGGCTTTGCCAGATTTTGCCCCCGGCCCGGTTAAGTCTCAGGTTGAGCTCATCATCCTGATTGCGCACGAGCGTCTCATCGAATAAGCCGATCCGTTCGAGCGTCTCCTTACGCCAACATCCATAGGGCACCGTATCCACCCAGCCTTCGTAGGTTTCATCGTGGAACCGCGCGCCCGTCGAGAACGGTGAATGATAGGCAGCGGCGAAAGCACGCGCGCGGGCGCCTTGGGTCCGCGTACGCGCCGGGCCGCCTACGTTGTCGGCGCCGGTTCGTTCCAATTCTTCGACGCACCGCCGGCAATAGTCGGGCGCATAGAGAGTGTGCGCATCCATGCGCAGGATGATGGAACCTCGGGCGGCCCGGATGGCCGCGTTCAAGCCGGGCGAAACGACACGCCGCGGATTATCGATCATGCGCACCCGCTGGTCGCGCGCGGCGTACCCGGCCAAGACCTCGCGCGTGCCATCGTCGCTCATGCCGTCCGCGATAATCGCTTCCCAACTCAAGCCGCGGGTGTCCTGCGCGAGCAGGGAGTCCAGGAGCTGCCGGATGTGACGAATCTCGTTGCGGCAAGCCATGATAATGGTGAGGTCCACGGTCATGGGCGGCTCCTTTGCCAAGCTTGGCGAAGACCCTGCGCGGCGTTCTGGCGCAAAGCGTCCTGATACAAATCGATGTAACTCTTGGCCACCACTCCCGATGCGAAGTGCCGGGCGACGTGGGAGCGTCCTTGGGCGCCCAGCATGCGGGCCAGCCCCGGATCGCGGAAGAGACGTAGAATGGCCGCGGACAGAACCTCGACCTTTCCCGGTTCCACCAACACGCCGGTTACACCCGGCAGGATCACTCGCGGCACCGCCCCGACCTTGGTGGCGATTACCGGCTTCGAAGCGGCCAAAGCCTCCAGCAAACACATCGGCATGGCTTCGTCCAGCGAGGGAAGCACCACCAGGTCCAGCGATGCGTAAACTGCCGGCATATCGTTGCGCTGTCCCGCAAATATCACCCGGGAGGAGATGCCGAGTTGGGCGGCCATGCTCATCCATTCGGCGCGGGCGGGACCCTCGCCGATGAAAATGAACCTGGTATCCGGACATTCGGCCAGCACCGCTTGCGCGGCCGATAGCAACAAGGTCCCACCCTTGCCAGGCACCAGCCGGCCCACAAAACCCACCAGCCGGTCGGCGCCGGAAGTGAATTCGCTACGCAGCGAGGCCGCCGGCTCGCGAAACGGCTCCATGTCCACGCCATTCGGAATGGTCTTCAACTTACGGGTGGGCACCCTCCAACGCCCCAAGGTCTTCGCCACCGGACCCGACGCGGTGGCAACGCCATCGAACCGCCGCAGAACCAACCGGTCGATGGCCGCGTAGATCCGCATGCTCGGCAACTTCGAAGGCCAGTTATGGCAGGTGGCCACCCGCACCGTCCGGTTGGGCCACGCCGCCGCGTAACCGTAAATGTCGGCCTTGTATCCATGTGTGTGCAGCACATCCACGCCGTGGCCTTTCACGAAGGAGCGCAGGTGGCGCACGGTCTTCCAATCCCATCGGCCGCTACAGGGCATGGTGGCAACTTCCAAACCGAGCCGCGCGGCGCGGATTTCCAGTTCGCGGCTGGTGGAGCGCGCATCCCGAAAAACGCCCACAATGCTACGGTGACCTTGTTCCGCTAATGTCCGGGCCAGCGCCAGCAGCATGCTTTCGGCGCCATAGAAACCCTGGCTGCTGATTAATTGCAGGATAGTCACGATAGATGGCCCTTACTTTCAGGCTTGCGTCAGTACGGGTTCGGGACGCGGCTTTGCGGGCACGCGGCGCGCGGCGCGCATCGCCCGCCAGGTTTTCCAGAAAACGGTGTATTGAAACATGGCGCGCGAGAACCCGCCGGTGAGGCCCGTAACATTGGCCTCGCAGATGTTGACCCGGGGAACCGCCAGGGGATCGGTATCTTGCGTCCAGCCGCCCACGTGCGTCGTGAAAGCCGCCGTGAAACCCTCTTCCGCCAGTAGCTGTTGGGTATGCCGGGAGCAATTGCCGTTCGGATAGGCAAACTGGTTACACGGCTTGTGCAATACGGCCTCAATGGCGCGTTTGCCTTCGCGAATCTCTTGACGCGCGGTGCCTTCCGGAACCGCCGTCAGAATCTGATGCGTGTGCGTGTGGCAACCGAATCCGATGCCGGCGGCGTCCATCTCGAGAACGTCGATCCATGACAAGGTACGGTCGCCGGTATCCGCACTGACCGACGCCAGCGATGCGCCCATTTCCGTGATGAGTTTGCCGCGCTCCTTGGAATTCTGGGTCTTGAGCACCTCGATAATGCGTTCGATTTCGGCATCCGCAACCGGCGGAAAACTGTTCCGTAAGGCTGCGGCGATACGCTCCGGCCAAAACGGCAAGTCGCGCCCAATCAAGCCGGGACAGATGAAGACGGTCAGCGGGATGGCGTGGCGGCGGGCAACCGGCACGGCGTTCAAATAGGTATCTTTCCAGCCGTCGTCGAACGTGAATGTCACTGCCAGCTTGCCGTCGCGAGCCGGGGCAAAGACTTCTTTCAGGCCGGTGGCGGAGTATTCGGCAGCCACGTACGCGGCGAGTTGCGTGAAGGTCCTCTCGCGCACCACGATGCCGGGCAGGCTGCACGTATGCCGCACCTCGGCGTCGCGCAAGACCCGGTGGAAGGTTAACACCACGGCGGCGTTCCGGCGCCGCAACCGGCGCTTCACCCACCACATACATCCGCTGGCGTGCAGGCAACAGGCCCATACCTGTTGCAGCAGCAAGCGCACTCGCTGTGCCAGATCCGTCACTGAGCCGCCTTACGTACCGCCTTGCCGGATCCGCCCTTTTGATAGTAGTAGTAATCCGACGATTTCGTTCGCCATAAGAACCAATCCTCCGCACCGTTGATTAGCACGCCCGTCAGCTTGCCTTTTACTTTTGCCAACGCGCCGTTCAGGGCCGTCCGGCTGGTGTGATTCGGACGCACCACCAGAACCAGGCCGTCGCAAACCGATGCGATCAGGTCGTAATCCGCCACCGCTTCCACAGGCGGGCTATCCACAATGGTGCGCTGATATTCGCTGCGCAGTTTCCGCACGAGTGCCGGCCAACGGGATGAGTCCAAAAGTTCCGAGGGATTCGATTCCGCCTCGCCGGCGGGCAAGAGAAAGAAGTTCGGCAGTTGTTCAACCCGAATCAGGGCATCTTCCAGTGTGCAACTACCGGCCAGAACCTCCGCCAGTCCCGGTGAAGCCGGTATGCCGAGCCGTTCATGAACCTTCGACAGGCGCAGATCGGCGTCCACCAAAATCACTTTGTCTTCGCTTTTGAGCGCCAGGGCAGCCGCCAGATTCAACGCCGTTACCGTCTTTCCGTCGCCCATACCCGGACTGGATACGACCGTGACCGACGCTCCTTGCACCTGGTGGAAGATACGTGTGCGAATGACCCGGTACTGCTCGGAGGCGCGGCGGTCGTCCTGCTTCGGCGACAAGAACGGACTGGAATCCGAGATGCGGAAGGATACCTCCCGAATTCCGCGTCCGGAGCGTCCCGGCCAATCGATAGTTTGCACGCGCTGCGGCAGATGCACGACCGCCGGTTTATCAAAAACGGGTTCGCCGATCCTCGTTGCCGCGCCTGGGCGGCCGATCAGATCCCGCGCATCCACCAAGCCATCGAATGGCGCATCCTGCGCGTAGTCCTCGAGGCACTGCAGGACCAGCTCGCGGACGTCACCGTTAGCAGTCTTGAGCGCGTTCAGAATTTTCCCCATGTTTCACTTTCCGTTCAGCGGCTGGCCCCGCCTGCCTTGGCCCGCGGCCCGCGCTTTGGAACATCCGCTACACTCAACTGGTTCCCATCCGTGACGAACGGCAGACTGAGCTCGGCAACCGTATACGATTCGGGCAGCCCGTCCAGCAGATCGAGTTCTTTGGCGCATTGGATCACCTGACTGGCCTCCACGGAGCGGCTTTGCTCGCCGAATGCCGCGATCAGGGCGTTATCGCAGATCACGTTGATCAAGCGGGGAATGCCATGCGACAGGCGCGCAATCAGTTCCACCGCCGGCGTCGCGAATGGCGCACGCTGCTTGCCGCCCGCGCGGGTCCATCTGCAGGCGATATACTGCGCCACCTCGACCGGCGTCAGCGGCCGCAACGACACGCGCAATGACACGCGCTGCTTCAACTGGACGCAATCTTCCCGGTTGATAGTGGCCGCCAGCTCATTCTGCCCTGCCAGAATAATCTGCAGGAGTTTTTCGGAGTGTCTTTCCAGGTTGCCCAGCAACCTGACTTCTTCCAGGGCATCAATACTCAACTTGTGGGCTTCGTCCACGATCAAGGCCGCGATTCTGCCGTCGGCCTGGATTTGCAGCAAGTGTTTTTCGAGACGGGCCAGGCGCTGCGGCTTTGTGGTGGGAACGTCACCGATGCCAAAACCCAGCAATACCGTCTCCATGAATTCGGCGCTGGTGAACATCGGGTTGAGGACAAAGGCGAACTGCACCCGGCTGGGCGGCAACCCCACCACCGCGCGCGCCACCAAGGTGGTCTTGCCGGTGCCGGCATGACCCAGCATCATCATCAGGCCTTTGCGCTCCAGCAAGCCATAGCAGAGCACGGCCAGGGCCTCGCGGTGCGAATCCGTGAAAAACAGCATCGACGGATCCGACGCCAAGCTAAACGGTTTTTTCTTTAGACCAAATGACTCAAGGTACATAGGTTTACGCCTGCTGATTGTCGATGAGCATCTTGGGCACGCGGCCGACCACCACCACACCGGCGGGCAGCTCCCATTCACCAAGGAACACGTTTCGCCGTGCTTCCAGTAGAAATGCAACACCTCCCGCTACGATCAGGGAGAGCAGCACGCCGGCCGTAAGAAACATGGGGCCATTCGGGGACGTGGGCTTTTCGGGCACCCGCGCCACGTCCAGCATCACGAACCGTTCCGCTTTCTGCCAGCGTTCCATGTTCGCCGCCATCTGCGCCGCCAGCTTTCTGTCGAGCAGCGACTTATAGTTCGCCTTTGTGGTTTCGTAGTCGCGCGTAAGGCTGGCGAGTTGTTGCTCGCGCATGGGCAGCACATCGATGCGTTCCTGAACGGATGCCACGTCGTGCATGATTCTCTCGCGGCGCTTGTCGAGATCCTGGATCTCCTGTTCGGTTAAGGCGATCTGCGCCTTGAGGGTTTCCACCCTCTCCCTTTCCGCTACCATGGCCGGATCGGCGGCTGTGTCGGGAGCCGGCGCCGCGGTTTTTGTCGATCCGGCCGGCGCCGGGCGCGTGGCGGCGTCCTCTTCCCTTACCGCCTTCTGCAACGCGGCCTCTTCCTGGATCAGCGCTTGCACTTCCGGATGCTCATCCCGGTAGCGCAGCCGCAGCGTCCGCAGTTTCGCCTGCACGTTCTCCAGCTCGGCGCGTGGACCTCTAGGCGCGGCCGGCATGGTCTGCCCCGATTCAGAAATCAGAAGCGGGGAACCGCTTCGGCTTTGCCGCTGCCGCGCGAACTCCTGCATGCGATTATAGGCGTCCTGCGCCGACGAGAGCGAACTGGTCAGGATCAGCTTGTTTTGCTGGGCCCTTCCGATGGCGTCCTGAATACCTAATAGCTCCGCCTTGTTTTGCCCATTAGCCGCCAACATGCCGGTTTCCTGCTCGGGTAGTTCGCCGTTATAGGTCATCTTGAACTCGCGCAGCTTTCCTTCCTGCTGTTGGAGGCTGCTCTTCGCCTCGTCCAGTTCGCTCTCCAGAAACGCCGACGTCCCGTTGGCTTCTTGTTCGCGCTCGCGCAGATTCTCGGTAATGAAGAAGTCGCCAACCCGGTTGGCTACCTCCGCCGCAACCTTCGGCGAGAACGCCTTGTACGATACGCGGAAGGCTCCGGGACGGTTGGCGCTCCAGCCCCGCTCCAACGCGATCGTAATATCCTTGCGCATGGCTTCCAGGACTTCTTCCCGCGTGCGGGCTTTGCGCAGTTTCGGATATAGATCCAACTCCTGGATCAAACTCCACAACCGCTCGCGGCTCAACACTTGCTGCTTCAAGCGATCCAGCCGGGCTTCCAAGCCGGTTTGCACCGTGGGCGCTACAAAATTTTCCGGGATTTTTTGGGATTCGACCAGGATTAGGGCGTCGGCGGTGTACACCGGCCGCAAGGTGAAAAGAATCGCGATGCTCCCGAGCATGCCCACGACCCAGCACACCGCGATGAACGACTTCCACTTCCACAACGCCCATATGACGGAGCGCGGTGACATTGCAGGACCGCTAAACTGAGTGATGTTCACTTGCGATTTACCTTCGGTTAAGCCGCTGAGTAAGCTCCGGCAACGGTGTATTCCCGGCGGGCAGGTTCAGCCCAGCCGCGTTCGATTTCGACCGTCACAGAGCGCTGTAGCATTTCCACGGAAATCACCAGCCGGCTTTGGTTTTTGGCCGTGACCACGATACCTTCCAAACCCGCCAGCGGGCCTTGGTTGATGCGCACGGGTTGTCCCGCCCTCAGAAACGGAAAAGGCGCCACGGGCAGGCCCGACGCGATGATCTGCTGGATGGCCTCGATCTCGCTGTCTTTCACGGGAAGCGGGTATCTGCCCACTCCCAAGATTGAAGCCACGCCGGATGTATTCAATAATGGCACCCGCCGCTGCAGGTCCATATGACAAAATAAATAACCTGGAAACAGGGCACATTCCACGGACTTAGTCCGATCCGACCAGCGGCGCTCCGATAGATAGGTCGGCAGAAGAACGTCATATCCCTTCTGGCTTAGACTCTGCGCGACAATACGCTCAAAGTTACTCCGGACTGACACGGCATACCAGGCAGTATTAGTCATGCGGTTCCTCAGAGTTCTTCTTCCAGCGGTCCGGGCTGCCGGCTCTTCACCGCTTCGGCGAGGCCTTGGATTGTCCCGGAAAGCCCGGCAATCAGTCCACTTAGTGCCGCGACCCGCTGGGTCAGGCCGGACAGCGTATATCCCTGGTCATCGGCGACCAGATTTTCCAGTCCGGACCGCGCCAAATCCGAGATGCTTCTTACTCCTTGCGCCCGGCAGAACGCCATGTATCTCTCAAACTCCGCTTCGCTGACGCGAAAATATACAACCTTGGTCCGGCTCCTAATTAAAGTCATTGCAGCCCCACGCACAAATTTGCCTCAAATTGTACACTTGATTTCTCTAACCGAATCGGCGGCGCTAAGGCAGCCTTCGGCCCCTTGTGTCACATAAACTGCTTTCGCTGAGTGGCGCCCAGTGAGAGGCGGGATAGTGGCCGAACCTGTATCATCGCCGACTTTATTACAGTTGTCAATGAGAGTGTCGGACTTGCCAAGTACTTTCGCTCCTATGGTTTGGAGTGCTAGTACGAATGTGTCTACAAGTGCCTTTTTGTGGGATTTAGTCCCGTAACTTAGCAACCATGACATGCGGTACTATACGCTCCATCGAGCTAAGAGCCGGAAAAAGGCTGACACTCGCCATACGTGTAACTTGCGTATAAAGCATTTGTGCCATTGAGCGAAGACCTTCGTGGAAAACAATGCCCACGCGCCGGCCGAGATCAGAAACGCGTAACTTCCTAGGAAATATCCGGGGAGGTTTCAAGGATATACACGCGCGGCCCCAGGGAGATTCCGCTTAGTACTGGCAGTTTGCATGCGGTCCCGGCCCCCAGGCGGGTATCGTCTGGGATCGCACGGCGCCTATGGCTTCGATTACGTCGCTGCCACCAGACTCGTCTGCAATTCGGGGATCTCGATATCGATTCGGGTGCCCAGCCCCGGCTGACTCTCGATATTCATGCGGTGGTCATTGCCGAACAGCACCTTTAGCCGCTCGCTTACATTACTGACGCCAATGCCCTGCTCCCGCAGCGTGGCCAGCCGCGATTCCGGTATGCCTACGCCGTCGTCTTCCACCCGCAGCGTCAGACGCGCTTCCTGGCGCCGGCTGCGCAGACGAATCGTGCCGCCTTCCACTTTGCCGCTGAGCCCATGTTTGATGCAGTTCTCGATCAGCGGCTGCAGTAACATGCTTGGAACCTGCATGTCCAACGTGTCGGCGGCAACGTCTTTCTCAAACCGCAGCTTGTCGCCGAAGCGCACCACTTCGATCGAAAGGTAGTCGTCGATGAAGGCGATCTCCTCCCGCAGCGGGCTAAAGTTGTCGTGCTTGCGCAGCAGCCGCCGCAGAATATTCGACAGCTTCAAGACCATGACCCGCGCCTGGTTTGGATCGGTGCGGATCAGCGATGATACCGAATTCAGCGTATTAAAAAGGAAATGCGGATTGATCTGATTGGTGAGGGCATCCAGACGCGCCTGAATCAGCAGCCGCTGCTGCTCTTCCAATTTGCCTTCGTTGCGCGTGTTGTTCCAAATCTTGATGGGCAGCGTCACGGAAAACAGCGTGCACGCGTAGACCGCCGCGTACATCCAGGCGTTGGGTTGCTCCGGATGCAGATAAAAGATGCGGCCCTTGGCGCCGAAAGCGTGGCCTAACGCCTGGCGCAAAAACTCCGCGAACAGAATCACCAGGAAGAAGATCAGATTAAAGGCGTTGCGCCGGTCGAAGCGGCGTTGTTTGATGAAGCGCCACAAGTTCAAATCGAAGAACGGACTGAACCGCCAGATGTCTTCGGGGTCGGCGGCGCAATCCCGCAGCAGTCCGCCCAACACGCCGAAGCCGGCAAACAACGGCATGGTCAGGTATTCGCCGTGAAACATCGCCGGAATCGAGATCATAATGCCGGACGTGAGGCCGGTGACATATCCGCCCAACAGGCCCGCCAGAAGGCTTCCCTCCAGGCCCAGATCCACGGCCTGATAACTCTTGCTGATCACCCGCGTCCCCACGCTGGCCGCGAACAGCGCGGAGAACCAGAAGGAAAGCTTCATGCGCTGTCCGAGCGTGCGGTTCTCGCGCAGGAGCATGCGTTTTACCGCGCTCCAGCGCACCAGAATGCTCGAAAGCGAGGCCACCACGCCCAGCTTTACCAACAGCGTAACGAGATATGAATCCGCCATCCGAACTTGGAGATCATTATAATAGAGTGATAGGAACGCCCAGCAGAGACTGCATGCAGAGCCCACCCGCGCTACTTTTGCACAAGGCTGCCGAAGCGGATTTTCCGACCCGGTTCGGACACTTTCGGATCTTCGGATTCGAAGGCCGCGCCGATGGCCGCGTGGAAGAAGCCGTGGCGCTGGAGATGGGCGAAGTGGCGCGCGGAAGCCGCGCCCCCCTGGTGCGTATTCATTCGCAATGCCTTACCGGCGATGTATTCCATAGCTTGCGCTGCGATTGCCGCGCCCAGCTTGAGCTGGCATTGGGCATGATCGCCGGGGAAGGCCGCGGGCTCCTCATCTATGAGCATCAGGAAGGCCGCGGCATCGGCCTGCTGAACAAACTGCGCGCCTATGAACTCCAGGACCAGGGCGCCGACACGGTAGAGGCCAACGAGCGCCTGGGCTTCGAATCCGATCTGCGCAACTATGAGTTGCCCGGCGAGATTCTCCGCTACTTCGGTTTGCGCAGCGTCCGCCTGCTCTCCAACAATCCCGATAAGGTCGCCGCGGTGGAAGCCGCCGGCGTGCGTGTGGAAGAACGCGTGCCTTGCATCGTGCCGGCCATGGTTTCCACGGAAGCCTATCTGCGGACCAAAAAAGAAAAAATGGGCCACCTGCTGGAAGGCTTCTGACCGGACGATGCCGAAAGCTTTCGCGCGTGGGTAGAATGGCGCCCGGTTGGCCGTTCTCGACTATTTCATCAAGGCATTCAGCGAACGGATCTCGCCATCCTGCATGTGCCGTTTGTGTCGGATGAGCGGTACTGCCAAGATGAACGGTGAAGCGATAAAAGGGCTGTAGGCGCCAAAAATCCGGGATGTCGTCCGGGCGAAGATCATCCGGCATGCTGCCCTCCTTTCTGAAGCCGGCGAGTGAGAATGCTCTTGACACGACGAATTTTCATGGCGACGTTAGCGGGGGACACCGCGGTGATCCGCCAATGGATGCCGCGTCCATTCCTTCGAGATATGCCAGGATCACCTGCCGATCCATGGGCTTCAACCGTTCGATCAGCTGCGGGAGGCGTTCCTGTGTCATCCTATACTGTCGAACTTCCACTTTGACGAGTCCGGCATATGCTCGCTGCGCGTAGCGCAAAAAACAGCATGCGCCTACTTCACCCAGTTAAGATTGTCCAACTAGGCAAAGATTCGTTTCATTGATCCTCTCGGTTGCCAAGCTAGGCAAGGTCCGAGCTTCGTCTCTCTTTGACGATCAGAAATCGTCGATTATCCAGACGTTCGTCGCATTGGTCCACCGCAGAAAAGCAAGATGCTTCCCGTCCGGCGATGGTATTCCCCACGTATCCAGACCATCCAAGGCTTGTTCATAAAGTACCTGCGACTCACCCGCCGGACTCACGTGGAGCAGGTACTGTCCATTGGCAGGCGTGGTGCTTGACACATA
>JBEKYC010000060.1:0-42019 GCA_049511415.1 Bryobacteraceae bacterium | reverse complement strand
GAGGCGGCAGTACCAGTGGGAAGCGTCCTTGTAGTCGCAGATCTCAAGCTTCAGCGCCATGTCTAATTTTGGCTTTCTAATTGATTGTGTACCGAAACGGCCCGCGCGTTACATGCTAATTAACGCCGCCCAAAGCGTTTACTCTGAGCTAGCCGTTTTCGACGCGCGCCTTGATATCCGCGTACGTCTCAGTTTCACATGGCGCATGAACTTGCCGGCGCCTTGCAACAAGCGGGCCGAATCGGGCAGCGATGCGCCCTGAAAGAACCCCACATTGACGTGCGAGGTGAATACATTGACGTAGCCGAAGGGGGCATCACCCAAACATGCAACCGGACAGCCGTCATGCAATAGTTCCCGGACTTCGTCCCCGCACTTTCGCATTACTTCAAACCACTGTTGCGCGATGGCGCCCAATTCACCGGCATGCTCTTTCATCCACGCGTCGATGGCGGGATCCCGCTCGACAGCGCCGTTGAATCGCAGCAATGTCGAGCGGCTATTCATGCCGCAACGCCCGGATCGGCTCGATGCGCATGGCCCGTACCGCGGGCACCAGCCCCGCCGACAATCCCACCACGACAATCAGGACCGTGGCGACCGCCAGCGTCAACGGGTCGTGCGCGCGGATGCCGTATAACTGCGATTCGGCCAGGCGCGCCAGCCAGTAACTGGCCGGCAGTCCGATGGCCACGCCCGCCAAGACCAGTACGCCAACTTCGCGCAGCACGCGCAGCAGCAGACCTTGCGGCGCTGCCCCCAGCACCAGCCGGATGCCGAATTCCCGCGTGCGCCGCGCCACCGAGTAAGAAACCGTTCCATAGAGTCCCACGGCGGCCAGGATGGCGGCCAGCGCGGCAAACCCGAGCGCAAAGGTAGCCATCAGGCGATCGGTATAAATGCCGTTGTCGATGGTCACCTCCATGGAAGTCAGCGCTTCCACGGGCAGGTTGCGGTCTAACTGTTTCACAACCGGGCGAACCGCCGCCATCAGGGCGTGTTCATCACCCGCGGTGCGCACGAAGAAAACGGATTCCTGCGTGAACGGGTCGCCGCCCTGTTCAAAGGGTGCGTACATGATATAAGGCGGCTTCTCGCGCACGTCGTTGATGCGGGTGTCTTTCACCACGCCCACTACTTGGACGTCCAGATCTCCCATTCCCTGGTGCACGAAACGCCCGATCGGATTATCGCGCGGGAAAAGGAAGCGTGCAAAGCCTTCGCTGAGGATCACGACGCGCGGCGCTTTGGCATTATCCTCGCCGGTGAAATCGCGGCCGGCCAGCAGCGGTATCCCGAGAGCGGCAAAGTAGCCCGGAGTCACGGTGTTCTCGTTGCAGGCAGTGTACTGCGGGTTGGTTTTGGAGGAGCCGGGAGTCTCGACGCCGTTACCGAATCCCCAGCCGCCCAGCGGCAGCAGATAGGCATTGCTGACGGACTGCGTCCCCGGCAGCGCGCGCAGTTTGTCGCGGAGGTTGTGATACAGCGCCAGGCGTTGCGCAAACGAATAGCCGCTCAATGCGGGATCGACGCGGAACGTCACCAGATGGTCGGTACGGAAACCGGGATCGCTATGCAGCAGGTTCAGCAGGCTGCGCGTGAACAGGCCCGCGCCGATGAGCAGTAGCAGTGACACCGAGATCTGGACCGTCATCAGGACCTGCCGCGTGCGAAGCTGCGCGCCGCTGGCGCTCATGCCGGCGGTTTGGTCCTTCAGCGCCGGCGCTACGCCGGACCGGGAGGCTTGCAAGGCTGGCGCCAAGCCGAAAAGCAATCCGGTGAGCAGGGAGAGCGCCAGACTGAAGCACAGCACGCGCAAATCCAATTGCGGGGCCAGCCAGCCGCCCGTGGCGTCGGCGGGCAGCAGACCCAATAGCCCGGCAGCCAGGTTCTGGGAGAGCAGGATGCCTAACAGCCCGCCGATGCCCGCCAGCATGGCGCTCTCGACCAGGAGTTGCCGGGAGATCTGCCAGCGGGTGGCGCCTATGGCAAGCCGTATGGCAATCTCGCGGTGGCGGGCCGTGGCGCGCGCGATGAGCAGGCTGGCCACGTTGGCGCAGGCGATCAACAACACCAATCCCACCATCACCGCCAGAACCACCAACGGCGTCTTCCACCGTGCACTGAGCATGTTCAGGCCTTGCGCCGCGGGCCGCGCGTGCATGGGCCTGGCCAGAGTCTTGCTGGTATCCTCGGCGGTGATGCCCTCGAATTGGGGCAATTCTTCCCGCAAGATGGATCGGAACAGCGGCTGTAGCACGGCGCCGGCCTGCTCGCGGGTCACGCCGGGTTTGAGCCGACCCACGACGCTGAGCCAATAGTAATCCGCACGGCTGTTTCCGACCCAGCCGGGCGAAATCATGGGCGTCATGGAAATGGGAGCGAAGAAATCCGGATCGCTGCCCGCCAGGAGGCTGCGGAAACCGCGCGGCGCGACGCCCACCACCGTGACGGGCTGGCGGTTCATGAGGATACGCTGATTCAGAACATTCGGATCCCCGCCGAAATGCCCCATCCAATAGGCGTAGCTGAGCACCACCACCGGGTCGCGGCCGGGCGCGTCGTCGGTCGGAATCAGCAGGCGTCCCAGAGCCGGCCGCACGCCCAGCACTTCGAAGAAATTGCCCGACACGATCTCGGCTGTGGCCTGTTCCGCTTCGCCGCGGGCGGCGAGCGTCGCCGAAAAGCTGGCGCGTGCGACCAGGCCGCTCAGCACGGGATTGCGGTCGCGGAGAGCCTGGTACATGGGATAAGAATAGATGCTCAGGTTGTTATCGCGCCGCGCGTTGCCGTAGTTGTTGTCGTCGGTTTCGAGCCAGACCAGGGCGCTCGGATCGCGCACGGGGATGGAGCGCAGCACTACCTGGTAGAGCAGGGAAAAGATGGCGGTATTGGCGCCGATACCCAGCGCCAGCGAAAGAACCGCCAGAGCGGTGAATCCCGGAGAACGCCGGAGAGTCCGCATAGCGAAACGAAGATCATGCCACATAGAACGGTCCAACCCTTTAGAATAGGCGGTCTGAAGGCCGCCGCAGGCTAAAACCTACCCACCCATGTAAACTCGTATTTGATGAGCGAGCCTCAAACCCTCCTCGACGTGCTGAACGCCGCCGATGGTACACGCACGGCGATTATTTTGCCTGACACCGGAGTTGCGGTTACTTACGCGGATCTGCGCGCACGCGTCCGGTCGATGGCCGCGGCGTTGCCGCGCGGGCGCGTGGCGCTGGCGCTGCCCAACGGATTGGATGCTGTGGTCGCGTTTCTGGCGGCCAGCGCCGCCGGCACGGCCGCTCCCCTGAATCCCGGTTACAAGTTCGAAGAGTTTTGTTTTTACCTGGGGGATACGAATGCCCGCATGCTGATGGTCCCACCCGGCGAAGGCACGGAAGCGCGCCGCGCGGCGGGGCAGGCGGGCATTCCGGTGATCCAGCCGGATGTGACCGCGGGCGGCGACTATTGCGAGCCTTCCCCCGACGACGTCGCCCTGGTGCTCCACACCAGCGGTAGCACGGGGAGGCCCAAGCGCGTGCCGTTGCAGCATGCGCATCTGGCCGCTTCCACGCGGAACATCGCCCAGACGTATGCGCTGACACCTGAAGACGTCTCGCTTTGCCTGATGCCGCTCTTTCACGTACACGGCTTGATGGCGTCCACTATGGCAACGTTGCTCACCGGCGGCACGGTGGTGATTCCGGCGCGCTTCAGTCCGATGGCGTTCTGGCGCACGGTGCGCGATTACGGCGTCACCTGGTATTCGGCGGTGCCCACCATCCATCAGCTCATTCTGACGCGCAAAGGCGGCGGGGAACACAAACTGCGCTTCGTGCGCTCTTGCAGCGCGGCTTTACCTCCCGATCTGATGCGGCGCATGGAAGACTATTTCGGCGCGCCGGTGCTGGAGGCTTACGGCATGACGGAGGCGTCCCATCAGATGGCTTCCAACCCGCTGCCGCCCGCCCCGCGCAAAGCCGGCTCGGTGGGGCCGGCCACCGGACTGCGCATCAGTATTCGCGACGAAAAAGGCGGCGAACTGCCCGGCGGCAGAGCCGGCGAAGTTTGTATCGATGGCCCGAGCGTCATCCGCGAATATGAAAACAACCCGGAAGCCACTGCCAAGTCGTTTTTCGGCGATTGGTTCCGCACGGGCGACCAGGGCATCATCGACGGCGACGGCTACCTCCGCCTGACGGGACGCATCAAGGAGCTGATTATTCGCGCGGGTGAAAACATCGCGCCGCGCGAGATTGACGAAGTTCTGCTGGCGCACGCGGCTGTCTCGGAAGCTGTCTGCTTCGGTGTGCCGCATCCCACCTGGGGCGAGGAGGTGGAAGCCGCCGTGGTCCTGCGCGCGGAGACGCCCGCGGATGAGGCCGAATTGATCCGCTTCTGCCGGGAGCATCTAGCCGATTTCAAGTGTCCCAAGAAGATTCATATCGTGACCGCCATTCCGCGCACGGCCACCGGGAAGATCCAGCGGCTGATCGTAGCCGCGGCATTCGCCGGGGCCCCGCGATGAGATTTGTGATTGCCGGCGCCGGAGCGGTGGGCGCCTACATGGGGGCGGCGATGGCGCGCGCAGGTCTGGACATCACCCTGTTCGCGCGCGGGCCGCAACTGCGCGCCATTGCGGAGCGCGGCGTGCGTGTAGTCAGCCCGGAGGGGGATTTCGAAGCCTACCCTCAGGTTACCGGCGATCTGGAATCCATCGGCCCGGCCGACGTTGTTTTTCTGGCCGTGAAAGCGCACAGCCTGCCACAACTGGCGCCGCGGCTGGGCGGTTTGCTGGGTCCGGAAACGTGCGTGGTCAGCCTGCAGAACGGCGTGCCCTGGTGGTTCACGCCGTTGGAGCGCGTGGATCCGGGTGGCGTAATTGCGGCCGCCATCGAATCCCGGCGCGTGGTGGGATCGCTGGTTTATTTCGCGGCTGAGATCGCCGAGCCGGGCGTGGTGCGCCACGTCGAAGGCCAGCGCCTCTCCATCGGCGAACCGGATGGCACCCGCTCCGCCCGGTGCCGCGCGATTGCCGAGGCACTCATCGCCTCCGGCCTGCGCTGCCCCGTGACGACACATATCCGCGAGGAGATCTGGGTCAAGATTCTGGGCAATGTGGCCTTCAATCCGATCAGCGCACTCACGGGGGCGACGCTGGCCCGTATGACCGCCGATCCGGACGTGGTGGCCCTGGTGCGCGCGGTGATGACCGAGACCGAATGCGTGGCTGCGCGCCTGGGGATGATGCTGCCCGTTTCCATAGAACAGCGCATTGCGGGCGCGGCCAAGGTGGGCGAGCATAAGACGTCCATGCTGCAGGATCTGGAAGCGGGGCGGCCGCTGGAGCTGGAAGCCGTTGTGGGAGCGGTCTTGGAACTCGGCGAGCGGCTGGGTGTCGCCATGCCCGCCACGCAGGCCCTATATGCCTGCACCAGGCTGCGCGCGGCGCTCGCCGCAAAATAGTAAGATGCTGCTCTACGATACGGACTTCTACGAGTGGACTGCGCAAAGCGCGGAGTTGCTGCGCCAACACCGTTTGCAAGATTTGGATCTGGAACATCTAGCCGAGGAGATCGAAGCTTTGGGCAAACGCGACCGCTGGGAGGTGCACAACCGTCTACGGGTTCTAATTATGCACCTGCTTAGATGGCAGATTCAGCCCGAGCGCCGTGAAAATTCCACCTGGCGCGCAACCATCGATACGCAACGCGACGACCTCGAACCGATCTTCGAGCAATCGCCCAGCTTGCGGCGATACGCCGCCGAGGACTTGTCCAAGATCTGTCGCAAAGCCGCGCGCCAAGCCGTCCGGGAAGCAGGCAATCCTCCCTCCGAGCTGCCGGACGAATGCCCGTTTACCATGGATCAAATCCTCGACGAGGATTTCCTGCCGTAACTTACGGACCTAAGCGGGGATCACCGGCGAAGTGCAGAACGCACAGCGGCGGGCTTGAATCGGAATGGTGCTCAGGCATTCCGGACACTGCTTGGTGGTGGGGTCGGGTGGCGCTTCGCCGCGCCGCATGCGCGACATTACCGCGTTGACCGGCACGACTACAAAGAAGTAGACCGCCGTGGCGACCAGCAAAAAGGCTACTAAGGCATTGATGAAGTCGCCCAGCAGAAACTCACTTTTGTTGATGGGGAACTTAAGAGCGGAAAAATCGGGCTTGCCGACGATAGCTGCAATGATGGGCGTGATCAGGTCTTTGACCAGCGCGGCTACTACCGCTCCAAAGGCGCCGCCGATGACCACGGCAACCGCCAGGTCGATGACGTTGCCGCGCATCAGGAACTGCTTGAAACCCTTTAACATGTATCCTCCGTGAGGGTCATTCTAGCTCACTGCACACGGAGTATAGGCGAGAAGCGGTTCTAGGGAAAGACCCTAGGATTTAATGGTGCCCGCCGCCACCGGCGCCTACGCTGCCGCCGCCGTGTGAGACAGGAGCGGAGACCGTCCCGGACGATCCGGAGGAGAGCGAGCCGGAGGGTAATGATCCGGAGGAGGACAGGCCGCCACCGATGGATGGCCCATGGCCCGTCGCGACCGTACCGATGCCACCGGAAGCGTGAGTGCCCGAGTGCGCCGGCACCGGAACGCTCCTGTAATTGATGGTGTTGTAGGAGCCGTATCCGCTGGGGTAGCCACCGCCGTAGTAGGAATACGGATAGTAGTAGTAACCCGGCATATACGCCATGTAGACGTTGTACGGGCTCCAGAAGGGAAACCCATAAGCGCTGAACCAGTTACCATCCAGGCCCGGCACGAACGTATACATACCCAGGAATGGGTTGAAATACCACCCGGTCGACATCATGCCGCTGCCATCGAACATGGACGTGCGCAGCGAATTGGCCGCGGAAACGCTGGCCATGGAAACATACTCGCCGCGGCGCTCGCTCCAACGGTTGAGCGCATCGGTGGTGGCACGGTCGAACTTGTGATCGGCCAGGGTGTCCAGCGCCACGGCATGGCCGTCTTTGGCTTCGACCGTCTTTTCACCCAGGGTGACATCCGCTTCGCCGTTGAAGACCCGTAATTCGGCGGGATTGGCGTCGACGCGGTACAAGCCTTTTTTCACGGGGTGTATGGTGGCATCCTGGAAAACCACGGTGATGGAATTATCTTTGCCGATATCATCCGCCTCTATGATGGCGGAGCCGGAGAGAAACTCCAGGCGCGTGTCGATCAAGCGGTTGGTGATCATCCGGAAGGAGCTGTTCTCGCCAAGCCGCAAGAAGACGCCGGGTGTAAGCAACACCTCGGCGCGGCCTTCCTCGGTGCGCAGCACTTGGTTCTCTTTCACTTCCGGAAAGGAACCGAATTTACTTTCCAGCAGTTGGTCGCCCACGTATACCTGGCCTTCCACATAGTGGATCAGACCAGAGCGAGCCGAGATCACCGCCGATTGGGCCAGCGCGGCAACGCTACCAGCCGCGAGGGCCACTCCGCAAAGCGCTAGCCGCCCTACCGGTTGCATAAAAACTCCTTAACCTAGCATCTGCCGCCATTGGGACGTTTGTCAATGGTAGCGCGTTACTATAAACGCACAATGTGAGGCGCGTTCACACCTTTTAAGGCGTTACGCGTATCCACGATCAGCGGAGCGGTTACGGCGAGCTTTCGAAAGTCGAAGCTGGAATGGTCGGTGATGATGGCGGTGCAATCGGCCTCCGCGGCCGCGGCCTCGGGCTGGGCATGGAGATTTTCGCCATCTAATTGAAGGGAAGGGACATGTGGATCGCTGTAGGATATCAGGCCGCCGCGCCGTTTGAGCAGCAGCATGACATCCAGCGCGGGAGATTCGCGCATGTCTTCGATATCTTTCTTATACGCCACGCCCATGATATGGATGCGCGATCCCTTCACCGGCTTGCCTGCGTCGTTGAGCGCGTTCTGTATTTTATCCACCACAAAGTGTGGCATCTGGCCGTTGATGTATCCCGCCAGTTCGATGAAGCGCGCTTCAATCCCGGCCTGCTTGGTCTTCCAGGAAAGATAAAACGGATCGATCGGAATACAATGGCCGCCCAGGCCGGGACCCGGATAAAACGGCATGAAGCCGAAGGGCTTGGTGGCGGCGGCCTCGATCACCTCCCAGACATTGATGCGCATACGGTCGCACATGAGCGCCAATTCGTTCACCAGGCCGATGTTGATCATGCGGAAGGTGTTTTCGAGCAGTTTCACCATCTCCGCCACCTGCGTCGAACTGACCGGCACTACTTTTTGGAGCGCCTGGGAATAGAATAGGCGGCCCATTTCCGTGCAGGCCGCCGTGGTACCGCCTACCACTTTGGGTATATTGGCGGTCTGATAGTTCGGATTACCGGGATCGACCCGCTCGGGCGAGAAGCACAGGAAGAAATCCTCGCCGACGCGTAGACCCGACTTTTCGAACATAGGCAGCAGCAATTCGTCGGTGGTGCCTGGATAGGTAGTCGACTCCAGGATGATCAGCATTCCCGGATGCAGGTTGTTGAGGATTTCCTGGCAGGACGACACGATGTAGCTCATGTCGGGGTCCTTGGTCTTGCGCAAGGGCGTGGGCACGCAGATATTCACGGTGTCCAGATCGCGCACGGCGGCGAAATCGGTGGTGGCACGCAGCCTGCCGTCCCGGACGATGCCGGATAATACACTGCTGGGGATGTCGCCCACATAGGATTCGCCGGCGTTGACGCGCCCGGTTTTGTCGGGATTCAAGTCGATGCCGGTTACCTGAAAGCCGGCCTTGGCGAATTCGACGGCGAGGGGCAGTCCGACGTAGCCCAGCCCCACGATGCCCACGCGCGCCTGGCGCGAACGAATCTTCTCTTCCAGGATTTTAGCGGTGGTTTCCGCCACAACCGGTGTCATATTTCTATCATACAGTCGAACCTCAGGCGCGTTTGCTAGACTAACGACAATCAGTACGAGGGACGATCCATGAGTCCCGCCCGTGTATGCTATCTTCTAGTACTCTTCCAGCCCACACGCTGCGCCGCGCTTCCGGCAAGGTGTATACTGACCCAAGTATTAATGGAGCATCCATGAAGATCAACCACTTACATTCAGCCGTCCTAGTCTTGGCGACATGCACTTTCCCTTTTTCCGCGCGCGCGGATCTTAGTGGCACCGCGACATTGTCGGCCGGGACTGCTTTGAGCTTGGATACGGGCACTACTGCCAGCTCAGGCGGAGACATTCTATTTACAGCAACAGGCATTACGTTCCAAGGCGCCGCCACAGGATTCAACTTGGGCCCGCTGGGAGCCTCGGGCTTTTCCGCGATTACAGTAGCGGTGCTAGAGGGAATCGGGGACGACAGCGCCCTGCCGATCCCGTTAAGCTCACTGGTGGTGAATGATGTATTCGCGGTGCAAACCAATGGCGGGAACGCCGCCAAGGTCCTGGTGACGGCTAGCAGCAGCACCTCCATTACACTCCAATACACAACATTCGGGGCCGCCGGCACCCCGTCCGGGCCGACTATCACCGGCGTCACAAACAACTACAGTTACATTCCCAGCGGCTTTCCCAATTCGGGTATTTCGCCGAGCTCCATTTTTGTGATTTTCGGCACTGGCATGGCCAACGCTCCCAGCGGAACGGTGACTTTAGAATCGAGCGCCGGTTCGGGATTGCCCACTTCTCTGGCGGGAGCCAGCCTTTCGGTCACCGTAGGCGGTAAGACGGTGACACCCGCCATGTACTACGCGCTGCCGACGGCGATTGCGGCGGTATTGCCGGCGGCCACGCCGACCGGCACAGGCACGCTGACGGTTACTTACAACGGCACGGCCAGCAACGCATTCACGATTCAAGTGGCGCCCAGCGCCATGGGTCTGGATACCTACTTTGGAACCGGCAGCGGTCTGGTCACGGCTACCAACGCGACCACCGGCGCGCTATTCAATTACACCAACTCGGCGGCTCCCGGGCAGACCATTGTTCTCTGGGGTTCCGGATTGGGCGCCGATCCGGCGGATAGCGACTCGGTTTTCACCACCTCGCCACACGCTGTAAGTGTTCCCTTGCAAGTGTATTTTGGGGGCATCGCGGGCAATGTGCTGTACGCCGGCTCGTCAGGTTATCCCGGGCTGAATCAGATCAACGTGACCATACCGCCGTCAGTGGCGATGGGATGTAATATCTCGGTCGTGGCGGTAATCGGCAATTCGGTATCGTCTGTCTCGTCAAATTTCGGGACTCTTTCCATCAATCAAGGCGGAGGAGAATGCAGCGATGCGATCTACGGGAGCACGGGCGGTCAGTTCGGCGCGCTAAGCGGCAAAGGCACCGTGAAATTCGGCGATCTGTTCCTGGCCCAATTCACCACTCCCGACGCTACTGGACAAGCGCAAACCGCCAACATTGCGGACGCCTTATTTGAGAGCGTTTCGGGCGCGTCGTTCAGCGCCTCCAGTTCCACTGTTTCGCTGGGCAGTTGCATTGTGAATCTTACCGTGTCCAGCAGTGGCAGCGGCGTCACCATCAACGGACTGGACGCCGGAAGCATCAGTCTTGCCGGGCCGGCGGGCAGCTATCCCCTGACGAGCGAGACCAAGGGTGAGTATCTGGCGAGTCTGCCCACCAGCGCGATCACCACCGACGGCGGGACATTCACATTCGCGGGCACGGGCGGCGCGGATATCGGCAGTTTCTCAGCGTCCGTGGTTGTGCCGAACCCGATCCTCAGTTGGACGAATCAGCCTTCCGACGCCACCGTCAATCGATCCCAGGGAGTGGGAGTTACATGGACCGGCGGCGCGTCCGGGTCGTATGTGATTATTTCCGGCAGTTCGAGCGGCAGCAGCAGCGGAGTTTTTGGGTCGTTCTTTTGCATAGCTCCGCAGAGCGCGCTGGAATTCACGGTTCCGGCGTATGTAACCAACACCTTGCCGGCCGGCACGGGCACTATGTCGCTGGAGAATGCCAGCGGCTATACTCCGTTCACCGCGCCGAACCTGGACTACGGACTGGCTTTCGCTTTCACCGGCACGTCGATCAACACGACCTATCAGTAAGCGCGGTTACTGCTCCGCTACGGGGATTTCGAAATACAGCAACTCTTTGCCGGACTCCGCCTCTTTGAGACCGGTGAGATAGACGCTGGCGCCGCGCTGATAGCCGGTTTGAAAGTAAAAGAAGCCGCTAGCCGATTGGCCGGGAGGCAGCATCTCGGCCGAAAAGGCGCGGCCTTCGATCTCCCATGTATCCAGGGGATTCTTGTGCCCGAGGACTTTCGGCGGCAGGCCCGGCGGTCCGGGAAGAGTGTTGGGCCGGCGCGCGGGAGTCAGATAGCGAACGTCCTTGGCGGGCGTGGCTTCCACCCGATCGCGATTCGGACCGATCCACTCGGCATGCAAGGTTGAGAGGCGAATGGTTTTGGCACCGTCGTTTTGAATCACCACCAGCACCGGCAGCACTCCGTAGGTGTACGGGTTGTGTTTGCCGAAAACGGGCTTAGTATCCTCGTCATCGAAATAGGCCTTCACGCCGACGGTAACTTTCTCGCTGGTCTGGTGCGCATAGCTAGCCGCCGGGCCGGGCCGGAACGCCTTCTCCGCCTTGTCCTTGTCGCCGGGCAGCGCCTTGTTTGGCGCGAGCACCATCGCTATACTCGTGAGGAGAGCCAAACGTTTGAAAATAAAAGGCATCTATTTACTTTACCGCTCCCTTCAGGCGTTTGGATCACCGGCCATCGCGGTCTATTTGTTATGGCGCGGTTTGCGGCAACGTGCCTATTTGGGTTCGTTTCGTCAACGTGCCGGGTTCCTGCCGGCCCATTTTAGACAGACCGTCCCCGGCGCGATTTGGTTGCACGCCGTTTCGGTGGGCGAGGCGCATACGGCGGTCGCGCTAGTCCGCGAACTTGGCACGCGTCTGCCGCGATCGCCGGTGTTCGTCTCCGTCTCGACCCTGGCTGGTTTCGAGACTGCGGCGCGCAAACTCAGTGGTCTGGCGGAAGTTTTCTACGCCCCGCTGGATTACGTGTTCGCGGTGCGGCGGGTTTTGCGGACCTTGCGGCCGGCGCTGGTGATCGTAATGGAGACCGAGATCTGGCCGAACTTGTTCCGCGAAACGAAGCGCACCGGCGCGGGGCTACTGCTGGTAAACGGCCGCATCTCGGATCGGGCGCTCAGACGCTATCGCCGCCTGCGCTGGTTCTTTGGCGGCGTGCTGGCGCAGGTGGATCTGCTGATGGCGCAGAGCCGGGAAATGCGGCATCGCTTTCTGGCGGCGGGCGCACCGCCCGAACGCGTGGCGGTGGGCGGCAATTTGAAATACGATGCAGCGACACGCGAGGCATCCGGAGATTCGCCGGTGCGGAGATTTCTGGAAGCCGGCGGGCCGGGGCCGGTCTGGATCGCGGCGAGCACCATGCCTCCGGCAGACGCCGACGATCCGGATGAGGACGAAGCCGTTATCGCCGCCTTCCGGCAGGTGGCCGCGCGTCATCCCGGCTTGCGGCTAATCCTGGCCCCGCGCAAGCCGGAACGCTTCGACGCGGCCGCGCAGGCTCTGGAGCGCGCGGGCCTTCGGTTTATCCGGCGCTCGGCCCTGACGGACGCGCCGCCCGCGGTGAAGCCGGAAGTGCTGCTGCTCGATTCCATCGGTGAGTTGAGCAGCCTGTTCGCGGCGGCGGACGTGGTGTTCATGGGCGGCACGCTGGCCTCCCGCGGCGGCCATAACATCCTGGAGCCGGCACTCGCCGCGCGGCCCATCGTCACCGGGCCGCACCTGGAAAACTTCGCGGAAATCGCGGCCGATTTCCGGGCCGCCGGCGCGCTGGTGGAGGTGCGCGACGCCATTGGACTGGCGTCCGCGGTGATGGAACTTCTGGAGAATCCCGGGTTCGCGGCGCAACTTGGCGCCAAGGCCTTGTCCTGTGCGCGAGTCCGGAAGGGGGCCACGATCCTCGCGGCCGATCGCGCGCGGGAGATCTTTTCGGTGCATGTGCCGGCATACCGCCCGCCACAACCTGTTTTTGTTCTCTTGTGGCTGATGTCGCGGGTTTGGATCTGGGGCGGGAAACTCAAACGCGCGCGGGACCTGTTGCGCCGCCGCGCACTGCACGCGCGGGTCATCAGTGTGGGTAATATCACGGCCGGAGGAACCGGCAAGACTCCCTTCGTCTTATATCTGACCCGCAAACTGAAAGACGTGGGATGGAACCCGGGCATATTAACACGGGGATATGGCCGCCACTCGCCTTTGGCGCACGAGGTACTGGCAGCGGGGGCGCGTCTGCCGGTGGAACAGTCGGGCGACGAGCCGCAACTGTTTCTGCGTTCGGGTGTAGCCCCGGTGGGCATCGGAGCCGACCGTTGGCACGTGGGCCGGTTACTGGAACGAGAATTCGGCGTCAACGCCATGGTTCTCGACGACGGGTTTCAGCACGGGCGGATCGAGCGCGCTTTGGACATCGTGCTGGTGGACGCGCTGGACCCATTTGGCGGCGGTTACGCGCTGCCGCTGGGCCGGCTGCGCGAGCCGCTGGCAGCGCTGTCCCGCGCCGGCATTTTCGTGATCACGCGCAGCGAGACGGGCCGCGTGGCCGCCGGCGCCGAGCACTTCCTGAGGCAGCACAATCCAGACGCGCCGATCTTTCACGCGCGCGTTAGGCCGGAGGCCTGGGTAGCCGTGCATACAGGCGGCACTATGCCGCCCGATGGACTGCCTTATACACGCGTCGCCGCCTTCTGCGGGTTGGGCAATCCGCAATATTTCTGGCGGACGCTGGAGGCTCTCGGGTTGCGCGCCGAATCGCGGGTTGAATTCGAAGATCATCACTCGTACAAACCGCGCGAAGTGCGCTGCATGGGCCGCCAGTTTCGCGAAGAGGGCGCGCAAGCGGTGCTCACTACCGAGAAGGATCTGGTCAACCTCTGCGAGGGCACACGCGACCTGTTCTCGCCTCTGCCGCTCTACTGGTTGCGGATCGGCGTCGAACTGGACCGCGAAGATGAGTTTCTGGAGACGGTGGCGCGGCATTTGCGATAATGCCCCACTCATGAATTCCCGCTCCGATCGGAGTCATTTTTGGCGACGGCGGTGTCAAATGCAATGTGCCGTGGCAGGTAAGATCTCGCGGACGGCTGCTCGCCGTCGGCCAGGTGGCCGGCGTGGCGGCGACTGGGGTGTTGGTTTGGTCCGACGTGGTGCTTCCGCGCCTGCGCTGGGAAACCATCGCCGACCTCACATCGCGGGCGCTGTTGTACGTGGCTCTCGCCTGGATCGGCGCGGCCGCTATCGCGTTTGCGATCTACTTTGTACTTTCCCTGGCTGATTTTCCGGAAGTGATCCGATTTTCGGCTCGCTCCGCCGCGCCCGCGATGTGGTTCGCACCGGCCATCATCCTGGCTTCCGTGCGCGTACCCGGCGCATTCTTCGTGAGCGCCGTCCTGGTGGCCAGTGCCACATGCCAGTTGGTATCGAGGTGGGCGCCATCCGCGGCCGCAGGCTCCGTGGCCTTAAGACCGGCCACCGCCATGTTCGGATCGTGCGCGGCGCAACTGGGTTTAGTGGCCGAGTTGTGGAACAAGCCGTTGCTGGCCTCGGCCCTATTCGCCGCCAGTGCCGCGGTGATAATGTCGCTGGCGCTGGCCCTGGGAGCGTATCAGCCGGCGAAGCAGCCCGTATTGCCAAACTCGCTGCTCAGCATCCTGGCGGCCTTCCTGCTTGCGGTGTCACTATCCTACGGCGGGCTGCGCGCCCGGCTCACGGGCGGTGGCGGTGGCAGCGGCGGCGCCTACGCCGCGGGGCAACCGGCCGCGCAGAACGCCGCCAAGACTACCGATCCACCCAGCGGGAACCTTGCGCCGGACGGCGACTTTCCCGGTGTGATCCTGCTGCCGGAAGTGAAGCCGAAGACGGTGCTGCTGATGCCTCCACCGCTACCGCCGAGCTTGCTGAATGTGCCGCTGACCAAGCCAGTGGGCATCCCATTCTCCGGCGAGTACTGGATGTTCCGCTGGCCCGCCCATCGGCCGCCCGCCCGTTCTTTCGTGCGGCACGGTACGCCCGCCGAGATTTCGTTTCACACCACGGACGGTTGGCCGATCCAGATGGAAGCGCATCAGCGCGTGGAGCCGCCGGCCGACACGAGTTGCTGCGGCAAGGTCCAGCTTGTCATCACGGATGCGGAAGCCGGCGAGGGTGCGGCCTCCCTGGAGCTCTTGCTGATCGACTCACAGACCGGCTTACTCCAGAGCCTGGGAAGCGAGATGGTTAGTGCCGGCCGCGTGACGCAGACACTGACTTACACTATGCCTTGGCACGGCAGTCTGCACCGTTTCGATGAGTTCAAAATTGTATTTCATCGGAATGATGCGCGCACGGACAAGAGCTCGAAGATAGCTATCGAACGATTCATACTCGCGCCCTAACCCCGCGTAACATTAAATACCGTTCAGCTTCACTGGGAACCGCAACCACACGCATTGGATGCGCGTTTCAATCAGCAGAGGATGCACAAGTGAATCGAAGACTTATCTTGCTCTTAGTTATGACTCTGGGGTTACTTGGATCAGTAGCCTGCGGCGGTGGATATGTTTACGTTCGGGTGCCGCCACCTCCACCAAGATACGGAGTAGTAGGCTATGCGCCCGGACCGGGTTATGTGTGGACGGACGGATTCTGGGATTGGCGCGGAGGTAACTGGTTTTGGTCCGGAGGCGCCTGGCGGCGTCCGCCGAGACCTGGCGCGGCGTGGGTGCCGCATCGCTGGGTTCAGTCGGGACGCGGCTATCGCATGGTGCCGGGTCACTGGCGCCGCTAAGCGATAGGGCGGGCTTCGGCGCGGTCCCGCTGACGCCCGCCCGTGGCGTACTCTGTAGGGATGAGAACCGGGGCCGCATATTCCCTGCTGTTGCTTACCGCCATTAGCTGTGCGCGTTCTCACCGGCTCACGATCGGCTCCAAGAATTTCACCGAACAAATCATTCTGGGCGAAATCATCGCGCAACAGGTGGAACGGCGGTTGGGTGAGCCTGTGGATCGGAAGTTGGACCTGGGTGGAACGCTGCTGGCGCAGCAGGCCTTGCGTACCGGGGAGATCGACTTATACCCCGAATATAGTGGAACCGCTCTGACCGCCGTGCTGAAGTTACCACCGTCCACTGACGCCGCGGTGGTCTTCGATCGCGCGCGCAACGAATACCGTAAGCGTTGGAACATCGAGTGGATGGCGCCGCTCGGTTTTGATAATACCTTCGCGATGGTGGTGCGCGGGGCCGACGCACGATCCGAAAACATCGAGACGCTGAGCGATGCGGCCCGCCGCCGGCAAGGTTGGAGGCTGGGGGTCGGGTATGAGTTCCTGCAACGGCCGGATGGATTAGCAGGGCTGATCGCCACATACCACTTGCCGCTCGATGGGACACCGAAGAGCATGGACCTAGGCCTGCTCTACAGCGCTCTCGGGCAGAAGCAGGTCGACATGGCCGCGGGCAGTGCCACCGACGGCATGTTGTCCGTGCTGGATGTAAGAGTGCTGCGCGATGACCGGCATTACTTTCCACCGTATCAGGCGGCCGTGGTGGTTCGAGGCGAAAGTCTGAGCGCGCACCCCGGTTTGCGTGCGGCGCTCGACAGTCTGTCGGGGAAGCTTACGGATTCCACTATGCGCGGCTTGAACTATCAGGTCGATGGCAAGCACCTGGCGGTTCGTGATGTAGCTCGTCAGTGGCTGGCTTCGGTCAGGTAGTTATCGCCCCGCGGCCAACCGGTCTGCCAGCAGAGGCGGGAGCCCCGCGCGGCGGATCTTCCCCTGGGCTTTCTCCACGTCGTAGGGCACCCGGTAGAAGATCACAAAGCGTTCGTCGGAATTGTACAGGACGTAAGCGGTGCGCGGGTCTCCATCGCGCGGTTGGCCGACCGATCCTGGATTGATCAGGTAGACGCAGTCGGAGTGCAGATCGAGAGTCCGGCGTTCTTCGCCGTCGGGTGTCCGGTCGATGGTTTCCACGCGATCCTGGTTCCGGATGAAGCCGCCCTGCAAATGCGTATGTCCAAAAAAAGTCAGTGGTGTTTCCAGATACTCGAACACTTGAGCGGCATCGGAAGGCCCCAACAGGTACTCGTCCTCATCCAGGGGTGATCCGTGCACGATCTGGAATCCGTCGAGCCGTAGCGGACCTGCGGGCAGATCGCGGACATACGCCACGTTTTCCGGCGTCAACTCGCGCTGCGTCCATAGGGCCGCGTAGCGCGCCACGGGATTGAACCACTCCAGGTCGTCGAGGCCCACGGAGGCCTTATCATGATTACCGCGGACCACTGCCGACACATGCGCGCGGACCCAGTCGACCACGGGATTCGGGTCGGCGCCGTAACCGATCAGATCACCGCAGCACAACGCCTGGTCGTACTTGCCGCTGGCGTGTTCCAGAACCGCTTCCAGACCCTCCAGGTTCCCGTGAATGTCGCTCAAAATCAGGTATCGCACGACCGCGCTTTACGCCTTCCTCAGATGCAGCAGCGCAATCTCCGGCGGCGCGCCGATGCGCGTGGGGATGCCGATGGTGCCGATGCCGCGCGTGACAAACGCCAATGCGGAATCCTGGCTATAAAGTCCGTAGACGTATGGCGTAACGAATCTAGCGGGATTGATCGATTGATTGAAAATCTCCACCGTGACCTGGCCGCCATGAGTATGGCCCGCCAGCATCACGTCGTATCCTTTTTGCAGAGCCACGGGAAAGACGTCGGGGTTATGCGATAGCAGCAAATTACAGGCGCCCGGAAGCACCAGCCGCTCAGCGCCCGGCAGATACGGCTGCCCGGAGCGCTGATAGTCGACACCGGCTACGTTCAAGACGCCATCTCCAAATCGAAGGGGTGTGGCTGCGTCGCGCAGGAATCGCACACCGAGCCGCGCGCCCTCTCGCTGAGCGTATGTTTCGGCGAGGGCGTAGTGTTCGTGATTCCCCATGCAACCCAATATGCCGGCGTCCGCGCGCAGGCGCGCCACCTGCCGCAGGCAGGTATCCAGGGGGTCGCCGAAGGCGGTGATCAGGTCGCCGGTGACCAGCGCCAGATGTGGATGCAACTCGTTGGACGCATCGATGACGCGGGCCAAGTCTTGTTCGCTAAGAAAGGCGCTCAGATGGATATCGCTCAAGTGCAGCAGGCGCAATCCGTCCAGCGCGACCGGCAGATTTGCGATTGGGATCACGACTTCCCGGACGGCGAAATGAAGCCGCTCCACGAACGTGCCATAACCAACGAAGGCAAACGGAGCAGCCAGCAGCGCGCCACCGGTGGCGTTCAGCAACTGGCGGCGGGCGGGACTGAAGGAGCGCCGGCGCACCTGGCGGGTCAAAAAATGAAACGCGGCGTAGGCCACATACCCCGCCGTGGAAGCAAAGAACCAGATTTGCGCAACGCCGCCGGCGATCTGAGTGGCATTGGACGGCAGATGGAAGCGGCTGATCAGGAAAGAGAAGCTCAGCGCGAAGGCAGCCAGCATCAAGCCGTTAAATGCGGCGGCCGCCCAGATCGCTTTCCGCGCGGCGGAAGGCGAGAGTCTGGCCTTGGCGGTAGCCAGGAATCGGCGCGTCAGGCGCCACTGTACAATGATGACGGCGAGAAAGATAAATAGGTCAAACGGACTATGCAACGGGGCTTTCCTATAATCTCTTATTCTAACTGACTGATCCACCAGGCATGCAGGAGCATGCCGGCGGCCGTGATGGCGGCTGTTTCCGCGCGCAGAATGAGCGGGCCAAGGGACACCGGCGTCCATCCAGCCACGGATGCGGCGGTTCTCTCGGCTTCCGTCCAGCCACCCTCGGCTCCCGTCAGCAGCGCGACCCAATCCGAATTGGATCTTTCGGCCGGCGGCGGGGTGATGGAAAACAGCGGCGGCAGGCGCGGCTTCTCGTCGAGGAAATACCGGAAGGTAGCTTTGGTGCCGAGCGCCGCGGTCAATGGTTGCGGATCGAAAATCTCCGGCGGGCTGACGCGGCGGGATTGCTGGCAGCTCTCGTATGCAATGCGCCGCCAGCGTTCGACGCGCTTCCGCGCGGCTTCCAGCAGTCCCTTCTCGGTGCGTGCGGTGTTGACCGGAATGATGCCGGACACGCCGATCTCGGTGGCTTTTTCCACGAGCCATTCGAACCGGTCGAACTTGAACAGCCCGGCCAGAAGCACGACCTGCACGGGGAGCGGCGGCGCATCAATGGGGGCAAGCACGCGGAAGGTCACACGATCGCTCGCGAGGGCTTTCACTTCGGCCAGATAGACGCGCGAGCCGTCCGAGATTTCATACTGTTGCGCGAGTTCCGCGCGCAACACACGGATCAGATGGCGCGCATGTTCGCCACGGAGTTCGGCGGTATCATCGCGAATTTCATCGACCAGGAAGCGCCTACGCGCCATGTAACGATGTTCGCACGCCGCGCGGAGCGCAAACGGTCTTAGCGGGATTTCTCCAGAAGCGCGGCGAGGTTCGCGAGCGAAGAGCGCGATCCGGTTTCGTGATCTTCCAGGCGGATTGCGGTTGGGATGTTATCGCATTGCGAAGAGACACACACGCCGCCGTCCGCATCGGCGAAAGTAACGATGAGGTGCATCTCACCGGAGAGGCCCGGATCATCGGCATGAAACTCGATGGCCCAGACCACTTTTTCGTTTGGGATGAGTTCCACGAAGCGGCCGCGGAAGGAGTCGGCGTCAGGGATGGTTTTGCCGCGGAACGAGTCCTGCGCCCGTGTGTAGGTCAAAGTCATTTCGAAGGCGCTACGGGATCCAGGCAGGCACAAGGTTGGCGACGAAACCGGCGTATGCGAAGTGCAGGATGCCGTAGATCGCCATCGGCGCCAGCACCAGCAGAGTTCCCAGCCTGGTCTCGTTCCGGCCGGCGTGGCTACTCGTGGTACTCGGTGAATACGTAGGCGTGGTCTTTTCTGGCGACATGGCACGCGAAGCAGGCTTGCTGTTCCTCGGCGTTAAGGGTCTGCACGCGGCCATCGCCGTCAAAGGCGCCGAATCCCCAACCGCCGGTTTGCTGATAGCGGCGGCTGTCTCTGACCATCACCCCGACGCCGCGCCGCGGTCCATCGAAAGAAGGGCCATCGCCCGGTTGCCGGATCTCGAGCAGTTCATCCGCCAGGATGGCGCCATCGGGGAACTTGCCTTTGCGATAGCCTTCCAGCCCGAGTTCATTGGCATAGAAGTGATAGATTCCCCCGACGCACGGCTTTTCGCACGGCTGCTTGGCGAATGCCTCGGCCTTGGCGTCCACGATCATGCTGTGTACGTACACCCAATGCCGGTAACCCTGGGGGAACGGCACTGTGTCACCGTCAGTGGCGGCGAACGCCAGCAGGCACCCGGCGAGACCCCCCAACGCGGCCCATCGATGCGCCGCTCCCCTGATTAGCATCGGTCTGTTCTCCTCCCTTTTCCAGAAATATAAGACTAATTTGGTACAGTTGGTAGAGCCATATTACGCGAAGTTTTTAGACCATTCCATGCCCAAGGAAGCTGGTTCTCTGGATCTCACGCTCGGCGAACGGCCCACGCATGCAACACTGAGCCGCTGGCTGCACGAGGAATTGCGCCGCGCGATTCTGGATGGGCGGCTGGCGCCCGGCACGCGCATTCCGGCGACCCGCGATTTCGCGCGTCAGTACGGCGTCAGCCGCGGCACGGCGGTCACGGCGTTTGAACAACTGCAGTCCGAGGGCTATCTGAAAGGCCAGGTGGGAGCGGGCACGTGGGTCAACGAACAGTTACCCGCGCATCGCCGTGGGGTGCGGCGTCCGCCCGCGCCGGCGCGCAAGCTGCCGGAGCCTTTGACCGGCTTGAATTTCCTGCATGCCGCACGGCCGTTCCGCTGCCACGAGCCGGCTCTGGCTGAATTCCCCATCGAGATCTGGGGGCGCATTGCCAGCCGCCGACTGCGCCGGGCCACCCGGTCGATGCTCGCCGGACGCGACTCGCGGGGATACGCGCCGCTGAGGGAAGCCGTGGCGGGCTATCTGGGCCACTCGCGCGGGGTCAACTGCACGGCCGACCGGATTGTCATCGTATCGGGCGTACAGCAAGCGCTCGACCTTTTAGCGCGCCTGCTCTTGCGGCCAGCCGACGCGGTATGGATGGAGGATCCCGGGTACTTCGGCGCCGCCACGGCATTCCGCAACGCAGGCGCCCGGATCGTTCCGGTGCCCGTGGATGCCGACGGTATTTCCGTCGCGCAGGGTAAGCGGATGTGTGCGGGCGCCAAGGGCGCTTACGTGACTCCGGCGCACCAGTTTCCTCTCGGCATGACCATGCCGCTGGAGCGCCGCCTGGCTTTGCTCGCTTGGGCGCGGGAAGCAGGAGCTTTCTTAATCGAGGACGATTACGATAGCGAATATCGCTTCGAAGGCCGGCCCGTGCCCGCGCTCGAAGGCCTGGACGAGAGCGAGAGTGTGATCCTGGTCGGCAGTTTTAACAAGCTCCTGTTTCCAGCCGCGAGACTTGGTTATATCGCGGTCCCGCCGGCGCTGATCGATCCATTGCTGGCCTTCCGCTTCGGCACGGACCAGCACGCTTCCGATCCCCATCAAGCGGTGCTCTGCGACTTCATTGTGGAAGGACATCTAGGCAGACATATCCGGCGCATGCGGGACCTTTACGCCGGGCGTCTGGCTGCCTTGCAAGATGGCGCGCGAAGGTATTTGGATGGTCTGCTGGAGATCTCGCCCGTGAAAGCGGGACTTTACACGTCCGGATTGTTGCGCAACGGCATGACGTCGCGGGAGGCGGAAAGCGCTGCGACGGCGCACCAGATCGAATCCATGGCGCTGGACCGGTTCGCGCTGCGACGCACGGATGTGCACGGGCTGCTGCTGGGGTTTGGCGCATTCGACCAAAGCCAGATCCGGCGCGGCATGGCGGCTCTGGCGGCAGCGCTGGAAGCCGGCCGTTAGCCCTGCTTATGATAGCTTGAAGAATGCTCGCGCCCGGCATCGTCCCCGCACTGCTGGCCACCCTCATCGGCGTGGCGGGCGTGTTTGCCGGCTTGTGGCTGACGACGGCGGGACGGCGCACGCGCCTGGTGATTCCCTTTAGCGCCGGCGTGCTATTGGGCGTAGTGCTGTTTGGCCTGCTTCCGGAACTGGTGGAAGAATCCGGATGGCGGGTCACCGGGTTGTTTTTCGCGCTCGGTTACAGCTTGCTTTTCCTGATTAATCGGCATGTGGCTCCGGTGTGCCCGACCTGCGCGCACGATCACAATCACCAAACCTGCGACACGGTGCTGCATGGGTTCGCGGCGCCGCTGATCGGCGCCAGCATGTTGCACAGCTTTTTCGACGGCTGGAGCGTTGTTACGGCGCAGAGCGCACCACACCAAGGCGTCGGCATGGCAGTGGCCCTGGCGGTGTCGCTGCACAAGATCCCGGAGGGCATGGCGTTAGGAGCTATTGTGCGGGCCTCGGTCCGGTCGCGCGCGACGGCGCTGGCCTGGGGCGTGGCTTGTGAATCGGTCACGCTGCTGGGTGGCGTTTTGGGTCTGGCTATCGCCCCCGCGCACAATGCGGCGTGGCTCAGTTATCCCCTGGGTCTGGCGGCCGGATGGCTTTTCTATCTGGGCGCGCACGCCGTGCATGAGGAATGGAAGCGCCGGGGTCCGGTTCCGGCGTGCCTAACCGCTCTCACCGGGGCGGCGGGAGCAGCGGCGCTGCAACAGGGCGTGCAGGCCTGGTTTCGTTAATCACTCCGCCGGCTCTGTTACGATAAAAGTTCCCTTCCCCATGGCCTTGCGCTTCTACAACACGCTCACGCAGCAGACTACGGAGTTTACTCCGGAACGCGAAAATACGGTGCGCATGTACACCTGCGGGCCGACCGTCTACGACTACGCGCACATAGGGAATTTCCGCACCTTCACGTTCGTGGATATCCTGCGGCGCTGGCTGCGCGCGAGCGGGTTCCGTCTCGATCACGTCATGAACATCACCGACGTGGACGACAAGATCATCCGCAACGCGGTGGCGCAAAGCAAATCGCTGCAGGATTACACGGCGCATTTCATTCAGGCGTTTCGCGACGACTGCGGTCTGTTGCGCCTCCAGACACCCGAGCACGTGGTGCCGGCTACGGAGCACATCCACCAGATGGCGGACGCCATCGAGCGACTCTCGGCGACAGGACATACTTACGAAACCGAAGGCTCAATCTACTTCCGCATCGCCACTTTCCCGGAATACGGCAAGCTATCGCACAACGACTTCAGCGGCATTCGCGCAGGCGCCCGCGTGGACGTGGACGAATATGAAAAGGCCGATGCCCGCGATTTCGCGCTTTGGAAAGCGCCCAAGGAGGGCGAGTTTTTCTGGGATGAAAAGATCGGAAGGGGACGTCCGGGCTGGCACATCGAATGCTCGGTGATGGCCATTCAATACCTGGGCGAGACGCTCGACATCCACGCCGGCGGGATCGATCTCATCTTCCCGCATCATGAGAACGAAATCGCGCAATCGGAGTCGCTGACCGGGAAACCGTTCGCGCGCTTCTGGCTGCACGCGGAGTTTCTGATGGTGGAAGGCCAGAAGATGTCGAAGTCGCTGGGGAATTACTTCACCTTGCGCGACATCGTGGGCCGCGGCTACGCGCCGGAAGCCGTGCGCTATCTGCTGGCATCGGTGCCCTATCGCAAGACATTGAACTTTACGTTCGACGGCCTGCAATCGGCCAAGACCGCCATCGAACGCCTGCGCAACTTCAAGTTGCGCCTGGAGAGCGGCGCGTTCGCGGAGGGGATGAACCAGTCGATCGCGGACCGCACGGCGGCCGCGCAGGCGCAATTCACGGCCGCCATGGACGACGACTTGAACACCGCCGAAGCGCTGGCCGCCATGTTTGAGTACGTACGCGACGTCAACACGTCGATGGATGCGGGCGAGATGCGGTCGGCGAATGGCGTGGCGGCGCTGGAATTCCTGGCAACCTTCGATTCCGTGTTCGATGTGCTGGCAGCCGCTGCGGCGAGCGGGCAGATCGGCGATGAAGCAGTCGAGGCTCGGATTCGCGCGCGCGATGCGGCCAAGAAGGCGCGCGACTTCGCTCTCGCCGATCAGATCCGCAAAGAATTACTGGAGCAAGGTGTCATTCTGGAGGATACCAAGTCCGGAACGCGCTGGAAAAGGAAGTCATCGTGAAGATACAGACCAAAGCCGTGCATGCCGGCGACCGGAAGAGGGCCGGCTCCCAAGTGCCCGCTACCACGCCCATTTATACCGCCGCCAGCTATTTTTACGACAGCATGGAGGAGTTGGACCGGGTCTTCGCGCACGAGCAGGATGGCTTTTGTTATGCGCGCTACGACAATCCGACCAATGCGGCTCTGGAAGAACTGACCGCCGCGCTCGAAGGCGGCCATGGGGCGCTAGCCTGCGGCTCGGGTATGGCGGCCATCCACATCGCGCTGCTGGCGGCTCTGGCCGACCGGCGCAAATCCGTGCTGGCGGCCAATGCGTTGTACGGCGCCACCATCAGCCTGCTGATGAACGTGCTGGAACCGATGGGCATCAGCGTGCGCTTTACGGATGTGTCGGATGTGGACGCGTTTCGCCAGGCGGTGCAAGAGTCCAAACCCGGCTGCGTGCTCCTGGAGACGATCTCGAATCCGCTGCTGCGCGTGGCTCCGCTCGACCGGCTGGCCGAAATCTCGCGCGAAGCCGGGGCCGCGGTGCTGGTCGATAATACTTTTGCCACGCCCGTCTTGATGCGTCCGCTGGAACTGGGCGCGCATTTCGCCGTGCATAGCGCGACCAAGTACCTGGCAGGCCACGGCGACGTATTGGGCGGCATCGTGGTCAGCGATGCGTCGCATTACGAAGGACTGCGTGCGCTCTCGCGCGCCATGGGCCCGGTGCTGGGGCCATTCGAAAGCTATCTGACCATGCGGGGCATCAAGACGCTGGCCCTGCGCATGGAGAAGCAATGCGCCAACGCGTGCCGCGTGGCGTCCTGGCTGGCATCCCACGAAGGCGTGGAGCGTGTATACTTTCCGGCCGATCCGGCCCACCCGGATGCATCCGAAATCCGCCGCCTGCTGCCGCCGGGGATGTACGGCGCGATCGTCAGCTTCGAACTGAAAGGCGCCGGCCGCGGGGAAGTTTTTGGCTTCATGAACGCCCTCGAAATGATCGTGCGCGCCACGTCGCTGGGCGACGTGCACAGCATGATGCTCTATCCGGTGATGAGTTCGCATCGAGATATCTCGCCGCGGCACCGCGAGCGCATGGGGATACGCGATAATCTGGTGCGGCTCTCGGTGGGTATCGAAGCCGTTGAGGATATCATCGAGGATCTGGAGCAGGCGCTGCGGCATTCCGGTTCTGGCGAGCGCTAACAGCGCCAAAAACAGCGCGTGGCGGGGTGGGGGCGCTTCTTGGTGTATTATTTAAGATATTAGAATGCCAAAGTTTCAATGGAAGGAGCGGTATGCCGTCCACGTTGCCGCGGTGGATGATGAGCACCAGATGTTGTTTCAGTTGTGCGCCAGCCTGGAAAGCGCACTGACAGCCGGTGTGTCCGCCGGGCGGGTGCGGTCCCTGACAGAGGACCTGATTCGGCACGCGGCCGAACACTTTTCCCACGAAGAGCGTGAAATGCGCGCCGCGGGCTATGCGCATTACGCGTGGCACCGGCGGCGCCACAAAACCGCGCTCAGGAAAGTCAGCGAGCTGCGGGCGCGTATCCGGCGGGGTGATCGCGAAGCAGCGGACGAGCTACTGCGGTTTCTGCAAGGCTGGTTAAACGACCATATCGGCATCGCCGACCGGATGTTGGGCGCTTTCCTGCGCAACCAGCAGCGCGCGCGGGAAGCCCAAGCCAGCTAGCGCCTTCGCACCCGTTCCAGCTAAACTTGTCTTAATGGAAACATACACACCCACGGAACGCACTCAAGTGAAACGTCTGCCCAAACGCGGCGTATACGACCAGGCGCAGGTTCACGCGATTCTCGATGAGGCTTTCATTTGCCATGTCGGATTCGTCGCCGACGGTCAGCCCTACGTCATTCCGACCGGCTACGCCCGCGCCGGTCAGCAGATTTACATCCACGGTTCCGCCGCCAGTCGCATGCTGCGCGCGCTGAGCCAGGGCGCCCGGCTGTGTGTCACGGTAACGCTGGTGGACGGGTTGGTGCTGGCGCGGTCGGCATTTCATCATTCCATGAACTATCGTTCGGTGGTGGTGCTCGGCGAGGCGCGGCTGGTGACCGACCCCGAGGAGAAGATGGCCGCGCTGAGCTACTTTACCAACCATATTGTGGCGGGGCGGTGGGACGCGGTGCGGCAGCCTACCGATCAGGAAATGAAGAGCACCACCGTGCTCGCGCTGGCGCTGGACGAAGTTTCCGCAAAAGTGCGCACGGGCGGCCCGATCGACGACGAGGAAGACTACGCCTTGCCCGTATGGGCCGGCGTGCTGCCCGTTCATCCGCGGTTCGGCGAGCCGCTGCCGGACACGCGCTTGCACGCCGAAGCGCCTCCGCCTCCGGCGCGAGACTGAGGTTATGAAGCTCACGATCTTGGCGGCGGCCCTGGCATGTTCCGGTTTCGTGCTGGCGGACGAGAATCCGCCCACCCTGGCCATCGGGTCCACCGCGCCCGACTTTAGCCTGCCGGGCGTGGACGCGAAGACTCATAACCTGCAGGAATTTGCTGCGAGCAAGGTGCTGGTGGTGGTCTTTACTTGTGTGCACTGTCCCACCGCGCAGCTTTACGAAGGGCGCATTAAGAAATTAGCCGCCGATTACAGCGATCGCGGTGTGGCGCTGGTTGCGATTCAGCCGAATAATCCGAAAGCCATCCGTCTGGATGAACTCGGATACACGGACCTATCCGATTCGCTTCCGGAAATGCAGATCCGCGCCGAGTACCGGCACTTCAACTTCCCGTTTCTCTTTGACGGCGAAACCCAGTCGGTAGCGCGGGCGTATGGCCCGACGGCTACGCCGCACGTTTTCGTTTTCGATCAGGAGCGCAAGCTGCGCTACCAGGGACGCGTGGATTCGAGCCCGCGCGAACCGCTCGCCAAGCGGCAGGACGTGCGCCTGGCCATCGAAGCGGTGCTGGCGGGCAAGCCGGTGGAGATGGCCAAGACGCCCACAGTGGGCTGCTCCATCAAATGGGCCTATAAGCAAGCCGGCGGCGAAGAGGAGATGGCGCGCATCGCCAAAGAGCCGGTGCCACTCGAAGCCGCGGGCCTCGATCAATTGAAGGCGCTGCGGAAAAACGGGACCGGCAAAGTGCTGCTGGTGGATTTCTGGGCGACCTGGTGCGGACCCTGCACGTCCGAATTTCCCGAGTTTCAGAAAATGTGGCGCATGTACCGCAAGCGCGCCTTCGACCTGGTGACGGTGAGTGTGAATTTTCCAGACGAGCAGAAGGGCGTACTGAAGTTCCTCAACGAACAGCACGCCACCACGCACAACCTGATCTTCGGAACCAACGAGACGTACGATGAAATGGCGGCCTTCGACCCTTCGTGGAACGCGGGTGTGCCCTATACGGTGTTACTGGGGGTCGACGGCCATGTGATCTACCAGAAGCAGGGTGAGATGGACCCGCTCGAAGTGCGCCGCCTGATTCTGGCGAATCTGCCGGACGACGATTACATCGGCCAGCAAGGCTATTGGAGTTCCAAATAACTGCAGCTTAGTTCTCCGGCACCGTCATCCGCGCAATCCGGTTGGCGAAAAATTCCGTGAACCACATCCCGCCGGGCCCCGGCTCCATCACCATCGGACACGAATCCGGCGTCGGCACGTCGTATTCGGTGATCGCGCCTTCCAAAGTAATCCGGCCGACCTTGTTCCCGGTGTGCTCGGTGAAATAAATGTAGCTGTCCGGACCCGTCGCCAGGCTCCCCGGCTGGCTGGCCGGAGTTGGCAGAGGGTACACGGTAAATTCCCCCGCGGTCGTCATTTTCAGGATCTGGTCGCTGAACTGGTTCGTGATCCAAAGATTCTGATCCGGCCCGGTGATGATGTAATTCGGGCCGCTTCCCGATTCTGGGTCATTGTACTGATTTGTCACCACACCGTTGGTGGTCATGCGCGCAATCTTGTCGGAACTCCGCTCCGTGTACCACATCGCTCCATCCGGCCCCGCCGTCATGTCCCAGGGCGAAAGCGGCACCGGGTACTCCGTGACCACGCCGCTAGTCGTAATCTGGCCGATCTCCAGTCCGGCTTCCTGCGTGAAATAGAACGTTTGCCCGTCGGGAGCCAAATCGATGTTCCAAGGCCCGCTATGCGCGCCCACCGGATATTCGGTGATCTGTCCATCGAGCGTGATCCGGCCGATGTTGTTTCCCAGGTGTTCGGTAAACCACAGCGCCCCATCCGGCCCAACTTTGATCCAGACCGGCTGGCTTCCCGGCGTCGGGGTCGGATATTCCGTAAAAACCCCTTCCGTGGTCATACGGCCGATCTTATTGCCGTCGTATTCCGTAAACCAAAGCGCGCCGTCCGGCCCCTGCACGATGCTGAACGGATGGCTGTTCGCCGTCGGAATGACGTATTCCTCAAACGTTTGCGCGTGCGCCGGTGGCATCAGCGCGGGCAGCAGGAGCAACGGCCAGAGTTCGATTCGCATGAAGGCTTTCAGCTTAGCAAATATCCCGCGGCGAGGACCGTTACTCGTCCACCGGCGCGAAGCTGGCGAGCTCCGCCGAACGGACCCCGTAGACCTTCATCAGTTGCCGGCAGATCTCGCCGGCTAAGCGCTCCGCCTGGTCCGCTGGATCGTGCTCGATTTCCACTTTAAAGAAGAGGTTCGTCCGATTCAATGCGCCCCACCTTCGCTCCCGGGCACCGTCATGCGCCCGATCTTGTTGCCATAGAACTCCGTAAACCACATGGCTCCGTCCGGTCCCGGCTCCATCACCATGGGGAGGGAGTTGGATGTAGGGACGCGGTACTCCGTGATTGTGCCGGGCAGAGTCAGGATTCCGATCTGGTTGCTGGCATGTTCGGTGAAATAGATATTGCCATCCGGACCAGCCGCCAGACTCCCGGGCTGGCATTTAGCGTTGGGCAGGGGAAATTCGGTAAATACCCCCAAAACCGTAAGCTGCGCCAGCTTGCCGGCCGCCTGTTCGCTGAACCACAGATTCTCATCAGGTCCGGTGATGATGAAGTTCGGCGCACTACCGGGGGTCGGCACGATGTATTGATTGGTGACCACGCCGCTGGTGATGAATCGCGCGACCCGGTTGTTGTTGCGCTCGGTGTACCACAGCGCGCCGTCCGGTCCGACGGTCATGTCCCATGGCGCCAGAGAGACCGAGAACTCGGTGATTTCTCCGCTGGTCGTGATCGCGCCAACTTGCAATCCGCCATTCTGGGTGAACCAAAGCGTTTCGCCATTAGGGCCGACGACGATGTTCCAAGGGCCGCTATGGGGCGTGGACAATGGATATTCGGTGATGGCTCCCGCGGTCGTGATCCGGCCGATGCGATTTCCCACGTGCTCGGTAAACCAGAGCGCGCCATCGGGCCCAACCTTGATCCAGATGGGTGAGCTGTCGGGTTCCGGAAGCGTGTATTCCGTGAAAACCCCGGTGGTGGTCACACGCCCGATCTTGTTCCCGTCCTGTTCGGTGAACCACAGCGCGCCGTCCGGCCCGGTAACAATGCTGAAGGGTTCGCTGTTGGGGGTCGGGATATCGTACTCGGTAAACGATTGTGCCCGCGCGGGAGTGAACAGCACGGACAGAAGCACCAAAGGAAATACAGACCGCATGGGGATCAAGTATAGCAATCGCGCCGACGCCTTTCCGCCGAGTTGGTGCGATTTATGGCGCCCCTCTATACTAATGGAATGGCTTGCGCAATATGCCGTATCCGAAAGCCGCGCCGCTTCTGCCCCGGCGTGCAAGGCGACATCTGCACTCTTTGCTGCGGCAATGAACGCGAAGTCACGGTGAGTTGCCCGCTCGATTGCCAGTATCTGCAGGAGGCGCGTAAGCACGAACGCTCCGGACCGGTGGACGCCAACGAAGTTCCGAACAAAGACGTCCGCGTCACCGAAGAATTCCTGGAGGAGCATCTCGAGCTGTTGACGGTGGTCGGGCGGGGTATCGCGAAGTCGGCCTTAAACACTTCCGGCGCAGTCGATCGGGACGTGCGCGACGCGCTGGAGGCCCTGATACGCACGCACCGCTCGCTGCAGAGCGGGGTCTACTACGAGACCCGGCCGGAGAACGCCCTGGCGCGTCCGATTTTCGATTTCACCGGAGAGGTCCTGGAAGAATTCCATAAGCGAGAACAGGAGAAGCTCGGCATGGCGCACACCCGCGATGCCGACGTGTTGGGCGTGCTGGTATTCCTGCAGCGTCTGGAGTGGGACCGCAACAACGGGCGTGCGCGCGGCCGCGCATTTATCGATTTTCTGCGCGGCTCGTTCGCCGCCGAGCCGGATGCGCCCGCCGCCGAGTCTGAGTCTCCCATTCTGCTATGAAAGGCAAGCTGTCCAACCTGCTGGCTGGCAGCGTGGCGATCTTATTGATCGCCTGCATTGCGGCGTGGCTGCTGACGCGCGATGCAAACCCCCTGCGCGCGCCGAAGAAGCCGGCCACGCCGGCGGCTCGTGTTTCCAAAGTGGACGAGCGGCTGGTGCAGACCGCCCGCCAGCTTGCCGCCTTGACCGACACGCACGCCGAGCAGGATCTCGCCGCGCAGGCAGCGCGCCTGTGCGATCAGGAAGTGGACATAGACTTTGCCACGGCAATCCGCGAAGCGTCGGCCATCGCGCCGCCCACCAGTGGTCCATTGCACGATATCTCGGCGCGCATAACCGATTGGCAGACCCGCCTGGCCGCCACGCAAAAGCGTATCGCGCAACTCACCAAAAATGCCGCCGCGGGCAGCGACGCCGCCACCAAACTGGAAGTCGCCAACGCGCAGCTTGCCCTCGAACAGGATGAGGTGGACGATGCGCAGCAGGATCTGGCGCGCGAGGGCGGCGATCAGCATGCCAGCCTTCAGCACGCGCAGCAGGAGCTGCAGGCGGCCCGGCAAGGCGCATTACCGCTGGGCAAGCTGGCGGGCGCCGCGCCGGGAACGCTACGGGAACAGATGCAATTATGGCTGGCGTTGGGGTCACGGCAGGAGCAGGTTCAGGCGGCCCGTCAGGAAGCGGAAAGGAAGGCCGCCACGCTTGCGCAGGAGCACAAGGCCATTGAAGGATCGCTCGCCAGCGTACCCGCGGCCAGCCCCGATGACGCGGACACCGACGCGGACGACCCCACCACTGTCGTGGCGCAATTGCGGCGTCTGTCCGATCAACGCAAGACGCTGGCCGATCTCGACAAGCGCACGCAGTTGTGCCAGCAGATCGGCGTCGTGTATCAGCAATGGCTCTCGGCGCTGGCCGACCGGCGGCGTGGTGTGCTGCACGCATTGATGGGATCGCTCGGCTTGATTCTGGCCATCGTGCTGATCGCTATCGTCGTCAAGGATGTCTTGGGCAAGATTCTGGGCCGCGAGGCGGATAGACGCCGTCTCCACCAGATCCGCGTGGTGACCCGCATCGCGATCCATGCGGTGGCCTTCATACTGATTCTGCTGGTGATTTTCGGGGCGCCCACGCAGACTCCGACCATCATCGGTCTTGCCGGCGCGGGTCTCACCGTAGTTCTGAAGGACTTCATCGTGTCGTTCTTCGGCTGGTTCGTTCTAATGGGCCGCAACGGCATCCGTCTGGGCGATTGGGTGGAGATCAACGGTGTTGGCGGCGAAGTCATCGAGATCGGCATGCTGAAAACGGTGCTCCTCGAAATGGGGAACTGGACCGTTACCGGACATCCCACCGGGCGCCGGGTGAGCTTCGTGAATAGTTTCGCGATTGAAGGACACTACTTCAACTTCTCGACGGCCGGCCAATGGCTATGGGACGAATTACAAGTGACGGCGCCGTTGGGCGGCGAGCCTTACCAACTGGCCGAGCAGATCCGGCAGATGGTGGAACGCGAAACCGCGGAGGACGCTAAGATGGCCGAGCAGGAATGGGAGCGCATCACGCATCAGTACGGCACGCGCACTTTTTCGGCTAGGCCGGCGGCGGATTTGCGTCCCGGAGCCGCCGGTTTGATCGTGAATATCCGCTACATCACGCGCGCGCCGCAGCGTTATGAAGTAAAATCGCGGCTGTTCCAAGGGATCGTGGAACTGCTGCACAACTCGGAAAGGGCGGCCACCGCATGAATATGAGTTGTTTGTTCTTCCTTTGCGCCGCGGCGTGCGCGCAGGACACGTCCCTATTCACCAAGACCGATGCCATGGTTCCCACGCGCGACGGTGTCAAGCTGCACACCGTGATCTTCGCGCCGCACGAAGCCCGTGAATCTTTGCCCATCCTGCTGGAGCGCACGCCCTACGGCGCGATGGATGATGAGAACGCTCTGCGCAACCGCTACGCGCACCTGATCGCGGATGGATATATCTTCGCCTTCCAGGATATCCGCGGGCGTTTTAAATCGGAAGGCCAGTTTGTCATGCAGCGGCCGGTGCGCGATCGGCGCGATCCGAAAGCCATCGACGAAAGCACGGACACTTACGACACCATCGAATGGCTGCTCCACAACGTGAAAGGTCACAACGGGCGCGTGGGCATGCTGGGCATATCCTACGGCGGCTGGCTCACCACTATGGCGCTGCTCGATCCGCATCCCGCGCTGAAAGCAGCTTCTGAGCAAGCCTCCCCCGCCGACATGTTCCTGGGTGACGATTTCCATCACAATGGCGCATTCCGGCTGAGTTACGGATTCGAATACGCCGCGCTGCTGGAGACTTCCAAGGAGAGCAACACGCACTTCGACTTCGACCGCGCCGATACCTATCAGTGGTACTTGAAACTGGGCGCCCTTCCCCACGCCGACGAAAAATATTTCCATGGCAAAATACCCACTTGGAACGATTTCGTCAATCATCCGGCTTACGATCGGTTCTGGCAGAAGGAGGCCTTCGCGCCTTACATCGGCGCGCCGAAGGTGCCCAACCTGAATGTGGCCGGATGGTGGGATCAGGAAGATTTCTATGGACCGGTAAAGATCTATGAGCTGTTCGAAAAGAACGACCCGGATCATTTGAACTACCTGGTGGCGGGACCCTGGAATCATGGCGGCTGGGCCCGCCGCGACGGCAGCAAGCTGGGTGAGATTTCATTCGACAGCAACACCAGCAAATATTTCCGTGAACACATCGAAGCCCCCTGGTTCGCATACTGGCTCAAGGACAGAGGCGCGCGCGATTTTCCCGAAGCCATGGTTTTTCAAACCGGTTCGAATCGGTGGGAGCAATATGATTCATGGCCGCCGCGCGATGCGCACGACCGGAATCTGTACATGCGCGAAGATGGCGCGCTGTCCTTCGATGCGCCCGCCACCGAAGACGGCTTCGATAGCTATGTCTCCGATCCGGCGCATCCGGTGCCTTATCGCCACCGGCCGGTCAGTCCCACGTATCCTGGAGGCGGCTGGCCCGTCTGGTTGGTGGAAGATCAGCGCTTCGTGGATGACCGGCCCGACGTCCTAACCTGGCAGACAGAGCCTTTGAAGGACCCCCTGAAGATTGCGGGTGACATCGCAGCCGAACTTTACGCCTCGACCACCGGCAGCGATAGCGATTGGGTGGCCAAGCTGATCGATGTCTATCCGCAGTCGAACCCGGACGATCCATCGCTGAATGGGTACGAGCTGATGATCGCCGATGAGATCCTGCGGGGCCGGTTCCGGGAATCGTTCGAACACCCCTTAGCCATCACGCCCAACGAAGTGGCGCACTACCACATCGATCTGCATACCAACGATCATGCGTTTCTGCCGGGCCACCGCATCATGGTGCAGGTGCAGAGCACGTGGTTCCCGCTGTACGACCGCAATCCGCAAACTTTCGTCGAGAACATCTTCAAGGCGCATGCGTCCGATTACCGCGCAGCCACCCAGAAGGTTTTCCGTTCGCGGGCGCAGGCATCGCACGTAGTCCTACCCGTAGTGCCGTGATGTCAGCCGTCCGCCTGTTCCATTGGAAGGCCAGGGAAGCGGAACCGCTGCTGGCGGCGTTGCGTGCAGCCGGGCACGAGGTGGCTTACGACGAAAAGGTGCAGCCGGAAGTATTTCGGACCATGCGTGAGCGCCCGCCCGACGTCGTCGTGATCGACCTTTCGCGGCTGCCGTCGCACGGCCGCGAGGTCGCGACCTTTCTGCGCGGCCAGAAAGCTACACGGCACATCCCCATCGTCTTCGTTGATGGCGCACCGGAAAAAGTGGAAGCCATACGCAAGCTGCTGCCCGACGCTACATACGTGCCCTCCACCAAGCTGCGGTCCGCCATGCGCCCGGCCGTGGCGCATGTTCCCGCCAACCCGGTCGTTCCCACGCAGATGATGCAGCGCTACGCTACGCGCACCACGGCACAAAAGCTGGGCATTCGGGAGAGGTGCACGGTGGGGTTAATCGATCCGCCCCGCAACTATGCTGGCGCAATCGGCGAACTGCCGGCCGGGGCGGCACTCGAAGAGGCGCCCGTGGCGACCTGCGACATCACGCTTTGGTTCGTTCACGATGCCGCGGCTTGCGCTGCAGCCCTGCCCGCCATGCGGAAACTCGCCGCGCGCACCAAGCTTTGGTTACTCTGGCGCAAAGGCTCCGAAGTCACGCCGCAGTTCCTACGCGAATCCGCCGCCGCCGTAGGCCTGGTGGATTACAAGATCTGCGCCGTGGACGCGGCTTGGAGCGGCATGCTGTTCGCGCGCAAAAAGCCCGTTTGATCGCCTGCGCGAAAGGTGATACTGCTTGTCCATGCGTTATCTCATCGCCTTAGCCGCCTTGTCAGCGCTACCCGTTGGCGCGCAGGAACGCCCGCCCATCGTGGGAGTGGCACACATCGGACTGAAGACCAACGATCTGGCCGCTGCCCGCCAGTTCTACGGCCACGTGCTCGGCTATCAGGAGCCTTTCACGGTCGACAAGCCTTCCGGCGGCCTGATGCTGACTTACTTCAAGGTGAACGATCATCAGTACATCGAGGTCTTCCCCGAACTGAAAAGCGAAACCGAGGACCGCCTGTCGCACATCGCGTTCGAAACCACCAATATTCAGAAGCTGCGCGACTACCTGGCGAGCAAGGGCGTCACCGTGCCAGACACGCTAAAGCCCGGCCTGGACGGCAACCTGAGCATGATGCTGAAGGACCCCGATGGCCACAACGTGGAATTCGTGGAATACCGGCCTGGATCCCTGCACACCAAGAACTTCGGCAAGTTCCTGCCGGATACACGTGTATCCGAACATATCATCCACGTGGGCGTGACCATCACGGATCGAGGCGCGGCCGACCGCTTCTATCGCGACATTCTGGGTTTCCGCGAATTCTGGCACGGCGGCATGAAGGACGAACGCACCGACTGGGTGGACATGCGCGTGCCCGAAGGCACGGACTGGCTGGAATACATGATGATCACGAACCAGCCCTCGACCCGCACGCTGGGCGTGCTGCACCATCTCGCGTTGGGCGTCCCGGATATCCAGGCGGGTTACCGCACGGTAATGGACCGTGGGATGAATCCGGAGAAGCCCAAGGTCGGCCGCGACGGCAAATGGCAGCTTAACCTGTACGATCCGAACGGCACCCGTGCGGAGTTGATGGAGCCGAAGCCGGTGGAGAAGCCCTGCTGCTCGCCGATGCTGACCCAGTAATCAGCTCCCCGCCAATCGCAGCACCCGTTCGGCATTCAGGGCGCCCTCCGGCGTGTCTTCGTGCTTGAACATCAGGAACAGGTCTTTGCCGGCCTCCAGCAGTGCCCGCGCCCGTCCGGCGATGGCCGCGACATCCTCCGCCGTGTACTCGGGCTTCCGCAGCCGGTAATAAACGAAGTCGGCCGTAATCACCTCCGGCACTTCCAACTTCTCCGACTCGGCCACGCACAGTGAAATATTCCGCCGTTCCAGCAACCGGTAGACTTCATCCACGAGCCACGAGGGGTGACGGAATTCGAAGGCGTACCGCAGATCCGCGGGCAGGTTTTCGAGAAACGCCGCCAGCAGAGGCACATCGCATTTCATTTGGGGGGGCAACTGAAACAGAATCGGTCCCAGCCGCCGCGCCGACCGCAGCGGATCGATGGCCTTCAGAAACGCAGCCGTGGCTTCCGACGCGTTCTTCAGCTGCAGGATGTGCGTGATCCGCATATGCCCCTTCAGCGCAAAAACGAAACCGGCCGGCGCCGCGGCTACCCAGGCTTCCAGCGTCTTACCGGCCGGCACGCGGCGAAACGTGTAATTGATCTCCACGGAGTTCAAGCGTTGCGCGTAATGCGCCAGGAATTTCGCGGCGGGGAGTTTGGCGGGATAGAACTGCGGCTTCCATTGGGAGTAGGCAAAACCGGATGTTCCGGCAAAAAGTCGGGCCATTGGCTTATTATGGACTTCCGGAGGCCTATTTGTGCACCTGCTCGTAAACTGGCTACTCAGCGCTCTGGCCTTATGGTTGGTGGCCCGTATCATTCCGGGCTTCTATGTGCGAGATTTCGGTGTCGCGCTGATCGCCACCATAGTGATCGTCATCGTCAACACGCTGGTGGGGTGGCCGCTGCATTTTCTTACTTTTCCCCTGACGATTCTCACCCTGGGCCTGTTCTGGCTCATCGTGAACGCCTTCCTGCTGAAGCTGGCGTCGATGTTGGTCCCCGGATTTACGGTGAACGGATTCCTGGCCGCCTTCCTCGGATCCATCATGCTTACCGTGCTGCACTTCATTATGGGCCGGATGTTTTTCCCGCATGCTGGATTACTTCGCTGACATCGTCCGGCCGGAGACTCCGGAGGAGTTGGCCCAGGCCCTGGCATGGGCTTCCGCACGCCGGCAGACCGTCGAACTGGGAGGGAGTTTTTCCAAGCGGCGGATGGGCGGGCCCGCCGCCACCTCAAATTTGGTCATTTCCACTTGCCGCCTGAACCGTGTCCGCCAATACGAGCCGCGCGATTTGACCATCAGCGTGGAGGCAGGCGTCCCATACTGCGAGGTGCGGCGTCTGCTGGCGGAGCATCGCCAGATGCTGCCGCTTGACCCGCCCTTTTCCAGCTCCGCTACGGCCGGCGGAGTGGTGGCTGCCAATTGTAATGGGCCGCGCCGCAGGCTGTATGGGACCGCGCGCGATATGGTGATCGGCATGGAATTTGCGACGATGCAAGGCAAATTGGTGCGCTCGGGGGGCATGGTGGTCAAGAACGTGGCGGGGTTGGACATGGGCAAACTCATGATCGGCTCTTTCGGCACGCTGGCCGCCATCGCCCTGATCAATTTCAAGGTAATCCCGCAGCCCCCCCTCGATCGTTCCTTCCGCTTTTCGTTTGCGTGCCTGGAGGAAGCCATCGCCAGGCGCGATACTCTCCTCAAGTGCCCTCTTGATTTTGCGGCCATGGACTTGATGAAGTTGGACGCCGCCTGGACTTTGGCTGTGCGCGCGGGCGGCAATACCGCCGCTGTCGCCCGGTACGGGAGGGAATTGGCCGCTCTGGGGGCACGGCCGATACCAGCCGGTGAGGACGGCGTCTTTTGGGACGCCATCGAAAACTTCACACCGCAATATCTGGATTCGCACGGCGATGGCGCGGTGGTGCGCGTCTCATGTACTCTGAAGGAATTGAAATCGGTGCTACAGGCGGCGCCGGGTCCGGCCATCGCGCGTGCCGGCTCGGGTGTCTGTTACATCTATTTCGATGAGGTGCGGGAGGCGGCCGCGTTCGCCGCCGCGATGGCGCCGGAACATCCCGAGACCGTTGTGGAATTCGCGCCGGAGAATCGAAAGGCTGAATTCAAGCTCTGGCCCGCGCCAGGACAAGATCTGGAGATCATGAGACGGATCAAGCACATGTTCGATCCGCATCTCTTGCTAAACCGTGGCCGACTCTATCAGCACATTTGAACCGAAGGCCGACAAGCCCAGTCAAACGGACCTGGACCGCTGCGTACACTGCGGCCTGTGTCTGAATGCCTGCCCGACATATCGCGAATTGGGCCTGGAGATGGATTCCCCGCGTGGGCGGATTTTCCAGATGATGCAAGTTGCGGGCGGCGCGGCCATCAGTCCGGCGTATGTTTCGCACATTGATTTGTGCCTGGCCTGCCGCGGCTGCGAAACAGCCTGCCCCTCGGGAGTGCGGTACGGCAGGCTGGTGGAAGCCGCTCGCGCGGAGATCGAGGCCACCGCCGTGCGGTCGCGATGGGCAAGTTGGGTACGGCGATTCGTATTCGGCCATCTGCTGTGCTCGCCGGCCCTTATGACCCTCGCCGCCACCTTGCTCTATCTCTATCAGCGCAGCGGATTGCAGCGGTTGGTAAGGGGATTGCGATTCTTAAAGATTCTGGGCAAGATTGGCGATCTGGACCAGCTTGCCCCATCCGCCGAGCCGCCCTTCTTTTTCAGCCAGGTGGGCAAGACCTTCCCCGCCGATGGCCCGCGCCGCTATCGGGTGGCGCTGATGGCCGGATGCATCGCTAATGTGTGCTTTGCGCGTCTGAATGAGGCGACCGTGCGGGTTCTACAGAAGAACGGCTGCGAAGTCGTGGTGCCCAAGGGTCAGCGCTGCTGCGGCGCCTTGCACGTACATGCGGGCTTGCCGGGTCAGGCGCGCGAACTGGCACGCCGCAATGTCGATGCGCTCGAAAACGGCGATTTCGACGCCATTCTGACCAATGCGGCAGGTTGCGGCTCCACGTTAAAGGAATATGGCGAGTTGCTGGAAGGCGACACGGCGTACGCCGCCCGCGCGCGCGAGTTTTCCAGGCGCATGCGGGACGTCAACGAGTTTCTGGGATCGATCGAATTAAACCCCAAGATGCGAGAGCTTCCTATCACGGTTACGTATCAGGATTCCTGCCACTTGGCGCACGGCCAACACATTCGCTCCGCTCCGCGCAAGCTGCTCGAATCCGTGCCCGGCCTGAAGTTCCGCGAGATGCCTCTGGCCGACCTGTGCTGCGGCAGCGCCGGCATCTACAACGTCGTGCAGCACGAGATGTCGATGGAGATTCTGGCCCGAAAAATGGAAAACGTGAACAGCACGGGAGCGGAAGTGATCGCCACCGCGAATCCGGGTTGTATCCTGCAATTGCGCGCCGGTGTCACCAGGCACGGCCACGATCAGCGCGTGGTGCACGTGATCGAACTGTTGGACGAGGCCTACCGGGAGAAAGAATAGCGCGGTCTGGATGGCATGATGTGTGTAACCTTCGGCGTGGACCGCGCGCCTACCAGACCTGTGTCGCGGGTCACCCCTATCGCCGCCCTGCTCGCCCTGCTGACGGTTTCCCACGCTGCGGCGCAGTCCTCCGACGGTCTGAATCATGACCGGATACTCGGTGTGATTCCGGACTATCAAACCGTCAATAATCCTACACCCGCTACCCCACCGCTGACCGCCAAACAGAAGTGGCTCTTTTTTCTTGAGGAGACCCGCGATCCTTTTAATATCGCCGCGGCCGCGCTGAGTGCCGGGCTTTCGCAGGCCGACAACCAGACGCCGAAATACGGCCAGGGCGGAGCCGCTTACGCCGAGCGTTTCGGCGCAGCCATGGGCGATTTCAGCTCTCAGAATCTGTTTAGTGACGCAGTCTTGGCCTGCCTGTTCCGCCAGGACCCGCGCTATTTCCGCAAAGGTCCGCAGAGCCGCGTTCTCGCGCGTGTGGCGTACTCCCTGAGCCGAATCGTGGTGGCGCGTCAGGACTCAGGGAAAAGCGCGTTCAACTCATCCGGCATGCTCGGCATGATGCTGGGGATCGGTGCTTCCAATCTCTACTACCCGTCGGCGAGCCGGACGGGGACGGTGATGTTCACCCGCGTCGGCACCAGTTTGGGCGGATGGGCCATCGGCAACGTCGCGGCCGAATTCTGGCCCGATATTCAGCGGAAATTCTTCCGGAATGGCTTTCCGCACCTCGGCAAGCAAAAGGAACCGGCGCCTCACCGGTAGACTCTATTCGATCACCAGCAAAAGGTCCTTTGCTTCCACGTGCCGTCCCGGCTGCACCAGGAAGATGGCCAAATCTCCGAACGCCTTGCTGAATGGTGTCAGCGCCAGGTCGGCAACCCGGCGTCCGCGTGAGTGGACAGCAGGCCTTAAGTGGGCGCGGGCTTCAACCGCGTTCTGTTGATTTCAGCTTGATTTCAGTTCTTGACGGCGGGCTTCGCGCCAGAGTAGGGTAGAGGCAGGCAGAAAGGAGCGCTCATGACGATCACCCTTGACATCGCTCCCGAGGTGGAAGCGGCGCTCGCGCGGCCGGTCGAAGCCTATGCTGCGAGTTTGCTCGAAGAAGCAGCCCAGCTTCCGGCGGCGCCGAGACATCGAGTTGTGAAGGGATACCTGGTAGACACTAACATCCCGTCCGAACTAACCCCCGAAACTCCGGATGCCCGCGTGTCAGCTTTTCTCAAGAACGCCGGGAAAGAGAGCGTCTTCCTGAGCGTCATGACCATTGGTGAAATTGGCAAGGGCATCGATCTGCTCCCGGTCGGCAAGAAGCGCAGCGGGCTGCAGAGCTGGCTCGAGATCGATGTGCATTCCTGGTTCGCCGGGAGGATTCTCCCTGTCACCGAATCTATCGCAGAGCGTTGGGGCCATCTGGCCGCAGCCACCAAACAACGAGGAATCGCGATGACGGTGGTGAACGGCGTTATCGCCGCCACGGCGCTCGGACACGGCCTCACGCTGGTAACGCGGAACGTGAGAGACTTTGCCAGTCTGGGCGTCGTTCTCCTCAACCCTTGGGACGCGGTATGAATCTTCGGACGGCAATACTCGGGCGGCCGTGCGTTGATTGGAGTGGCGCCAGGCGCTGAGGTCCCGAGTAGACATGATCGCCGATTATCGGAAGTGGCCCACGGTTGCCACCAGTCCCGAAAGGTGGCTGATCCCTCCGAAGCCTTTTTTTCTATCGTCAATCCTGAACGAGCGCTTCGGCAAACCTTCCGAGATCGCTGGCGCATAGGCTTTCACCGTTGTCAGCGAACTCATTATCGATGAAGGCCTGAGTCTCTGGCAGATCCTCGATCATCTTCAAGCGGAGGAGGAATTAGCCGTGAAAGCAGCCAGAATTCATAGCTTTGGGCCGCCCGACGTCGTAGTGGTCGAGGAAGTGCCGGTGCCGTCGCCCGGCCGCGGCGAAGTTCTGGTACGCGTGATGGCGGCGGGCGTCGCTCCCTGGGACGCGATCATCCGTGAAGGCAAGAGCAAGGTCAGCCCGCAACCTCCGCTCACCCCCGGTTCGGACTTATCCGGTGTGGTCGAGGTCGGCCCCGGCGTTACGGACTTCGCGCCGGCGGACCAAGTCTATGGCGTCACCAACCCACAGTTCTGTGGCGCCCACGCCGAGTTCGCCGTGGCCACGGCCGGAATGGTCGCCCGCAAACCGCAATCCCTGAATTACCTGGAAGCAGCATCGGCTCCCGTCATTGCGGTGACCGCCTGGCAAATGCTCTTCCAGTATGCACAGGCGATGCGCGGACAAACGGTAATGGTCGTCGGAGCCGCCGGGAACGTCGGGGCCTACGCCGCGCAAATGGCCGTAGGCACTGGGATCTACGTCGTTGCCATTGCTCGCCTCGACGACCAGGACCTGCTCCGTTCATTGGGCGTGAACTCCATCATCGACTCGAGCCAGCCGGCATTCGAGCAGGACCTCCCGTGGGTGGATGCCATCCTCGACACGGTCGGCGGCAGTACGTTGTACCGCTGCATCGCTCGGTTGAAACCCGGAGGCAAGCTCGTCACCTCGGTCTCCATGCAGCCGCTGCCGGCGGGGGCGGTTTTCTTCTACGCTGAGGTGACCACCGCGCGCCTGCAGACGCTCACAACCTTGTTTGACGCGGGCACAATCACAGCGCGTGTCGGCTCAATCCTGCCGCTTTCCGAGGCGCGCCAGGCGCAGGCCATGCTGGCGGGCGCACCCCACAAGTCCGGCAAGATCGTCCTCCAGATCGGGCACCCGCAGCAAAACCGATCTGCGCAGCAAAGTTTGTAGTCCTCCTAAAA
>JBEKYC010000059.1:0-42193 GCA_049511415.1 Bryobacteraceae bacterium | reverse complement strand
TAGCGCGGGAACGCGGGGAGTGGGCGCTCTGCGATTCGAGATGCGAGGCGCTCCTGACGGTGTGCCGGTTGCGCCAGCGCGCAGACCATACATGCAAACAGGTTTGCGTCCGGCTCGAAGGGAAGCCGGTGGCGCGCTGCACCGTCTACAGTTTCGACGTCTCAAATCCCTCGCCAGTAGTGCGCTTGCACCAGATGATCGGTACCCTCGTGTGGATCGCTCCTGACCGGGTTGCCCACAATCTTGCTGAAGTATTTGAGCGGATTCATGTTTCGTAGGAAGAACTGATGCCGTTTTTGCAGTTAATAAGGAGCGGGAAGCACGGCATCGGGCGCTCATGAACAGTCCATATCCGTGTGCATCGGCGTTTATCGGTGGCCAACTCCTGTGTGGAATGCACCACTACCCGCCTCGCCAAAGAGTGTGTCTGAAAGATTTAGGCGCTACCCAGCCTGCGCCGGGCTGATGTCAAGCTAATATGAATGCATATGAAAACTGCGGCGCTCGGGTTTCTGTTGTTGGCGCCACTGGCCGCCGCTCCGACATCGCAGCGTTCGGCCATTTTTCTATTTGGCCCGGCCAGCGCGGACGCTGCCCGCCAGGCTGCGCACGCTGCCTCCATCACGGCTCACCGTTGGCTGAGCCAGCCGGACTCGTGGGCCGAACTCCGGCGCGCCGGAAGCGTGGACACACTGGCTTTGGATCCGCAGATCGGCCCTAAATCGATCGAGCCGCCGTTCCTCGAAGCTGCCCGCCTGTCCCGCGACGCCGATCCCAGCACTTTTCTGGCTTCTCTCGATCGCGCGGCCCAGAGCCTCGCCTTGCGGCCGGGCTTGCGCCTCCTGGTAACCCTCGTTGCGCAACCTTCGCTTTCGAGCGATGGTCAAACCCAACTGAACCAAATTATCGACTTTTGCAAATCGAATTTCATACGCGTGGTCGTGCTCGATCCCGCGGAGGTTGCCGCCAAGAAGCCCAGCGGCTCTCTGGAGGCCCTCGGTCAGCAGACTGGCGGCGCGCTGATACGCGACGCGAAGGCCCTGGATTCCACCCTTCTGATCGCCGCCGCTGGTTTGAAGACCGCTGCCAGTCCCTATGAACAGGAGGCTGGCGCCCAATCCGCGGCCTCGAACTTGCCCGCCCTGCCCACTGATTTACCGGTACACACGCAGTTTATGCGGATCTCGCCGCGCAGCACGGAGTCCTTTGGCGTCCAACGCTCGGTAGGAGCCGGCCAAGGCGGCATCACCACCACCGACACGGGCATCAACATGGAAGATACTACTGGACCGATGCGAGGCCTGCTGCTGGTGGAATTACCCTTGAGCGCCCTGCATTTTGATGTCGACGATAACGCCGGCACCTACTCCGCCCACGCCCGTGTAACCCAGATCGCGCGCAACCGGTCAGGCAAGGTCGTGTGGCGCGCGAGCAAGCCTGTATCGCTGCACGGCCCTCTCAAGAAGTTGGCCGATCGGCGCGCGGGCAACCTCTATTACTTGCGGGAGGTGGCTTTGCCCGCCGGCCAATATACCATCGAGGCCACGGTCGAGGATCTGATCGCGGGCAAGAGCGGCGGTGTACGCCAAGCGGTGCGCACCAGCATGGGCACGCCGGGCTTCACCGTAAGCGACGCTTTGTTGGTGCGGCCGTTTAACAGCGCGGGCGATCGTTTCGAGGCCGATCAGATTCTGCAATACGACGGCAACGCGATCTCTCCCCTGTTGGAGCCGGTCTATCGCGCCAATGAACCGTTCACCCTGCAGATCTATCTGGTGGTTTATCCCGATATTTACGGGGCCCAGCCGCAAATGAGTTTGGAAATTCTGCGCAACGGGCACGTCGTCGGGCGCAGCAGTCTACCCTTCACCGACAAACTACGCAATGATTCGGTGGAGTCTGGCGGCATGTCCTCCACGGTAGGCGAGCAGAAGCACGAGTTCCCGTATCTGGCCACGCTGCGCGGCGTCCAACTCAGCCCGGGCGATTATGAGGCGCGCGTCACCGTCCGCCAGGGCGCCGTGGCGCTTACCCGCCCGGTGAACTTCCGTGTCGCCGGCAACGAACGCACCGCGGTTCTGGCTTCCGCTGGGCCTACCGTAGCGGTCGCCACTGCCGACGAGGACGCCGAAGTGCCGCTACCGGAAGTTGATCCCGTGCACTTGGCGGCGGACTCCGGCGCCCTTGCCGCACCCCAACAGCAGAAGCTCTGGGAAGAGGCTACCGGCGGGGCGCTATCGTACGCCGCGCGCCTGCCCAACTTCCGCTGCCATCGCGAAACCCGCCGCCTCACCGCTCCCGTGCGCGGTTTCGACCGCTTCCGCCAAGCCGACTCCATCATTGAAGAATTCACCTACGAGGGCAACAAAGAGAGCTTCCGCACTCTCGAAATCAATGGCCAGAAATCGACTGCCCATCGCGATACGCTGCAGGGCGTGCACTCGCGCGGCGAATTCGGCGCGATCCTCAAATCCGTCTTCCGCCCCGAAGCCTCAGCGCAGTATAAATGGTCCGGGCGCGCCATGGCGGGTGGGGCACTGTGCGGGGTTTTTGATGTGGACGTACCGGTCGCCCGATCCATCTTCGTGGTCACCTTCAACCTGCGTCAGGAAATCGCCGGCTTTCATGGCCGCGTCTTCGTCGACGAGGAAACTGGACTGGTGCGCCGTTTGGTGCTGCAGGGAAGCGGTCTTCCTAAGGATTTTGGCCTGCAATCGCCCACTCTATCGCTCGAATACGGAATGGTGCGCATCGGCATGCAGGATTTTCTTCTCCCTTTGCGCTCAGTGCTGCAGGTCCGACAGGGAAAACAGATCGTTCGCAACGAAACGGAGTTTCGCGCTTACCGCAAGTTCGCAGCGGAGTCGGAAATTAAGTTTCAGTGAGCGCTCATATCCAGTGCCGCAAGCCGCGTCTGCAACTCCTGGGCATCGGCTACGAACCAGACCTGGGACCCGCGATTGCATTCAACCACGAAATCCCGCAGCGCGGAGCTTCCCTCCAGGTACCCCGAAATGTCGCCCGCGATCGCCAGCCGCACTCGGTACGTAACAAACTTCTGGACGAACTCGCCGGCTATGCGGGTTCTCAGCTTGAAAAAATCGTCACCCAACCGCGCCGCGGGTATCAGGACCCAGTCTGCACCCTGCCCCCGCGCCGCGCCGCGCCGATCAACTCAACCGCGTCGCGCTCGCCACCCACCGGCGCTCCTTCGGGCGCGCACTCCATAACGCGCACGCCACTGAAGTCGTAACATCCGAGAGCGCTCATTGCGCGCGCCACTCCAATACGACGATCGAGAGCTTTTGTGAAGATCCCTGCAGCACCAAACGATAGCCATTGCGTGTGCCGGGTAACTCCACTACCTTGATCGCGGCAGCACGTTTGGCGTCCAGGGTGTAAGTGGTTCGGTTCCAGCCGTTATCTGCCCCGGCAGCTTCAGTTACCGGCTGCGCGTACTTGGGTTCCACACTAAAGAGCGTCATGCCATTGGAGGTCAGCTCTCCCGGGTATGCGTTCACAAACAGCCCGCGGGACGGCAGCGCCGCATTCAGAACGCCGCTCGAAACATGATTTCCCTGGATCACCAGGCGACCGTCTTTGGGCAACTGGCCGGTCCAGATGATCTTGCCGGAGGTGGGCGTGGTACGCGGCGGAACGGGACGGGGCGCAGCGGGAGCCGCCGGATTCAAGATGCCCGGCACGCCGGCGCCCTGCGGGTTGACCGCCTGGTCCTCGATCGGCGGCGGCGCGATAGTCGCTGACGGCATGGCTTGCACAGCCGCATGCTCGGCCGGCGCGCGAAAAGCGGTTACAGTCCTTTTTGGGGGTATCTGGAGACTGGTTGGCGCGGACGGCTCTGGCTCTCGCGGCTTTGGATCGAGGGGTTTCTCCGTCAGGGGCGGGGTCGGTTTAACGGTCTCCACGCTGGCTTGCTTGGCGGCGGGCTGAGACGGCGGCGCCGGGAGCGCGGCGACTGCCGATCCTGGCTTAAGGAAGTGCGTGATCTCGGAGGCGGGCGGGTTACCCGGCACATAGACCATCATCCGCAGTTGAACGTCGCCAGTCTCCCGTGCGTAGGAGATGCTGCCGGAATGCAGGTCCGCAGCCGAGAGCTTGACCTCGGTGTGCGCACCGCCATCCACGATTTCAAGCGTGCCCCCGGAGGCGCGGACTATCGCCGGCGCCGAACGATCCCAGGTAATGCGCAGTTGGCCGCCGGCGTCCGTAGCGGAGAGCGCCAAACCGCGCGCCGGCCTGGAAGTGAATAGCCAAAGGCCCAGGACGGCTGCCGCCACCGCCAGAATCGCCACCGCCAGCGGCCATCGCCGCCGGCTTCCGGCTGGGCGCGAAACCAAGGATCCGGACACTGCCGGCGGATTGATTCTATACTCCTCAAGCGCGCTGGGCTCGGGTCGAGCCGAAGTTTGCGACTCGCCGTTGCCGACCCTTGGCACAGGCGCGGAAACAGCCGCGCCGATCGCTTTAGGAGCCGCCACGGCGGCCGGTTCGTCTGCCGGCACATCCAACGGGACGTTAGACTGCACGGGCGCGAGCACAAATTCCCGATAGCTGCTTTGGGTCCGGATATCGCCGCCAGACTCGCGAAAGAAAAAGCCCGCGCGCGTAGGTGCGAAGGCCGCCGGCCGGACGATCAAGCCGATCTGCCAGGCTTCCGGAAAAAAACGGTGGAAGAAGTTCAGATCGACTTCTGAAAGGAGGATCTCACTGCGGTTGTGCGCGCGGTACCAGCCTACCGGCTCCAGACCCGCCAGTTCGGCGCTGCTGCCCCACTCCTGTATTTTGCCAGGCAGGGCCAATTCTTCCGCCTCGGAGAGCACGAACGATGGACCCTTGGTATACTCACACGTCAACGGACGCCAGGCCGAAATGCGGACCCCGTTCTTTTGCCGCGTCCCGAACAGAATGCCGCCGGTTTCCACGCCGCCATGCGGCACACGGTGATATCCATCCACCGCGGCCCGTCGGATCTCATCCAGTACAGCGGCGGAATACTCGACCCGCACCGGCTGGCCGGGTACGCTCCAAATCTCGAAGTTCGACGCCGCAGCCATCCCCGCCATAGTGTCTATCACAGCGTTGCCGGTAAAGGGTACAATCACTAGCTTAGGTCATTTTTGGTATCGAGACTAATCCATGGTCGATCATAGAAGTGCAGATGGCGGAGGCCGCATCCGGTGGGCGCTGCGATTCACCCAATGGCTGGCTGTCGTGTTAAGCGTCGTGGTGGCTCGGCCGGCCGCCACCGTGCCGCGGATCGAGGTGACGGAGGGCGACGGGGCTATCAACAGTGTCCGCCTGCACCGCGCCAAAGAGCCGGCGGTGCGCGTGGTCGATCAGGACGGGCACCCGTTGCCGAACATAGCCGTGACATTCGTGCTGCCAAATCAGGGAGCGGGCGGGACTTTCGCCAACGGACAGAATACCCTGACGGTTATGACGGACGCTTACGGTCAAGCCGTGGGACACGGCTTACGGCCTAACGCATCCGTCGGACAGTTCCAGATTCGGGTGACCACATCCCTGCAGGGACAGGTGGCTACGGCCACCATCATGCAGACCAATGCCGAACCCGGAAAAGGTGGCGCATCGTCCAAGACGGTTTTGATTCTAGCCTTAATCGGCGCCGCCGGAGCGGCAGGCGCAGCCGTCGCCCTGAAAGGGAAATCCCCTTCGTCTTCATCCACGCAGAGTTCCTCCTCGATTACGATCAACGCCGGTAGCCCGACCTTCGGTGCGCCAAAATGATCCGGACAATTGCTAAATATGCTGGCCTGGCCGCGTTGGCGGCTTTCCCTTCGCTGGCCCAGGTGACCGTTACTTGCAAGCCCGCGACCTTGCCCCAGTTGGTGGGGACAGCCGTTTCGGTCTCCTGCAGCGCGTCCGGCGGTACGAGCCCCTATTCCTGGAGCATCAGTGCGGGCGCTTTGCCGCCCGGCCTAACCCTCGATCCGGCCGGTGTCACGATCGCGGGAACGCTGGCGGATCCCGCCGGCCCATACACTTTCACCGTGACGGCCACGGATAGTTCCCTTCCTCCGAACACCGGCTCACAGGTGTACTCCGGCACGACGCTCGACGCGTTGGCCACAACTTGCACGTTAGCCACTGGGCCCGCGGAAGTGGGCGTCTTGTATACGAACGCGTGCAGCGCTTCCGGCGGGACCCCTCCGTACACCTGGAGCATTGTCGGCATCAGCCCGCCCCCCGGCCTCACAGTTTCATCCACCGGCGGGATCAGCTACACGCCCGCCACCGTAATGGCTTCGTATTCGTATCGTGTCTTGGCAACGGACAGCAGCACTCCCGCGATGCAGGCGTTCCAGGCGTTCACGGGAGCCATCGCTCCAGCGGTCGCTATCACGACAACCTCGCCGCTGCCGCCGGCCCAGGTGAGCGTTTCGTATTCAGACACCCTCACCGCCTCGGGCGGAGTTCCGCCATACACGTGGACAGCTACCAGCCTGCCCGCGGGACTCACCATAGCCCCCACAACCAACGTGATTTCCGGAAAGGCCACGACGCCGGGAACAGCGAGTGTCAACCTCAGCGTGACAGATGCTGCGGGCGGCGTCAGCGCCGGCACTTTCTCCTTGACCGTAAACCCGACCCTGACGATCACCACGACGTCGCCGTTGACGCCGTCGGCGACGGTGGGAGTCGCCTACACCGACACCTTTGTGGCTACTGGCGGCTCGGGCGGTTACACGTGGTCGGCAACCGGGCTGCCCTCATGGCTCACGTTGAGTTCCGCCGGCGTCCTGACTGGAACGGCGACATCGCCAGGCACAGCCAGTTTCAACGTAACGGTCACGGATTCGAGCAATGAGACAACTACCGGCGCCTTCACCTTGGTAGCAAGCTACCCCAAGCTCACGATCACCACGAGTTCGCCGCTGGCGAATGGCACGGCGGGCGCGGCCTACAATCAGACCCTTACCGGCACAGGCGGCTTTGGCGCCTACGCATGGTCACTGTCCAGCGGTTCGCTTCCCGTCGGATTGACCCTGATATCGTCTCCCACGACCGCCTCGATCAGCGGCACTCCGTCGGCCACCGGAACATCCACGTTCATCGTCGGGCTGGCCGATGGCGCCACACCTCCGGATACAACCACCAAGTCCTTCAGCATCACGATCAGTGCAGGCCTGACGATCACCACCACATCCCTGCCGAATGCAACCGTGGGTATAGCCTATACGCAGTCGCTCGCGGCCGCAGGCGGCGTCGCGCCGTATACATGGTCGATTACCGCTGGCGCGCTGCCCTCGGCCTTCACCCTGAACGCCACCTCGGGAGCCATCACCGGCACCGCCGCGGCTGCCGGATCGGCCAGCTTCACGGCTACCGTTACGGACAGCACCGGCACTACGGCAAACCAACCGCTGACGCTCACCATCGTCGTGGCGCCGGTAATCACCACGGCTTCGCCGCTGCCCAACGGCTCGACGGGCGTTGCTTATTCGCAAACTTTGGCGGCGACCGGAGGCACCACTCCCTACAAATGGACCGTTTCGACCGGCGCCTTGCCCACCGGATTATCGCTCACCACGGCGGGAGTCATCAACGGAACTCCGACTGTGCCCGGCACCGACACCTTCGCAGTGCAGTTGACCGACGCTACCGGAGTCACCGCTACCAAGTCGCTGTCGCTGACTATCATCTCCACGTTGACGATCTCCACCACTTCGCCGCTGCCCACTGGGGAAGCCGGCGTTGCCTATGCGCAGACTCTGGCCGTGACGGGCGGGACGCCTCCCTATACGTGGTCCATTACCGGGGGAACCTTGCCGTCGGGATTAACGCTCACGGCGGCTGGCGCGGTCAGTGGAACTCCCACGGCGAATGGCGCTTTCGGTTTCACCGTGCAAGTCACCGATAGCAACAAAGTGACTGCCAGCGCCACCTTCAGCCTTAACATTTTGCAGGCCGTGCAGATCTCAACCCCATCCGCGCTCCCCGGAGGCGCCCTTGCGGCGGCTTATTCACAGAGCCTTACGGCTTCGGCCGGCGAAGCGCCCTATACATGGTCGGTCACATCCGGAGCCTTACCGCCGGGCTTGACGTTCTCAAGCGGCGGCGCCATCACCGGCACGCCCACCAAAACCGGCACTTTCACATTTACGGGGAACGTGAGTGACGCGCTCGGAGGAGCCACGAACCGCCAGTTCACCATCGTGATCGCGGCGGGCCTGACGATTACAACTCCCGCATTGCCTGTGGCGACTGTGGGCGTTCCTTATTCCCAGACCCTGGGGGCCACCGGAGGAACCGCGCCCTATACCTGGGCGCTCACAGCCGGATCGTTGCCGCCGGGGCTGTCACTCACCGACGGCGGAAGCGTCACAGGCAATCCCACCGTGGCTGGAACTTCCACATTCAGCGTGCAGGTGACGGACAGTTTGGGCCGTCAGGCCTCTGCTCCATTTTCGATCACGGTGGCGCCCTCGCTGAGCATCACGACCACCAGTCTGCCGGGCGGCTCTCCGGGCGCGGCGTATTCGCAGACGCTGGCCGCTACCGGCGGCACGCCGCCGTATACCTGGTCCATTGTAAACGGCGCATTGCCGGGTGGTCTGAGCCTCTCCTCCAGTGGCGCCATCACCGGCTCTCTCAGTGCGGCGGGAACTTTCACTTTCACGGTCCAGGTCAGCGACAGCGCTTCGGCCATCGCCACCAAGAAACTAAGCATTACCGTGGTTAGCGGTCTTTCGATTACGACCGCAGCGACGCTGCCGGGCGCCCCGTTGAATGCCAGTTATTCACAGACCCTGAGCGCCGCCGGGGGCGCGCCGCCTTACACATGGGCGCTCACCGGCGGGGCACTACCTGCCGGGATCACCTTAAGCGCAGCCGGCGTGGTCAGCGGCACAGCCACGGCCAGCGGCACCTTCACCTTCACCGCGACTGTAACGGACAGCGCCGCGGCGACCGCCAGCCAGCAATTCACGCTGGTGGTCTCGGGATTGTCGTTCAGTACCACATCGCTTCCGAATGGCACGATCGGAACGGCTTACGATCAGACGCTGGTGGCCACTGGCGGAACACCGCCGTACACCTATGCGAAAACCGCCGGCACGCTGCCGCCCGGCATCGCGCTTTCCGGCAGCACGTTGAGCGGCACGCCGACGGCGGCCGGGTCGTTCACATTTACCATCCAGGTGACCGACTTCACGTCCGCGACCGCCACTCAGCAACTCACCATCGTGATCGGTGGATTGGCGATTACCACCGCCGCAACTCTGCCCAGCGCGGCACTGGGCACTGCATACTCGCAGACTGTGGCCGCGACGGGAACCGCGCCCTACACTTGGGCCGTCACCGCCGGAGCACTTCCGGGTGGATTGACGCTGGATGCATCGAGCGGCACGATCAGCGGCACGCCCAACGCCGCAGGCGATTTCAGTTTTACCCTGCAGGTAACCGACAGCACCAAGGCGACGGCTTCACAGGCGTTTATGCTTACCGTGCTGGCGGCGACTTTTTCGGGCATCTCGGATACAGCCACTTCCGCGCAGCAATTGAGCGGCACGCTGGCGCTGGGTGCGAATTATCAGGAAGCGGTGACGGCGCAGGTCACACTGTCGTTTACACCGGATGCGACGCTGACGTGGCCGGCGCCTGATCCGGCTATCCAGTTCTCGTCGGGTGGGACCACTGCCAGTTTCACGATGCCGGCCAACACCACGGCGCCGGTTTCTTTCGCGCTGCAAACAGGGACCGTGGCCGGGACCATCACGCTTACGGTCAGCTTGCAGGCGGGTAGCGGGGCGGCAGTACCGGCGGTGGTCACACAGACCATTCAGATAGCGCCGGCAATGCCGGTGATCAGCGCCGTCAGCGTTTCGACCAGTTCCTCCAGCTTTACCGTTTCGGTCACCGCGTATTCCAACACGCGCGATGCTTCGCAGGCCACCCTGCAATTCACGCCCGCTTCCGGACAAACGCTGGAGAACTCCAGCGTGACGGTACCGCTGACATCCGCCGCCAGCAACTGGTTCCAAAGCAGCAGTTCGGATCAATACGGCAGCCAGTTTATCCTGACTCTGCCTTTCACATTGACCAACGGCTCAGCCAGCGGCCTGGCTTCGGTATCGGTGACGCTGACCAATAGTGCAGGTGTCTCGACCGCAACCAGCGCTAATTTCTGAGCACCGTGGACATTCGTTCCGAGGCGGAACTCGACGATATCCTGGCAGCGCCGAACGATGCCGACCGCACGGCCATGCGCGCCCTGCATGGGGGCTTGCTGATCCTGGGAGCCGGCGGCAAGATGGGCCCCAGCCTGGCGCGTCGCGCGCGCCGGGCGGCGGACGAAGCCGGCATTTCCATTCGCATCGTGGCCGTGTCACGCTTCTCGGACGAAAGCGCCGAGATTGCGCTGCGGGCCACCGGCGTCGAAACCATGCGTGCCGATCTGCTGGATTTCGAACAACTCGCCGGGCTTCCCGACGCGCCCAATGTGATCTTCATGGCGGGACGCAAGTTCGGCTCGATGGGCGCGGCGCATCTCACTTGGGCGAGCAACGCGTATCTACCCGCGCGGGTCGCCGAACGATATCGCAATTCGCGGATAGTGGCCTTCTCCAGCGGGAACGTATACCCGCTGGTTCCGGTAGCCAGCGGCGGCGCGACCGAGGAGATGCCGCCCGATCCCATCGGCGAATATGCCGAGTCGGTGCTGGCGCGCGAGCGCATGTTCGAATTCTTCTCGGCGCGATACGGCACGCGCGTGTGTCTCCTGCGGCTGAACTACGCGGTGGAGATGCGCTATGGCGTGCTGCGCGACATCGGCCTACGGGTGTTCGAGGGCCGGCCCGTGAACCTGAGCATGGGGCATGTGAACGTGATCTGGCAGGGTGATGCCAACTCGATTTGCCTGCGTAGTTTCGCATTGTGCGCCTCGCCGCCCGAGGTACTCAATGTGACCGGTCCGGAGACGCTATCGGTGCGCGCGGTGGCTACACGATTTGGAGAATTGTTCGCGCGCCCGCCGGTGTTTGAAGGCCACGAGGCCGACACGGCCCTGCTGAGCAACACTGCCCGCTGCCAGCGCCTGTTCGGCGTCCCTGAAGTGAGCGAGCAAACCGCGATCGAATGGACTGCGGAATGGATCCGCGTCGGCGGCCCCGCTTGGGACAAGCCCACCCATTTCGAAACCCGCGACGGGAGATTCTGACATGCCTGCAAACGCAATCGTGGCGCACGGCGGCGGCCCCACGGCCGTCATCAACGCGAGTCTGGCGGGCCTCATCCAGGAATGCGGCCGGCGCGGACTGCATCTCTTTGGGGCGCGTTACGGACTCGCCGGATTATTGCGCGGCGATCTGCTGGATCTGACGGCGGTGGATGCGGGCTTGGTCGGTCAGATCGCGAATTCGCCCGGTTCCGCGCTTGGATCCAGCCGGCTGCCGTTGGCCGAGAGCGATTATGAAAAACTGCTCGACGTCTTCCGGGGCGCCGACACGCGCGTCTTCTTTTATACCGGCGGCAACGGCTCCATGGAAACCGCGATGCGCATCGCGCAACACGCGCGCGCGGCCGGCTGCGATCTGCAAGTCATCGGCATTCCCAAAACCATCGATAACGATCTGTGCGTGACCGACCATACCCCCGGCTACGCCTCCACCGCCCGCTTCTTCGCCTGTGCCGCACGCGATGTGGGCGAAGACAATCGCTCGCTGCCATCGCCCGTCTGCGTGCTTGAAACCCTCGGCCGCAACGCCGGCTGGATAGTAGCCGCCACTTCGTTGGCACGTTACCACCCCGACGACGCGCCGCACCTGATTTACTTCCCTGAGCGGCGCTTGAACCTGGACCGTATCGCCGCCGACGTCGAGCACGTCTATCGCCGCCTCGGCCGCGTCGTCATCGCCGTCTGTGAAGGCCAACTCGACGAAAACGGGCGGCCCTTCGGCGCGGACGTGGATCGCGCCGAGGTCCAGGTCCAGCGCCTGGCATCCAATTTGGGACACACGCTGGCGCGTTTGCTCACGGCGAAGCTGGGCATACGCGCGCGCGCCGAGAAGCCCGGATTGCTGGGCCGCTGTTGCGGTGAGTTTGCGGTCGCGCTCGATCGGCGCGAATCTTTCGTCTGCGGCCAGGCCGCGGCGGCTGCGGCGGTGGATGGGCGATCGGACGTAATGGTCGCGCTGCGCCGCGATTCCAGCACGTTTCTCACGCCGCTCGATACCGTCGCGCGCGTGGAGCGCTTATTGCCCGCGGACTGGATTCATCCTGATGGCAATGATGTGCTGCCGCCGTTTCGGGATTACGCCGCGCCGTTGGTAGGAGATGTTCCCGGCTGGCCCCGGCTTTGATCGCGCCGCGGCCGCATGCTATATATCGGCCATCATGCAGATCGGCAAGAAATCGCGGCGCGCATTCATTAGCGGCTCAGCCGGCCTCGCTGCACTGGCGGGCGCACCTGCTTCGCCGCAGCAAAATCCCGCGGCGCCAAAGCCCCCGACTGGCATGCCTCTCGAAGATTTCGAGCCCCGCAGCATGCTGAGGGTTGCTCAGCATCCCACTTCGCGCGCCAGCCATCCCGTGATCGACGTCCATACGCATGTGGCGTCGATCTTTCGCCAGATCGATCCCATCGTAGCCTGGATGGACTCACTCAACATCCGCACCATGATCAATTTGACTGGCGGCTACGGCGATCTTCTAAAGCAGAACATCCAGAATCTGGACTCACACCATCCAGGCCGTTTCTTCAATTGCGTCGAACCCGCCTACAATCGCGTCCGCGATCCCGGCTTCCCAAAGTGGCAAGCCGACGAGATCGCCCGCGGCAAGCAGGCCGGCGCTATCGGAGTGAAGGTGCTGAAGACGCTGGGACTGTACCTGCGCGAAAACGTCGATTCGGGACCACTGGTGAAGGTTGATGATCCGCGCTTCGATCCCATGTGGGACGCGGCCGGCCAGTTGAATTTGCCCGTGTTCATTCATACCTCGGATCCGGACGCCTTCTTCACGCCTGTGGATCGGTTCAACGAACGATGGGAGGAACTGGGGCATCATCCGGATTGGTCATTCTATGGGAAGGACTATCCATCCAAGGCGGAACTGCTGTCCGCGCGGAACCGCGTCATTGCGCGGCACCCGAAGACCACGTTCGTGGGACTGCACATCGCCAATCATCCCGAAAATCTCGATGAGGTCTCCCGATGGCTCGACGATCTCCCCAACCTGCACGTCGAGACCGCCGCGCGCTTGGGCGAACTCGGCCGGCAACCGCGCCGCGCCCGCGCCTTCTTCGAGAAATACCAGGACCGCATCATGTTCGGCACTGACGCCACCCCCAGCCAGGCGGGCACGCCACAGCAGGACCTGGAGCCAGGCATGTATCAGATCTATTTCCGCTGGCTCGAAACGCTGGACGAGTACTTCGACTACGCGCCGTCAGCCAAGCCGCCGCAGGGGCGCTGGAAGGTCCACGGCATTGGCCTGCCGGATGCGATTTTGAAGAAGGTATATCACAACAACGCGGCGCGGCTGTTGGGTTGGCGCGAGGTGTGATCCGGCTCCGGTTACCGCTGTATCCGCGCCGATCCGCCCTTCGCCACCGCCCGCACCTGCTCCAGCGTCGCCATAGTCGTATCGCCAGGAAACGTCGTGAGCAGCGCGCCGTGCGCCCAGCCCAGCTTGACCGCCTGTTCCGGCGTCTCGCCGGCCATCAGCCCGTAGAACAACCCCGAAGCGAAACCGTCGCCGCCGCCCACGCGGTCGAGCACATCCAACTCCGCCGTCGGCGCGACATGCGTCTCCCCGCCGACCCAGGCTACCGCGCTCCAACTGTGCCGGTTCGTCGAGTGCACTTCGCGCAGCGTGGTCGCCACAATCTGGATCTGCGGATGCTGCGCGACCACCTGCCCGATCATGCCCAGAAACGCGCTGGGATCGAGCTTCGATTTCGCGGCCACTTCCGGGCCGGGAATTCCCAGACCCATCTGCAAATCCTCTTCATTGCCGACAAGGACATCCACATTCTCCACGATGCGGCGGATCACCGCTGCGGCGCGCTCGTGGCCGCCCGAGATGCTCCACAGCTTCGCACGGTAATTCAAATCGAACGAAACCACCGCGCCCGCAGCCTTCGCCGCATGCATGCCCTCGATGATAACTTCCGCGGTCGTCGGCGAGAGCGCCGCAAAGATACCGCCGCTATGGAACCAGCGCACGCCTCCGGCGAAGATTGTCTTCCAATCGAAATCGCCCGGCTTCAGCAGCGCCGCCGCTTCATTGGCCCGGTTGTAAAAGACCACCGGCGCGCGCACGCCATAGCCGCGATCGCTATAAACCGCCGCCATGTTGGGGCCGGTTGCGCCATCGTGCTTGAAGTTTTTGTAAAACGGCTGAACGCCCATGGCGCGCACGCGTTCCGCAATCAGGTCGCCGACCGGGTAATCCACCATGGCCGTCGCGATTCCCGTCTTCATGCCGAAGCAATCCGCCAGGTTCGCCGCGCAATTGAATTCGCCGCCGCTCACGTGGATATGGCATGCGGTGGCCTTGCGAAATGGAATGATGCCGGGATCGAAGCGATGGATCAGCGCTCCCACCGAAAGAAAATCGAGCGCGCCGCCGGCCGGAATTTGAAGAACGTCCGCCATATTCTTTCACACGTTGTAAGTGCCGGACGAAACCCGCCCGCCGCGCCCGGTCCAGTTGGTATGGAAGAACTGGCCGCGCGGTTTGTCGATGCGCTCGTAGGTATGCGCGCCGAAGAAGTCGCGCTGCGCCTGCAGCAGGTTTGCCGGCAAGCGCGCCGTGCGGTAGCCGTCAAAGAACGACAGCGCCGTCGAAAACGCCGGCGTGGGCACGCCATATTCGATCGCCTGGATGATGGCCCGCCGCCACGAATCCTGATATCCGACCAGTGTCTGGCTGAAGAATTCGTCGCGCAGCAGGTTCGTCAATTGCGGATTCTTGTCGTAGGCTTCTTTGATTTTGCCCAGGAAACGGCTGCGGATGATGCAGCCGCCGCGCCACATCAAAGCGATGCCGCCAAAATTCAGGTTCCATCCCTCTTCTTTGGCCGCCTCGCGCAGCAGCATGTAGCCTTGCGCATACGAGATCATCTTGGAACAATAGAGCGCCCGCCGCACGGCTTCGATGAACCCGGCCCGGTCGGCGGCCGGCGCGGGCTTCGGTCCGCTCAGAATCTTGGCCGCCGCCACGCGTTCGTCTTTCATCGCCGAAAGACAGCGCGCGAACACGGCCTCGCCGATCAGCGTCACGGGGGTCCCGGTATCCAGCGCGCTGATGCCCGTCCATTTGCCGGTGCCCTTCTGACCGGCGGTGTCCAGGATCTTGTCCACCAGCGGCGCGCCGTCATCGTCCAGCTTCGTGAAGATTTCCGCGGTGATTTCGATCAGGTAGCTGTCCAGTTCGCCCTTGTTCCAATCGGCGAACACCTCGTGCAGTTCCGTGGCGCTGAGACCCAGGCCGTCCTTCAGCAACTGGTACGCTTCGCAGATCAACTGCATGTCGCCGTACTCGATGCCGTTGTGCACCATCTTCACGTAATGGCCGGCGCCGCTGTCGCCAACCCAGTCGCAACACGGCGTGCCGTCCTCGACCTTGGCCGCGATGGCCTGGAAGATTTCCTTCACGTGCGGCCAAGCCGCGGGATTGCCGCCCGGCATGATGGACGGACCGTGGCGCGCGCCCTCCTCGCCTCCCGAAACACCCGTGCCGACGAACAGGATGCCTTTCTCCGCCAGCGCCTTGGTGCGCCGGTTGGTGTCGGGATAATGCGAATTGCCGCCGTCGATGATAATGTCGCCGGACTCCAGGTGCGGCGTGATCTGCGCGATCATCTGATCCACCGTGTCGCCGGCCTTGACCATCAGCATGACCCGCCGCGGCTTCTTCAGAACGTTCGCTAATTCCTCAAGCGAATGCGTGCCGACCACCTGCGTGCCGGCCGCTTCGTGCGCGATGAAATCGTCCACCTTCGAGACGGTGCGATTGTAAACGGCCACCCGGTATCCATGGTCGTTCATGTTCAAAACCAGGTTCTGGCCCATGACCGCCAGGCCGATCAGTCCGATGTCACAGCTTTCCGCTTGCATGGTAGCTCCCAGGACGAAAGATTATTCTAACCTCAGATCGGACGGCTCAAACCGCGGCGGCAGTGAGCGTGATGGCGCTGTTTGGATGGACGGGACCGGGTTCGATGACGCGCGCGTAGAAGCCGCTCATGCCCCAGCGCGGCGAACCGGGATCGCCGGCCTTCACGAGCGGATCGTAAATCTCCTGTTTGATGGCCGGGCCGTACACGTCCAATGCCGCGCAAGGGCCGCGCGCCTTGGTGATTTCCACTGTGGCTCCGCCGATCCGAAATTGCTGTCCGATACGGACCTGCCGCCGGTCCAGCCCGCGCGTGGTGAGGTTCTCGCCCAACGCGCCGTAGAAAACGGGGTACCCGCGCGACCGCAACTCATCCACCGCTTCCGCGGTGATCAGCAAGATTGCCTGTAGGTCACCACCGTGTATCTGTGGATGGGCCCAAGCGTCGCCTTCCAGCCCTCGGGAGGTAATCATGCCCGCCGCGATCGCGCGCTTGGGAATTCCACCCGCGGAGATGTTGATCTGAATGACGATGCCTTCGAGCGGCCGGGTGGCAGGCGATGTGAAATCCATAGCCTGCAACCCAGCTTGCATATGCGGCGGCGCCTCTTAGACGTCGTAGTAGAGCGCGAACTCGTACGGATGCGGCCGCAACCGGATGGCGTCGGCTTCGTTCTTGCGCTTGTAATCGATATAGGTTTCGATCAGTTCCTCAGTGAAGACGTCGCCCTTCATCATGAAACCGTGATCGTCTTCGAGGCAACTCAAGGCTTCCTCGAGGGATGCCGGCATCGAAGGAACCTTGCGCATCTCTTCCGGCGAGAGATCGTAAATGTCTTTGTCCAGCGGTTCGCCGGGATCGATCTTGTTGGCCACGCCATCGAGACCGGCCATCAGCATGGCCGCGAAGGCCAGATACGGATTGGCGGCCGGATCGGGCGGCCGGAACTCCACGCGCTTGGCTTTTGGACTGGCTGAGTACATCGGAATGCGGCAGGCGGCCGAGCGATTGCGCCGCGAGTACGCCAGGTTGACCGGAGCTTCGTATCCGGGCACCAGCCGCTTGTAGCTGTTCGTCGTAGGCGCGATGATGGCCGAAAGCGCGCGCGCGTGCTTCAGCAACCCGCCGATGTACCACAGACCCAGTTGGCTGAAGCCGGCGTAACAGTCTCCCGCAAACAGCGGCTTGCCTTCCTTCCAGATGCTTTGGTGCGTATGCATGCCGCTGCCGTTGTCCGAGAACAGGGGCTTCGGCATGAAGGTCACGGTCTTGCCATATTGATTCGCCACGTTGCGGATGATGTATTTGTAGAGCATCATGTTGTCCGCCGATTTCACCAGCGTGTCGAAGCGCTGATCGATCTCGCACTGGCCGCCGGTGGCGACCTCGTGGTGATGGCACTCGATGCGCAAGCCGCACTTGATCATGGTCTGCACCATCTCGCTGCGCAGATCCTGGTAATGATCGGTGGGCGGAACCGGGAAATAGCCTTCCTTGTAGCGCGGCCGATACCCCAGATTGTCTTTCTCGCGGCCGGAATTCCAACGGCCTTCATCGGCATCGATGAAATAGTAGCCGGAGTGCTGATTCTGATCGAAGCGAATGTTATCGAAAATGAAAAACTCGGCTTCGGCGCCGAAAAAGGCGGTATCGCCCACGCCGCTGTTCTTCAGATGCATCTCGGCTTTTTTGGCGATCCAGCGCGGATCGCGTTCGTAGTGTTGCTTGGTGATGGGATCGATGACGTCGCCATACATCACCAGCGTGGGTGTTTCGGCAAAGGGATCCATGAACGCCGTCGTGGGATCCGGAATCAGCAGCATGTCGCTTTCGTGAATGGCGGCCCATCCGCGAATGCTGGAACCGTCCATGCCGTAGCCTTCTTCGAAGCTGCTTTCGCCAAGCTCGCTGATGGGGTAGGAAACGTGGTGCTGAAGGCTCGGAATGTCGGTGAATCTAAGATCCAACTGCCGGGCGTCATTATTCTTTGCGTATTCCAAAACTTCTTGTGGATTCATCCGTCCTCCAATGGGGGATTATTACGTGGGAATGGCTTAAGCTGCGCAGATGCAGCCTAGCATAGCGAACGGCAGTGTCAGGGTCAAGCGGATGAGACCGCGCGATCCTGGAGGGGAAACGCCCTCTCGGAGCCGCACGTCTGCTATGCTGGCAATCGAGATATCCGGGAAAGAACAGTATGAGCTACCGTTGTCTTCTACTCATTCTCTTGCTGGGAATCTTGCTGGTCGCGCCCCTTCCGGCAAACGATCCAACCGGCACCATTACCGGGACGGTGACGGACGCCACCGGCGGTGTGGTGCTCGGCGCACGCGTAACTGTCACGAGCGAAGCCACCAACGCGGCGCGAGAGGCCCTGACCAACGACGACGGCGATTTCACCATCGCCCTGTTACCGCCCGGCTATTACCGCGTGGCTGCGGAAAAAGAAGGATTTCGCCGCGCTGTGGCGACCGAAGTCCGGCTGGACGTGGATCAGACCGCCCGCCTCGACTTCACGCTACAGGTCGGCCGGCCTAACGAGGAAGTCAAGGTCACAGACACACCTCCCATCGTGCAGACTGACACTTCCACCATGGGGCAGGTGATCGACGGAAGGTTGGTCCAGGAACTGCCTTTGAATGAGCGCAACTTTTTGGCCTTCTCCCTGCTGGCGCCGGGCAGCCAGTTGCCCGTGGAAGGTTCTCAGAATTCCACGCAAGGTGGCGCGGTCAGCGTCAACGGGGCGCGCGAGCAATCCAATAACTTCCTTCTCGAAGGGGTGGATAACAACGATCCGTATATCAACCAGTACGTCGCGCTGCCATCCATCGACGCCATCCAGGAATTCAAGGTGCAGTCCAGCAACTATTCCGCGGAGTTCGGGCGCAGCGGCGGCGGACAAATCAACGTCATCTTAAAGAGCGGCTCCAATCAATTCCACGGCGGACTCTTCGAGTTTCTGCGCAACCGGAACCTGGACGCCAAGAACTTCTTCGATCTTCCTTATTGCGCCGCCCAATCGATACCCGGCACCTGCGGCCCGATCCCCGGCCTCGATCGCGACCAGTTTGGCGGCACGTTCGGCGGGCCCATTCGCAAGGACAAGACTTTTTTCTTCGTCTCCTACGAAGGGCAGCATTTGCGGCAAGCGACCACGCGGGAAGCCACCGTGCCGTCGCAGGTCGAATTGCAGGACATTGCCAGTTTGTTGTCGGGCGTGGGCATTCCGCCGAACCCGGCCGGACAGGCTATCTTGAACTTGTATCCAGCCGCCAACGCCGGAACGAACTTAAGCACGTCCAATACGTTTGTTTCCGCCCCGATCATCCGTAACACTGAGAATCTGGGCTTGGTCAAGGTCGACCACCACGCGGGACCGAATAACACGATCTCAGCGCATTGGTCGATTTTCGATGAGGACCGCTTCAATCCTTTCGATCCCGTAAATTCCTTCACCAACCTGCCCGGTTATGGCAGCTTCACGCTCAATGACGGGCAGAACGGCGGGTTGGCGTGGACACATGTCTTCACCTCCTACGCGATCAACGAACTCACCTTGGGCTACAACCGGATGCGCGCGGGCGCGTTCCAGCAAAGCTCCGGCGATAATCTGAGCGCGCAGTTGGGTTTTCCGGATATCCTGACCAAGCCTGTCGATCTGGGTTATCCCGACGTCAACGTGCTGGGCTTCGACGGAATCGGCGAACCACTCAATTATCCGCAGGATCGGCACGACACCACCGTGCACCTATCCGACAACCTGTCGTTCATTCACGGCCGCAACCAGTTTAAGTTCGGAGCCGATATCCGTGACATTCAGGTGGATGATTACCTCGATTTCGTGGCGCGCGGCGACTGGTTTTTTGAGGCCGGCGCAGAGGATGGCATGACGGCCACCCCGCTGGAGGCCTTGGCCCAGTTATCCGTCGGAATCCCGGATTACGCCGTGGCGGTGAAAGGCGATACCTACAACACGGTGCGCAGCGTCGGCATGAATTACTACATACAGGACGACATCCACGTGGTGCCGCGTCTGCTGCTGAACGTGGGCCTGCGCTATGAATACAACCAACCGCCGGTCGAGGATCACAACCGTTATAGCGTCCCGGATCTGAGCGCGGCTTCGGCCACCTGCACGCCCGTTCCGGATTGCCAGTTCATCCAAGCCGGAACCGATGGCGTGCCGCGCGCCACTTATACCCCGACACTCACGGATTTCGCGCCGCGCATCGGCGTGGCATGGCGGCCCATGAAGACGGAACGTTGGGTGGTGCGCTCGGCGTACGGTATCTTCTACGATGCCAGCATCTTCAACATTAATGTCTTTCCGCGGTTCAACCCGCCCTTTTACGATCTGTTCTACTATGCCAATAGCGGGTCGAATACCATCCAGAATATCTTGAGCCAACCCGCCACGGCCGTCGTCGAGCCGAACATGATTGCCCGTAACTTCCGTGACGGCTACATGCAGCAGTGGAACGTGGATCTGCAATACGAGATCGAGCCTTACTGGATGGTTGATGTGGCTTATGTCGGGTCGAGGGGCACGCACTTATCCGACGTGCGCGACTTGAACGAGGTGAATCCGGCCACTAATCTTGCGCCTTACCCACAGTTCTCCTCGATCCTATATGTGGAGTCCGGCGCATCCAGTTCTTATAACTCCCTGCAAATTCGCTCGGAGCGTCGGGTGGCGCAGGGGCTGACTTTCCTGGCGGCATACACTTTCTCGAAGTCCATCGACGATGTCTCTTCGGTGTTCGGCGGCAGCGTGGGGTCCGGCCTGCCTCAGAATTCGGAGGATCTCCAGGGCGATCGCGGGCTTTCGGATTTCAATGTCAAGCATCGCCTGGTGACCAGTTCCGTATACGATCTGCCCTTGGGCCGCAAGTGGATCACCGAGCCGGGCTGGCGCAAGAGACTGCTGGGCAACTGGCAGGCGGCGGGTATTCTTACGGTGCAGACCGGATCGCCATTCACCGTGAACTTGCCGGCTTCGGAATCCGGTTCCGCCATCGCCGCATTCGGGAATCCGTACCGGCCGGATCTCGTCTCTAACCCTTACGTGCCCGGGCCGGTGATGGCCAACCCGAACCCCGCATGTCACACCACCATTTCGCAGGGCGGTCTGGCAGCCGATGCGGTGGATCAACCGTCGAGCTGGTTCAACGCCTGCGCTTTCGTGGCGCCACCTGCCGGACAGTTCGGAAACGCCGGCCGCAATATCATGACCGGTCCGGGGCTTTCCAATCTGGACTTCTCCATGTACAAGAACATCTCGCTGGGCAAGGAGTCGCGGCGGCTGCAGGTGCGGGGCGAGGTATTCAATCTGTTCAACCATCCGAACTTCGACATCCCCAATCACGTATTCGAGGACCCAAATTTTGGGCAAGTGCTTTCCGCCAACGCCTACGGGAATAAGCCGCCGCGCCAAATTCAGTTGGGGATCAAGTATATTTTTTGAGATTCGCTTTCGGCTTACCCGTTGGATTGGTGGCTGGTCAAGCTCAAAGAGTTTTCCTCTTTCGGCTTATTTCGGCTGCCAGGAGGACGTCCGCGCCGGCCTTTGGCGTCCTGAGAAAGCCAAGCCGGAGGCCGTCCCCGCTTTCGTCCGCGGCCTCGTAACAACTCTTCCAGGCTAAGAATGGCCGCGTCGATTTGATCCCGTTCGTACCTTAATTCAAGCAGAATCTTATCAACGTCCATCGTTACACCAAATGGGCCAGCGCTTCTGGTTATCTTAACCCTGAAATGGATTATGAGTTACGGACTGTCGTCGGATTGCCGAACCGTGCTTTTTGGCACAGCACGGGACGCCAGGCGACCCGGCGCCGCCTGGCAGTTGTCTTAGGCCAAAAGGAATTTACGCCTGCGCCGCGGAGGCCGGCGTGGCCACTGCGCCGTATTGCTCGAAGAAGTGGGCCACCGTCTTGATGCCCTGATAATAATTTTCGAGGCAGTACTTTTCGTTGGGCGAGTGCAGGCCGTCGTCCGGGAGGCCAAAGCCCATCAACACCGTGGGAATGCCCAGGTGATTCGCGAAATCGCCGACGATGGGAATCGATCCACCGGAACGGATGAAAACGGTCTTTTTGCCCAGCACGTCGCTGAAAGCTTCGGCGGCCACATGGATCGCCGGATGATCCGGATTCACCACCAAACCGGGTCCGGCGCTCAGCACGCGCAATTCGAACTGGATGCCCTTGGGCGTGTGCTTGGCGACGAATTCACGGAAGGCCGCCACAACTTTTTCCGGATCCTGGTTCGGCACCAGCCGGAAGCTGATCTTGGCGGTAGCCTTGGCCGGGATCACCGTCTTCGCGCCGGCCGCCGTGAAGCCGCCCGCGATGCCGTGCACCTCGAAAGTTGGACGCGCCCAAACGCGCTCGAGCACCGGTTTGCGCTCGCCGGTCAGGGTGCTGGCGCCCACCTCGTTCTTGAGGAACTCCTCTTCGCTGAACGGTAGCCGCCTCCAGCTTTTCTTTTCCGCCGGCGCGGGCGGCAGCACGTCGTCGTAGATCCCCGGCACCTGGATGACCCCGTTTGCGTTTTTGACTTTCGAAAGAAGCTCGACCAGTCCGAAGATAGGATTGGGCGACGCGCCACCGTAAAGCCCGGAATGCAGGTCGCGACTGGGGCCGGTGGCCTCCAATTCCATGTAGACGAGTCCACGCAAACCGATACAAAGAGTGGGGATGCCCTCGGCGAAGAGTTCCGTATCGGACACCAGGGCCACGTCTGCTTTCAGCTTCTCCGGATTTTTGGCAACGTATTTGGCGATGGACTCGCCACCGACTTCCTCTTCACCCTCCACCAGGAACTTCAAGTTCAGCGGCAGCGATTCGCCCGCCGTACGCAGCGCTTCGATAGCTTTGATATGGCTGTACATCTGCCCCTTGTCGTCCGCCGTGCCGCGGCCGTAGAGGTTGCCGTTGCGCACGGTAGGCTCGAAAGGCGGGCTTTCCCACAATTCCAAGGGGTCTGCGGGCTGCACGTCATAGTGTCCGTAGCACAATACGGTGGGTTTGCCGGGTGCGTGCATCCAGTCCGCGTAAACCAGTGGATGTTTCTCCGTTTGGATGACCTCCACGTTTTCCATCCCCACATGGCGCAGGCTGTCGGCCACAAATTGCGCGGCGCCCTCGATATCGCCGCGATGCTCGGGCAGCGTGCTGATGCTGGGTATGCGCAGGAACGTTTTCAATTCTTCCAGGAGACGGTCGCGATTCTCTTCAACAAACGTATCAGTAGTAATAGACATAATTTTTCCGTGATGCGGAATCCCCATTATAGAACCGGGCGTAAGTCCGCTGTGCCGGTATTACTTCTCCGTCTTCATCACCGCTACGTAACTTAGATTGCGGTATAGCTGATTGTGATCCAGGCCGAATCCGATCACGAATCGGTCTGGAATCTCGAAGCAGCGGAATTCGACCGGCAGTTGCACCAGGCGGCGTGAATTGCGGTCGAGAAAAGTGCAGACAGCCAAAGAGTTAGGCCGCCGGCTGGAGAGCGTCTGTAGCAGATAGCGCAGGGTCAGCCCGGTGTCTACGATATCCTCCACCAGCAGCACGTCTTCGTTCTCGATGGTATCGTCCAGATCCTTGGCTATGCGCACCACACCGGGCGCGCTGGATTTGTTCGAGAAAGTGGAGATGGCGAGGAAGTCGATTTTCACCGGTATTTGGATGTGCCGCGCGAGCGCCGTGAGAAAGAACACCGAACCCTTGAGCACGCCGATCAGTTTGAGCGTCTTGCCGCGGTAGCGTTCACTGATCTCCGCGGCAACCTCCTGGATACGCCGGGTAATCTGTTCCTCGGTAAACAGTACGCGCTCGATGGCCGGCAGGGGGTCTTTGTTCATACGTTCGCCGGCCGCTCCGCGAGGCCGTACTTGAAGATCAGGTTCTCGAAATCTTTCTGGTAAAAGACCTGTATGTTCAAGTGCGGATATAATTCCCGCAGTAAGCGGATCTTACGGTTCTTGCGCGTGACAAGAGACTGTTTCATGGTGGTGAGTTCCACATACAGGTCGAACTCCAGCAGGTAGAAATCGGGCGTGAAAGCCTCGGAGACCCGGCCCTCCGCATCCCACTGTATCGGAAAGCTGCGCGGTTCGTATTCCCAGGCGATCCGATAGAAGTCCAGCAGATTGGCGAAAATCTGTTCGCTGTGATGCGCGAAGGCTTTTTCTGGAAGACGCACCGCGCCTGGCGGCACAATACCATGGCGCGCCAGACGCAGCCGGATTTGAAACTGGATTTGGGCCTCGGCGGCCGGCGAAAGGTGGCCGCGCTCCTTCAGCCCCCAAGCTTTGACGGCGCTCTGAATCATCTCCACCATCTGCTCGGAGTCCATGAACTCGGAGTTGAGAATCAGGTCGAACCAGTGCGCCGGCGCCAGGGCGCGGCCGGACATGTCCTTGTACTGCTGGCGCTGGGCCGCGTCAAGATCGCGCAGCAGCACTCGGGCAGCGGAACGCTCCAGCCGCCGGTCCAACATCAGATTGCCGATGCGCACCGAATCCGGCGCCACGACCTGCACTCTGAGCGTGCCGGGGAATTGCCGGGAAAGGGTTTCCGCGCCCGGACCGCAAAATATCAGATGATGCTCCATGGCGAGGCGCGCCAGAATCGAAGCCATCACGTCGGCACTGGCTTTCTCCGGGGTGCGGATGTCCGGTCCGAACTCGCGGTCGATCATTCCCTGAATACGGGTCTCATTGACGAATTCGAAACCCAGCCGGTGCGCGCTGAGGCGCGCCACTTCTTCAAATCGGCAACCGGGCTGTCCGGAAACGGCGATCAACGCCATGTCTTAGAATTCATGATATCAAGGTGCTGGTCTAGGGCCTATTTCTTGAGCGCCGACACATGCGCCAGCGCCGCCGACGCCAAACCATTCAAATCGTATCCGCCTTCAAGCACCGATACCAGGCGGCCTCCCGCGTATTGGTCCGCTATCTCCAGCATCAGCGCCGTCAGATCGGCGAAGTCTTGGTCGGAGAGGGTGAACCGCCCCAGCGGATCGCCCAATCGCGAATCGAAGCCGGCCGAAATTACGACCAGGTCGGGCCGGAAGGCGCGCGCCACTCGCGGCAGGTGTTCCTGGAACGCTCCCAGGATCTCGGCACGCCCCGAACCGGCGGGAAATGGGCAGTTCAATGTGCTCCCAACGCCCTCGCCCTCACCCGTCTCCTGCGGCCGTCCCGTACCCGGATACCACGGGTGCTGGTGTGTACTGAAGAAGAAAACGGAGCCGTCCGCATAGAAGATATCCTGTGTGCCGTTGCCGTGGTGTACGTCCCAATCGGCAATCAACACGCGACTCATTCCGTAGTGCCCCTGCGCATAGCGAGCGGCTACGGCCACGTTGTTGAATATGCAAAAACCCATACCGCGATCCGTCGTCGCATGGTGGCCCGGCGGCCGCACCACGCAGAACGCATTTTTCGCGCGCCGCTCGACAACTGCGTCCACGGCATTCAGCACCCCTCCGGCGGCAGCCAGCGCAACGTCCAGAGAGGCTGCGCTAAGCGGTGTGTCGCCGGTAGAAAGTGCGGCATAGCCCCGCTGAACATCTCGCTTCACGGTCGCGATATATTCGGGCGTATGGCAGGCGGCTAATTCATCTTCCGTTGCCATTCGCGACGGAATGCGCAGCAATCGCTCGCTTAACCCAGCGCGGTCCAGCGCGAACAATGCCGCATCGAACCGCGCGGGCTGTTCCGGATGGCCGCCAGGGGGAACATGGCGCTTGTAAATCGGATCGGCAAGCAGCGCGGTGCTCACGGATTGGCCTTACGCTCTTCAGCCACGGCTTCGCGATAGATGTTTTTCGCCACGCCGTTGGAACTCCCGGCAGCCATGCGCTCCAGTAATTCCATGCGCAGGTGGTGCGCCGCTACGTCATTGTCCGCGCGCATGGCTGTCTCCGCCAGTTCCAGAGCCAATTGCATTTGCCCCTCCGCCTGTGCCTTGCGCGCGCGATCCAGGATCGCCGCAGAGCCGTTCGCGGCTTCCACCAGCGCTCGATCCAGAGCCGCCGGGTCGCCACCGTTCAAATGCGCCGGATCGAAATCGTACCAACCCGTGTACTGCCGGAACACACCGTTAACAGCCCACTCCACGGTCCCATAAACCGGTTGCAGGTAAGGTAACGACGCCAGTTCCGCGGGCAAACGCACCTCCTGCCGGATCTGCCACAGCGGTTCAGCCGCGTTGATCCGCTGGATCGTTTCCTCGTGCACGTAACGGATCGCCCGGGCGTAATTCCCCAGCGCCTGGTCGATCGTCTCAGCCCCCGCCAGCGGCCGGCTGTGCGATCCCACCAGGTATGCCGGATGGAGTTGCCGCATGCGTTCCAGCGACGCAGCCCACTCCAGCACCGGACGATCGGGCTTGCCTGGGCTGGCCAGCATGGGAAAGCTCCAATAGAACAGGTCGCCCGGCAGTAGGGTTCCTACGTCTGGAAGCCACACCATCAGGTGATCCACCGTTTCACCTGACGTGTGATACAACTCGAACCGCAGGCCGCCTTCCACAAACTTGTACTCATCGTCGAAAGTGATGTCCGGCGGGATATAGCCGCTCACTGCCGGCTGGAGCAGATCGACTCCCAAGGTGGCGCCGCGCTCTTCGCGCGGTACCCGCGCGGCCCACTGTGTTTCGTTCAGTTTCCGGTTGTACGCCAGCATGAGGCGGTATTTGCGGAGCTCTTCGGTATGGTTCTTCTGGGCGATGACCTTGGTCCCGGGGCCGGCGAACACCTTTGCACCGTGAATATGATCGCCGTGATGGTGCGTATATATGATGTAACTGATCGGTAGTGTAGAAACCTTACGAAGATCGTTTAATGCCGCTTGCGCGGGCGCCTGGCCCTCGGTGGTGTCCACCACCACGACGCTCCTGTCCGTGATGATGAAGATCACGTTGCCGAGCGCATATCCGGTAGCGCAGTAGACGCGCGGATTCACGCGAATCAGTTCCGGAGTGTCTTGTGATAACTGGGCGGGGGACGGAAAAGGTATGGCCAACAGCAGGAGTAGAATCCCGGCGTTTCTAAACATGGGAAACAGTATACGCCGTGCCGGGGGGCGGATTTTCGTGCGAGGCTCAGGCAGGTCTCCCAGCCTGGTTCTGAGCCGCGCCCGTCAATACGCCGATTACGGTCTTGAGCGGTCCCTTAGCTGCCTGTGGTTGCCGTGCTTGCAGCCCCGCTGAGTTGCGCGTTGGTGTCGCTCCAGATCGAGCTGATGCTGGCCCCGGAACTGATGAATAGGCCGGCGGAAGCCAATGCCACGAACGCCATCAGCAGCGTGTATTCGATCAGGTCTTGACCTTGTTCGTCCTGCCAAAACAATTTCAGAACGTTACCCATGAAAATCTCCTCGCGTGTCAACTTTTAGACTGGTTTTGTTTGCCAGCCGATATCATTCTGGATACGGCACTCGATGACAAACAAGGCTCCCAATAGATAGCGTTATCCGACGATGGGTAATCGGCGGAGCAGGCGGCCTGCGAAGGCCGCCAGGGAGAATGCGCAAAGGAGGCCGAACCAGTCCCCAAGACGCTGGTAGATTGTGGCGCCGGAGCCGGTGGGTATGGTGGCTACCAACAGCGCTTCTGGAGCGTGAGAGCTGGAAGTCTCGCCAAGAATGCGTCCATAGGAATCGCTGAACGTCAGATTTCCCTGTTGCGCACTGCGCGCGATGCTGAATCCCTCCTCCACGCCGCGCAGGACGGCCATGCGAGAGTGCAGCCGTGCGTCAACCACGAAGTCCCACGCCGGTACAGCCAGGATTCGAACGCCGCGCCCGCCATATTCGCGAGACCACGCGGGGAAATCCATGTCCTTGCAGATGGCCACTCCCCACTGCGCTCCCGGACCGGGAAACAGACCCGGTGCAGCGCCGGCCAGGTAACCAGTCTCGGGTCCGGGCAACATGTGATGTTTTTCGTAGGAGAGGAGGATGCGCCCGTCCGGGCCGAATACGACGGCCTGGTTGAGAGGCGGGGTCGGCGAAAAGCGGTTGAAGCCGGCGATTACCGTGACGTGCGCCGCACGCGCGGCATCACGGAAGACTTTCTCGATGGCATCCGAACCGGCGGGTGTGACGCCCACGAACTTCTCGGGGAGAATCACGACCTGCGCGCCTTGGGCGGCGAGCCGCGCCACGCGATCCGCATAAGCTTGTGCTACGTTTAGCGCGAGAGTTGGATCGCCGGTGCGAAAGGCCGCCCCGATCCCGCGGTCCGTGGCCGCTAATCCGACGCGCACTTCCGGCGCCTGTGGATGCTCCTGCAGGCGGCCCACGCCAAAGCCTAGCGCGGTGAATCCGATCACCAACGCCGGAACCAGCGTCGCCGCATCCCGGCGCGCCCAAGCCGTCGCGATCGCGGAGGGAATCAGCGTCACCAGGAAAGTGATCCCCCAGATCCCGGTCACCGACGCCAGTTGAATGACCGGCAAGACGCTCACCTGCGTATACGCCAGGCTCAGGGCTGTGCCGTGCGGCGACACCAACGACGCCAGAAATTCGTAGGTCGTCCACGCAAGCGGGAATCCGAATGCCGCGATCCATCCGGGCAGCCGTGCCACTGCCGCGCGTGCCACCAATACCGATCCGGCAAAAGCAGCCGCCGGTAACGCCAGCAAGGGTATCCCCAGAGGCTCGATTTCCACCAGGTACGAGAACAGATGACTACCCAGAAAATAAGCCGCAAAGGCCGCCAGCGCGGTCTTTCGCCGCGAGGCGCGGAATGCCAGCAGCAGCACCGGGATGGGCGCAATCCATGCCGCCGGCCAAAAGTCACCCAGTCCGGCGGAAAGGTAATAAAGCGCGGCGGAAACGGCTACGGCGAGGAGGGTCCCCATGCCTTCACTTCGAATTTGCCATCTTGGTGAAGGATACGCGCAAAAGCGGTGTCCGGTTCATGCGCGAAAGCGCAAATCCATTCGCCGCGAGCGGCTCGCGCCAGCCAGTCGAGCTTGCTATCGATGGTCTGAACCGGGTCGAGGTCGAACGCCGCCACCCAGGTCGGTGTCACATGCGCCGCGGTCGGCGCCAGATCGGACAAAAAGCAGAACGTTCGGCCGCCGGAGACCGCTGTCACGACCATCATGTCGGGCGTGTGTCCGGGCGCCAGGCATAGGCGCACTCCCGGTGCAACCTCCGTATCTTCATCGATCAGGCGCATTCGGCCCGCCTCCACCAGCGGATCGTAATTCGCGTCGATGTAAGCCACGCTATCGCGCGGATGCCGCCGATGCGCATGTTCCCATTCGCCGCGACGCGTATAGTACGTAGCGCGCGGAAAGGACGGCTGCGCCACGCCTCGCGTCACAATCGTGTTCCAGCCGCAATGGTCCCAGTGAAGGTGAGTATTTACCACCATATCGATGCGCTCGGGATCGATGCCGGCAGCGGCGATGGTCTCGGCCAGCGGCGTTGCTTCCGGTGGCAGCTTCATGCGCTCGCGCCGCCGCGCATCCAGCTTGCCGCCGCCCCCGGTTTCAATCAGGATTGTGTGTTCGCCGGTTTCGATGATATAGCAATTGAAACCCAGCGGCAGGCGGTTCAAATCGTCGGGAGCCGTTTTCGGGCCCCAGAGAGTCTTCGGCACCACCCCGAACATGGCGCCGCCATCCCACCAGTAGATGTCTTCCCGGACTGGCGTGATGCGAAAGCCGCCCAATTCAATGGCGGACATCCTTTAATCGCCGCGCACCAGCTTGCGGCCGCGCTCGAATAAGCCGGCGGCATCTTCCACCAGTTGCCGCCCCTTGTCGATCATGTCTTTGCTCCGGTCGTAGACGTCCTTGCCGGTTTCGGTTACCGCCTCTTTGCCTTCCTTGGTCTTATCGGAAATGAATTGGCGGGTCTTCTTCCCGCTCTGCGGCGCCAGCAATATGGCAGCAGTCATACCTACTACCGTGCCAGCCACAAACCATCCGATATTGTTGGCCAACTGATCTTGTGCGTCTTCGCGATCGAACATGCCAAGCCTCCGTAACCGTCAAACTCATCTTCATTTTACCAGCCGACCGCGCCGGCCGGTGGTTTGGAAACCCTCGCTCGGTGATGGGAGACACTCAAGCCGGGCACGGAGCACCTCTTCGCTTTGCGGATCGCACGCGCCGCCGCTCCCAGGCAGTTCTGGTTCGCGGGCAGTGCCGCTTGCGCCGCGCGATGCCGGATGCGCACATCCGCGTTCGGCAGTCAGGGATATCGCCGGGCGGCAGCTTGGAAGCCTGGACCCAGACCCTCGATGGCGCCCTGCAACTCGACTTCGACACCGCAATCCCCGGCCCCGGCCCCGTGACCGCCAAAGCGGGCCTGCAAGCCTATCGCGATAACATCGAGAAGCTGCGCAACCGCGCCGCGGGTCTCATCAGCGAGGGCAAGAGTCAGGACGAAGTCGGCAAGGTGATGATCGCCGAATTCGGGTGGGATCCGAAAGGCATGCAGATCGATTGGAGCCTGCCGGGCATGATTGCCGGGCTTAAGTGACCGCCACCACAATTTCCGGCTCGACTTCCACCGGGAAATTCACCGATCTGGCGATAAAACATTTTTCGTGCGCCGCGTGATGCAGCTCGTGTGCCCTGGCGATATCCGAGCCGGGCGCAACCGTGATCCGCGGATGCAGCACGGCCCGTTCAAATCGCCCCGCACCGTCCGCATCTTCCCGCATCAACCCCTCGGCCCGATCGACGTAAGCCAGCACCACGATACCCCCCACGGCGCATAAGTGCAGATACCAAAGCTTATGACACGCCGACAGAGACGCCACCAACAGCTCCTCCGGATTCCAGCGCTCCGGATCTCCGCGAAAGGCCGGATCGGACGACCCCGGAATGGGCGGTTTCCGGTCCCCCGCCGTGATCTCGTGGCTTCGCAGATAACTGCGATAACTGGATGTTCCGGCGCCGGTGTTGCCGGTCCATTCGACAGTCACCCGGAAACGATGTGTTTTGCTCATGCCGGCTCGCTACAATGGTACCTTGATCGTTACTCTCACCGTCAATCCAGCGATTGACCGCACCATCTTCGTCGAGCGTCTGGCATTTGAAGATCGCGCCTACATCGACTCGCGGCATGAGTCGGCCGGTGGACGCGGCATTAATGCCGCGTGCGTGATCCATTCCTTCGGGGCCAAACCGCTGGCCATTTTTCCTAGTGGCGGCAAGAATGGCAAGTGCCTGGAACAGTTCCTGGCGACTTACGGATATCCCACTCTGGCAGTTCCCATCGCCGAGGAGATCCGGACCAATCTGACCATTACCGATCGCCAGGGGTTGACAGTCAGTCTGAACGAGCGCGGCCCGCGGCTGGAGAAAGCCGAAGTCGACCGGCTGGAAAAGGTCGTGCAGAAGAGCCTGGATGGAGCTACCTGGCTGCTGTTGTGCGGCAGTCTTCCCCCGGGCGTGCCCTCCGATTTCTACGCCCGTCTCATTGAGACGGCGCGCCGCAAAAAAGTAAAGACTCTCCTCGACACCGATGGCGATGCTCTGCGCGAAGGCGTCGAGGCTTGCCCAACGGTGGTTTCGCCCAACCAGCAGGAGGCCGAGCGCCTGCTCAATCGGGCGCTGGTCACGCGCAACCATTTTCTGGATGCCGTCTCTCGCATCCGCGCCATGGGACCGGACATGGTGGCGCTATCTCTGGGTAGCCGCGGCGCCATCGGCGCGCTCGAGGGCGCTATGATCGAGGCCATCCCGCCCCGCGTGGAAGTGCTGTGCCCCATCGGCGCCGGCGATGCGCTGGCGGCCGCGATAGTTTGGTCCATGGATCAAGCCGGCGATTTCACCGACGCGTTGCGCTGGGGGGTCGCGGCGGGAACGGCTTCCGCCACGCTACCTGGCCTGCGGATGGCCAACGCGGAACAATCCAAAGAGATGTACCGGCAGGTGGAAGTGCGCCGCATCGAATAGGAAGCGCGGTGGCCTACACTTCATCCAAAGGCGTCGACCGCGCAACCGCGCCCGCCAAGGGCGACGGCGTGATGCGCTCCGCCGGAATCGTCTCCGCCGCCATCTTCCTCAGCCGCATCAGCGGACTCGTCCGCGAGATGATCATGGCCCGGCTGTTTGGCGCCGGCCAGGCTTACGACGCATTCCTGCTGGGCTTTCGCATCCCCAATCTCACGCGCGATCTTTTTGCCGAGGGCGCGCTCTCCTCCGCATTCGTCCCGGTTTTCACGCAGTATCTCACCACCAAAGGCAAACGCGAAGCCGCCGAGCTTTCGAACCTCGTGGCGACGGCCCTGGTCCTGGTTGTGGGCGGACTCTGCGTGCTCGGCATCATCTTCAGCCCGCAACTGGTATGGCTGCTGGCCTCCGGATTCGCGCGCGTGCCGGGCAAATTCGAGCTGGCTGTCTCGCTGACGCGCGTCATGTTTCCCTTCCTGCTGCTGGTGGCCCTGGCGGCGCAGGCGATGGGGATTTTGAATGCCATGAACCAATTCGGCATTCCGGCGCTTTCTTCCACTTTTTTCAACATCGGCTCGGTGGCCTTCGGTTTGGTTCTGGGATACACGGTAGGCCGTTGGATCGGTATGAGCCTGGTGATGTCGATGGCTTGGGGAGTGGTCTTCGGCGGCGCCGTGCAGTGGCTGTTTCAAGCCCCCAGCCTGTACCGCGCGGGGATTCGCTATCGCCCCCGCCTCGACTTCACGCATCCCGGCCTGCGCAACATCCTGCGGCTCATGGGCCCGGCTATCCTGGGTAACGCCGCGGTGCAGATCAACGTGCTGGTGAACACCAACTTCGCGTCCAGCATCACGGATTCAGCCGGACACGTAATCAATGGACCGGTAAGCTGGCTCAGCTACGCTTTTCGCTTCATGCAGCTTCCGCTGGGGTTGTTTGGTGTAGCCATCGCATCCGCCACCTTGCCCGCGATTTCGCGCAGCGCCGCACTGCAGCGCATGGACGAGTTCCGCGCTACGCTGGCCCGTTCCCTCGGCATGGTCCTGCTGCTCACTATTCCTTCCTCCGTGGGTTTGGCGGTGCTCGGACCCAGTATGATCGGCGCGGTCTATCAATGGGGACACTTCCGCGCGTCCGATACGCACCAGACGGCCATGGCGTTGGCCTGCTACGCCGTCGGCCTGGCGGGCTACTCGGCGATCAAGATCCTGGCGCCGGCCTTCTACGCGCTAAATGACGCGCGCACCCCCATGCTGGTGAGCTTAGTGTCAATTCTGATCAACTTGGCCGCCGCCTCCACCATGGTGAAACTCGCCGGACTCGGCCACCTGGGCCTGGCGCTCTCGACGTCCGCCGTGGCCCTCTTTGGTTCCGCGGCGCTGTTCCTGGTGCTGCGCAAACGCATCCACGGCATGCACGGACGCGCGTTGGCCACTAGCGTGGCAAAGATCCTGACGGCGGCCGCCGCGATGGGCGTGGTCTGCTATTTCTCCAGCCGCGGCGTGCATCACTGGATGGGAACGCGCAAGATCGCGCAAATCGCGGATGTGGCCGTATCCATTCCGCTGGGCGGCCTGGTGTATTATTCGCTTTGCCGCGTGATGCGCGTGACGGAATTGGAAGCCGCCTGGACCGCGCTCGCCGCGCCATTGGCAAGGCGTATGGGACTGCGACTCTCCAAGTAACGCCGCGCTAAGATGAGACTATTGTGCTCCGCACCTTGCCAAGCGCTTTCGCGGCCGCGATAATCGCCTGCGCAGGCTCCGCCTGGGGCCAGTCCGTTTCCGTCGAGGCCGTTCCGGAATCCGTGGTGAACCGGTCCTTTCCGGCTCTGCGTGACGCGCGGCCCACCGATGTCGAGTGGCGCAGCCTTCGATTCCGCGCCGCGAATCAGTATCGGTCCATTCTCTATGAGTTAGTTTTGCTGCGAGAACCTGCGGCCGGACAGGCGATCTGGTTCGTCTGGACCGTCCAGGGTGACTTTCCGTTCTACGTCAGATTGGACAACCCCGCCGGCTTTCCTGCGGCGAATCAAGTGGTCCGTATCGATCAAGACATCATGCGCGCTTTCGTCTACATGGGCGAGCTCCTGATCCTGGAATCGAAAGCACGCACCAGCAGCATGGATGCTGCACAGAAACTCGCGCTCGCCGATTTTAAGGACTCCGGCAAAGCCGCCGAGATGGTGGGGAACCGCTTGTGGGCCCCCAACCCACACTGGATCAGGCTGGATGATTTGCCTAAGGGCGTCCGGTGGCCGCCTCCGGATTGGCGCCTGCCCCCCACTCCCCTGCGCGCGGAGGCGCGTTCCGGACGATGCTGGAGTTTCGAGTTAGCGGGAGCCACCGAATCAGCACGGCTTTTGGTGGATGACAACTATGATCTCGCGACCGCGGAAGAATGCGCTAAGCCGGCTGGCCGGAGCATCCATGTGAGTGTGGTCAGGTCGGAGCCGCCGGTCGCGGCGCCTGCCCTCCGCAACAATAAGCCCACGACCATTGAGTTTCACTCCCTGCTGACCGAAGTCATTTACCCGGATCGCCGAACCGGGCAGGTGCACGTTTTGATGTTGTACGATCCGTCGAGCAAGTTGTTCTGGTGGTGGTATTGGCCTAATTACCCTAACCCGCGCCCCGCGCGGGTCGAGAACGAGAACGAGATTCTGCTTCGATCCGAATCCATTTTCGTCACGGACGATCGGCTGGTGGTGTTCTCCAACAGAACCGCTATCGATTCCACCGAGCGCTACCCGGATTTCCGCAAGGGCCAGGAGCACGTCCTATCGGCTTTGGACACGGTGCGCGGCGATATTCAGTATGGAGGCGGCAGGCCGCCCCAGCGGATCCTGCATTACACCGGCATTCCCGATCGTTTCTTCTCTCCGGATTGTCCGAACGCGATGGGGGCTGTTATTCAACTGAAGCAGGTCGCCAGAGTCGATGGATTCTGGAAGCTCACCTTGACCGGAACTTATGCATCGAATGGAAACAGCGCCGTACTCTCGCTCCAGGACAACTATGAAACCGCCGGCGTCGAGTTGTTGCCGAAGGAGCACCCCGGCCCGGTAGTTCGAAACGGCATGAAACTGGGCATGGGGTGCGGCAATTGACCATCTTCGCGGCGCGCCCGTTTCGCCAAGCTATAATGAGCCGCAGGCGCCAAGGCACACCACATTGACTCAATACGTCCGCTACCAAATAGACTCCCGCATCGCGTGCGGCATTCTCGATGGGACGACCGTTCGCGAGATTCGCGGCGGCCTGTTCGGCAATCATGCGGAGACCGGCGTCACGCATGCGCTCGACTCGGTGAAGCTGCTCTACCCCTGCGAGCCGTCCAAAATCCTGGCCGTGGGACGCAATTACAAAAGCCACCTGGGCGATCGCCAGGCGCCCGACCGTCCGGAGATGTTCTATAAGCCGGTGAGCGCGCTGCAACATCCCGGCGATCCGATCGTCATTCCCGCCGAAGCCTCCAACGTCCATTTCGAGGGGGAACTGGTGATCGTGATCGGCCCGGGCGCGTCGATTTTCGGTGTCACCTGCGGCAACGACGTCAGCGAACGCGATTGGCAAAACGGGCCGCGCAAAGACTTGCAATGGTGGCGCGCCAAGGGCGCCGATACCTTCGCGCCGCTGGGGCCGGCCATCGTCACGGGCCTCGACTACGGCAACCTGATGCTCGAAACGCGCCTCAACGGCGAGAGCGTCCAAAAACAATCCACGGCGGATTTGACCTTCGATGGCCCGGCTATCGTGGCCTGGGTCAGCCGTTGGGTCACGCTCGTGCCCGGCGATGTCATCTACACCGGAACGCCCGGCAATACCCGTGCCATGCACCCGGGCGACGTGGTGGAAGTCGAGATCGAAGGCATCGGCGTGCTGCGGAATCCTGTAGGACAATAGTATTTCCGAATGCCGCGGCGCTTATTTCTCACCTTTGAAGGCATGGACGGTTCCGGCAAGACCACCCAGATGAGGATGCTGGCCGAGCGTCTGCGCGCGTACGGCCGCGAGGTGCTGGAGACCGCCGAGCCGGGCGGCACGCGCATCGGCACCGAGATCCGGCGCATCCTGCTGGATGCCGCCAACCAGGAGCTAAAACCTACGGCCGAAATGCTGCTCTACTTCGCCTGCCGCGCTCAGAACGTGGACGAGTGGATCACGCCCGCGCTGGCCGCGGGCAAGATCGTCATCTCCGACCGCTTCACCGATTCCACGCTGGTCTATCAAGGCTGCGGGCGCGGCCTCGGCGCGGAGACGGTGATGACGCTCGACCGCATCGCCTGCCGCGGCCTGGCACCCGATCTGACGCTGTTGATCGATATCGACGCCGAAACCAGCCTGGCGCGCGCGCACGCCCGCAATGCCACGGCCACCAGCAACGAGACGCGCATGGACGAGCAGTCGCTCGAATTCCATCGCAAAGTGTACGACGCGTATCATGCGCTGGCCGCACGCGAGCCGCACCGCGTGTGCGTGATCGATGGACGCGCCGGCATCGACGCTATCGCGGACGAAATCTGGAAGGCCGTCCAGCCGTATGTTTGAGCAATTCTACGGCAACCGCCACGTCACCGACGCGCTGGAACAGATGATCGCGCGCGACCGGCTGGCGCAAACGCTCCTCTTCGCCGGGCCGGAAGGCGTGGGCAAGGCGACCCTGGCGCGCCGTCTGGCTGCGCAACTGCTGGGCCACCCCGCGCAGATCGAGCGCGACGATCTCAGCCTGCCGGAGAACATCGAGATCGTGGAAGGACGCGAGCGCTGGCCCGCCGACAAGCGCAACCAGGACCCCCTGCTGTTCGCTTCCTATCCGGATTTCGTCACCTTCCCGCCGGACGGTCCGATGCGCCAGATCTCCATCGATCAGACCCGCCTGCTGCGCGAATGGGCCAAACTCGCGCCCAATCACGGTAGCCGCCGCGTGTTTCTGATCGACCATGTGGATCGCGCGGGCGAGCACGCCGCCAATGCATTGCTCAAGACCTTGGAAGAGCCGTCGCCCTACCTGATCCTGATCATGACGGCTGAAAATTCGTACGATCTGCTGCCCACTATCCGCTCGCGCGCCGTGCCTTTCCACTTCACGCCGCTCACAGACACCGAAACCCGCGATTTCGTGCGCGCACGGGGGCTGGATCGCGGCGAGCGCCGCGCCGTCTTGAGCGGAGGCAGTCCGGGCATCGCCGTTTCGCTCGATCTGGAAGCCTATGACAAACGCCGCGCCGCCATGTTCACACTGCTGCGCGTCGCCTCGGGACTGGCGCCGTTTGGCGATTGGGTGCCGTTTTCCGAAGCCATCGGACGCAGCAAGAGCGAGCGCCTGGAACTGCACTTAAAGGTGCTCTACGATCTGCTGCGCGACGTGCTGGTGCTCCGCGAGTCCGGAGGAGTGGTGCGGAACGACGATATGCGAGCGGATCTGGAAGCCGTGGCCCGCCAGGTCTCGTTCGGCTGGATTCGCCGCGCCGTGGCAAGGGTGGACGACCTGGTCGAGTACATGCGCCGCAATATCCAAAAGTCGATTGCTTTGGACGCGCTGATTGTGGCCCTACGCGGATAGCTGCACGGTGCGCTGCAGCGTCCCATAAAACTCCGGAAACGATACGGAAGCAGCCTCCGCGCCCTCGATCACCGATTCGCCATCGGCTGCCAGCGCCGCAACCGCGAACGCCATGGCGATCCGATGGTCGCCGAAGGAATCGAGCGCGGCCGCATGGAACCTTTGCCGTCCCGGAATCGCCAAGCCGTCGGGCAACTCCTCCACCGCGCAGCCCATGCGGCGCAGATTCTCGGCCACGGTCGCGATCCGGTCCGTCTCCTTGATACGCAGCTCGCCCGCATCGCGAATCGTGAGTCCTTCTTCGCTGGCCGCGCCCAGCACGGCGAGCACCGGAATTTCATCAATCAGCGCCGCGGTGGTTTCCTTTTCGATGACCCCGCCGCGCACCCGCGACGCGCTCACCACCAACTCACCGCATAATTCGCCGTCGTGGCTTTCCACTTCCGTAATGCGTATGTCCGCGCCCATGCCGGCCAGAAAGTCGAGCAGCGTGGAGCGCGTCGGATTCAGGCCCACGCCGCGAATCGCCAGCCGCGATCCCGGCAGCAGCAGCGCCGCCACGATGAAGAACGCCGCTGAGGAAAGATCCGCGGGCACCATTAGTTCGCGTCCAGTCAGCGTGGGACGGCCGGCCAGTGTGATGGTTTTGCCTTGCGCGCGCAGATCCGCGCCGAATTCGCGCAGGGCGATTTCGGTATGGTCGCGCGACCGCACCGGCTCCCGCACGATGGTTTCCCCGTCCGCATACAGGCCGGCAAAAAGCACGCAAGTCTTCACCTGCGCGCTCGGCACCGGCAGCGTGTAATCGAGCGGCTGCAGATGCGCGCCGCGGATTTCGAGCGGCGGAAAACGGTCCTCGCGTGCCGTGATCGCCGCGCCCATTTGGCACAGCGGATCCATAATGCGGCGCATCGGCCGCCCCGATAGCGATTCATCGCCGCCGATCCGCGAGGTGAACGGCTGCGCGGCCAGAATGCCCGAAAGCATGCGGATAGTCGATCCCGAGTTGCCCGCATCCAACTCGGCCGCGGGCACGCGCAATCCATCCAGGCCGGCGCCGCAAATAACTACTTCGGTTCCGCTTTCTTCCACCGGCACGCCCAGCGTGCGCATGCAATCCAAGGTGGAGTGGCAATCGGCGCCCGTCGAATAATTGCGGATGCGGCTCTCGCCTTGTGCAATCGAGGCGATCATGGCGTAGCGATGCGAGATCGACTTATCGCCCGGCAACGTGATGGAGCCGGAAACAGAGCGCGCGGGCGAGATCCTCTTTAGCATGAAGAATCCCATTTTATCGCGGGCGGCCGCGCACCCGTCAGTTTGACTTCTCCACCAGCGCGCGCACCGCAATGCGATGATCCAGGATCAGCCGGCGAATCTGTGCGGGTGCCAGCTTCGCCAGCCGCCGCACTGCCGGCCGTTTGCGCAGCATCCGCGGCAGCAGATACAGCGCGGCTAAGTCGGCGCGCACGATGGCCCACACTAATCGCAGCTTGTTTACCAGTCCCGGAAACCGCGCCATCTCACCCTTGCCGCCGGCCGCGGCCAGCAGTCCGCCGCCGAGCCGAAGCGCGAAGTAAAACGGATTCCACAACAGCAGCCGCCACGGAAACAACTTCGCGGCCAGCAGGACCCGGTTGCGTTCGATCAGGAAAATGCGCTGCGTCGATCCCGTATCCAGGCTGCCCCCGCGATGATGCCGTGCCACCGCATCCGGCGCATAGCGGCACTGCCACCCGGCAATGCGTGCGCGCAGCCCCAATTCCGCGTCGTCGCCGAACATGAAGAAGTCCTCGTCGAAGCCGCCGATCTGGTCCAGCATCGTCTTGCGGTACATCGCGGCGCAGCCATCCGGCCACAAACATTCGCGGTCCCGATCGTATTGGCCGCGGTCGATCTCGCCCGTGCCTCGCCCGCGATTCTGGCCGTCCGGGTAAATCAGGTGGCCCACTTTATCGATGCGCCGCGGGTCTTCGTACACCAGCACCTTGGCCGCCGCCATGCCGATCTCCGGCGCGTCGAAAGCCCGCCGCAATGCGGCGAGAAAGTCCGGCTCGGCCTCGGCATCGTTATTCAGCAGCGCGACGAACTCGCCGCGCGCCGCGGCGAATGCCTGGTTGTTGGCGGCGCAGAATCCGCGGTTCTCCGTGTTGGCGATGACCCGCGCGCCGAACTCCGTCCGCGCCATTTCGGCGGAACCGTCGCGCGATGCGTTGTCCACTACGATGACTTCGAACCGCACGCCGCGCTGCCGCGCCAGCGATTCGAGACAGGCCCGCAGATACTCCCGCCGGTTCCAGGTGACCACGGCCACCGAGATATCGGGCGGCGGCTCGGCGCTCATTTGGCGCTCAGTGCAGCGGCGCGACGGTCGCCTGCGAAGTGGTGGCCGTCAGCGGATTCGCCAGATGGTGCTCCGCGTAGTAACCCGGCCGCACACGCTCCACGATCTGCGCCACCGGCCGCTCCAGCACGCTGAAGTAAGGCTGCGGGTTCAGACCAATCCAAAATGCCCAGACGATCAGCGGAGCGAATACCGCAATCTCCCGCGCCGACAGGTCGCGCAGCTTGAGGTTCTTCTCCGCGACTTCGCCCAACATGGTGCGTTGGAACAGCCAGATCAGATACGCCGCGCCTAGGGCAATGCCCACCGCGGCCCAGACAGCCCAGTTGAACGACATCTGGTAAGCGCCCTGCAGGATCGCGATCTCGCCGATGAACCCGTTCAGCACCGGCATGCCCAGCGAACTCAGCGACGCGATCAGAAACACGATCGTGAACACCGGCATCACCTTCATCAGTCCGCCGTATTCGGAGATCTCGCGCGTGTGCCGCCGCTCGTACACCACGCCCACGATCAGGAAGAGCATGCCGGTCGAGATGCCGTGGTTGATCTGTTGGATGATCGATCCCGAGATACCCGCCGGATTCAGGGCGAAGATGCCCAGCGTGCAGAAACCCAAGTGGCTGACCGACGAGTACGCCACCAGCTTCTTCCAGTCCTTCTGCATCATGCAGGCCAGGGCCCCGTAGACGATGCCGATGATCGAGAGGACCGCCATGATGTTCACGATGGTGTGATTTTTGGCGGAATCGGGCAGCAGCGGCAGCGAGAAACGCAGGAATCCGTACGTGCCCATTTTCAGCAGCACGCTGGCCAGCACCACCGAGCCGGCCGTGGGCGCTTCCGTGTGCGCATCCGGCAGCCAGGTGTGGAACGGGAACATGGGCACCTTCACCGCGAAGCCCACGAAGAACGCCCAGAATACCCACCATTGCATGGCCGGAGTCAGGCTGGTGCGCAGCAGGTCGGACAGTTCGAAAGAATAGGTCTGGAATTGCGTGTAGTGCGCGAAGTACAAAGTCAGGATGCCGAGCAGCATCAGCACCGAGCCGATCAGCGTATAAATGATGAACTTGATCGCCGCATAAGCCCGCCGCTGGCCGCCCCAGATGGCGATGATGAAGTACATGGGCACCAGCACGGTCTCCCAGAAGACGAAGAACAGCAGCAGGTCGAGCGACATGAACACGCCTAGCATGGCGGTCTGCAGCAGCAGGAAGAAGCAGTAATATTCCTTCAGCCGGTTCTCGATGGCGTTCCAGCTCGATAGGATGGCGATGAACCCGATCGCGGTGGTCAGCATCACTAACAGCATGCCCAGCCCATCCACGCCCAGGTGATAGGAAGCGCCGATGCTGGGAATCCATGCGGCCTGTTCCTCGAACGCCCATTGCCTGGTGCGGTCGAATTGAAAGACCAGGGGCAGCGACACCAGGAATCCCACAAGCGCGGCGATGTTGGCCCAGAGTTTGATCAGGCGCGGGTTCGACGCCGGCAGGAGCATCAGAATCAGCATGCCGGCCAAAGGCGTGAACAGCACGATCGAGAGGATGTGGTCCATGGCGGATTCGAGAAATTATCTTAGCACCACGCTAAGTCAAGTCGATCACGAAGGTGGTTCCCTTCCCGGGTTCGCTGCGCACTGCGATCTTTCCCCCGTGGTCGCTGATCACCGACTGCACGATCGCCAGTCCCAGCCCGGTGCCGTGGGTCTTGGTTGTGTAATACGGCGTGAACAGGCGCGCGCACTCTTCGGGGGTCAAACCCGCGCCGGTGTCCGCGATCTCCAGCCGCGCTCCGCCCTCATGCGGCGCGGTACGGATGGTCAGTGTGCCGCCGGAAGGCATGGCGTCAATCGCGTTCAGCACCAGGTTCTGCACGGCGCGCGCGATCTGGCTGGGATCGGCCTGCACGGCGCGCAAGTCGGCCGCCAGTTCCAGCCGCGCGGACACGCCGGCGGCGGCCATCTGCGCCGCGAACAGTTTCAGGCTGTCCCGCACCAATTCGTTCAAATCCACGGTTTCCAGTTGCGGCGGGGGCATTTTGGCGAAATCGCTGAAGCGTCCAATGATGCCGCGCATTTTGCCCAGTTCGGCCAGCAGGGTGGCCGTGCTCTCGCGGAAGACTTCGTCGAACTGCTCAGGGTGGGCATCCCGGGCGCGCTGCAGATTCTCCACCGTGATCTGCAGCGGAAACAGCGGATTCTTCAGTTCGTGCGCCAGCCGCCGCGCCAGCTCGCGCCAGGCCGC
>JBEKYC010000058.1:0-46392 GCA_049511415.1 Bryobacteraceae bacterium | reverse complement strand
TCGCGGAACATGGTCTGGCAGAAGGGGCAGGCCGTGCCCACGACGGTTGCGCCGGTGGCCGCCAGTTGTGTGGCGCGCGCGATGTTGACGCGGGTGCCCTGCTCCTCTCCCAGGAACATCTGGCCGCCGCCCGCGCCGCAGCAGAACGACCGTTCGCGGGTACGTTCCGGCTCGGCGGCGTCACCCCAGCGGGCGATCACTTCGCGCGGCTGGTCGTACACATTGCGATAGCGGCCGAGATAGCACGGATCGTGGAAAGCCACGCGTTCACGGCCTTCGGTCCGCGCGGGCAATTGGGCCTGCAGGCGGGCCAGCAGTTCGCTATGATGCTCGATCTGGAAATCCGCGCCGAATTCCTTCCAATCCTCGCCAATGGTGCGCACGCAATGCGGACAAATGGAAAGCAGCTTGGTCACTTTAGCCGATTTCATCTGCTCGATGTTGGCTTCGGCCATCTGCGAAAACAGCAGATCGTTACCCAGCCGCCGCACCGGGTCGCCGGTGCATTTCTCCTTGCGCAGCACGCCGAACGTCATGCCCAGATACTTCAGCACGCGCACGAGCGACAACACGATTTCGCGGCCCTGCGGATCGTAGGACCCCATGCAGCCCAACCACAGGCAATATTCCTGCGTGCCGTCGTACAGGGGCAGTTCGTTCTTCTCGATGAATTTCAGCCTCTCGCTGGAGGAGAAGCCCAACGAATTGCCGTTGCGTTCCATGGTGAGGAACATCTTGCCGCCGTAGTCGTCTTCCCATTTGCCGGTGTTCACGGCGCCGCGCCGCAATCCGATAATTACGGGCAGATGCTGAATGCCGACGGGACATTGGAATTCGCAGCTCCCGCAAGTAGTGCATTGGAAGGCGGCTTCCATGGAGATGTGTTTACCGAGCAGCGGCGCTTCGTTTCCCGGCCCCTCTTCGTTCAGATAGTGCCGCAGGCCCAGGATAATCTCTTTGGGGTTGAGTTCCTTGCCGGTGTTGTAAGCCGGACAATGCTCGGTGCAGCGTCCGCACTCGACGCAGGAGTAGGCTTGCAGCGCGTCCAGCTTGGTGATGTCCTTACCGGTGTCGAGGCCGAAATCTTCATCGCCTACCAGCGGGGGAATTTGGCTGAAGCCGTCGCGGCGCAGAAATACGGTCGCCGGACTGATGAGCAGGTGCAGATGCTTGGTATGCGGGATTAGGGGCAGGAAGGCCAGCAAGGTGGCGGTGTGCAGCCACCAGTTGGCGCGCGCGGCGACGCCGGACTCATCCAGTTTCAGGCCGGCCAGGTAAGTGACCATCAGGATGAAGATGAACAGCGCGATGATACCGGATTCGGGCGATACCGTGCCGAGCCATTTAGGCTGGGCCACGAAGCGGCGGATGGCCAGGCCGGCGATGGAGACCGCCACGGCCACCGCGAAGACGGCTACGAATCCGACGTAGATTCTGCCGAAAGCGCCTCCACGATCGAGAAACGGCAGACCGAAACCGGCGGCCAGATGGTTGAGGGTGATCAGCGCGAACGCGCAGAAGCCCCAAAAAACGAAGGCGTGCGCAATGCCGGGCAGCGGACGTTCGCGAATGACCTTGCCCTGCAGCAGCACTTCCCAGACGAATTGGCGGATGCGCGGCGCGATGGGTTGCAGGTGGAAATCGGGATTGGAGCGCGAGCGGCGGATGGCATCCACCGGTTTGCGAAAGCGGCGCCAGAACAGCGATCCGGAGAGGCACAGCAGGATCGCCAGGATCGCCATCTCCAGCCAGGATGGGTGGACCATGCGGTAACCTTGAATGTAGCACGCTATCCGCGAAGTCCGCGTCAACTATCAAATGGAGTCTCTCGCTTGCGCATTCTGGTCGCCGGAGCCGCCGGATTCATTGGTTCGCATATGTGCGATCGCCTGCTGGCCGAGGGCCATACGGTGGTGGCCGTGGATAACTTTCTCACGGGTTCGCCGCGCAACGTGGCGCACCTGGACAATCACGCCCGTTTTCAATTTATTCGCCACGACATTACGCAGCGGTTGGCGATAGACGGCGAGATCCATGCGGTGCTGAACATGGCTTCGCCGGCGAGCCCCAAGGATTATCTGGAGCACGCCATCGAGACGCTGGATGTAGGCAGCGCGGGCACGCGCCACATGCTGGAGCTGGCGCGGGCCGCGGGTGCACGGTTTCTGCTCACATCGACTTCGGAATGCTACGGCGATCCGCTGGAGCATCCGCAAACCGAGCGGTACTGGGGCAACGTGAATCCGGTGGGGCCGCGCTCGTGCTACGACGAGAGCAAGCGATTCGCCGAGGCGCTGACCATGGCGTATCACCGGACGCACGGCGTGCGCACCAACATCGCACGCATATTCAATACCTACGGGCCGCGCATGAAACTGGACGACGGCCGGGTGGTGCCGGCGTTCATCGGCGAAGCTTTGCGCGGCGAGCCGCTCACCATTTTCGGCGACGGATCGCAGACCCGCAGCTTCTGTTATGTGAGCGATCTGGTGGACGGCATCTACCGCCTGATGCAGTCCGACGAGCGGTATCCGGTGAACCTCGGCAATCCCAATGAGATGACCATACGCGAGTTCGCCGTCGCGATCCGGCGGCTCACCGGGAGTTCGTCGCCGATTCTGCATCGTCCGCTCCCGGAGGACGATCCGAAGCGGCGCCAGCCGGACATCTCCAAAGCGCAACGGCTGCTGGGATGGGAGCCGCGCGTGGAGCTGGAGGAAGGCTTGCGGCTGACGCTCAATTACTTTCGTTCCGCGTAAGGCAGTTCCCGAAATATCATGGCCAGCCGACGCCCGGCGCCGGCGCCTCAATCGTGAGTATCTGGCCCGTCCGCGAGCCGTCAGCCATGCGCTCAGGGCCATGCCACTCGGTAGCCACCATAAATAACGTCCGGCGATCCGCGCCTCCCAGCATGCAAGCGAAGCAGCCGCGGTCCAGATCAATCGTCTGCAGCGCCTGGCCCCCTTCGCGAACCCGCACGCAACGCTGGTTGGGGACGTCTCCGTACCAGACGGCGCCTTCGGCATCCAGGCAGATGCCGTCCGGGACGCCGCCCGAAAGATCAGCCCAAACCCGGCGGTTCGACAGGCCGCCGTCATCCAGGATGTCGAACGCGGTCAGTCTCTTTGCATAAGACTCGGCGACAATCAGAGTCGAGTTGTCGGGCGTTACGGCCATCCCATTGGGGAATGCGATTCCATCCGCTACCTGGCGAACCGATCCATCGGGCGTGACCAAAGCTATCGTTCCGGGGGCAAATTTGCCGCCGGGAAAGTCAAAGCCCGCGTTGTTGACGTAGGCATTGCCCCGGCCATCCACCACGATCTCGTTCCACGGGTCGCCCTTCTTAGCGAGGCCGCTCAGGTCGGCATGCGCGGCCAGCGACCCGTACCGATCTCGGCGTAGAAGAAGCCCCTCGCGCGACGAGACCACCAGCAGGCGCCCATCCGGCAGCCAATCGATGGACATGGGAAATGACGGAAAGCGCACGCGGAGCATGACTTCGCGATTGGCATCGAGATCGACGGCAACGATCTCTTGGGCTCCCCAGTCGGCGAACCACAGACGGCCGCCGTGCCAGCGCGGCGACTCGCCGAAGGCAAGACCAGTCAGCAGGATTTTCATAGGTTGAGGCTCCTCATATGAGCACCGGTTCTTCGAGTTCCGTTTGCGCCACGCCTTTTTCGGTTTGCGCGATGGTGTCGGGCCAAATCCAAAAACCGCCGGTGCGGCCCATGAGAGTCCAGTCACCACAAATTGTCCGATTACTATAAATTCCGGAGTAGCGCACTTTGTGCATGCCGATGTATGCCTTGGTCCAGGTGGCTTCACTGGTAGCGGCGTTGAACACGCCGTCGATAACAAACGAAGCGACGTCGTCCATGCCTTCGCCGCGGATTTTGCCGTCGGGCGAGAACACCAGGCCCAATTTCATCTGGTGTTTCGGGCCTGCGTGCCCATACAGATAATAGCCGGTCCACGGGCCTGAAGGAGGACTGCCGTTACGCATGCCTTTCGACACCACCTCGGGTTAGAATACACCAAATGAAACGTATCGTACGGGTGATTGGGATACTTGCCGTTCTGTTGCTACTCGTTGTTTTAGCTTTGCCCTTTCTGATTAATCCGAATCAATTCCGGCCCACGCTGGAGGCGCAACTGACTAAGGCGCTGGCGCGCGAAGTCAAGGTCGGAGACTTGAAACTGGCCATCCTTTCCGGCGGCGTGACGGCCGACGATCTTTCGGTGGCGGACGATCCGGCTTACGGCCACTCACCCTTTCTACATACGCAATCGATGACGCTGGGCGTGGAACTGTGGCCGCTGATTTTCTCGCGGCAACTGCATGTGACAGAACTGGTGATCGATCAGCCGCAGATCGAGCTGATTCAATCGGCGAGCGGCGCATGGAATTTTTCGAGCCTGGGCGGTAAACCGTCCGGCACGCCCCAGCCGGCGGCTTCCGTGGGCAGCGGAATGAATCTTTCCGTCAGCCTGGTCAAGATCACGAACGGGCGGCTGACCTTCGCGCAGCAAGGCTCCGGCGCCAAGGCGCGCGTGCTGGAAAACGTCAGCGTAGAGCTGCGCGACTTTTCGGCGAACTCCGCTTTTCCGTTCCAACTGGCGGCGAAGCTGGCGGGCGGCGGGGATATACAACTGGACGGCACGGCGGGTCCGCTGGACGCGAGCGATGCGGCGGCGACACCGGCCAAGGTCACTGTAAAGCTGAACGGTTTTGATCTGGCCGCAGCCGGTGTGGATGGGTCGGCGGGCCTGGCTGGGCTGGTTTCCATCGATGGCGCGGCGACCTCGAACGGCACGAACGTATCGCTGACCGGACGGCTGAAGGCCGAACATCTGAAGCTAACCAAGAACGGAACGCCCGCGAGCGAGCCGGTGGAATTTGATATCGCGGTGGAACACGATCTGCGCAAGCGTTCGGGCGTGCTGCGGCGGGGCGACATACATATCGGCAGCGCGCCGGCGAGCTTGACGGGCACATATGCGGCGCAGGGCGAATCCACCGCGGTCCACATGAATCTGTCAGGACCGGAGATGCCGGTGCCGCAGCTTACGGCGATGCTGCCGGCATTCGGCGTGGTGCTACCGAGCGGCGCGGCGTTCGAAGGCGGGACGGCCAGCACCAAGCTGACGTTTGCGGGTCCGGCGGAGGCGCTGGTGACCGACGGGACCCTGGGCCTGAGCAATACCCGGCTGACGGGGTTTGACCTGGGATCGAAGATGTCCGGGATCGAGAAGCTGGCCGGCATCAAGACCGGTCCGAACACGGAGATCGAGACCTTCACGGCTACGGTACACAATGCGCCGGATGGATCAACGATCCAGGATATTAAGCTGGTTGCGCCGGCGCTCGGGGAGTTGGAAGGCGGCGGGTCGGTCAGCCCAAGCCAGGCGTTGGATTTTAAGATGCACGCGACGTTGAAAACGGGCGGCGCGGCCTTGGCGCTGATCGGGGTGAAAGGCGGCTCGGGGGTGCCGTTCCTGATCCAGGGGACGGCCGCGAATCCGGAGTTCCGGCCGGACATGAAGGCGTTCGCATCGGAAAAGGTGCAAAGCCTGGAAAAGAAGACGGTCGGGAAGGCGGCCAGCGGGCTATTGGGGGGTGTGCTGGGCAAGAAAAGGTAGGGGCGATTGCACAACGGAAAAAGCAGAGCCATTTGGGTGGTGGCCGGTGCGCTAAGTAATTGTTTCTATTTGGCTTATAAATTGATCGCGGGGGCTTGGCGCAGATCGAGGCGCGATTTTTGATTGTGCAAAAATGTGCATGTTGTGCATGGTTTTGAGGGCGGGTTGTCAAAGGGCGGACGAGGGCGAAAAAGCCTGTTTGTCTGCCATGACTATAGCACGGCGGCCGCGGGGATTCGTCGGGCGAATGGCGGGTGTGCTGGGCAAGAAAAAGTAGGGGCGATTGCACAAATGAAAAAACAGACCCATTTGGGTGGTGGCTGGCGCGTTAAGTAATTGTTTCTGTTTGGGTTATCAATTGACTGCGGGGGCTTGGCGCAGACCGAGGCGCGATTTTGATTGTGCAAAAATGTGCATGTTGTGCATGGTTTTCGATAGCTGGTTTTCAAAGAGCGGACGAAGGGCGAAAAAGCCTGTTTGTTCTGCCATGACCATAGCACGGCGGCCGCGGGGATTCATCGGGCGAATGGCACGATAGGCGCATCAACGGGCGGGAGAAAAAACTATCGAGAAGTGTGACCGGGTTTTCGCGGGCGAGGTTTTTCGAAGAACAACTCGTGCGGGCCTAAGAAATGCAGCAGGAAATCCGGATCGAGAGGCTGCCATGCAGGCTCGCCGGTCAGGTTCACGATTTGCGAGCGATGCGCGGCGAGGGCGGACCGCTTGCGATCCTGATAGCCGGCGACGGCCACGGTTCTGGGCCGGAGCAGGCTGGCGGCGCGAAAGGGCCAGTGGGGATCTCTTTTGAACCGTGCTTGAACGGAATCACGCCAGGTGGCGAGGGTCCAAAGCCAGACCGGATATTCATAGACGGGGCAATGGATGGCACCCGCCCGGACCAGACGGTCGACGGCTTTGGCAACCGCGCGATGGTCGCGGTGCGAGTCCATGGCGAGCGGCGAGAGTACGCAAGCCGGTTTGAAGTCGCCGACCTCACGCCGCAGGCCGGCAACGATTGCGTCTATCCGTTCCTGCGCGGCGCCATCGGAATGGCGCAGAAAGACAACTTCGCCCGCCGGCACGCCTAAACGCTGACAAGCCTGGAGAGCTTCGGCCTCGCGGCAGACGGCGATGTCGGAGGCCCTCATCACGCTAGAGCGATAGGCGTAGCGGCCATCGGTTACGAAAATAACGCGGACGGGCTGCCCTGAATCGCGGGTACGCAGGATGGCAGCGCCGCAACCGATGACTTCATCATCGGGGTGCGGGGCGATGACCAGACACGAACCGCCGGACACTACGGCCGTTATGTCCCGGCCGCACAGGCAGAGCAGCCTTCTGAGCGTGTTGAAGGCGCAAGCTGCCAGCCTGCGCCGGACCGCAGTGCGCACCCTCCTCCTTTCGTTTCTTCTAGCGCGCGGCAAGGTCCTGCGCGAAGATGGCGCGGGCCTGCTTGAAATCGTCGGAGAGCATCGGCCCGAGGCGGGCGGACTGCTCGGCTGACTGGCGCTCCTCGCTGAAGGCCGAGGCGGCGGACTGAAACGCGAGGGCGCAAACCTCCACCATTTCGTTCGAATACCGCTCGGCGGCGTCGATCAAGTCGTTGGCGCGTGTCAGGAGGGTTTCGGCCTGGCGGATACGGGCGCCTGCTTCGGCAGCGATCGACTGGCAGCGGCCGGGCGCGAGGTGCGGGCCGAAGGCGGTGGTCAGCGCGTGCCAGCGGTCGAGCACGGTCAGAGCGCCGTAGCGATGGCGGTCGAGGGACATTTCGTAGGCGAAGGCAGCGCCTTTGGGCTGGTCCTGGAGCTTGCGCAGGTACATGGCGGCGGCATTCAGCTCGCCGGAGAGGGCATCCACGAAGGCGCTGATGCAACCCAGAAACTGCTGCTCGGAGAGGCTGGCGTAGCGGGTGATTTGCACCGGATGGATCAGGCGATGTGATCGCCGAGAGCGCGCTCGACTTCGGTGGCGTCGACTTTTTCGCCGTTATTCAGGCGCACCAGGCAGGATTCGATGATCTCTTTGGCTTCCTCTTTGCGGAAGTTTTTGATGAAGCCGTCGTAGAAGTGTTCGCCGTTGAGGGCGTGATTGATTTCGGTTTCCTTGTTGTGATCCTGAAGCTCGGTAAAGTAGACCACGCGGTATTTGCCGGAGTACTCGGTTTCGCGGTAGATCTCGAACATTACTTTATCGGACTCAAAAGCCATACGTTCAAAAATAGCATATGGGGGAAGAACGGATTTGGCCACAGATGAACACGGATGAACACGGATGAGAGTCAGTGCATGGCGGCGGCTATGACGAGGCAAATGGCTATGGCCACGGCTCCGGCGAAGATGGCTACCGCGACGTTTTTTTCTTCGGTGAGTTCGCGCCAGAGTTTTAGGGGCGTCAGTCGGATGAGCAGGGCCGCGGCAATGGCGAAGATGGCGATGCCGAGGGCGGCGAAGAGCACGGCGTTGACGAGGGGATGCTCGCTCATGCACTGGCCAGAATATCAGGATTCGGCGGGCGCAAATCGTCGCGTGGCCGGCCGATGAGGATGGCGGAGGAGTCTGGCCGGCCAGACCGCGGGCAGCGGGCATGCATGAGTCGGAATCACGGCGGCAAAAGCTGGACGCCTGCGTGGCGCGGATTGCGCGCGCGGAGGGCGTACCGCCGTTCCGGCAGCATGCCGATGAAGTGGTTGCGCGCACGCTGGATCTGGAAGGCGGCAGTTCCGCGGCGCTGGCGCGGGTGGTGTTGAAGGATCTGGGGCTGACGGCGCAATTGCTGCGGGCAGCCAACTCCGCTTTGTACAACCATTCGGGCCGGCCGATTCTGAGCGTGCCGCACGGGATCGTCCTGCTGGGCTGGGACTCGCTGCGCAACCTGGTGAGCACGATCCGCTACATCGAACATTTCGCGCATCGCTCGGCGGGCCTGCGGGAATTGATGCTGCTCTCGCTGTTGAGCGCGGTGCATAGCCGGGAGATGGCCGCGGCGACCGGCTATCCACGGCCGGAGGAGGCGCACATCTGCGGGCTCTTCCGGAATCTGGGCGAAGTACTGATTGCCTGCCATTATCCGGAGGAGTATGCGGAAATCGTCGCGATCATGCACGCCGAAAACATCGTGGGACGGGCAGCGTGCTTGCGGGTGTTGGATTTTTCCTGGGATGACGTGGGACTGCGGGTGGCCGGCGGCTGGAACATGCCGGCGAAGGTGTATGTGTGCCTGCGCGGACTGGGCGGCCTGATCGGCTCGGCGGAAGACCGCTCGCTGGCGTCGATCACGGACTATGCGCGCGATCTGACACACGCTCTGTATCGCGACGGCGCGGATGCGGACGGCGCGCGGCTGCCCTGGATTGTGGATATACGCGGGCGGCGGGCTCTGATCGCGCCGGGCGAAGTGCGGCGGGCGGCGGAGGCGGCGGTGAAGGAAACCGAAGCCACTTTCGCGGCGCTGGGCATACCGAGCCGGCAACTGCGCCTGGAGCGGCAGGCGGAGCGGGCGCGCCAACTACGCGGGGCGCCGCCGGCGTTCGATGCGGCCGGACTGGAGGCACTCGAGCGGGCCGTAGAAGACGCGGGGCGGGCGCTGGACCGGGACGACTTCGAATTGACCAGCGTGATCGGCGGGCTGCTGGACGCGGTGCACGGGGCCGGTTTCGATCGCGCGGTATTCGGGCTGTTGAACGATGAACAGACCGCGATCCGCGGCAGGCTGGCGAGCGGCGGAATGGGCGACAGCGTGTTGCAGCGTTTCGATTTCCCCACGGATCAACTCGATGGGCCCATCCGCGCCGCGCTGCAACGGCAGGTGGACGTGCTGATCGATTGCGCGCGGGACGGGCGCTACGACCGCAGCACGCTGGTGACGGCGCTGGGGCCTTCCGCGTTCGCGCTGTTTCCGGTGGTGGTGGATACCAAGCCGGTGGGGTGCCTGTATGCGGACCGGCAAAGCGCGGCGCCGGATCTGGATGCCGCGCGCGCGCCGCTGGAGCGGGTGCGGGACACGGTGGCATCGGCCATCCGGAAGCGGTCGCTGGGCGGCGGGGCGCGGGCTCAAGAAAATTCCGCTTGACATCCGGCTGCGATAGTACTAATTTTTTAGTATGCGACGTCCGGAAAAGACTCTGACCGGCCAGGAACTGGAAATCATGAAGGTGGTTTGGGAGCGGGAAAGCGCCACCGTGCGGGACGTGTACGAAATCCTGCGGGTGCGGCGCAAGGTGGCTTACACCACCGTCATGACCATGATGAAGATCCTGGAGACCAAGGGCTATTTGAACCGCAAGCAGGTGGAGCGGGCCTATGTATACCGGCCGGCACAGCCCAAGAAGCGGGTGATCGGGGCCATGGTGCGGGATTTCGTCAACCGCGTGTTCAACGGCTCGGCCGAACCGCTGCTGGTGCACCTGATCGAAGACCGCGGCCTTACGCCGGAAGAACTGGAAGAGATCCGGCGCCTGATTGGAGAACGTTGATATGCATGCGGCATACTGGCTGGGAAACCTGGCGGCGTGGAGCGCGCAGAGCGCGATTCTGATCGCGGCGGCCGGCGCGGCATTGTGGCTGCTGCGCCTGCGCGTGCCGCGCGTGCGGCTGGCGTACTGGCAGGCGGTGCTGGCGATCTGCCTGTTGCTGCCGGCGGTACAACCGTGGCGGCAGGCGGCGGATGGGCAAGTGGAGGTCTCCATGGGACCACCGCGCGTAGTCACGGCGGCACGCACGGCGGGGCCTTCGCTGCCCTGGCGCGAATGGCTGCTGCTGACACTGGCCGGCGGATGCCTGGCGCGAGCGGCGTGGCTGGCGGCGGGCTTGGGAAAATTGCGGCGCTGGAGACGGGCGTCCCAGCCAATGGCGCCGCTGCCGCTTCATCTGGACCGAATCCGTACAGCATTGGCTCCGCGGGCGGAGTTCGTGGTGGCGGCGGCAGTGCCCGGACCGGTCACATTCGGGCTGCGGCGGCCGCTGGTGGTATTGCCGGAGGGATTTGCGGCGCTGCCGGAGACATCCCAGGAAGCCATCGCGTGCCATGAACTGCTGCACGTGCGGCGGCACGATTGGTTAGTGACGGTGGGCGAGGAAGCGATCGGCGCTTTGCTGTGGTTTCATCCGGCCGTGTGGTGGGTGACGGGGCAGATCCAACTGGCGCGGGAGCAGACGGTGGACGGGGAAGTGGTCCGGTTCACCAAGGGACGGAGAGAGTATCTAGACGCGCTGCTGGCCATGGCCGGAGACCGGGCAGCGTTGGACCTGGCGCCGGCAACTCTATTTTCGCGAAAGCGTCATCTGAAGAAACGGGTGGCGCTGCTTTTGGAGGAGGTTACCATGTCGAAACGTACGCTCATTTCGTTCTGCGCCGCCAGTAGCGGCGTCTTATTGGCCGCGGGCTGGCTGGCTCTACACACCTTCCCGCTACAGGCGGCGCCACAAGAGGACTCCGCCAAACTGCTGCACAGCGTGCCGCCCAAGTATCCGCCGGCGGCCCGCGAAAAGCATATCGAAGGCGACGTAGTGCTGGAGGTGCAAATCGATGCCGAGGGCCACGTGTCCGATGCGCACGTGCTCAGCGGACCGCAGGAGCTGCGCAGCTCGGCGCTCGAAGCCATCTTGCAGTGGCACTATTCGCCGAAAGCCATGTCATTGCCCGCGACCACGCAGGTGACGATGACGTTCAAGCTGCCGAAGGACGGCGCGCCTTCCACCATGATCCCCGCGCCGCCGCCCATAGGTCAGCCGTTCACGTTGAAGGCGATCCGCATCGACGGGCTCTCGGATTCAGCGCGCGACGAACTACTGCAGCGCTTGCCGGTCCACATCGGGGACACCGTGGATCAGGATGTGATGCGGTCGGTGGCCAAAACCGCGCGCGATTTTGACGATCATTTGATGGCGGCTGCGGGTAAGAACGGTAACATCCACATATTCATAATGCCGCCGGCGCCGCCGCCAGGCGATGGAGTCCGGATTCGCGTGGGCGGCAACATGCAGCAGGCCAAGTTGGCGAGAAAGGTCCAGCCCGTCTATCCGCCGGAGGCCAAGGCGGCGCGCATTGAAGGCATCGTGCGGCTGGAAGCCACCATCGGCAAGGACGGCAGCGTTGAAAACCTGGTGCTGCTCAGTGGCCACCCGCTACTGGCCCCCGCCGCGATGGAGGCCGTGCGTCAGTGGCAATACCAGACCACGCTGCTGAATGGGAATCCAGTCGAGGTGGTGACGGAGATTCAGGTGAATTTCACGCTGTCCCAGTAGAGCGCACTTGCAGAGGCGGCGCTATCGTTTGCAGATTGTGCCGCCCTTCATGACGAAGCTGACCTTCTGCAGCGCGCCGATATCGGCCAGGGGCTCACCGGCAACAGCGACGATGTCCGCGAAATAGCCGGGCTTCAGGGCGCCGATCTGGTCCTGCCAGCCGAGCAACTTGGCGGCATTCAGGGTGCCCGCCTGGATGGCCGCCAGCGGGGACATTCCATATTTCACCATGAGGACGAATTCGCGGGCCTGCGTGCCGTGCGGGAACGGACCGACATCGGACCCCATCGCCATGGGGACGCCGGCGGCGAGTTGTTCGCGAAATTGCGCCGCATGAAACTCCAGCATGCGGCGCTCGCTTTCGCCCTGGCGCGGCGAGGCGGCATGATCGGCGAAGTATTCGACGATGGCAAAGGTGGGCACGGCGAAGATCTGCTTTTCGCGCATGATGCGCATGGTTTCCGGGCTGAGCTGAAAGGCGTGATCGACGGACGCCACGCCAGCGCGCGCGGCGTAGAGCGTACCCGGTTCGCCGGTGGCGTGCACCGCGACGCGCTTGCCCACGCGCGCGGCTTCCTCGACGGCGGCGCGCAGCTCCGCTTCGGTGTATTGGTAGGGCGTGGAGAATTTGCCTTCGCGTAATGCGTCGCGGCCGGTTTCGTAGATCTTGATGAAGTCCGCGCCCTCCTTGAACTGTTGGCGGATGACGGTTACGAGTTCGAGGGCGTTGTTGGCCCAGGTGGCGTTGGGCAGGACGTGCTGCGCGGGGTTGTAATTGATGGCGTCTTCGTGGCCGCCGAGGATATCGACGGCGTTGCCGCTGATGCGCAGGCGCGGGCCGGGGACCAGGCCATGGTTGATGGCGTTGCGCACGGCGGTGTCGGCCGATCCTGCGCCTTCGGTGCCCATATCGCGCTCGGCGGTGAAGCCGGCCATCAGATCGTCGCGCGCGGCGAGCAGGGCGAGGATGGTGCGCTGGGGCACGGACTCTTCGACGGTTTGCAGATCTTCAGCGCCGGGATGCAGGAAGAGGTGCACGTGGGCGTCGATGAGTCCGGGCAGCAGAGTGCGGTCGCCGAGATCCACGAGTTCGGCATCGGCGGGATGCGAGACGGTGGCGCCCACCTCCGCGATGCGTTCGCCTTTCACGAGCACTTCGGCGGGTGCGATCATTTTGCCCGATTCGATATCCAGCAGGCGGGCGGCGCGGATCAGGATGGGCTTTTGGGCGCAGGCTGCGCCGGCCAGCAGGAGGGCGGCGTAAAGTCGGAGAGCGATCATGAGAGCAATGTTAGCGCAGCAGCACTTTCAGCACGCCTTTTTCGGCGGCACGGGCGAAGGCGCGCGGCGCTTCGGCGAGCGGTAGGGCGTCGGAGATGAGTTCTTCGACCGGAATCAAGTTGTGCGCCAGAAGATCGAGGGCCGGCTCGAAGCGGCCGCAGCGTGAACCGACCAGGGTGAGTTCGTTGACGATGACGGGCGCGGTGTCGACGCCGACCAAGCCGTGCACGGTGGATTTGAGAATTACCGTGCCGCGCGGCCGGGTCAGGCGTACCGCCTGTTGAAAGCCTTCGGGAGAGCCGGTGGCGTCCACGACCCAGTTGAAGGCGGCTTCGGGCATGTTGGCGGCGGCCGACTCGGTGACGACACCGGCGCGGGCGGCGATGCCCAGCTTTTCCGGGTGGCGGCCGAATTGATGGACGCGGTAGCCGTTGGCGTTGAGCACCAGGGCGATGAGCAGTCCGAGCTTGCCGTCGCCGAGCACGGCAATTTCGGAGCCACAAGGCAGCGCCACCTGATCGAGGATTTCGCAGGCGGCGGCCAACGGCTCGACGAACACGGCGCGCTCCGTGGGCAGGGCATCCGGCAGGGCGTGCAGATTGCGTTCAGGCAGGGTGAGGTACTCGCAAAATGCGCCCGGATGCTGCACGATGCCGAGCACGGTGCGGTGCGGGCAATGGCGGCCGAGCCCGCGGCGGCACCAATCGCAGGCGGCGCATGCCAGATTGATTTCGCCTACCACGCGGCGTCCGATCCAGTGCGGCGAATCGGCTTCGATGACCTCGCCGACGAATTCGTGACCGGGGGTGCCGGAGAAGCCGTAGTAGCCGCGCTGGAGTTCGAGGTCGGTATTGCAGATGCCGCCGCACAGGAGGCGGATGAGGGCGTAACCGGGTGAGCGATGGGGGCGCGGTTGATCGCGGAGTTCGACGCGTCCATTTTCGAGGTGCACAGCCAGCATGCAGGCTTAGTATAACCACTGACGGGTCGCGCGTGCCCCACCGTTATAATTAAAGCTCATGCCCGCTGAACTGATCTGCTTTGAGGAGGGCTGCCGCGCGCGCTTTTCGATCACTGACACGATCTATAATTGCCCGCGGTGCGGGGGGCTGCTCGAAGTCACTTATCCCTCTACGGCGGCAGCGCCTGACGAATTGAAACGCCTGTGGCGCGAACGGCGCACTTCCAATGCGCCGCTCGATCAGAGCGGCGTGTGGCGCTATCGCGAGATGATCGCGTACCTGAACAGCTTCGAGCGGGTTGTGAGCCTGCGGGAGGGGAACACGCCGCTATTGGATGCGCCGGGCGCGGCGGGTTATGGCGGCCTGGACGCGATCACGTTCAAGCATCAGGGCTTCAATCCCACCGGCTCGTTCAAAGACAACGGCATGACCTGCGGCGTGGCGCAGGCGATCCGGCTGGGCAAGCGCCGGGTGGCCTGCGTGTCAACGGGTAACACATCGGCGTCCATGGCGGCGTACGCCAGCGCAGCGGGGCTGGAGCCGATCGTGTTTATCCCGCACGGCAACATCGCCTATGGCAAGCTGGCGCAGGCGCTCGAATACGGCGCACGGACTTTGCAGGTGGAGGCGAATTTCGATCAGATCCTGGCGCTGGTGCGCGTGCTGGCGGAAGATCTGGGGATATATCTGCTGAATTCTATCAATCCATTCCGCATCGAAGGGCAGAAAACTATCATTGTCGAGATGCTGGATCAGCGCGATTGGAACCCGCCGGACTGGATCGTGCTGCCGGGCGGCAATCTGGGCAATACCGCGGCTTTCGGGAAAGCATTGCGCGAACTGCGCGCCGCGGGATTCATCACCAGTACGCCGCGGCTGGCGGTGATTCAAGCCGCCGGCTCCGCGCCGTTCTATGAGTTGATGCAGAAGCCGGGCGCCGGTTTCCACGCGGTCAGTCATCCCGAAACGCTGGCGACCGCGATCAAGATAGGCGATCCGGTATCGTGGCCCAAGGCGCTGCGCGAAGTGACGTGTTCCGGCGGCGTGGTGGAACAGGTGACGGAGCAGGAGATCGCGGACGCGAAGGCTATCATCGGGCGCTGCGGCATCGGCTGCGAACCGGCTTCCGCCGCGACGCTGGCTGGCATCCGCAAGCTGACGGCTGCCGGGACCATGGCGCGCTCCGCCGACGTCGTCGCGGTTCTCACGGGCAATCTGCTGAAAGATCCGGACTACATTTACCGGTATCACACGGGGCAGTTGGAAGCGCCGGATGGCAGCGCCATTCATGCGCAGTTCGGCAATCAGCCGGTAGTGGCGCCTAATGATGCGAGGAAGATTGCGGAGCTGCTCGCGAAGTAGTCAGGGTCCGTTGGATTTGTTCCGACAGGGCTTCGAAAGTCATGGCGCCGGGATGATACAGGCGTACAATGCCGTTGCCATCCAGCAGGACCAGGGTCGGAGTTGTGCTGCAGCCGTATCTCTCGAAATTCGCGCTGCTCAGCGGCACGGTCATGCCGGAGAGCGGCGCGTAGAACTGCTGGCGAACCTGCTCGATGTAGCGCGTCTCAGCTTCGGGCGCGGCATCGCCGGCGGCTGTATAGCCGTAGAGCTGGGTCGGGCCGACCAGCAGCAATCCCTTGGGTCCGTAAGTTTGCATCAGACGCGCGAGGACGGGGACTTCCGCTTTACAATCGCCGCACCAATGCGCCCAGAAGAATAGCAATACCGGGTGGCCTTTGAGCGCCGCGAGCGACGGCGGACGCATGCCCAGCCAGTGCGCGGTATCGAGCGCGGGCGCGGGTTTGCCGACCATGGTCAGCAAGTTGATGTTCTTCTGGATGCGGGCCGCCAGAGGCGTCTTGCCCCAGGTGGCGAGTTCGGTATGCAGGAAAGCGATCGCCTCGCTACGCTGACCGCGGGCGGCGAGCACCTGGGCGTGCACTTCAATGGATGCGCCGAGCGCCGTAGCGATCTGGGGCGGCGCGGGGCCGCCGCGCTTCAAGGCTTCCAGCGCGAGCTGCCGGGTCTCGGCGGCGTAACGTTCGGCATCGTCGTATTGTTTGGCGTCCCCCTCGCCGCGCGCTAACCAGGAGAGCGCTTCCACCAGATCCGGTGTCGTGCCGGCGGTCATACGAAAGCTTTGGATTTCACGGATGGCTTGGGTGAAGTTGCGGGCTTCGCAGGCGTCGCGCACGGCGGACACGATGTCCACACCGGCGGCGAGTGCCGCGCCGGCCAGCAGCAGAGAAAGGCAGGCCGGCTTCATGACGCCAGCGCCACAGGCTGCTCGCGCAGCAACTTCAGGAAGGCCTGCGCCGCCAGATTGAACTGTTTGCGTTTGCGATGCACGATGCCCACCGGACGCAACAACTCCGGTGCATGCAAAGGCACCGATACCAGGCGCCCCTGCTCAATCTCCGACTGCATGGTGCGCTCGGGTAGAATGCTGATTCCGGAACCCAGGGCCACGGCCTCTTTGATGGTCTGTATATTATCGAACTGCATGCTCATATTGACTTGCACGCCGTGCTCGCGGAAGAAACGGTCCAGTTCGCGGCGAATCAGCAGGTCCTCGTCAAAGCCGATGAAATTCTGGCCGTTCAGATCCGCCGGCTGGAGGATGGACTTGCCGGCCAGGGCATGCGATGGAGCGACGGCTACCGCCATACGGTCCCTGCGCCAGGGGATGATGGCGAGTTCGCGCTTGGCCACCGGATAGCTCACCAGTCCCAGATCCGCCTGGTCGGCCAGCACGGCTTCGTAGATCTTATCGGGGCGCAGGTAGTCGACGTGCAATTGCGCGTGGGGATGGCGGCGTTCGAACTGCTCGCGCAGGCCGGTCATCTCGGAGAGGCCGACGGAGTAAATGGAGGCCACCCGCACCGCGCCTTCGGCATTGCCTTTGAGTCGCTCCAGCGCCATCACGAACTGCTCCTCGCGGCGCAGCACGTCACGGCAGAAATCGGCGTAGATTTTACCGGCGTCGGTGAGCGCCAGGGGGCGGGTGCTACGGTCGATCAGGGGCAGACCGAGGCGGCGCTCCATTTCCTGAACATGCTGGGTGGCCGCGGACTGGCTCACGCCACAATGTTGGGCTGCCCGGCTGATGCTCTTGGTCTGGGAGATTTCGCGGAAAAGCCTAGCTTCGGAGAGATGCAAACGTTATTGTAACATAAGCCCCACTTATTCTGAGGCGCGCCTTCCTACAGCGAGTCTTCTTTGGCGATGATTTCTTTCATGATTTCGGAAGTGCCAGCGCCGATGGTGTAGAGCCGTAGATCGCGCCAATAGCGGCTGATGGGATATTCGGTGGTGTAGCCGAAGCCGCCGAAAATCTGCATGCAATCGTAGCTCAGGCGCTGCGCCAACTCCGATGCAAAAAGCTTGGCCATGGTGATCTCGCGCACGGCCTTTTCGCCGCGATTGATCAGGTCGAGCGCGCGATAGACCAGCCAGCGCGCGGCTTCCACGTTGGTGCGATGCTCGGCGAATTTGTGCCGCCACACCTGGTAACTGCCCACGGGACTGCCGAAGGCGTGGCGGTCCTTGCCATATTGAATGGCCAGGTCGAGGCAGCGGGCCATGCAGGCGACCATCATGATCGAAGAGGCCAGGCGCTCGCCCTGGAAGTTATGCATGATGTAATAAAAGCCGCGGTTTTTCTCGCCCAGGATATAGCGCGCGGGAATGCGGCAATCATCGAAGAATAACTCGGCGGTATCTGAACATAAGTTGCCGACTTTCTTGAGCTTCTTACCTACCGAGAAGCCGGGGGTCGTGGTGGGAAACAGGACCAGCGAAACGCCGCGGTGTCCCGCATCCCCGGTGCGCACGGCCAGCACGATGAAATCGGCGCGCGAGCCGTTCGTGATCCAAAGCTTCTGTCCGGAAATAATGAGATCGCCGCCATCGGCGCGCGCCGTAGTGCGCAGGGCGGCCACGTCGGAGCCACCGCCGGGCTCGCTGATACCCAGCGCGCCGATCCACTGGCCCTCGATGGCGGGGCGCATGAAGATGTCTTTCTGCTCCGCGTTTCCGAGTTCATTTATGATGGGAACGGTTAGCTCGGCCTGCACCATGAGTCCCATGCCGACGCCCGGACTGTCGCCCCAGGCGATGGATTCGAGCGCAGCGGCGCTGGCCCACCAGTCGAGTCCGCTGCCGCCCAGTTCGGTGGGGATGCGGATGCCGAACAATCCCAGATCGGCGGCCTTGCGGAAGATCTCGCGCGGAAAGATGCCGGCCTCGTCCCACTCCTGCGCAAACGGTGCGATCTCTTCGCGGCAGAATCGTTTGACTGTCTGCCGGATCAAATCATGCTCGGTGGCGAAAGGCGGGTAAGTTGCCGGAGCGGCGTCGACGACGGGAGATGCCATGCGAGCCATTCTACATCACTCTTGCGCGGCGAGTGGCGGACGGAGTAGGATAGAGCGATGCGGCGCTTGCTGGCAACGTTATTGGTGTCGGTCTTCAGCTTCTCGCTGATCGCGCCGGCGCTGATTGCGGACGCGAACTCGGATCTGCCCGCATGCTGCCGGCGCGGCGGACAGCATCACTGCGCCATGGTGGACATGGATGCGGACGCAGCATCACAGCCATCCGGACCCGGCCTGACCGCGCACGCCGAGAAGTGTCCTTACTTTCCCAAAGGCGGCGCGGTGCTGCCGCACGCGGACGCCGCACCGACGCTCGATTGTCGGATGGCAGTGAGTGTTGGGCTTAGCCAACTGACTGTTCAAGCGCCGGCAGATACGGCTTACCGGATCTCCGCCAGCCGCTCGCACCAGAAGCGCGGACCTCCTTCTCTCCTTTCCTAACATTCCAACTTACGATCCGCGGCGGCTATAAAGGGCCGCCATGCGAATACTTAGGGGTTCACGGGAGGGTTATGGGTAAGTCCGTACTGTATTTGTGTCTGGTGACTTGTAGTTTTCTTATATCTCCGCTTCACGCGACAATTTTCGGAAAGATTCAAGGAATCGTGCACGATCCGCAGCATCGGCCGGTGGCAGGCGCCACGGCAAAGCTGCAAGCGGCGGCTTCGGATTGGAACCAAACCGCGCAAACGGACGACAATGGTGAGTTTTCGTTCGCCGCGGTCCCGGTGGGCGATTACAGAATAACAGTCACGCAGTCTCAATTCGAGACTTTGGAAGAGAACATTACGGTGAATTCCCGGTCGTCGCCGGTTCTGCACTTTCAGCTCGCAGTGGCGCCCTTGAGTCAGACGACCGTCGTTGAGGGCAAGGCGGAAGTGGTCAATATGGACTCGGTGACTCCGACTACGCTGGTCGACCGCGAAGACATAGCTGAGACACCCGGCGCCGACCGCACTAACAGCATGGCGATGATCACCGACTACACTCCGGGCGCCTACGTGACGCACGACATGCTGCACATGCGCGGCGGCCATCAGGTCGATTGGCTCATCGACGGCGTGCCCATACCCAACACGAACATCGCCACCAATCTGGGCCCGCAGATTGATCCGAAGGACATTGATTACATGGAGGTGCAGCGAGGCAGCTACGATGCGGGTTACGGCGACCGCACCTACGGGGTCTTCAATATCGTGCCGCGCACCGGCTTCGAGGGTGACAATCAGGCGGAGTTAGTTACTTCTTTCGGTAACTGGAGCCAAACCAACGATCAAATCAATTTCGAGGGCCATACCAAGACGTTCGCTTATTACGTAAGCCTGAACGGGAATCGCAGCGACTACGGTCTGCAGCCGCCCATCGGCCAGGTGGTTCACGACGCCGAGAATGGCTACGGCGGATTTGCATCTTTAATTTTCAACTCCGGCTCATCCAACCAATTCCGCCTGGTCGCTTCGCTGCGCCGGGATTATTATCAGATTCCGATCGACCCTGACCCCAACTCTGCCGGAAATCAGGTGTATCCCAGTTACGGCCTGCACGATAGCGAACGCGAACCGGATGGTTACGTGACTTTCTCCTGGGACCACACATTCAATTCCAATCTGCTTTTGACCGTCTCACCCTTCTATCATTACAACCAGGCCGGCTATAACGCTTCGCCGGACGATGTGCCGGTGATCTCCACCGTGGACCAGACCGCCAATTATGCCGGTTTGCAATCCACGTTGAACGCCAGCGTCGGGAAGAACAATGTGGAGGTGGGAGTCTACGGATTCGCGCAGCGCCAGAGCAACTTCTTTAATAACGTCTTTACGGATTGCGCCACGAGCTGCCAGAACTACGGGCCGTCTACGGCCGCGGTGACCGGCGGCCTGGCCGAAGAGTTCGTCAGCGACCGGTTTAAGGTGACTTCATGGTTGACGTTGATCGCCGGCGTACGCGAATCGCACTTCACCACTCCCGGAGCCGGAACCGAGGCGGGAGTGGCGCAGAACGCGACCGATCCGCGTTTTGGCGTGGCCCTCAGAGTTCCGCATCTGAACTGGGTCTTTCATGGTTTTTACGGCCACTTCTATCAGCCGCCCCCGCTGTTGACCGCGACGGGCCCATTGCTGGATCTGGCTACCAGCCAGACTTTGACATTCTCACCCCTGAAAGGAGAACGCGACGAAGAATACCAATTCGGCGTCTCGATCCCTTTTCACGGCTGGTTGCTGGAGGAAGACACCTTTCAAACCCGCGCGCAGAATTGGCTGGACCACAACAATATCGGCGAGTCGAACATCTTCTGGCCCATTACCTGGACGGCCGCCTTGATTCAAGGTTGGGAAACCACGCTGCGTTCCCCGCGCCTCTTTCGGCGCGCGCAGTTGCACTTGGCCTACTCGAATCAGATCGCGCAGGCGACAGCGCCGATCACCGGAGGCGTGGTCTGCCCGGTTCCGGTGACGGACGCATGCCCGGTGGCGATCCCGCCGGGTTATTCGCCGGTGGATCACGATCAGCGAAACACGCTGAACGTAGGCGTCAATAGCAGTCTGCCATGGCACGCATTCGCATCAACGAACGTGTACTACGGCTCGGGATTCACGAACGGGTTGCCGGACGCGCAATATCCGGGAGACTACCTGCCGGGGCACACCACAGTCGACATTTCACTGGGGAAATCCTTCGGGGAGAAAGACAAATACAAAATCTCATTGAGTGCGCTGAATGTGGCGAATCGGCGGGTGCTGCTCGACAACAGCTTAACCTTTGGCGGATTCCACTTCAACGATCCGCGGCAGATCTACGCCGAATTCTGCTGGAGATTCCATTACTGAGGCGGCGCGCGCCAGAGCGGCGCCCGCCGGTATAATATCCATATGTTCTTCCGCAGGCAGCGCCAGATCGAGCCCACGTTTCAGGAGCGGCTGGATAACCTCAAGCAAGCCGGATTCAGCGTGACGCCGCGGCCGGACGGCACGGTGCTGGTGACGCGCGGCGAGTGTGCGGTGGCGTTGCGCGAAAGCGGCGGCCAGATCCGGCGGGCGGAATTGGCGGGGGTGCTCGTGGGTAGCGAGGTGGCGTCGCTGGTGGATGGCGGGTACCAGAAATTCTTCCGCACACCCTCGGGAAAGAACCGGCCGGCGCTGGCGGCGGACCTAAAGGCCCTGCACGATTTCGAAGAAGACCTGAAAGAGAGTTTGGGCCTGGAAAGCCTCTACAACGAGTCGCTGGGCACGGTTTCGACCTTCTACTTATATGACCGGGTCAAGGACCGGGACAGCGGCGTCCCCAAGCGCGCCTGGGAGCAGTAGTAGTTCACCAAAGTCAGCAGCAAAATCTTCGATTAACGATCCTCCTATTACTCAGGTTTACCTAAGTAGGATTGCGATCCAACCCAAGTCGTCATTATATTTAACTAGACATGAAGGCTACCACACCCCCCCGCTCGGAACGCGGCCACGCAGCACTGGAGGCAGCGCTGTTGATGCCCTGGGTGTTATTCCTGTTCGTGGGCGCGTTCGACGTAGGATTCTACAATTATTCGCTGATCGCGACGCAAAGCGCGGCCCGCGTGGCCGCCATGTACACTTCCCAAACCACCACCACGGCGGCCGATTCGAGCACCGCGTGCACCTTAGCGCTGGCCGAATTGCAGGCTTTGCCCAACGTGGGGACGTCGGTGACAACTTGCGCCAGTTCCCCGGTCGTGGTTACGGCCACTCAGGTTACGGGAACGGATGGATCGCTGGCCTCGCAAGTCAGCGTGGCGTATACCAGTCCGTCGTTGATTCCTATTCCAGGCGCGCTGCCGGCCAAGTACACCTTCAACCGCGTGGTGCAAATGAGGCTGGTGACACAATGAAAAGACAACGCCGTTCACGAGGAAGCGGAGTACTGGAGTTCGCCTTGGTGGGTGTGCCCATGATCTTCACGTTCATCTCCATCAGCGAGATGGCGCGTGCCATGTGGACCTATCAGACGCTGGCCTATGCGGCCAAGGAAACCGGCGCTTATGTTTCGGTGCATGGCTCGCATTGCGGCGGATCCAACAGTTGTCTGTTAACTGTTGGCAATGTTGCCACAGCCGCCGAAGGCTATGCCATCGGGTTGTATTCGGGCACGCTGAATATGACGCTGACGTCGCCCAGCGCAACCTACACCTGCAGCCCGATATCCAGTTGCACCAGCAATAGCACCACGTTTCCTCCTACGGCCGACCAGGCGGTGGGCACGGCAGTGCAGGTGAAGCTGCAATATCAATTCAACTCAGCGCTCGCAATGGTATGGCCGGGCGCTTCACCCACGAACTTCGGGACATACAATCTGGGAGCATATTCCAAACAGCGAGTCGTATTTTGAGGGCACTATGCAACTGAGGAAAACGTCACAACGCGGACAGGTTCTGCCGCTGGCGACACTATTGATTATCATGCTGCTCTCCATGATGGGCTTAGCCATGGAGACGGGACTGGCATTCTACCTGCGGCAGTCGGCGCACGCGGCAGCGGAAGCGGCCGCGATGGCCGCCGTAGAAGCGGCTGCCACCAGCGTCAGCGGAACCTCGGTCACCTGCGGCACAGCCTCCAGCGGCGTGCAGTGCGGCAGCGGCTCCACAGCCGCTTCCGAGACCTGCGCCGCATCGCCCACCAGTCCGCCCCAGACGAATTTCGATAACGCCTGTTTATACGCCAAGCAAAACGGATTTGCGGTTGGCGGCAACACAACCGTGAAGATCATGGCCAACAACACCAGCCCGGCGCCGGATGCCCCCAATGTATCGGTGGTCTATTGGGCCGAGGCGGTCGCGACCACGCGCCAGACGCAGATGTTTTCATCGCTCTTCAGCAGCGCGGGCTTGTTCGCCGGGGCGCGCGCCACGGCCGCGCTGGTCTCCACCGGAGGCGGCGGCGGATCCGGCTGCATCTACGTCTTGGACAAAGCCAATCAATCCAGGGCCCTGGACGTCGAGGGCGCCGAAATCATTACCAGTTGCGGAATTTACGTGAACTCGAGCAACTCCAGCGCCATCTTTATCGGCGGCAACCCGACCGTTGGCAGTTACGCCATCCAGGCGAGCTCCATCAACATCGTGGGCAACTTACAAAACGCCGGCCAGGGGCTGGTCAGTCCTACTCCCCTTACGGGGCAAACCGCGGTAGCCGACCCCCTGGCCAGTCTGACGCCTCCCACGGTGGGCTCCTGCAATCACACGAATTTCAACTGGAGCACGGGAACCACTACCCTGTCGCCGGGCGTCTACTGCGGCGGCATCAGCATCAGCGGCGGCACCGTGACTTTTACGGGCGGCGAGTACATCCTGAATGGCGGCGGGCTGCAAATCAACAGCGCGAACACCACAGTCACCGGCTCCGGTGTTTCCTTCTATAACACCGCCACCACGGGTTACAGCTTCGGCACGATGACCATCAGCGGCCAGCCCAGCGTGACATTCAGCGCTCCCACGTCCGGGTCGATGCAGGGCATCTTCTGGTTTTCGGACCGCAGCGACACCAATACGGCGCAGAATCAGATCAACGGCGCGACCAACTCGACCATACAGGGCACGATCTATATACCCACGGCGCCGCTGCTCTATACCGGTGAGAGTTCCACGAGCACTTATACAGGCATCGTAGTTTACACTCTTGAAGTCAACGGCGCCACGTACTTCAAGCAAGACACTACGGGCCAGTACACCGGGCTCGGCTCGTCGACCGTCACTCCATTTCTCATTGAGTAACATCGACTAATGATAGCGGCTGGATGTTACTAATTGACTTTCACATTCCGATCCCCGTACGATAGACCGCATGAGACACTGTGCGTCCTCGGCTCTACCTATCTGCTTTATCTTCCTGTTCCAGTGCGCCAGCGGCGAGACTCCCAATCAAAGAATCCGCGCCGCTGAAGATCTCAAGAATCTGCCCCTGGCCTTCGAGGAAAACCGCGGCCAGGCGGGGCCCGGCGTAGACTTTGTGGCGCGCGGCGGGCATTACGCCGTGGCGCTGGAGGGCGGCGATGCGCGCATCGCCCTGCAGCGGGACGCATCGGCAAGTTCGGCCATCATCGATCTGCGCGTCTCGGGATCCCGCCGGAACGCCCAGGCGGCCGGCCGCAAAGCGCTCCCCGGACAAGTCAATTACTTTATCGGCAATGACCCGTCCCGCTGGCGGACCGGCATCGCCACATTCGCGCAAGTGGAGTACAAGGGAATCTATCCGGGCGTGGATCTGGTGTATTACGGGCATCAGGGACAACTGGAATACGACTTTCGCGTGGCTCCGGGCGCGCAGGCGTCGCGCATCGATCTGAAACTGCGGGGAGCGCGCGGCCTGCGCGTGGATGCCGCCGGCGACCTGGTGCTGGATGCCCCAGGTGGCGCCATCCGCTTTCTGAAGCCGCTCAGCTATCAGCAAATCGGCGGCGTGCGCCGGCATGTGGAGAGCCGCTATCAGTTGGCGGGGCCGGACGAAGTCAGATTCGCTCTCGGCGCATACGACAGCCGGTATCCGCTGGTGATCGACCCCTCGCTGGCCTATTCGACCTATCTGGGCGGTTCCGGTTTCGACTATGGGACGGCCATCGCCGTGAGTTCCGGCGGCAATGCTTACGTGACCGGTTATACCTCCTCGCTGGACTTCCCCATGGCGAACCCGGAACAATCCTATTTCAGCGGATCGTCGGCCGTGTTTGTCGCGGAATTGGCGTCCAACGGCAAGAGTCTGGTTTATTCCACTTACCTGGGCGGCTCGGAGTATACCTATCCATACTCGATCGCGGTGGACAGCACGGGGGCGGCCTACGTCGTCGGTTTGACCGAAGCCTCCGACTTTCCGGTTAAGAACGCCTTGTATTCCGCGTTGAACGGCAGCGAGGACGCATTTATCACCAAGTTCGGCCCGGCCGGAAACACGTTGACGTACTCCACCTACTTGGGAGGATCGGGCGTAGACTACGCCTTGGGCGTGGCCGTGGATGCGAGCCACAACGTCTACATCGGCGGCTTGACGCAGTCGATCGATTTTCCAGTCACTGCCGGCGCTTATCAGACCGCCTCGGGCAGTTCGTGTTCGTTTCTGACTAAGCTGAACGCGGCGGGTACTGCGCTAACCTGGTCGACTTACTTCGGCCAAAGCTGCAGTGCGGAGATCAATGCCGTCGCTGTGGATTCGCAGAGCGCGGTGTATGTTACCGGGTCGGCGTTTGCGGGCCTGCCCGTGACGGGATCAGCACCGCAGCAGACTTTTGGGGGCGGTCTCCACGACGCGTTCCTGGCGAAAGTCGCCTCGGCCGGGAATTCGTTGGCATACTGCACCTATCTGGGCGGCAGCCAGAGCGATTCGGGCACTGGCATTGCGGTGGATGCTAACGGGAACGCCTATGCCACAGGATTCACACAATCGTCTGACTTTCCGGTGACGCCATTGGCGTTGCAGACTACCTCCGGAGGCGGGTACGACGCCTTCGTCGCGGAGTTGGACAGCGCCGGCGACACCTGGGTATATGTCACATACCTGGGAGGGACCGGGGATGATTTCAGTTATGGAATAGCACTGGACCCGAGCGGAGACGCTTACGTGGCGGGTTATACGGTGTCGAGCGATTTCCCGATGGCGAACGCCGTGCAAGGCGCGCTGGCGGGCAACGCGCACGTGCTCTACAAGACTACGTCAACCGGCAAAAACTGGAGTGCCGCGGATTCCGGCCTGCCCACGACTCCTCTGGCCATGGTGGTCGATCCGGAATCCAATTCCCATTGGTTGGCCGCCACGCCGGAGGGCTTGTACCAAAGCACCGATAGCGGCAAGCAATGGCAGGCCATCAGCTACTTCTCAAATTCCTACATGTACGGTGTAGCCTTCAGCCCGCAAGGAGGCGCCGTCTACGCCAGCGTCTTCACGAACATTTACTCCAGTTCGGACAGCGGCAACACATGGACCTTCGCGGGAGTCGCGCCGTGCGCCGCGTCCAGCCTGGCTGTGAGCCCCATCACGCCCACAACTCTGTACCTGGGATCCTCCTGCGCCGCACAAAGCACCGATGGCGGGCAGAATTGGCTGACGATCGATAGCATATCGGGTTACATCTACACGATGGCGATCGATCCGCAATCGGACCAGACGGTCTATGCGGGCACATCGTCGGGATTGTTTGGAAGCACCGACGGAGGGCAAACCTGGAATCAGCTCAACCTGGCCGGCCTGCAGTATCCGAGCGTCACTTCTTTGGCCATCAACCCTTCGACTCCGGCGGATCTTTATGCCGTGGCGAACGGCGCGGTTTACCTGAGCACTAACTCAGGATCCACCTGGAGCCAGACCGCGCAGGGACTGAGCGTGCAGGTGAACGCGGTGGCCGTGGCTCCCGCGGCGCCATCCAATCTGTACGCGGCCACCACCGCGGGTGTGTACACCAGTTCCAACAGCGGCGGCTCCTGGAAGGCCGCCGGTGAGACGGGGAACTCGATTTCGCTCATTGCCGTGGGGCCGGAGGGTTCCGCCACGGCATTCGCCGCCACGTCGGTCAATTCGGATGCTTTCGTGTCGGAGATCGCCTCCGGTGGCTTCGGCCTGGTCTACTCGACCTATCTCGGCGGCACCGGCATGGATTACGCCAATGGCCTGGCCCTTGATTCGAACGGTAATGCGCATGTGACCGGTTCGGTTCAATCGGCCGACTTCCCGTCCACAACGGGCGCCTTCCAGACGGCGACCGGCAGCGTGCGGACTACGGCTTTTGTCTCGAGCATACAGAGCACAACGCCGTCCTGTTCCGAATTCGCCTCGCCCGCGTCCGCGTTCTTTTATGCCAGCGGCGGCACGGCGAATTTCGGCGTAAGCGCGCCCAGCGGCTGTTCGTGGACGCCCGACTCCAGCGAGAGCTGGCTGACCATATCGAGCCACGGCGGTCCGGGCGCCGGTCCGCTGGCGATCGCGGCGGCCGCGAACAAAGGATCGGCGAGAACCGCCACCATGACCATCGGCAGAGACAAAATCACCGTCACGCAGGCGGCCAGCGGATGCACTTACTCGCTCTCCGCGGGCGGACTGGCATTCGCGCAAACCGGCGGTCCGCAAAGCATCGCGATCGCGACCGGCTCGAAATGCGGATGGGTAGTGACGGGACTTCCGTTGTGGCTGACGGCGAACCCGACGAGCGGCACGGGCAGCGGCACAGTGACTCTGAACGCCATTTCGAATCCCTTCCCCGGATCGCGGGGCGGCTTCCCGACGATCGCCAACACCACGGTTCCATCCAGCCAGAGCGGGACGGAATACTGATCGGCACACGGCTCAAACGCGCCAGAACCAACCGCGGCGATACATGAAATAGGCGATCAGCCATAACAAAAACGTGTACGCCAAGGCGTATAACAGCGAGGCGTTGTATGGCGACGCCACGGGCGTGAAGACGGCGTGGAACAGCGGGTCGCGCCAATGCAGCGCGGATAGCACTTCATCCAGCAACTCGGAGATCATGTATACCGTAATGGCATTCATGCCCATTACGGCGATGGGCTTGGCGAATCGCTTGTAACCGCGGCCATCGACCAGCCACAGGCAGATCGCGAACACGACAAAGTCGAGTCCGGCCATAAAGAGGGAAAACGAGCTGGTCCAGAGCTTCTTGTTGATGGGCAGCCAGACGTTGCAGACGAGACCCAACGCGATCAGGATGTTGCCGGCCAGGAAAAGCCAGGTAGTGCGTTCGGAAAGCTCGCGCCGGAGGCGCAGGATATGGCCCGCCATGATGCCGAATAAAGCAGTCGCGATGGCGGGCAAGGTGCTCACAATCCCTTCCGGGTCCCAGGTTTTGGTTGGAATGTAGTTGTGACTGCCCAACACCAGGTTATCGACGTAGTGCGCGAAGTTATGTTCCACGTCCAGTTGGCCCGCGCCGAAGCCGGGCACGGGCGCTAACATCATGATCAGCCAGTAACCACCGAGCAGTGACACGATCCAGATGAGTTGACCGCGCACGCCCGTCGTCAGGTAAATGGACGACGCGATCAGGTAACAGATCGCAATACGTTGCAACACACCCAGCAGCCGCTGGGTGGACAGATTCAGCGGATAGGCGTACACGATGAGTCCCAAGACATAGAGGATCAGCGCGCGCCGCAGCACTTGCATAAACAGCCGGCCGCGTGGGATACCCTCTGCGAGGCGCTTGCCGAGCGAGAGCGTGATGGCCACGCCCACGATCCAGACGAACGAAGGAAACACCGTGTCGGTCAAGGTCCAGCCATTCCAATCGGCGTGTTGCAGCGGACCATACGTGTGAGAGCCGTCGCCGGAGTTATTGACCAGCACCATGAGCGCCATGGTGGCGCCGCGGAAGACATCGAGCGAGAGCAGGCGGGTTTTTTCCATGTTATTCCTGACGCAGCGCGGCCGTGGGATCGAGCGCGGCGGCGCGTTGCGCGGGCAGCCACGAGGCTAATGCCGCCACGGCCAGGAAGAGCACGGCCATACTGATGAACGTCGCGGGATCGGTCGGCCTCACATCAACCAGCATGGTGGTGATGGCGCGCGTGAGAATGACGGCCGCGATCATGCCGAGCCCGATACCGGCAGCGCTGAGGCGCAGCCCTTGCCCCACCACCAGGCCGAAGATGCTCCCCGGGGCGGCGCCCAAAGCCATGCGCACGCCGATCTCGGAAGTGCGCTGCTGCACCACGGTCGAGAGCACACCATAGAGTCCCACGGCGGCCAGCAGGGCGGCTACGCCGGCGAACACACCGATCAGCAGAAGCGAAAAACGGGTGGGAGCTTGCGCGTGCGTGACCAGCGCATCCATGGGCTGCATATCGGAAAGCAGCAGGTGCGGATCGATTTTGGAAATGGCGGCGCGCACGGATGGGCCATATTTCGAGGGATCGCCCGCTGTGCGAATCGCCCAGAAGGCGGCCGCGCCGTGGCCCAGGAAGCCATCCGTGAAGTAGATCTGCTCGCGGCCCGGCACCGCCAGGGACACGTTGCGCTGATGCGCCACCACGCCGAGTACCTGCACCCATTCCGGCTCCGGCGTGCGAATGCGGATCAGCAGCCGCTTGCCGACGGCGGGCTGTCCCGAAAAGGCCTTGGCGGCGAGCATCTGATCAATCACTACGCCGTTGCGATCGGGCGCGTTATCGGCGTCGGTAAACGTGCGGCCGGAGAGCACGGGCGTGCGGAGAGCCTCAAAATAGCCCGGCAGCACGATTTGGAAGTCGACCGCCTGGAACTTGCTGGGATCCGTCAGAGCCGGCTCCAGGCCCCAGCGAATCGGGCTGAATCCGCCGGCTAACGGAAACGGCACGGAGGCGGCGACGGCTTCCACACCCATGATTCCCTGCAGGCTGTGGCGGATTTCCTGCTGGCGCGCGGCGCGCTCCTGCGGCTGCGGGCCACCCCGGCCGCCCAGGAGTTGGAACGTCAATACATGCTGCGGATCGAAGCCCGGATCGATGTGCTGGAGCGCTAGGAAACTGCGGAACATCAGTCCCGAGCCGATGAGCAGCACGAAGGAGAGCGCCACTTCGGCGATCACCACCAGATCGCGCAGCAGGCCGCCGCCGCCCAATCCGGAATTGCGGCCGCTGGCGCGTAGCAGGGGAGCAATCGAGGGACGCGCGGCACGCACCGCGGGCGCGAGGCCGAATAGCGCGGCCGCCACCAGAGCGGCCAATGCCGCAAATGCTACTACTCCAGGATCGATGGCGATACTGTCGAGTCGCGGGAGGCTGGCGGGCGCGATGACGCGCAATTCGTGGATGCCGATCCATGCCAGGCCCAAGCCCAGCAGCGCGCCGCAAAATGCCAATAAGAATGACTCCGCCAGTGTCTGGCTGATCAGCCGCCACCAGTTGCCGCCGAGCGCTGTGCGGACGGCCATCTCGCGCTCGCGCAGCGACGCGCGCACCAGCAGCAGGTTGGCCACATTGGCGCAAGCGATCAGCAGCAGGAAAATGACCGCGCCCATGAGCGCCAGGAGGGCCGGCCGGACTTCTTCCACCACCTGTTTCTGCATCGGCTCCAGGCGTATGAACCAGCCGGACGTCTGGTGGATGATGAAACTGCGTCGCAGCGCGGCGGAAATCTGGCCCACCACGGATTGCGCGCGCTCGATGCTGACGCCGTCTTTCAGCCGGCCGATGGCACGCAGGGAGACGCTGTTGCGGTTGGCGGCATCATAGGCGAGGCGATTGGCGAAGAACACATCGGGTCGCTTTTCCTCGGTCGCGTCCGGAGGAAAGAACAACTCGAAGCCCGGCTTCAGCACGCCCACGATTTCCGTGGCGCCGCGACGCGCCAATGGGCGGCCGAGAATATCCGCGCGGCCTCCGAAACGCCGCTGCCAATAGGCATAACCGAGGATGACCATCTGCGGCAATGGCGGCGCGGCATTGGCGGGTGGAGCGCCGGCGGCAGGGGGAGCCTGTCCGGGTTGCGGCAATCCGTCGGATTCGCTGAAATCGCGGCCAAGGGCCAACGGGGCGCCCAGCATGCGAAAGAAGTTGGGCGTCACTACGGCAAGGCGGATCTGCTCCGGCGACCCGTCATCGCGGGGTATGGTGGTGCGCCCGGTGAAGACGCCGGCCATTTCCTGAAACATGCCGGCGGCGCCGTTGCGCAGGTCGATGAAGTCGGCGTTGGAGAAAGGGAAGTCCTTCACGCTGCGCTTGCGCATGTCGGAAATGGCGAACACCAGCCGGTCGGGTTCTTTGTAAGGCAAAGGCCGCAGGAGAACGGCGTTGGTCACGCTGAAAATAGCGGTGCTGGCGCCGATGCCCAGCCCGATGGTGATGATAGCGGTAACGGCGAAGACCGGACTCTTCCAGAGCGTACGAATGGCATAGCTCAGCATCGGCACACCATGCGGTTAAGCATAGCAGGCGGGCAGCGCCTATTCGTGCCGCAGGGCCACCAGCGGGTCCACGTGGGTGGCGCGGCGTGCCGGAATGTAGCAGGCGGCCACGGCCACCAGCATGAGCAGAATGCTCACAGCGGCGAGCGTGATGGGGTCACCGGGTTTCACGTCGTACAGCATGGCGCCCAGCAGACGCGTAACGGCCAGCGATCCGGCAATGCCGATGGCGACGCCCACGGCAGCCAACGTTACGCCGTGGCGCACCACACGCCGCAGAACCTGTCCGGTGGGCGCGCCGAGCGCGACGCGGATGCCGATTTCACGCGTCCCGCGGGTGACTTCGTGCGCCAGCAATCCGTAAAGACCGATGGCCGCCAGCAGCAGCGCCGCCAGACCGAACAGGCTGGAGAGGCGCGCAATCAGGCGCTCCTGGAAAAGCATGGCATCGATCTGCTGGGCTTGCGTCTTGATATTGACCACCGGCACATCCTTGCCGGCCTGGCGCACGACTTCGCGCACATCCGGCACAACGGCCAGGGGGTCGCGCGCGGTGCGCAATTCGAACGAGCCGCCCGAGGCGCTGGGAACATACATGGCGGGTTCGATGGCGCGGCGCAGGTCGTCGTACTTGGTATCGCGCACCACGCCTACGATTTGCCAGCCGGCATTGGGGTCCGAATCCGGCTCGCCGTTGACGCCCGGAACGTATTCGCCGAAGGGCTGGCCTAGCGGGTTTACTTTCGGGAAATAGGCGCGCACGAATGCTTCGTTCACGATGGCCGGAATGACGATATGCTGGCGGCCTTTCGGATCGGCGTCGGCCTTGGCCGCTATGGCGTAATCCTCCGCTTTAAACTGACGGCCCCTCTGCAAGGGGATTTTCATGGTTTCCAGGAATTGCGGACCGATGGAGAGGATATCTGACTGAACCGAGGATTTTGGGGGGGCGCCCGGCAAATGGAAGTCGGTGCTGGAAAGGCTGCCACTCAGCAAGACGCAATCGGAGTAACTGGCCGAGAACACACCGGGAATGGCGTTGAAGCGGTCGCGTAGGTCGCTATAGAAGAGGGCCAGGCGTTCGTGCTTCAAGCGGGTCAGGGTGGCGTCCACGTCGAAGGTCAGCAGGTTATCGGTCGCGAAGCCGGGATCGAGTTTCCGCAGATTTTGCAGTGTGTGCACCACCAGGCCGGCGCCTACCAGGACAATCACGGTGAGCGCTACCTGGGTGACCACCAGAATGTTGCCCAGGCGGAAGCGGCCCTGGCGGGCGCTGAGAGCGGCTGCGCCGTTCTTCAAGGCCGGGGTCAAATCGATGCGCATGGAGCGCAGCGCGGGAGCAAGTCCGAAAAGGAGGCCGGTAAGCAGCGCGGCGGCGAGGGTGAAGCCCAGCACGCGCAAATCCAGGTCGGCGGAGAATCGAAACGGCCGATCACTGTTTACGGCAAAATCGATCAACGCGCGGGCGCCCCAATAAGCCAGCAGTATGCCTAAGGCGCTTCCGAGAAGGGAAAGGGTGACACTTTCGGTGAGCAATTGCCGCATCAGCCGGCCGCGGGCCGCACCCAGCGCGAGGCGCACGGCGATCTCTTTCTGCCGCGCCGCGGCGCGCGCCAGCAGGAGACCGGCGACATTGGCGCAGCCGATCAGCAACACGATGCCTACGGCGATCATCAAGGCGTAAAGCAGCGTGGAGATGCGCCCGCGGATCCCCGTCAAGCCCGTCTGCGCCGGAACCAGGGTGATCACGGGAGCGTCGGCGGCGGTCGCTAGAGGCTTCGCGGCGTGCGTCAAATTGTTCAGGAAAATGGCGGTGAGCTGGCTCTGCGCGGACCCCACGGAAACGCCCGGCTTCAGGCGCCCGGCAGCCACGATCCAGAAGGAGCCTGCGTCTTCCTGATCGGGCGTCCAAGCGAAACGCTGCTGCAGATTCCGGCGCTGAATCAGCGGCACCGACAGGTCGCGCACGTTACCCGGAGTGAGATAGGCGAATGACTCTTCGGCGACGCCCACGATCGTGAACGGCAGTCCGTTCAGGTCCAGTGTTTTGCCGATGATCGAACGGTCGCTCGCAAACTGACGCTTCCAATATGCATACTGCAGCACGACTACGGGCGCGGCGCCTGGCGCATTGTCGGCCGGCACGAACATGCGTCCGGCGGCGGGGCCCACGCCGAGCGTCTGAAAGTAGTCTCCGGACACGTACTGTCCGTTAGCCCGGTGTACGGCAGTGTTTCCGCTCACCGTGATCGAACTGCCGCCGGCGAACTCGGCGAGGCTGGAGAACGGGCCGTGTTGGCGCACATCTTCCAGGAACGGCTTCGATAGAGAGCAGCCGTGCGGATTGTCGGTCCCGGAACGGTTGGAGCAGTCTCCATAGGAGCTGAAGCTGTGGCTCTTGAGCTTGCCGCGGGCGCTCCATTTGAGCAGCATCAGGTGCTGCGGATCGCGCACGGGCAGCGACTTGAACATGACCGCGTTGATGATGCTGAAGATGGCGGTATTGGCGCCGATACAGAGGGCCAGAGTGAGCACGGCTACGGTGGTGAAGCCCGGATTCTTGGCCAGTACACGCAGGCCGTACAGCACGTCGCGGGTCCAGCCGGCGAACAGGGTGATTCTTCCGCGCTTGCGCACATCGCGGTCTTCGGCGGCATTTTGCCACGTGGTCATAACTGATTCCTTCCAACGGTGAGATTCTTCCAGTTCTTTGGCGAGCGCCGCCCAATCGCTGACATGCCGCTGGGCGGTGTAGCTGGCCCGTGCTTCACTGGCGCCGAGGCGTAGGGCTTCGGTATAGGCATCTTCCAACTGGCGCGCCACTTCTTCGACGATTTCCGCTTCGCGCTCGGGACGGAAGCCCCGCAGGCGCAGGTTTTGCGAGACGTAAGCGGACCAATCAGGCATGGCTGGGCCGCACGATCTGGTTGATGGTGGCCACGAATTCGTCCCAGGCGCCGCGCTGGGCCTTCAGGAATTTGCGTCCAGCGGGCGTCAGACGGTAGCAGCGGCGGCGGCGTTCGCCGGACTTCTCCAGCCAGCGGCCGGCGATCAGGCCGCGGTCCTCCAGGCGGAAAAGGATTGGATAGAGCGATCCGATGCGGAAGCGGATCTGGCCTTTGCTGCGCTCTTCGATCAGTTTGCCGATGTCATAGCCGTGGCGCGGACGCGCTTCCAACAATGTGAGAACCAGCAGTTCGGCGCTGCCCTTGCTTAGGTCGCGATTGAACATAGTACTTTTGGGAATTATACTTCTGTGACGTATATGGGGGCAAGACGTTAGGAACCTGAATGCCTCGATCCAGGGATCGCCGAGTCTCCGCGTCGCCCCCTCTAGCGTCGGCGTTCCTTGCGACGCTGGCAAGCGAACGCTTGCCTAAGCGGTGGCGGGCATCTGGAAGGGTTCGTCGGCGCTGCCGCCGTAGATATCGGGCACGCGCGCGTTCATGGCCCGTAACTGCATGCTGAGCTGGCCGCGATGATGCACGGTGTGCTTGATCCAGAAATCCATGTAGAGCACCACGGGCAGTGTGAATACGTTGAAGAAACTGGCTGAAGCGGCCAGGTGCTCTCCGGAAAGACCGGCGATCTGGCCCTGGATGGCGGGCATGTGTTCGTCATAATAGGCCAGTATCTCGGCGACGGTGGCGGGCGGTTCCGGTTCCGGGTCCATGGGAAAATTGCCGGCGATGATGCTGCTGCCGAACCACTTTTCGCTTTGCACGATGTGCCACATCAACTGCCGGGTGGTGCGGCCCTTGTCGCCCAGCTTGAAATCCAGTTGATTTTCCGGCACGGCGGCCAGCACGCGGCGGGTGGTGGGAACCTCCTGTCCCAGGCTTTGTATGAAGACCATGGACAGTCCTTTGGCTTGATCGGGTGTAAACATGAGTGCCTCCTGAGTTATCGTACAACAATGGCGCAGCGGCACGAGTTACAGCGGGGGCTGGGTTTGGTGGAAGCCACCGCCTTGAACATGAGCAACATGGTAGGGGTGGGTCCGTTCGTCACCATTCCGCTGCTGATCGGCGCCATGGGCGGACCGCAGTGCATGCTGGGCTGGGCCGTGGGCGCCGTGCTGGCGCTCTGCGACGGCCTGGTTTGGGCGGAGCTTTCGGCGGCATTGCCAGGCGAGGGCGGCAGCTATCTATACCTGCGGGAAGCATTTCGCCTCACGCGGCTGGGCCGGCTGTTGCCCTTTCTGTTTATCTGGCAATTCATCTTCAGCGGTCCGCTGGAGATTGCATCGGGCTACATCGGCTTCGCGCAATATCTGAGCTACTTCCGGCGCGGCATGGGTGTTTGGGAAATGCGCGCGGCGGCCGCCGTAGTGGGCGCGCTGGTGGTGGTGCTGCTCTATCGCGGCATAAAGGCCGTGGGACGCCTGACCGTCGTATTGTGGATCGGCATGCTGGCCACCGTCGCGTGGGTCATCTTCGCCGGCTTCACGCACTTCAACGCGCGGCTGGCGTTCGATTTTCCGCCGCACGCCTTTGCCATTTCGCCCGCTTTCCTGGCGGGATTGGGCGGCGCGACGCTGATCGCGATGTACAATTTTCTGGGCTATTACGGCGTCTGTTTCGTGGGCGGCGAAGTGCGCGAGCCGGCGCGGGTGATGCCGCGCTCGATCGTGATTTCGGTGCTGCTGGTTGGCGCCATCTATGCATTGATGACACTGGCGATCCTGGCGGTGGTGCCGTGGCGCGAGGCGGCCCAATCGAAGTTCGTGGCGGCGCGATTCATGGAAGTGATCTACGGGCCCTGGGCGGGCAGCGCGGTGACCGTCCTGATCTTGTGGTCCGCGGTGGCGTCGGTCTTCGGACTACTTCTGGCGTATAGCCGGGTGCCGTACGCGGCCGCGCTGGATGGCTACTTCTGGAAGCCATTCGCACGGCTGCATCCCAAGGGAGACTTTCCATATGTCTCGCTGCTGGTGATGGGCGGGCTGGCCATCGCCGGCGGCATGCTGAGCCTGGACTGGGTGGTTTCGGCGCTGCTGACGGCGCGGATTCTGATTCAGTTCGTCGGGCAGATTGCGGCGGTGGAGGTGCTGCGCAAAACGCGCCCCGACGTGCCGCTGCCGTTCCGCATGTGGCTGTATCCGCTGCCGAGTGTGCTGGCGCTGATCGGCTGGGCATATGTATTTGCCACCTCCGGCTGGACGTTCGTGCTGTGCGGACTGGGCGTGTTGGTGAGCGGCGTGGGGGCATTCCTGGTGTGGCGCCGGCGATGAGATTGGCCGCGCTGTGGCTAGCAGCGGCGCTCGCGAGCGGCGGATGGCTGGTTCTGCAATCGCGGCAGAACAACCACGCCACGCTGGTCTACGTGTGCCTGCTGTATCTGGCGGTGCTGCCGCTGCTGGCGCTTTACTGGCGCACGGCGCGCGCGGCGGACAGCCGGGGCGTGCGATTTCCAAATCTCGCCTGGGCGGCGGGCGCGGTCCTGTTCTTGGTTGCCTTGGGGGTGAGCATCGCAATCGGGCATGGCCGGATGATCTCGGATGAATCGGCGTACCGGTTCCAGGCGCGCATATTTGCGGCGGGAAAATTGAAGGCCGAACCGATGCCCGGCGCCGCTGAGAATCCGGCTGAGGTTCCCACGGAGATCTATTTCGAGCACACGCAACAAACACCCAACGGATGGTATGCCAAGTATCCACTGGGATGGCCGTTGATCCTGGCCATCGGATTCCGGCTGCGCTGTCCCTGGCTGCTGAATCCGGCTTTCGGGGTAGTGCAACTGGTGATGATGTGGCGGGTGGCGAAACGGTGGGGATGGAATACACAGGTTCTGGCGGTGGTGATGGCCGCCACTTCGGCGTACATGGTGGCGAACAACGCCGGCTATATGTCGCACGCGTGCGAAGCTCTACTGACGCTGGCTGCGCTGGAACTGGTGTTGCGGGGAACGCGCACGCGGCGGCTGTGGTTGATTGCGGGGGCTTTCGCGGCGGCCACTGTGGCGATCGCCGTCAGGCCTTTCACGGGGGCGGTGGTGGCTTTACTTCTGACGGCTATCGTAGGAATCGAACTGCGCCGCGAACGCCGCTTACTGATTCCAGCTTTGGGCATCGCAGCCTTGGCTGGATGTGTGTCAATTGCCGTGTTTCTGCTGGCGAACCACTTATACACGGGTCATGCGCTGCTGTCGCCGTACGCTTTGCTGCGCGGCGGCACGCGCATCGGGGAGCTGACTCTGAATCCCGCGCGCCTGGTGGCGAACATGTTATCGATCTGGCGCTGGTCCATCACCGGCACGCTGTGTTTCACGTTCCCGTTTATGTTTCTGTTCGCCGCGTATGCCTGGCCGGCGGGAGCAGGAGCATCGGCGGGAATTGCTGTATCTGGCGAGCCTGTTTCCACTACTCGTGGCAGCGTATTTTTTCCAAAGCGACGGGTCCGGGAGCATGATCGGAGAACGGTATTATTACGAAGGTTTCTGTCCGCTGGCGATTGCCGCGGGCCGCGGGTGCGATCTGCTGTTCACGCGCTGGCGCATCCGCTCGCAGGCGGCCGTCGCGGGGGTGGCGGTTCTGATCGCCTTGCGGTTCGTGACCCTGGCTTGCGGCTGGCGCCAGGTTGCGGCAGTGATCCGTCCATAAATGAGGCCTGGTCGCTGGCCGACAGCGCGCCGCGCGAGCCGCTGGTGTTCTTGAGCGGCAACTCGGATACCTCCACGGCCAAGCATGTGAATTGGAATGCGGTCGACTGGGGCGACGCGCCGGTGATTTATTTGAACGATCCGGGCGCGGGGCAGCGCGACGCCGCGGCTTGCCGCTTGGACAGGCCGAGCTACCGGGTGGTGTCGTGGGACGCGCCACGGCGGCAGATGGAGAAGTCCGATGCCACGGCCTCTTGCGGACCGTAATATACTACCCTCTGCGAAACCTATGACTTCACGACGCACATTTCTGGCCGGCATGGGCGCGGCCGCGCTGGCCAATGCCGCGCAAACCGAACCCGACCTGATCCTGTACAACGCCAACGTCATGACCATGGACACGGCGCAGCCACGCGCACGGGCGGTGGCGATCGCCGGCGCGCGGATTCTGGCGGTCGGCTCGAATGAGGAAGTACGTCACCTGGCCAAGGCGGGCGTGCGGCAGATGGATATCGGCGGGCAGACGATTGTGCCGGGATTCATCGACGCGCACTCGCATCCTTCCTACGCGGGCATAAGGCACCTGAAGTGGGTGGATTGCGATCTGCGGTCGATTGCCGAGATACAGAACGCCATACGCGAGGGCGCGGCCAAGACGCCGGCGGGCGATTGGGTGATCGGATTCAAGTACGACGATACCAAGACCAAGGAAGGCCGCAAGCTGACGCGCGACGATCTGGATGCGGCCGCGCCGCGGAACCCTGTGTTCATCGAGCATCGCGGCGGGCATACGGCGTACGTGAATTCGATGGCGCTGCGGCGCACGGAAATTCCCGAAGAAGTGGCCGATCCGGCGGGCGGCCAATTCGACCGCGATCCGATCACGGGGCGTTTGAATGGCGGGCTGCGGGAGAACGCCACGGGTCCGTTCCGCAAGATTCTGCCGACGAATTTCACGCGCGACGAGATGCGGCAGGGGATCAAGCTGATCTCGCAGATGCTGGTGAAGACCGGCATTACTTCTTCGACCGAATGCCAGGGGACGCCGGAGGATCTGCTGGCGTATCAGGACGCGCGCGCGGCCGGCGAGCTGTCGTTCCGGGTGTACTGCTTTCTGGCGCACGGTTTTCTGGACCGCATGAGCGCGGCGGGCGTGCGCACGGGGCTGGGCGACGAGTGGGTGCGGATAGGCGCGATCAAGCTGGTGGCGGACGGGTCGATTTCGGAGCGCACGGCGTGGCTGACGGAGCCTTACGTGGGGCGGCCGAAGGATCACGGCATCCAGGTGATGAGCGAAGAACAGCTTTACACCATCGCGCGCAAGGCGCGCCTGGCGGGATGGCAGGTGGGCACGCATGCCAACGGCGATGCGGCCATCGACATGATGCTGCGCATCTACGAGCGCCTGCAGCGGGAGATGCCCAGCCGCGATCCGCGCTACCGGCTGGAGCATTGCACGGTGGTGAACCCGTCGCTGATCGCGCGGATCAAGGCACTGGGGGCCATCCCGACGCCGTTCTCGACTTACGTCTATTACCACGGCGAGAAGATGCGCGAATACGGGCCGGAGCGGCTGAACTGGATGTTCGCGGTGCGCAGCTTTCTGGACGCGGGCGTGCGCGTGACGCAGGCGTCGGACTATCCGCCGGGGCCGTTCGAGCCGATGATGGCGCTGCAATCGGAGGTGACGCGGACGGACATCCACGGCAATCTGTGGGGACCGAAACAGCGCGTGACGGTAGAAGAGGCGATCCGGGTGGGGACGATCAACGGCGCTTATGCGTCATTCGATGAGAAAGTCAAGGGCAGTATCGCGGCCGGGAAGCTGGCGGACTTAGTGGTGCTGGGGCGCGATCCGATGCGCGTCGATCCGATGACGCTGATTACGATTCCAATCGAGCGGACCATGGTGGGCGGGCGCTGGGTTTACGAGTCGTAGTTTTGTGCGATGCTTTAAGAAATGGCCCAGGCGGCACTGAAGTACGTTTTTGCCGCACTGCTTGCGTTGCTTTCTGCGCAGGCGGTGGCGCCGTCTCTGCGCGTTGTCACCACGATTGAAATCGTATGGCGCGCGGAGGCGGATCAGCAGGCGCCGCAGGCAGCGCGCACGATCCGCAAACCGGCGGCGGCACTGCCAGCCGCTCCCTCCTACACTTCGCGCGTCCGGCCGGAACCGGATGCCGCGGTTTTGTTCCAACGGCCGCCTCCCGCAACTTCTCTCTTTTCCTAAACCCAAACCAAAAGCCAAATCAGAAAGGAGAGGACTTGTGTCCTGGAGAGAATTACTACGTTTCCTGGGGATGCGGAAGCACGATCCCAAATTGGAATTGCGAGAGATATCGCGGCGGCGGCAGGAGCTATCGGGGCTGAGCGATCTGGAACTGAAACAGGCCGCCCGGAGCGGGCGCGGAGCGGCAAACGTGATTGAGACTTTTGCGCTGGCCGCGGTGATCGCGGGGCGCGTGTTGGGCTGCGAGATGTACGACACGCAGATACTGGGCGCGCTGGCCATGCAACGCGGGCAGATCGCGGAGATGCAAACAGGCGAAGGCAAGACGCTGGCCGCCGTGCCGGCGGCGATCTGGTATGCGTCGCAGGGCCGGGGTCTGCATGTGCTCACGGCCAACGATTACCTGGCACGGCGGGACGCGCAGTGGATGGGCGGGATCTACGATTGGTTCGGCCTATCGGTAGGGCACGTCGCGCAGAACATGTCCGCGGAGAACCGCCGCGCGGCATACCGTTGCGACATCACTTATGCGACCGCGACGGAAGTGGGCTTCGACTATTTACGGGATGAGCTGGCGCTCGAAGCGGACGAACTGGTGCAGCGGCCGTTTGCGTTTGCCCTGATCGACGAGGCCGATTCCATACTGATCGACGAAGCGCGTATCCCGCTGGTGATCGCGGGCGGCGTGGGCGTGGACTACGGCATGGCGCGTCAAGCGGATGCGGTGGTGGCTTTGCTGCGGCCGCAGATCGACTATACGGCGGATGAGTTCGCGCGCAATGTGCAGTTGACGGATGCCGGGATCGACCGGGTGGAGCAGACGCTCGGCTGCGGCTGCCTGTTCGACGCGGGCAATCTGCGGTTGCTGACGGCGGTACAGGATGCGCTGCACGCGCACAGCCTGCTGCGGCGCGACGTAGACTACATCGTGAAGCAGGGCGCCGTGGAACTGGTGGATGAGATCAAAGGGCGGATTGCGGAGAACCGGCGCTGGCCGGCGGGGTTGCAGACCGCGATCGAAGTGAAGGAGCGCACGGGGCTGAAGACGCAGGGGCGCATTATGGGATCGGTGACGGTACAGAGCCTGGTGGGACTCTACGAGCGGATCTGCGGGATGACCGGGACGGCCGCCACGCAGGCGGAAGAGTTCCGGCAGGGTTACCAGTTGGCGGTGAAGGTGATTCCGACGAACCGGCCGGTCATCCGCCAGGATCTACCGGACGTGGTGTATGCGGACAAGGAGGCACGCGACCGGGCGGTGGTGGAGGAGATCCGCAAGTGCCATGCGGCGGGGCGTCCGATTCTGGTGGGGACCGGCAGCGTGGAGGAATCGGAACGATTGAGCGGCCGGCTGCGGATGGCGGGTGTGCCGCACGCGGTTCTGAATGCGCGGAACGATGAAGCCGAGGCGGAGATCGTCGCGCAGGCCGGCGCGCTGGGGGCGGTGACGGTCTCGACGAATATGGCGGGGCGCGGGACGGATATCATACTGGGCGGCAATCCGCCGCGAGACCGGGAGAAGGTGGTGGAACTGGGCGGGTTGTACGTGATGGGGACGACGCGGCACGAGGCGGCGCGCATCGACAATCAACTGCGGGGACGCGCGGGGCGGCAAGGCGATCCGGGGACATCGCGGTTCTGCATTAGCCTGGAGGACGATTTATTGGTGCGCTTCGGCATCCGCGACAACCCGGATATCGACAGCGTGCAGCGCACGGTGGAAGGGCAGAACATCGAGATCCGGCGGATGCTGGCGAAGTATGAGTCACTGGTGGAGCATCACCGGCGTGCGGTGCGGGAGTGGCGGCGCGAGATTCTGCTGGGAGCGGACGCCGCCAAGCGGGAGTGGGACCTGGCGGCGATCGACGACCTTTGGGCCGATTATCTGGCGAACGTGAGCGAGTTGAAGGAAGGCATTCATTGGGCGTCGTGGGGCGGGGGCGATCCGCTGTACAAATTTCTGGCGGGGGTGCAGGAGATTTATGCGGATTTTGAGGAATGCGTTCGCACGGAGCTGGCGCGCGAGGATTCGACGGATTCGAGGCGGGAGGGTTTTGATCGGGGGGCTACCTGGACTTACTTGACTACGGATCAGCCTTTCGGGAGTCAGACAGAGCGGATTTTGCGGCGGTTTCGGGCGGGACTGAAGTCCCGCGCGGGCTAAAGCCCGCCCTCCAGGGATCGGTATAGGAGATGCTTCCAGGCGGGCGCGTTTAGGGTCCAACAGATTTTGGCGGGGCGGGCGGCTTTGGTCATGCCGCGGGTCAGGTCGCTGGCGGTTTCGATTTCGAGGGCATGGTCGCTCGATGAGGCGCAGATGGCGGGATCGAGTGCGATGGACATGGCGATCGGGTCGGGCAGCGAGATGCCGGTTTCGCCGGTCTGCACTTTGTAGGCCGCCATCGCGGTGCTGTTGCACTCGATGGCGAAGCGGGCTAGCGGAGTTCCGAGGGACAGAATGCGATCGATGTCGGCGGCATCCAGCACGGCCGCGCCACGGCTGAGATGCCAGCCCACCAGTTCAATAGGCAGGCCGGAATGGGCCACGATGCGGGCGGCCTCGGGATCGACCCAGATGTTGTACTCGGCGGCGGGCGTCACGTTGCCTTCGCAACAGGGCGCGCCGCCCATGACGACGCAGCGGCCGACATTGCTGACGATCTCCGGCGCGCGGGCCAGCGCCAACGCCATGTTGGTGAGCGGGCCGAGGGTGACGATGGTCAGGCCGGGATGGGCGCGCACGGTTTCGATGATGGCATCTACGGCGTGGGTTGGTTCAGGGGCACGGCTGGGCGCGGGATAGTTGTGATCGCCGAGGCCGTCTTTGCCGTGGAACCATTCGGCGTGCATGTATTCGCGCAAGAGCGGCTGGGTGGCGCCGGGAAAGACGGGCACGCCGGACCGGCATAGATCGGCAACATAGAGCGCATTGCGGGCAGCCTGGGGTACAGGGACGTTGCCGGCGACGATGGTGATGGCGCGAACGTCCACGTGGGGCGCGCGCAGGGCCATGATGAGGGCGACGGCGTCGTCCGAAGCCGTGTCGGTGTCGATCAGGAACGTGTTATGCATAAAGGACAGTGTCTCTTTTACGAATTACCCTGGCAACGGCAGTGCTGCTGAGCACGGGCTGCGCGACGCGGCCGGCGGAGTTGCGGATCGCGGCGGCGGCCGATCTGCGATTTGCTCTCGATGACTTAATTAAAACCTATTCCGCGGGGCATGGCGCGGTGAAGATCACGCCGAGCTATGGCTCGTCGGGGATGTTCTATGCGCAACTGGCGAATCACGCGCCCTTCGATCTGTTCTTATCGGCGGACGCGCGGTATCCGCAGAAGCTGGCGGAACAGGGATTGATCCTGCCGGGTAGCGAGTTCCATTACGCGGTGGGACGCATCGTGCTGTGGACCGGCAACGGTTCGGGTATCGACGTGGCGGGCCTGGGCATGCAGGCGCTGCGGCTGCCGGCGGTGAAGCACATCGCCATCGCGAATCCGGCGCACGCGCCTTACGGACAGGCGGCGGAGGCGGCGCTACGCTCGCTGGGTCTGTACGACGATGTGAAGGCCAAGCTGGTGATGGGCGAGAACATCTCGCAAGCGTTTCAACTGGCGCAGAGCGGCGCGGCGGAGGCCGGCATTGTGGCGCTGGCGCTGACGATGGCTCCGGGCGTGGGCGGGCATTATTGGGAAGTGCCGATGACGGCGTATCCGAAGCTGGACCAGAGCGGCGTGATTCTGAATTGGACCGCGAATCCGGAGGCGGCGCGGCAGTTCCGCGCGTTTCTGCTGGCGCCGGAGGGCCGCGCTATTCTGAAGCGTTACGGGTTCTCGGGAGAGTAGATGGAGTGGCAGGCAATCTGGCTGAGTTTGCGGCTATCGTTCTGGACCACGCTGATCCTGCTGGCGCTTGGTTTGCCGGCGGCGCACTGGCTGGCATATTCGCCGCGGCGGTGGAAGTTCCTGGTGGAAGCGGTGGTGGCGATGCCGCTGGTGCTGCCACCCACGGTCCTGGGATTCTATATCCTGCTGGCGATCGGGCCGCATAGTCCGGCGGGAAAACTGTATGCCACGGTGACGGGCGGCATGCTGCCGTTCTCGTTCCAAGGACTGCTGGTGGCGTCGGTGATCTACAGCCTGCCGTTCGCGGTGCAGCCATTCGCGGCGGGATTCGCGGCGGTGGACCGGCGCATGGTGGAAGCTTCGTGGTGCCTGGGGGTGTCGCGCGCGGGCACGTTCCTGCGGGTAATCGTGCCGCTCTCGATTCCGGGGATCGTAACGGGGATGATCCTGAGCTTCGCGCACACGCTGGGGGAATTCGGCGTGGTGCTGATGGTGGGCGGGAATCTGCCGGGGCTGACGCGCACGGTATCGATCGCCATCTACGACGACGTGCAGGCGCTCAACTACGGCGCGGCGTTCCATACTTCGCTGCTGCTGCTCGGGATTTCCTTCGTGGTGCTGGCGGCCACCTATGGAATGCGGCGGCGGGTGTGGGCCGTATGGCCCCCGTATGGACAATGACCTGAGCGTGGACGTCCGCAAGCGGCACGCGGGCGGCGAGGAGATCGCGGCTTCGCTGTGCGTGCCGTTGGGCGCGCATTTCGTGCTGGTGCTGTTCGGGCCATCGGGCGCGGGCAAGACCACGGTGCTGCGGGCCATCGCGGGGCTGGAACGGCCGGATGCGGGGACGATCCGCTGCGGGGAGGAAGTCTGGTTCGACGGCGCGCGGGGCATTGAAGTGACGCCGCAGAAACGGCGGGTGGCCTATCTTTCGCAGGACTATGCGCTGTTTCCGCATCTGACGGTGCGGCGCAACGTGGCGTACGGGGCGCGCGGCGCGGCGGTGAGCGATCTGATGGATCGGTTCGGGCTGGCAGCCCTCGCGGAGCGCCATCCGAGCCAACTTTCCGGCGGGCAGTTGCAGCGCGTGGCGCTGGCGCGGGCGCTGGCGGCGCAACCGCGGGTGCTGCTGCTGGACGAACCGCTTTCGGCGCTGGACGCTCCCACACGTCTGCGGCTGCGCGCGGATCTGCGGCAACTGCTGGCGGACGTGCAGGCGCCGGCCATCGTGGTGACGCACGACCGGACGGAGGCGCTGGCGCTGGGAGACGCGGTGGCGATCATGATCGGGGGGCGGCTGCGGCAAACGGGTCCGGTGGAGAGCGTGTTCGATGCGCCGGCGGACGCGGACGTGGCGGAGGCGGTGGGGGTGGAGACGATCTGCCCGGCGCGGGTGGTGGAGCGGTCGGGGGGGCTGGTGACGGTGGAGATCGGGACGGCGCGGCTGGTGGCGGTGGATCCGGGAGGTGCGGGGGTGGAGGTGTTTGCGTGCATCCGGGCGGAGAGCGTAACGATCGAGCGGGCGGCGGCGGGGACGGCGTCGAGCGCGCGGAACCGGCTGGCGGGGCGGATTGTGTCGGTGATTCCGGAGGGTCCGCTGGAGCGGGTGATGCTGGATTGCGGATTCCGGCTGATGGCGGTGGTGACGCGGCAATCGGGGGACGAGATGCGGCTGCGGGAAGGGGAGGCGGTGTCGGCGGTGGTGAAGGCTACGGCGGTGCGGATTGTGCAAAATTGTGCATGATGTGCACAGTTTTTGCGAGCGGGGGAGGGGTGAGCGGGCGAGGGGGCGAGGCGGTTATTATGCAAAATTGTGCATGATGTGCACAGTTTTGGTTCATGGTGGTTTGGGAAAAGCGAACCCATTTTGGATACGATTGGTCTGATTCGATTGTCAAGGAACAGAGGCACCTCGGGTCGAAAGTGAGGATAGCACGGGGGCGGCGGGGATTTTGGCTGCGCGGTTGGCGTGGGCGTTTGGATTCAGCGGTTTGGCGGTGAACGGCGAGGCGTGATTGGCATGAAGGTGTTCCTTTCGCATAGCACTAGAGACAAGGCGTTCGTAGAGCGGCTGGCGGCGGCTCTGCGGGCGGCGGGGGACGATCCCTGGCTGTGCGAAGTGGACATCGATTTTGGCCATAACTTCGTGGCCGAGATTGAGCGCGGGTTGAAGGAGTGCGATCTGGTACTACTGGTTTTGTCGCCGGATGCGGTGGCGTCGGGGTGGACGCGGCAGGAATGGACGTCGGCGGTGGCGCGGCAGATTGCGGAGTCGCGGGTGCGGTTGGGCGTGCTGCTGCTACGGGATTGCGAGGTTCCGGAGCTGCTGCGGACTACGCACCGGATTGACGCGCGGTCGGATGAGGC
>JBEKYC010000057.1:0-43533 GCA_049511415.1 Bryobacteraceae bacterium | reverse complement strand
CTGCAAATTCGAAGACGAGATACGATGGCGCGACATCCATTAACTTTGCGATATCGCCGGATTGGTTCCGCAAGGTGCGTTGCTTTGGTAGCAAAAACTCTTTAGCTAGTTGCAGGCGCTTTTCGCGTTCGGCCTCTAGATCCGATGCGGCCTTTGCGGCGGAATCCAAAGCCTTTGCTAACTTGTTCGCTAGTAATTGTTGTGCTTCTATGTTTTCTCGCCGCAATTGCTCCGTTGCTGCGTCTGCGCGATCTGCCCTTTGCAGTGCGCCCGCCAGTTTAGTTGAGAGAGCGGTTGCCTGTCCTCTGACTAGAGCTACGTCTTTGGCTAGCGAGGCGGCGTTTTGTTGTGCGCTTCGTGCGAGCGCTTCAGATTGGCCTGCCGCATATCTAGCTTTTGCGGATTCACGCTTTGCGCTGTCGGCCTCATCGGATGCGGTCTTAACCTTGCCAATTGCCGCATTAGCGTCACGTACGGCCTTGGCTGATGTCTCACTCGCTGCTTTCGCTTGGTCACCAAGCGACCCGATTACTTCACCCGATAGAGCGTTGGTTTGGATCAGGGAGAGTAATCCGGAACTTATTCCGAATATTAGCAGAAGTAGTGACCGTCTTCCTAGGCTATGCCTTATTTCTTCCGTTGACCATTGTGTGTATTCCGCAACGTATTCACCAAAGCACCCTAGTGCTACCAGCGCTTCAGAAGCATACCCCGCAAACTCCCAGAATGATAACCGTCGCGCGATGGATGCAACTTCCGATGGAGTCAGGGTCATTCTGGATCACCAACGAAAAGAGCGTTACATCCTGATAGGATATTTTGTAATGCTGATGGCATTTGGAACCATGAAGGCTTTAGTGTTTATGCGGCCCTCTCGTTCCGTTCCTCCGCTTCCCATGCGGCAACCAAGTCAGACACTTCCCAGAGCCGATCAGTCACGCCAGCAGCCATCGCCGGAGTTGTGCGGAGAGTCCGATGAATCTTTATGAAGTTATAGGCGAAGTAAGTCAAGGCAACGGATGCGATATGGTTCTCAATCTTTTTCGAGAAGGCGTTGGTCAGTCTGGTGAACCGACGTGCGGTCATTCGCACGCTAAGGTTATGACGCTCGATATAGCTGGTATTGATATGCTTCGGGTCAGGGTTGCCAGTAACAGTGTGGCTCTCACATCCCAAGCACACAGCGGGGCTATACCGCTTCTCCGCGCCTTCGGCTATGCCGTATATCTTGACCAGCATGGCATAGTCAATCTCGCCGCCAAAAGCCTTATCGACTGCCTTGACGTACATCTTGAGTCGATCGCTCGTAAGTTGGATGCGATTCGCCAGACGGCTGGCAAGGTCTTCGATGAAGTCACGGGCGCTTTCGGGATCGCGCTTGCCGATGAGCCAGCAAGGTACCAGTTTGGTATCGGCATCAATCGCGGCCCAGAGCCATGCATCGCCCGCGCCGGGGTTGTTCGCTGCAATCTCTGGCGTCACGTTCTTTTGCTTTGCGTAGCAAAACGACCAGCACTCATCAACCTGCATCCGCTCGCACTTAAGGTTCTGAAACACGCGGTTCTGATATTCAGCGCAAAACGTGCCGACTTCGAAGACCAGCCGCATGACGGTCTTTTTCGCCACGCCAGTTATGCGGACGGTGGAGCGAACGCTGTTACCTTCGATCAAGCAGGAGATCACTGCGGCGCGTTGTTCGGAAGTGAGCCGGTTCATATTTATAGTATGCCAGACGGCTCACGCATTGTCAAGACTTTTGAAAGAATTATACGAAAAAATGGTGTGAAGCCTTGAAAAATACCCGCCGAATACTAAAAAGGACACCTGACGTGGAAGTGCGAGTTAACACGCGCGGTCTATTGCCCATTCATGTGCGGCGGCTGAAATCGCAGATCGAAGCGCAACTTGAGCCTCCGCCAGCGCCCTCAGTTCCAGGAGAGATCGACGCCGGTATCCGGCAAGCCGTCAAGCGCCTACAGGAAGCCGGTATCGAGACGTATGAATCGTGCGAAGGTAGTCACGGGCACTCCTACCCAGAGCCTACCGTGGCCTTCTATGGCGATTCCGCCACGGGCTTGCGGGCCGTGGCCGTTTGCTTGGATTTCGGACTGCCTGTGCTGTCGTTGAGGCGGGCGTGGGATGTGCTCAATAGCAATGAGCTTACGGGGCCACACTGGGAGATCACGTTTCGGAGACGAATGTGTTAGAGTTTCTTGCACTCATCGCAGAGTGGCTTACCCCCATCCCCATCTATCCGATGCTCTTTCTTGATGCGTTTACCATCTGGACAGTTCTCGTGATCGTGATGCACGTTTCGGTGCTTTGGCGGGTACTCCGGCGAATTTGTGTGATATTTAGCCATTGCAAATCTCCTGGGGTATATTGTAGCCCCACAAGCGATCAGAATGGCAGTCTGTATTGGGTGTCCGATCAGGACGCCTTGAGTTTGGACCAGCGTGCCCTAGCAGCCTTCCGAGCGCTTCGGCGGCGCTGTTCGGGCGTCATACCTGCAGCGCGAGCCTTGCCGCCGATTTTGCCGCCTTCGCGGCCAAGGTCCGATAGGATTTGGGATCTGAGGGACCTTGCGGGCTGTCCTGGCTCCGGTTCTGGTTCGATTGACGGAAGGTCGCCCAATAATCTATGTACGGCCATGAAACCGGCCTGCACTTCGTCTTCTGGTTCTCTGCCTGACGGCTTTCGCATACACTACCAGCGTGACATGTTCGGGGGGTGGGCGTCAAGCCCGTGGAAAGTCAAAGTAGCCCACTACCGAACCGGCCGAACAATGGTGGAGCGACCGGATCAACGGCACGCGGGCGCGCTATCGAAAGCCGGGCGTTCTGGGGGATATCGATCTGGCGGATGGCTCGGTTGACCTGGCGGTTACTTTTGGGGTTCTGCACCATATCGCCAATGTCAGTCATGTGCTGGGCGAGATTTGCCGGGTGCTGGAACCGGGGGGCATTTATCTGCTGCGGGAGCCGATCTGCACGATGGGCGATTGGCGGCAGGCGCGCGGGGCGCTGACGCGCAACGAGCGGGGATTGCCGCCGGAATGGCTGCGGGAAAAGCTCGCATCGCTGGGATTCCGGGTGATCCGGGAGCGGTACTGCGCGTTTCCAGGGGCGCAACTGTTCAGCCGGGCGGTTGGTTTGGGATTGAATTTAAACAGCCGGGTGGTGGCGGCCGCGGATTATTTGCTTTGCCGGGGGTTTCAATGGAACCTCTATTATCATCGGGACAGGCATTATAAGCAGGTGGCGCCGACGTCGGTGTTTTGTGTGGCGGAGAAGGGGTCAGGGGCGGATACGGGCGAGCGCTAAGCCGGGCGGGATTCCGCCAGTTCACGGTTGGCATCCAGGACCATGGCAATGGCTTCCTGCAGATTGGCGCGGGCTTCTTCGAGCGTCTGACCTTGGGTGTTCGCTCCAGGCAGCTCTTCGACGAAAGCCACGTAGCCTTCCGGCACCTTCATATACACCGCCGTCAAGCTTAGTTGGGGCATCGATGTAATCATACCAAGTCGGGGCGGAAGCCCCGCGCGGGATGAATCGCGCCCCCCTAATGCGAGACACGAAAAGAGGTGTTGCTGGATAGGGTGGCGCCCGGCGTCGTGACCTCGACCGTGCCAGTGGTCGCGCCTGAGGGTACAGTGGTGGTGATCGCGGTGGCCGACGAGTTGACGGTGAATGCGGACGGAATCCCGTTGAACGTCACCTTAGTAGCGCCAGTCAAGTTTGTGCCGAGGATCGTTACCGTGGTTCCGATTGCGCCGGCGCTGGGGAGCGTCCTCACGAACGGCGCCAGGCCCGTCGCTATGGTGAAGGCCGTGCCGTACCCATCATCTCCGCCGTCGGCCACTCCATAGAAGTTACCATCGGTAGCCTGGACAAGGGGGCCGGGCGACTCGCCATCGGTCAAATCGAAGGTGTGCAGGCTCGTTAGTACGCCGGCCGGAGTGATTTTGAAAATCGTGCCGTAGTTGTACGTTCCCCCCGATAGCGTTGCGCCGTAGAAGTTGCCGTCGGTGGCCTCGACCAGCGGTCCGCAAGGGTACGAGCCGTCGGCGCCGCGAAATCTGTGCAATACGGTCAGCGCACCCGCCGGCGTCATTCTGAAAACCGTGCCGTAGCCGCGGCCTCCGGCCATAGAGCCGCCGTATTCGGTCACGCCGTAGAAATCGCCGTTGGCGGATTGGACCAGCCCTCCGCACGGCCTACTACCGCTGGGCGGTCCGGTAAACGTATACACTGACGTATAGCTTCCGTCTAAAGCGATCTTCACAATTCCGCCATAAAGAGCGGCGCCCGCGATGCTGCCAAAGCCATAGAGGTCGCCGTTTAGGGCTTGAATCAGATTGCCGCCAACCTGATCTTCGCAGCAGCCCACAAGAACACTAAAGGCGTTGCTGGAATTGAGTTCGAACAGGGCGGTCCCTCCGAACCCATCGCTACCGGCCGGAGCTGTGCCATAGAGATTCGAATTGGTGGCCTGCACCAGAGGTGTCACAGGATTGGATCCATCGGCGCACGGGGTTTCGGGGCAGAATTGATAGAGGGGAATAAAACCAGTGGACGGAGTTCCCTCGAAAATCGTACCGTAGCTAGAGAAACCTCCCGAGAAAGTTGTTCCGTAAAAGTTGCCGTTCGTGGCCAGGACCAGGCCGCTGTGCGGATTGACGAGGCCATAGACTCCATCGAACAGAGATACGGTCGTCAGGTTGCCTTGTGCGTCAATGCCGAAGACAGTGCCGGCTTGCTCGACGCCGCCCTGCTCGGTGGTCCCGTACAGGCGGCCGTCGGTCCACTGAACCAGCGGAGCGTTTGGAAAGGCGGCGTTGGCGCCGTTGAAATTAGCCAGCGTTGTGAAGGTTTGGCAGCAGGCGGCACAGGCGAAAAGCGGGGTCCCGAGCAGACCCAAAAAGCGTGTCGCATAGGGCCCTATTATAAGCAATTTGACTAGCAGTGCTTAGATTCCGGCGAGGTCCAGGGTGCTGAAGAAATAGGCCAATTCGACGGCGGCGGTGTCGGGGCCGTCCGAGCCGTGGATGCAGTTGCGCTCGATGGACTCGGCGTAGCGCTTGCGGATGGTGCCTTCGGCGGCGTTGGCCGGATTGGTGGCGCCCATGATCTCGCGGAGGTGGGCGATGGCGTCCTGCCGTTCGAGCGCCATCACGATGATGGGACCTTCGATCATGAACTTCACCAGGCTGGCGAAAAAGGGGCGCTCGCGATGCACGGCGTAGAAACCCTCGGCCTGCAATTTGCTCAAGCGCGTCATGCGCAGGGCCAGGATTTTGAAACCTTCCAATTCCAGCGTGGACAGAATCTCGCCACTGTGGCCCGACGCTACGGCGTCCGGCTTGATAATCGAAAATGTGCGCTCAATGCTCATAAACGGCTCTTTACCTTTTCTCCAATTTCGGCGGGCGAGGAACAGACGGTGATGCCGGCGTCCTGCATGGCCCGGATCTTATCGACGGCGGCTCCCGATCCGCCGGAAATGATGGCGCCGGCGTGGCCCATGCGGCGTCCGGGGGGCGCGGTCTGGCCGGCGATGAATCCGACCACGGGTTTGCGCACGTGCTCTTTCACGAACTGGGCGGCGGTCTCCTCGGCGTTGCCGCCGATCTCACCAATCATTACGATGGCGTGGGTGTCCGGATCGTTGTTAAACATTTCCAGGGCGTCGAGAAATGTGGTGCCGATGATAGGGTCGCCACCGATGCCGATGCAGGTGGATTGGCCGATACCGAGGCCGGTCAACTGCCCCACGGCTTCGTAAGTCAGCGTGCCGGAGCGGGAGACGACACCCACGTGGCCTTGTTTGTGAATGTGGCCGGGCATGATGCCGATTTTGCATTTGCCGGGCGAGATGACGCCGGGGCAATTGGGTCCGACCAGGCGGGTGGGGCGGCCTTGCAAGAATGCCCACACCTTGACCATGTCGAGCGCGGGAATGCCTTCGGTGATGGCGACGACCAGCGGCAGCCCGGCTTCGGTAGCCTCCATGATGGCGTCGGCGGCGAAGGGCGGTGGCACGAAGATCACGGTAGCGTTGGCGCCGGTTTCGCGGACGGCATCCGCCACGGTGTTGAACACGGGCAGATCTAAATGTTTATCGCCGCCTTTGCCGGGGACCACGCCGCCGACCACTTTGGTGCCGTAGGCGATGGCCTGCTGGGCATGGAATGTGCCTTCCTTGCCGGTGAACCCCTGCACGATCAGGCGCGTTTTTTCATCAACCAGTACACTCATCTTTTCCTCTTGCCAAATCCTTATTACTGCGCCGCCAGTTTGACGACTTTTTCGGCGGCGTCGCGCATGCCGTCGGCGACGGTGAAATTGAAACCGGAATCGCGCAAAATCTGGCGGCCCAGATCGACGTTGGTGCCTTCCATGCGCACCACGATGGGCGCGCCGATGGCCAAATCGCGGGCCGCGGCGAGGACGCCGTTGGCCAGCGTGTCACAGCGCAGGATACCGCCGAAGATATTGATCAGCACGGCCTTCACGTGCGGGTCGGAAAGCAGAATGCGGAAGGCGTTTTTTACCTGCTCGGCGCTGGCGCCGCCGCCGACGTCCAGGAAATTTGCGGGGCTACCGCCGGCGTATTTGATGATGTCCATGGTGGCCATGGCGAGACCCGCACCGTTGACCATGCAGCCGACGGTGCCATCGAGCTTGATGTAATTGATGCCGAAGCGAGAGGCTTCCACTTCGAGCGGATCTTCCTCGTTGAGGTCGCGCAGTTCCAGCAGTTCCTTGTGGCGGTAAAGGGCGCTGTCATCGAAATTGATTTTGGCGTCGAGCGCGTAGACCTTGCCCTCTTTGGTGAGGATAAAGGGGTTGATTTCGGCGAGGGAGCAATCCAAGGCGACGTAGGCGCGGGTGAGGGCGGCCATGGCTGCGGAGGCGCTGGGCACGCTGGCGGGCGGCACGCCGATGCCGAAGGCCAGTTTGCGGGCCTGGAACGGCATGAGGCCGAGGCCGGGATCGAAGGACTCCTTCAAGATCAGCTCGGGCGTTTTGGCGGCGACTTCTTCGATCTCCATGCCGCCGGCGGCCGACGCCATAAAGACCGGTTTGCCCTGCGCGCGATCGAGCACGATGCCGAGGTAGAGTTCGCGCTCGATGGGAAGGGTTTCCTCGATGAGCAAGCGCTGCACAATGCGGCCTTCGGGACCGGTCTGGTGGGTGACCAGTTTCATGCCCAACATGGCGCGGGCGATGCCGGCCGCTTCGGCCGCGCTTTTAGCGATTTTTACGCCGCCGCCCTTGCCGCGGCCGCCGGCGTGGATCTGGGCTTTCACCACCACGCTGCCGCCCAGATTCTTAGCCGCAGTCTCGGCCTCATCGGGCGTAAAAGCCACTTCGCCGCGTGGCACAGGGACGTTGTATTGGCCCAGGAGACCCTTGGCCTGATACTCGTGAATTTTCATGGAAGCCTTATGATAGCTTAGACTTAAGACCCACTATAGCATGTCGCTTTTGGCCTACCTGCATCGTGTCGCGGAGCGCCGCAATCTGTCCAGCGAGGAAGCGCGCGAGGCCATGCACTCGATCCTGAGCGGGGAGGCGACGCAGGCGCAAATCGCGGGATTCCTGGTGGCGTTACGCATGAAAGGCGAGACCGTCGAGGAACTGGTGGGATTCGCGCGGGCGATGCGGCAGATGGCAGAACCGGTGGTGGTAGGCCTTGACGGCGAGGCGCTGATCGACACCTGCGGGACGGGCGGCGACGGGCTTTCCACATTCAACATTTCGACGGTGGTGGCGTTCGTGGTGGCGGGCGCGGGCGTGCGCGTGGCGAAGCATGGGAACCGGTCGATATCGAGCCAGTGCGGCAGCGCGGATCTGCTGGAGGCGATGGGCGTGCGGGTGCCGATGACGCCGGCGGAAACGGCACGGGCGATCCGCGAGATCGGGATCGGTTTTTTGTTTGCGCCAGCGATCCACACGGCGGCGAAGCACGCGCATCCGGTGCGGGTGGATTTGAAGATGCGGACGGTGTTCAACCTGCTGGGTCCGCTGACGAATCCGGCGGGGGCGAGCGCGCAGTTGGCGGGAGCGCCGAGCGCGCATTTCGCGGAACTGATCGCGGGGGCGCTGGCGTCGCTGGGATTGCCGCGCGGCTTTGTAGTGCACGGGACGGACGGGTTGGACGAGATTACCACTACAGGGCCGACCTGGATGTTCGAGATTCGGGATGGGGCGGTGACGCGGCGGTCGGTGGAGCCGGAGGATTTTGGAGTGCCGCGGGCGCGGCCGGAAGATCTCAAGGGCGGGGATCGGGCGCGCAACCTGGAAATCGCGCGGGAGATTCTGGATGGCGGACGCGGTCCGGGGCGGGATATCGTGCTGGTGAATGCGTCGGCGGCTTTGGTGGCGGCGGGGGCGGCGGCGGATTTTGGGGAGGGCATGAAGTTGGCAGGGGCGGCGATCGATTCGGGGGCGGCGCGGGGGAAGGTGGAGGCTTTGGTGGGGTTCTGAGGGAAGAATATTTGGCCACAGATGAACACAGATGAACACGGATAAGACGCTCGGTTAGACCTGTTTTATCGGTGTTTATCTGTGTTTATCTGTGGCCAAAATATGTGGTGCTTAGTGGATTAGCGCTCTACGCGATATCCTAGAAAGATGCCCAACAGTTTTGGAACGGCGTCCATGTTGCGCGTGGGCGATGCCGCGTACCGCATCCACAGCCTCGCTGCACTGGAAACGCAAGGCATCGGCAATGTTTCGCGCCTGCCTTTTGCCAGTAAAATCCTGCTAGAAAACCTGCTGCGGCAGGAAGACGGGCGGCGCGTGAACGCGGCCGACATCGAATACGTCGCGCGGGGCGCGGCGGGCGCGGATGCCAAGGAAATCAGCTTCATGCCGGCGCGCGTGTTGTTGCAGGATTTCACCGGCGTGCCCTGCGTGGTGGATCTGGCGGCCATGCGCGATGCGCTTAGCGCGCTGGGCGCCGATCCGAAGCGCGCCAATCCGCTGCTGCCGGCGGACCTGGTGATCGATCACTCCGTGCAGGTGGATCGTTTCGGCACAGCAGACGCCTTCGATTTCAACGCGATGCTGGAGTTCCGGCGCAATCGCGAGCGCTATGCTCTGCTGCGGTGGGGCCAGACCGCTTTCGAGAATTTCCGCGTGGTGCCGCCGGATACCGGGATCGTCCACCAGGTGAACCTGGAGTATCTGGCTTCGGTGGTGTTCCGGCGCAAGACGGATGATGGCTACGAAGCGTACCCGGACACGCTGGTGGGCACGGATTCGCACACGACCATGGTGAACGGGTTGGGCGTGCTGGGCTGGGGCGTGGGCGGGATCGAGGCGGAAGCCTGCATGTTGGGCCAGCCGATCTCGATGCTGCTGCCGCCGGTGATCGGATTCAAGCTGCATGGCCGCATGCGGGAAGGCACCACGGCCACGGATCTGGTGTTGACGATTACGCAGATCCTGCGCAAGAAGGGCGTAGTGGGCAAGATCGTGGAATTCTACGGGCAGGGACTCGGCGCGCTAAGCCTGGCGGATCGCGCCACGGTGGGCAACATGGCGCCGGAGTACGGGGCGACCGCGGGATTCTTCCCGGTGGACGCGGAGACGCTCGAATACCTGCGCTTCACCAATCGGGAGGCGAGTCTGATCGCGCTGGTGGAAGCTTATACCAAGGAGCAGGGACTGTTCCGCACGGATGCGACGGCGGATCCGGTTTATGCGGACACGGTGGACCTGGACCTGGGCACCGTTACGACATCCATGGCCGGGCCGAAGCGTCCGCAGGATCGGGTCAATCTGCCGGACGTGAAGAAGAATTTCGAGACGGCTTTCGGCGGCGCGCACCATCCGGTGACGATTGCGACGAACGGCAGCCAATCCACAATTGATAATGGGGCGGTGGTGATTGCCGCTATTACAAGCTGCACGAATACTTCGAATCCGTCGGTGATGTTGGGCGCGGGTCTGCTGGCCAAGAAAGCCGTGGAGCGCGGATTGAAGTCCAAGCCCTGGGTGAAGACCAGCCTGGCGCCGGGTTCGAAGGTGGTGTCGGATTACTATCGCGCGGCGGGCCTGATGCCGTACCTGGAAGCACTGAATTTCCACCTGGTGGGTTACGGGTGCACGACGTGCATCGGCAACAGCGGACCGCTGCCCGAGGCGGTCGCCGAGGCGGTGCAAAAGGAGAACCTGACGGTGGCGGCGGTGCTGAGCGGCAATCGCAACTTCGAGGGCCGCATCAATGCGCAGGTGAAAGCGAATTATCTGGCATCGCCACCGCTGGTGGTGGCTTATGCGCTGGCCGGGCGCATCGACATCGATCTCACCACCGAGCCGCTGGGCGAGGACTCCGCGGGGGCGCCGGTGTATCTGCGGGAGATCTGGCCGAGCGACGAAGAAGTGCGGGCCACGGTGCGCGCGTCGATCAACCGGGACATGTTCCAGCAGGAATACGAGCAGGCTTTCGAAGGCGACGCGAACTGGCGCGGGATGCATGTGCCGACGGGCGATCGCTACGCGTGGGAGGATGCGTCGACTTATATCAAGCGGCCGCCGTATTTCGACCACATGGTGGATCCGGCTACTTCGATTCAGGATCTCGACGGCATGCGCGTGCTGGCGCTGCTGGGCGACTCGATCACCACCGATCATATTTCGCCGGCCGGATCGATTGGCAAGGATACGCCGGCGGGACGGTATCTGATCGCGCAGGGAGTGCAGCCGACGGATTTCAATTCTTACGGCGCGCGGCGCGGCAATCATGAAGTGATGGTGCGCGGCACGCTGGCGAATGTGCGGCTGCGCAACCAACTCGCGCCGGGAACAGAAGGCGGCTGGACACAGCATCTGCCGGACGGCGAGCAGATGTACATTTACGATGCCTCGGTGAAGTATCAGCAGGAAGGCGTGCCGCTGGCGATCGTGGCGGGGAAGGAATACGGATCCGGGTCGTCGCGGGATTGGGCGGCCAAGGGCGTGCTGCTGTTGGGCGTGAAGGCGGTGATCGCGGAGAGTTTCGAACGCATCCACCGGACGAACCTGGTGGGCATGGGGGTGCTACCGCTGCAATTTCTGGATGGCGAGAACGCAGCCAGTCTGGGGCTGACGGGGCGCGAGCAGTTCAGCGTTTCGGGCGTCAAAGAATCGCTGAACGGGGGCGCGCGGCGGGCGCGCGTGCAGGCGGACGGGATATCTTTTGAGGTGATTGTGCGGGTGGATACGCCGCAGGAGGTGGAATACTACCGCAACGGCGGGATTTTGCCGTATGTGTTGCGACAGATCGCGGGGGAGCGGGGCTAAAGCGATCAGAAGGTGAAACGACCGCCAATTACCGGAGCAAGGTTGTTGTCGTAGTCATAGGGGACGCCGGGGCCATGCGGAATGGCGATGGCCAGCCCGCCGGCCACGTAGGAATACGCAAATCCGGCGAAGGCGTCGAAACGCTTGGTAAAGTGACGATCCGCGTAGAGCGACCACTCGTTGAGAGTGCCCGCGCAGGAACTGCGGAAACCGGCTTCGGCCGAGCACGTCGACGGAATACGGAAGTCGTTCTGGAGTTGGTGATACCAGGACAAAGTGATGTCGGTTTTGCTGTTGACAGCGTATTTCACGCCGGTCCACCAGATCTGCACGATCTTGGGAGAATCAAGATTGTCGTCCTCGACGCCGCTCATGAGATAACCACCCTGGTCCAAGGCGCCCACGCCCAACGGGTGCGTCGGGTTAGTCTGCCGGATGTGTTCGTAGCCGCCAAAAAACTTGAACGGGTCCCACAAATATTTGGCCGCAACCATAATGGCGCTGTTGTCGGTGACGATGCCATATACGGTGTTGGTGGTTCCGATCAGATCGGGCCCGTTGATGGGGTTTGTATTGATGCTGTTGAGGGTCGACTGGTATGACTGCGTGGGACTCTGCGGCCCCAGCAAGGGGTTCAATACGCCGATCGCCTGGTTGTAATGCTGGTAGACGACGTCGGCGGAGAACTTACCGACGTTTCCGCCGAAGTCGAATCCATAGGCGGTGTTATGCGGCGCTTCCGGCGTACAGGTGGCGGCGGTCCAGGCCGCGGAGGCGGAGTAGCAGCCGCCGGAACCATCGACGAATTTATACATCGCGCCGAAATGCACCGGGCCATAGGCGAGGCGATACTTCAGGGCGTCGTCCCAGCGGGAGTCTTCGGTGTCGCCGCCGCCGGCCATGGTGCCGTTATACCCGATGTACGAAAAGGCATAACCGCCGCCGGCCGGATCGTAAAGGAGCATGGTATCGGTGCCGAGAGCGCGCTGGCGACCGAAGGTCAGCGTGCCGAAATTCTTGGACGATATACCGCCATAGATTTCGTCATTGAAGGGTTGGCCCGCGCGCGCGCCGTCGATGGCTTCCGAATAGCTGCTCCTGGGAAGGCCGTTGTTGGCGATGTCGGTGACTGAGGCATTGGCGAGCTGGCCGGACTGCGGATTGATGCCAGTGGAAGCGTTGAACACAACGAACCAGCCAGGCAGAAACTCTTCCTTGCCCCGGATACCCAGACCCGTCTGCGACAGGTTGTTCGGCGCGATGAGGAAGCGGGATTGATAGCCGTTTCGGTTCACCAGAGATTCGCCTTCATAGTTAGTGGCGTTTTCTGGCAAGCCGTGGCTGACCCAGCCGACGCCGACGTCATAGGCGCCGTACAGCGTGATGCCGTGCCAGGTGAGCGTGCAATCGGTGGTAGCGAACTCGTGGCCGCTGGCGCAGACGTCGGGGGCGCGGGATCCGGCGGCTAGGCTGAAATCCACGGTCGCATCTTGTCCGTCGGAGAGGTGAACGCCGGTGCGCAGTTGCTCGGCAAAGCCGTTCTTGGCGGCGCGGATTTCGTAGTCGCCCACGGCGAGGGAGAGAATGCGGTAGCCTCCTGCGGCGTCAGTGACGGCGGTGCGCACGGTTCCCGTGCCGGTGTTACGGGCGGTGATGGCGGCTCCGGCCACGCGCGCGCCGGAAGTATCCGTGACCGTTCCGGAGACTTGCGCGGAAAGGATGGAGGCGCCCAAACCCATGAAGCAGAACGCCAGAGAGCGTAGTTGTGGCATGGCGGATGATGTCATGTTAACGAGAATTGCTCCTGTTTAAAAGACAATAACACAAGCGCGAGCGGCAGGGCGTCGAAGATCGCGAAGCGGGAAGTTGCGCGCGGCGCGCAAAGCAGGTACGATTGAGATTCCCACCCCGTCAGTCGAGAACAACAAGCACAATCTCTATGCCGCAGCAACACAAGAAAGTTCTGGCAGTAGTCAGCGATCTGTTTTTTTCGGTGAAGATTACCGACGCGGCAAAGCGCGCTGGGATGGCCGTGGAGCTGGTGAAGGACCCGCACGAGGTGTTGAACAAAGCGAAGGCCAAGCCCAGCGTAATCATTTTCGATTTGAATTTCGAAGAGGCGCGGCCGCTGGAGTTGATCGGCAAACTGAAAGCCGGCGCCGAGTACAAAGGCGTGAGTCTGATCGGTTACTTATCGCACGTGCAAGGGGAATTGAAGCAGGCGGCGCAGGAAGCGGGGTGCGATATGGTGATGGCGCGGTCGGCGTTCTCGCAGAATCTGCCCATGATCCTGAAGCGGCATTCCGGGGCAGTGTAGTCTCTCACATATAGTCCGGCACTTCGATCCCCAGGATGTTCAGGGTGCTTTGCAATTGCCGGCCGAAAAAGCTGGTCATCCACAACAGGAAGACTTTCTTTTCGCGATTCTCTTCGTGGATTATCGGATATTGGTGATAGAAGTTATTGAACTGCTGCGCGAGCTGAAAGGCGTACTTAGCGACGTGAGCCGGTTCGCCGGCGGCGACGGCGCGCTCCACGGCGGCGTCGGCTTTGGAGGCGGCCAGCAGGACTTGCCAGAAGTCTTCACCGGCGAGCTGGCGGGCCAGGGCGGCGGGAGTTAGCTCCGCGGCGAAATCGGGTAACTGCTCGCCCTTCTCCGCCAGTTTGCGCAGGATATTGCGGGCGCGCACGGCGGCATACTGCACGTAAGGTCCGGTTTCGCCTTCAAAGCTGAGGGCTTCCTGGAAATCGAAGGCGATTACGGAATTGCGGGTGTACTTCAGCAGGAAATAGCGCAGGGCGCCGATGGCGATCTGCGTGGCGATACGGCGCTGCTCGTCGGGCGTGGCTTCGGCATGGCGGGCGGCGACTTCTTCGAGGGCCTTCAAAATCAGCGTGTCGATCAGGTCGTCGGCTTTCACGCCGAGGCCTTTGCGGCCGGATACTTCCACGTAGGGCCTTTGGCGATCTTCTTCGGAAAGTGTGATGCCCAGTTCGGCGCAGCAGCGCGGCGAAAGCGCCACCATAGCATAGGAAAAATGCACCGAGTGGGCGGCCTGGTCCGTGTAACCCAGCGCTTTCAGACCTGCCACGACGACATCCTGCAGATAGGACTGGCGTACGTCGATCACGTTGTAGACGTGGGCGCCGCGGCCGAATTGGGGCGTGACCTGGCGCGGCGGCGCAGGATCTTCGGTGGTGATCCATAGCTCGCGGCCATCGGCGTAGCGCAGGAACGGGCGATAGTGGAAGTCCTTGCCGAGGAGCCCGAATTTCCAAAGCTGGTAGGCGATGTCTTTGCCGACATAAGTCACCGTGCCATCGGAGCGCACGATCACCTTACTATCTTCCGTGCCGGAGTCACCGGCGAAAGACTCGGCGGGCATGACCCAGCAGCCGGTGTTCTTGCCCTCCGTTTCAAGATAGATGGCCTGGCGCTGCTTCAGTAACTCGAAGGCGGCGGACCAGAATTGCAGGTGCAGGATTTCACTCTCGCGCGGCAGAAGGTCGTACTCCACACCGAGGCGCAGCATGGTGGCAAGATGGCGCTCGACAATGGCGTCGGCGACAATGTGCGCCAACTCAGCTTGCGGGCCGGCGGCGGCTTCGATGGCGTGCAGGGTTTCGCTGCGCCAGGCGCGCGAATCGGGCGCCTCGGTGTAATAGGCGGAGGTGCGCGCGTATAAGTCCCAACAGAGATAGTCGAAGCGGACGGCGGGATCCTGAGTGAGGCGCAAGACTTCTTCGGGAGACTGATGTTCCAGGTAGTGGAAGCCGACGACCACATCGGCCACTTGGACGCCGGTGTTATCGATATAGTTCTGCACTTCCACCTGCTGGCCGCGGGCACGGAGCATACGGACGAAGGTGTCGCCGAGCGTGGAGTTGCGCAGGTGGCCTATGTGGGCGGCTTTGTTCGGGTTGATGTTGGTGTGCTCGACGATGATTTTGCCGGCCATTTCCGCGGAATCGGCGGCGGCGGGATGCAGGATGGCCTGGGCGTAGGCAGCGCGGTCGAAGCGGATATTGATGTAGCCGTTGCCGGCCACTTCGAGCGGCGCGACGCCGGGAATGGGTCCGATGCCGGCCACCAGTTCGGCGGCGATCTTGCGCGGCGGCTGCTTCAATTGTTTGGCTAACTGAAAGGCGGCGGGCACGGCCATTTCGCCGAAATCGCTTTGTTTGGGTTGTTCGATGGCTACGGCGAGATCGATGCCATAATGCGCCTGCATGTAATCGTGGAAGGCGCGCTGAATCTGTTTTTCGAGTAAGTGGAACATCTGTAGGGGAATCCTCATTATAGACTGCATGGCGATATAATCCGGTTTCATTCGAATGAACCGCGCAAAACGGAGCGCGCGCGCTCCTTTGCGCTTTTAAACTTTTAAAGAGGAGTGATTCCATTGCGAAAGAAGATTACGGTTGTAGGCGCCGGCAACGTGGGCGCCAACTGCGCGGTCCGCATTGCCGATAAGGAACTGGCGGACGTGGTGCTGGTGGACGTGGTGGAAGGCGTCCCGCAGGGCAAGGGGCTGGATCTGTTAGAGTCCGGGCCGGTGCAAGGTTACGACGTGATGGTGACGGGCGCCAACGATTATGAGCCGACGGCCAATTCGGATGTCGTCATCCTGACGGCCGGGTTTCCGCGGAAGCCGGGCATGAGCCGCGACGACTTGCTGTTGGCGAATTATGACGTGGTACGGGCGGCCACGGAGCAGATCGTGAAGTATTCGCCGAATTCAATCCTGATCGTGGTGACGAATCCGCTGGATGCGATGTGCCAGACGGCGTACATGGTTTCGAAATTCAGCAAGAACCGGGTGGTGGGCATGGCGGGCGTGTTGGACAGCGCGCGCTTCCGCACGTTCATCGCGATGGAACTGAAGGTATCGGTGGAGAACGTCACGGCGGTGGTGATGGGCGGGCACGGCGATACGATGGTGCCGGTGGTGCGGCTATCGAACGTGGCGGGGATTCCGCTGACGGAGTTGATGGACCAGGCGACCATCGACAAGATTGTGGATCGCACGCGGAATGGCGGCGCGGAGATCGTGAAGTATCTGAAGACGGGCAGCGCTTACTATGCACCGTCGGCGGCGGCGGTAGAGATGGCCGAGTCGATTTTGAAGGACAAGAAAAAAGTGCTGCCGTGCGCGGCGCTGCTCGAAGGCGAATACGGGATCAACGGCCTGTTCGTGGGCGTGCCGGTGAAACTGGGTGCGCGCGGCATCGAACACATCTACCAGGTGAAGCTGCAGCCGGAAGAGCAGGCGATGCTCGAGAAGAGCGCGGCGGCGGTGAAGGAACTGGTGGAAGTGATCCGCGCCAAGCACGGGTAAGCGCGAACGTCGCGGGACTCGTGGCGGTTCCGGTGTAGCACTGCGGGAGATTCTGCGGCGCACGACGCGATCCGTTAATTTTAGATATGGCTTCCGTTGAACTGATCGAAGATAGCGCGGCCGCACCGGCGGTGCGCGGTTACTTACATGCGCCGGATCGCGCTACAGGCGCGGGGATCGTGCTGACGCACGGCGCGGGGGGCAACGCCAACGGTGCGCTGCTGGTAGCCGTGGCGGAGGTGTTTGCCGCGGCGGGCATCACCGCATTGCGCTGCGATTTACCGTTTCGGCAGGCGCGTCCGAGTGGGCCGCCGTATCCGGCGATGGCGGTGACGGACCGGGCAGGGCTGAAGCGCGCCGTGGAAGTGCTACGCGGACGGGTCGCCGGCAAAATCTATTTGGGCGGACATTCTTATGGCGGCCGGCAGGCTACCATGCTGGCGGCGGACGAGCCGGGGCTGGCCGCCGGATTACTGCTGCAATCTTATCCTTTGCATCCGCCCGGCAAGCCCGGCGCTCCGCGCACGGCGCATTTCCCGAAGCTCACTACGCCGGCGTTGTTCGTACACGGCACGCGCGATCCGTTCGGTTCTATCGACGAAATGCGGGCGGCACTGCGACTCATCGCCGGCCCGCATGAGCTGATCGCCGTCGAAGGAGTGGGGCACGATCTGGGCGGGAAGCGCCAAGCGGCGCGGACGGCTGCCGCGATCCTGGCCGGATTTTCGGCATGGCTCGCCATACAATAAGAGAGTTATGCGTCCGTTCTTATGGATCTGTTTCGCCGCGTCGATACTCCCAGCCGCCACCGCCGACTGGCGCACCGGGGGCATTGTCGACGTCAGCCAATCGCCGCACGCCAAGCTGCACGGGGTGCCCATCCGGGCGGTGACGATGGGCGAGGGCTTCTGGGCCGGCCGGCGCGCCATCAACGTGGAAAAGAGCATTCCGACGATGCGCGCGGAACTGGAAGAACACGGCATCGTGGATAACTTCCTGCGTCTGGAAGGCAAGAAGAATGTGGCCCGGCGGGGTCCGCTGTACACCGATTCGGACCTTTACAAGTGGATGGAAGCGACGGCGTTCGTGCTGCAATCGGGCGACGATCCCAAGCTGCGCGCACAATTCGAGCAGTACACGGGAATCATAGCCGCGGCGCAGGAACCCAGCGGCTATCTGAATACCTATTGGAGCGAGGAGCGCACCGCCAAGCGTTTCACGGAGATGCACCGGTCGCACGAGCTGTATTGCATGGGGCACCTGCTGCAGGCGGCCATCGCGTACTACCGCGCGACGGGGGATCGCAAGCTGCTGGATGTGGGCATTCGTTTCGCCAATTACATGGTGGAAAATTTCGGGCCGACGAAGCGACCGGCGCTCACGGGACATCCGGAATTTGAGATGGCGCTGGTGGAACTGTACCGCACCACGGGCGACCGCCGCTACCTGGATTTCGCGGGCTATCTGCTGAGCGGCGTGGAGCGCGAACGGCTGCATTTGAACGACGACCAGGTGCAGTACATGTTCAGCGGCAAGCCGTTTACTTCGCGGACGGAGTTGGAAGGCCACGCGGTGCGGGCCATGTACGCCTCCTGCGGGGCGACGGATTACTACATGGAAACGGGCGACGCCGCGTATCTGAAAACGCTCGAAACCTTGTGGCAGGACCTGGTGAAGCGCAAGATGTATATCACCGGCGGCGTGGGGGCGCGGGAAGCGGGCGAGGCATTCGGTGAGCCGTACGAACTGCCCAATGCGCAGGCCTACGGCGAAAGCTGCGCGGCGATCGGGAACATGATGTGGAACTGGCGCATGCTGCTGGCGGTCGGTGAATCGCGCTTCGCAGATGTGCTCGAGCGCGCGCTCGATAACGGGATCAATTCGGGCATGTCGCTTTCGGGGACGCTGTACTGCTATCGCAACCCGCTGGAATCCACGGGCGAGAAGATCCGCAACGCTTGGTACGACACGACGTGCTGCCCGCCGAATCTGGAGCGCATCCTGGCGTCGCTGCCGGGCTACATGTACGCAACCGGTCCGAAGGGCGTGTACGTCAATCTGTTCCACAACTCGACTCTCAACTGGCATCTGGAGGACGGCACGGGCATACGGATCGCGCAGCAGACGGAATATCCGTGGAAAGGCACGGTGGAGTTCACGGTGGATGCGGAACATGCGGAGGAGTTCAGCCTGTTTGTGCGCATTCCGGAGTGGGCGGACGGGGCAACTGTTAAAGCGGGGGGCTGGTCGTTCCACGAACCGCCCAAAGCGGGCGAATATTTTGAGATTCGACGCCGTTGGGAGCACGGCGATAAGGTTCAAGTGGAGTTTCCGATTCATCCGCGGCTGGTTCGGGCCAATCCGCTGGTGCGCGAGGACGCGGGACGCGTGGCGGTGGAACGCGGGCCGTTGGTTTATTGTCTGGAGCAGCCGGATCAGCCGGATCTGAATCTGTTCGACGCTTCGCTGCTGGTTAACGGTCCGGCGTTTCTGGGCGAGTATCGCGCGGACCTGCTGGGCGGCGTGGTGGTGCTGAAGCATCACGGCGTGATGGTGGAACGGCCGTTCGAGAACGAGCCGCTGTATCAGGCCTTTAAACAAGAGAATGAAGGGCCGGGGAAGAAGGTTGTGCTGACGTTCATCCCGTATTATGCGTGGGCCAACCGGGGGAACTCGAAGATGGAAGTCTGGATTCCTTATACCGAGGCGGGCGCCGAATGACCGCGGAGCCAGAGGAAGGTGGATTCCAGATCCGGGCTTTGGAAGATGAGCGACCCGGGCACTATGGCGTCCGCGCCGGCAGCGTATAGCTCGGGCACGGTGTGCCGGCGAATTGCGCCGTCGGCCACCAGACGGACTTTGTGGCGCGCGTGTTCGCGCAGCAGGGCACGCGCTTCGCGCAAACGATCATAGGCGGTGGGCGCCAGATCGCATCCCTTGACTCCGACTTGAGTGCCGAGGAGAATCACGACTTCGACGGAATCGAGATAGGGCAAGATGGCGCGCACCGGCGTTTCGATCTGGATCGTGATGCCGGCGCCGCAGCCGTGCCGGAGAGCCTGTTCGATCGCTGCGCCGGCTTCGGGTTCGCCATTCTCCGCGTGAACGGTGAGCAGGTCGGCGCCGGCATCCAGGAATTCGCCGGCCAGGGCGGAGGGATGCTCGGCCATCAGATGCACATGGAAGGGCCGCGCGGTGTGCGGACGGATGGCGCGGATCAGATCAGGGAAGAAGAGCAGGGCCGGGACGAAATGGGCGTCGGCGGCATCCAGGTGAAAGGAATCGGCCCAGGGCGAGAGGCGGCGCACGGCGGCTTCCAGGTTCGCCAGGTCCGCGGACCAGAGAGAGACGTCGCTTAGCAGCCGGTTATGGGGCAGGGCGGACCAACCGCGCATGTCTTAGGGTATCAGCCAGATTCCGCATTTAATTCCGGCCGCGGAAACAATTTCGACGTCCGATTTCGGACAGCTACCAGAAATAGAGGACGTCCGGCCGGACATGCCCTTTGGCTTCGAGGCAGGGGCCGCATTCCATCTGGTAATCGGCGCGGATCTTGCGCACGGCCGCGGGGATGGTGAACTCGTCGTCGGGCTTGTGCTCGGTGGCGATAGCCAGGCGCGGCTTGAAACGCGCGATGGAATCGCGCCCGCCCGCGAGAGCCGGCACTTCGGCGCCTTCGACATCCATTTTGATGAAATCCACGCGCGGCAAGTTCAATTCCGCGACCAGTTTGTCGATGGTCGTCAAGGGGACCATCACGCTGGGGTGGGATGACTCGGGGCGCATGACCACGCTGTTCGCCGCGAAGTTGGTGTCATCCACGTTGAGGGTGAGAGTGTCTTCGCGGTCCCACACGCCTTTGGGATACACAATGACGCGGCCGGCGGCCACTTCGGCGGCCAGATTGCGCCGGATGCATTCGGCGCTCGAAGGCGATATCTCCACGGCGACCACCTTTTGCGCGCCCGCTTCCAGGGCGAGACGCGTGAAATCGCCGTCGCTGGCCCCGCAATCGAGCACGATATCTCCGGAATGGATGAAATGGGCGCCGCTGCCGTAGATGTGTTGTTCCATTTCCGCCAGGTTGAACGGCAGCACGTAGCGGTTGCCTTTGGGAATCCAATAATCGCCTTTGGGGGTGTGCCAAAGTTCCAGGCCGCTCTCTTCTTTCAAAAGACGGCTGCCGGCCAGGATGCGGTCCTTGATACGGGTCTTCTCGTCGACGTTGGCGCGGCTCTGGACGGCGTGAGACATGGGGCACACTGGACTATGGCCGGCGACGACCAGCGCAAATAAACGGAACGGCGGAAATGCCAGGTAAGCCGCGAATGCGGCGGCGATGAGGATGATGAATGTCAAGATGACGCGGGAAGTCTTCACACAGCTATGGTATCCTCTCGGACACGCCAAAATGAAGACAGCATTAGCACTGGTGGTGGTCACGATGCATGCGGCGGCCGCGGGCCGCGAGGTGGCGATCACGATCGACGACCTGCCCCGCGGCGGAGATGGCGGGGGCCGAAGTTTCGCGGCTATCCAGGACATGACCGTGCGGCTGTTGGCGCCGTTCCGGGAGCAACACATTCCGGTCACCGGGTTTGTCATTCCAGGGCGGCCGGGGCTTTCGCCACAGGAACTGCGCGGCATTCTGAACCTATGGCTCGATGCAGGGGCGGAATTAGGCAATCATACGTGGTCGCATATCGATCTGAACCGAACCGCGGCCGGCGAGTACGAGCAGGAGATCATGAAGGCGGACGCGATCCTGCGGCCGGTGGTGGAAGCGCGCGGCAAGAAGCTGGAGTTTTTCCGGTATCCTTTTTTGCACGCCGGATCGAGCGCCGAAACCAAACTTGCCATTGAACAGTTTCTGGCCGCGCAGCATTACCGCAATGCGCCGGTGACTTTCGACGATTCCGATTACATGTTCGCGGCGGCGTACCTGCGCCCGGAGACGCAAGCGCGCGCGGCGCGCGAGTATCTGCCCTACTTGGAATCGGTGGTGGCATTTTTCGAGAAACGCGCGGCGGAGGTGACGGGCCGCGAGTTTCCGCAGATCCTGTTGCTGCACGCGAACGAGCTGAATGCGCGGATGATGCCGGGAATCCTGGAGATGTTCCGGCGGCGCGGCTACGGGTTCGTCTCGCTCGATCAGGCGCTGCGCGACGATGCCGATCGCTTGCCTGAAAACTACGTGGGCCCCGGTGGATTCTCGTGGATTCACCGCTGGTCGAGGGCGAAGGGCATGCCCAATCAAGGCGAACCGGACGAGCCGGAGTGGGTGCGCAAAGTGTTTGAAGAAACCCGGAAGTAGCGACTACTTGGCGCCGGTTTCCTTGGCCAGCCGCACCTTGGCATCTTCCAGTTTCTTGTTGATCTTGGCTACGTCCGAGGTATCCAGTTCGGTTTCCGCACTGCCCTCGGCTTCCTTCAGGGAGGCCTGCCACTGAATGATGGCGTCCTTGGTTTTGCCAAGCTTCAGATAGACGTCACCCAGGTGGTCATGCACGGTGGGATCCTGGCCGGTCTCGCTTTTGGCCAAGGCGCGCGTTAAGGCACGCTCGGCGTCGTCGAGGCGATTCTCGCGGAAGTAGATCCAACCGAGACTGTCCAGGAACGCGCCGTTATCCGGTTCCAGTTCGAGGGCGCGGGAGATCAGCTTTTGGGCTTCGTCCAGGCGCACCCCACGATCGGCGAACATGTAACCAAGATAGTTCAGGGCGCTGGCGTTATCCGCATTCAATTCCAGCACTTTGTGGAACTCGGTTTCCGCGCCGTCGTACTGCTTCAAGCGCTCGTACATGGCGCCGCGCATGAAGTGGACGGTTTCTTTTTCCGGCTTGGTTTCGGAAAGCTTTTCGGCGGCGTCGAGCGGCTTGGCCATATCCTCGAAGCGCTTGGCCTTTTCGTAGATTTGGGCGATGGCCAGTTGGGTCTCGCGATCGTGATCGCCTTTCAGCAGGGCCCGAAGCTGAGAAACCGCCTGATCCACTTTGCCCATGTCGGCCAGCAAAGAGGCGTTGACCAACTTGATGGTGCGATCGTCCGGATACTTCCGGAGGGCGGCATCGGCCTCCGCGCGGGCATTCTTGTAATCTTTGGCGGCGCGATAAGTTTCGATGATTTGAGCGGAAGACCGGGATCCGGCGTCAGGTTCCAGATCGGCCATTTGCCGGAAGGTATCCACGGCGGCCTGATTCTGGTTCGCGCCGCGATACAACTCGCCCAGACGCTCCAACAAATTGATGCGGGTGGCCTTCTGCTCGTCGGAATAACCGCCGCGCTCGGTGTCCTTGAGGACGGACTTGAGCGCCTCGATGGCCTGATCGGTATGGCCTTCGCGCTCCAGCATGTCCACTTCGTAGTAGCGGACCTCCAGGTTTTCAGGATCAATTGCCTTGGCTTTGGTCAGGAATTCGCGCGATTTCGCGTAGTCGCGCTTCTCGTTGTAGATTTCAGCCAGACGCAAAAATGCATCCCAGTCGTGCGGATCGTCCTCGGTGAACTCGGTGTAATACTTCAGGGCCTCGTCGAAATTCTTGGAACGCAGCAGATCCATCGCCAAGGCGTGCTTCACGCGGCTATTTTCGGGATCCAGGTCCAAGGCCTTCTGCAGGACATCGGCCGCACTGCGGTAATCCTGAAGCTGTTCGTAGGAACTGGCCAAGGCGGCCAGAGTACGCGGATTAGGATCTTTTTTGGTGACGGCTTGCAGCTTTTCGATGGCTTTGCGGGTATCGCCGACATCCGAATAAACGATAGCCAGACCGGTCAGCGCATCCTCATTATTAGGATCAATCGCCAGGACCTGCGAATAGGCTTTCTCCGCGTCCACGGAATTACTGGCCGTGCGATACAGGCGCCCCAAGGTCAGCCAGCTTTCGATATCCTTGGGATCCTTGTCGACAATCTTCTGGTACTGTTCGGTAGCGGAATGCAGCATTTCTTCGTTGATCTTGCCGCCCTGCGTATCGCCGATCATGCGCGTGTATATGCGACCCAGAAGCCGGCGGGCGTCCAGGTTGTTGGGCTCGCGCTTCAGGATATCTTCCGCTTCCGTGACCGCTTCTTTAAGACGGCCGCTTTGGATGTACAGGTCGGTCAATTCCTCGAACAGGAAGCTGGCTCCCGGATCCAGCTTCAGGGCTTGTCTATAGTGCTCGATCGACTTGCTGACATATTCGCTGCGATTACCGTACACGCCAGCCAGTTCAGCGTACAGATGGCCCATCGCGAAATTATAGTAAGCAGAAGCCTTATCGGATGATGGCGCGGCCGGTCCGGTGCTTTGCCCGAAAGAAAGGGAGGCAAAGGACAGGACCACGAAAAGCTTTTTTGCGGGAAAGTTCATTATGGGTTCCTTTCGACCTAGATGCCTGGGAGGGTCGAATCGTTCCTCTTCATTGTATAACGGCGGTTGGTAGCGGAAATGTGTTACCTGTCGGTTAGAGTCCCATGAGACCCGTGGTAGCTGTAGCCGGACCAACCGGAGCTGGAAAGAGCGAACTGGCGCTACGTATTGCGGAGCGGTTTCAGGGGGAAGTGATCAACTGTGACTCACTGCAGATCTATCGTTATTTTAATATCGGCACCGCCAAGCTGACGCGGGCCGAGATGCGTGGCATCCCGCACCATTTGATCGATCTGTTGGATCCTAACGAGATTTTCACGGCGGGCGAGTTCGCGCGGCAGGCGCGGGAGACATTGGGAGAGATCTCGGAGCGCGGAAAGTTGCCGGTGGTGGCGGGCGGGACGGGTTTCTACCTGAGGGCTTTGTTCGACGGCTTGTTCCGCGGGCCGGGACGCGACGACGCTCTGCGCGAGCGGTTGGCCATACGCGAACGCGGCAGGCCCGGATCGCTGCATCGGTTATTGGCGCGCTTCGATCCGGCGGCGGCTTCGCGCATTCATCCGCATGATGCGCCGAAAGTTACGCGCGCACTAGAGATCTGCCTGCTGGCACGGCGGCCAGTGACGGAGTTGTATGGCGAGGGACGCGATGCGTTGGTGGGGTATCGGGCGCTGAAGATGGGCCTGTCGCCGGATCGCGACGCGCTTTATCAGCGGCTGGACGAGCGCTGCCGCCGGATGTTCGGGAACGGGTTAGCCGAGGAAGCACGGGAGATCCTGGATCGGGGGTTTGCGGCTGAATCCAAACCGTTTGAAGCGCATGGCTACCGGCAGGTGATGCAGATGTTGCACGGCGAACTGGATCCGAAGCAGGCGCTTTTTTACGCCCAACGCAATACGCGAAACTACGCCAAACGGCAAATGACCTGGTTCCGGAAAGAGCCGGGGATGGAGTGGCTCAAAGGCTTTGGAGATGAAACGTCCATTCAGCAGGCGGCGCTCGACCGGGTCTGGAAATTCTTGATAACTTCTTGACCTCTTGGGGTATCACATATCCGGGTCTGATTCGTCATAATGTAGAGAGGAGACCACGAGGTCCCTCCAGCTAAGGAGCTGAAAACTGAAATGAAAAAAGCTGTTTTATTCGCATGCCTGCTGGCCGGTATGGCCTTTGCCAGCGCCAAATCGTATGTAGTTACCTTCTTTGAGCCAGCCACGATTGGTGACACCCAATTGAAGGCAGGCGATTACAAGTTTGAAATCCAGGATCAAAAGATCGTGATCAAGCACGGTAAAGACGTTACCGAAGCTTCGGTCAAGATTGAAACCGGCGACGCCAAGTATTCCTCCACGAGTGTGCGGTTCGGAAATGCCGACGGCAAGAACAAGGTGGAAGAGATCCGGGTCGGCGGCACGAACATGAAGCTCGTCTTGAACTGACGTTGTCTTGAACCGACCGACAGGTTGCGGGCGCCGGACGCCGGATGCTGAACTTTCAGCGGCTGGCGCCGGCGCCCCAGACCGCTTAGACTGAAGGTAGATGCGCCTTCAGAAGCACCCGATAGTAGCTTTTCTATTCCTTGCAAGTTTAGCCACCCTCCGCGGGGACACGGTACTCGTCGTTCCATTTTTCAATCAATCGAACTCAACCAATCTAGACTGGATCGGCGAAAGCGTCTCCGAGACGGTACGCGAATCCCTGGTGTCTCATGGCGTTTTGGCGCTTGACCGGGAAGACCGCCTGGAGGCTTTCCGGCGATTGGCGATGCGGCCGAACGCGCTGCTGACGCATGCTTCCATCATCAAAGCCGGTGAGGCCTTGGACGCTTCGGACGTGGTATACGGCACTTATGAGCTGACACTTCCGCCGGCATCCGACGCGGGTTCGGGCACGCGGGGCGCCTTGCATATCTCGGCATGGATTCTAAACGTGAGGCGGTTCAAGGAGGGTCCTGAGCTTGCCGAATCCGGACCGCTGGAAGATCTGGCGGTCCTGGAGTCGCGGCTGAGCTGGCAAAGTCTGCATGCCCTGGCTCCCAAGACCACAGGGCCGGAAGACGAATTCCTGCGTGCCCGGCCGCACGTTCGGCTGGACGCGCTGGAAAACTATATTCGCGGGCTATTGGCGTCCAATCCGGAGCAGCAGCGCCGATTTTTCGTGCAGGCCGCGCGCCTGGACGAGAGCTACTCGCAGCCATGCTTCCAATTGGGTGAGTCGTACTGGAAGAGAAAAGACTATCGCGTGGCCGCGGGATGGCTGGTGCGCGTGGCGCGGAGCGATGCGCATTACCTGGAGGCGCAGTTCTTTCTGGGTTTGAGCGAATACCACATGGGGGATTATGCGGGCGCGGTAAAGTGTTTTCAGACAGTGGCCGCGACGGTTCCCCTGAATGAGGTATACAACGACTTGGGCGCCGCCCAGTTGCACAGCGATCCGCCGGCAGCGGTGGAGAGTTTCCGCAAGGCGCTGGAAGGCGACCGCGGCGATTTGGACTATCAGTTCAATCTGGGCCAAGCTCTATGGAAGGCCGGGCAATACCCGGCGGCCGCGGAGAGCTTTCGCGCGGTGCTGGAACGGAATCCGAACGACGAGGCGGCCGCCACATTACTCGGGCACGCGGAACGCCGGGAGGCGCCTCGTCCCGGCAGCGAGAATCTGGAGCGGCTGAAAACCAACTACGAAGAGACCGCTTACCGCCAGCTGCAGGCGGAGCTGGAATCGAAGAAGGGGCAGTGACGTTCTGGCTGCTGATCGGGGTGTACGGGGTAGCCCGGGTGTTGCAAGTCTTTCGCGGCCTCGTTCCGATGCCGGCAGTCGTGGCGCTTCACGTGGTGCCGCCGGCCTGCTTCGCCCTCATACACGGCGCGCGATTCTACGGGTGGCGCGGCATCCTGACTTTCACTGCGATTTGCGTAGCTGTGGGGAACGTGTCCGAGAACCTGGGTGTGCGCACGGGCTTTCCGTTCGGTCATTATTATTTCACGGGCTTCATGGGGCCCAAGATTCTGGCGGTTCCGATTCTGTTGGGGCTGGCGTATGTGGGCCTGGCGTATCTCTCGTGGACCCTGGCCCGCGTGATTCTGGGAGGGATCGATGCTCCGTTGGCCGGATGGCGTGTCTGCACCACGCCGATGGCGGCGGCTTGCATCATGGTGGCCTGGGACCTTTCGCTGGACCCGGTGTGGTCAACCATCTTGCGGGCATGGGTCTTTCGGGATGGCGGCGCTTACTTCGGCGTACCCGTATCGAACTTTCTGGGTTGGTATCTGACAGTCTGGCTGATTTATCAATCGTTTGCGCTCTATCTCCGGAAGGCAACCGCCACGACAGTCCGCCTGCGGACAGGTTATTGGCGGCAGGCGCTGTGGTTCTATGCAGTCTCGGCAGCCGGGAACCTTTTGCTGGTCATCCCGCAAGCCGGACCCGCGATGGTGACGGACCCGGCTGGCGTTGCCTGGAGAGTCGGCGATATCACCAGGGCCTGCGCCTTGGTGACGGTCTTTACGATGGGCGCATTCTGCTTGCTGGCATGGGCGCGTCTGGACGATCCTTCCAGTTCCACCATTTGAGCAGATCGGGATCGTGCTTCGATTCGGAAGCGAAGTAGACCGCGCAGCGGAAGACGTACAGCACGCAGCGATCGACGTGCTGCCCCATTGCGGTGCAGAGATCGGAATAGAGCAATTCGGGATTCCGGCCGCGGAGATCCGCCACTTCGCGAATGCCCAGCCGGTGCAGATCGGCACGGATGGATGGTCCCACGCCGGGGATGCGCAGCAAATCGTCTACTTGTCGGACCATACGGCCAGCTCGTTTCCGTTAGGATCGGTGAAATGAAATCGCCGGCCACCGGGGAACGAGAAGATTTCCTTGACGATTGCGCCCCCCGCGGCGCGAACTTTCGATTCCATCGCCTCCAGAGCGGCCGAATAAATTACCACGAGCGGTCCATCGTGACCAACAGCTTGGCGGGCGAACCCTCCCGCCAGCCGTCCATCCTCGAAGCTGGTGTAGTCCGGGCCATAATCGGTAAACTTCCAGCCGAAGACAGCGGCGTAAAAAGTCTTGGTGGCCGGAATGTCATGGGCCGGGAACTCGATGTAGTCGATACGGCATTCGTTCGTTATAGTCTCCACGGTGTTGCCTCCGGGACCCATTGTGCCGGGCGCCTGCTGACAGCGTGGTGTCAGGAGGGTCTCGGCTTAACGCTCGACGTACAGTTCCGCCCAAGCGAATCCCGCGCCACGGACCTGTTCGCGCAGCGTGGAGTAGCGCAACATGCCGCCGGCGATGCGCAGGCGGTCTATTTCCGGCGAGGGCAAATCCAAACGGTGGCAATCAGCGCGGTCCTTGTAGGAATAGTGCGAGTACCGGAGCGGGCCGCCGTTGGCGGCTTCCATGAGCACATCCCAGAAGCTGGATTTGCGCAGCCAGGATTTACGGGCACCGGCGGCGCGGGGAATATCGATAGCCTGGCGGGCACCGCGCAAGACGGCGCGGACGCAGCGCGTGGCGGAAAAGGCGCGCGTGGGATCGTCGCCGGGAAGCGTGGCCAGCAGTTCACGGATGGCAGCCGGATCGGCATCCCATCCGGTCCAGCGGAAGCGGGAAGCGCCGCTGACGAGCGAGCCGCGCAGGAGCAACTCGTGAATGCGGGCCTCGTCCTTACCGGTGAGGCCCAGCATGTGCTCGATCAACTCGCGCACCGCCAAATCCTGGACCACGACGCGCGTAATGGATATGCCTTCGGCGGCTTCCGAACTCAGTTTGACCCGAATGGTGGCGGGCAGAGACATACCGCGCTTTTACGCTAGCATAAATGCGTGAGTCCACTGGAGAAGGTCGAGGCGGAATTGCGGCGGTACGAGCACGCGCTGGTGGATTTTTCGGCGCGCGAACAGAACGGCTCGATCGAACTGGTGATCGAGATGAAGAATCGCGGGCTAGGGCTGCACACCTATTATGCACCGGTGCATCCGCGCGACATCGAGCATCCGCAATTTCCATGGACGATGCAGCGCTACCTGTACGACTGCCTGCACGACTACCTGGTGGAGATGTTCATCCGCACGCCGCAGACGCGGGTCGTAGAGCCGTGAGTCCCCTGGCCGAAATACTGCGCGACCAGATCCGGCGGGAGGGGCCGATTTCGTTCCGGCGGTTTATGGAGGCGGCGTTGTACGATCCCGTCCACGGATACTACCGGCGGGCGCACGATCCATTCGGCAAGCACGGGGATTTCTATACCGCCGAACAACTGCAACCGGTGTTCGGAATTCTGATGGCGGCGCGAATCCGCCAGTTGCATACGGAGATGGGCGCGCCGGTGGAGTTCACGGTCGTGGAACTGGGCGCGGGCCGGGGCGAGATGGCGGATGCGTTTGCCGAGTGGCGTTACGTACCGGTGGACATCGCCGAAGGCTCGCTGCCCGAGCGTTTCCGTGGCGTGGTGTTCTGTAACGAGTTCTTTGATGCGCTGCCGGTGGAGGTGGTTGGCTATGGCGGCGGCTGCTTCCGCGAACTGCGCGTGGGATGGAACGAGCGCTTCGTGTGGACGGAAGCCGGCGCGGCGCGCGAGGAACTGGCCGATTATGTGCGGCGCTACTTTCCGCCGCCGCGGGAAGGCGCGCAGTACGAAGTGAATCTGGAGGCGCTCCAGTGGATGGAACGGATCGCGCGGGCGCTCGAAGCTGGTTTCGTGCTGAGCATCGACTATGGGTACACGCGCGCGGAGTCCGTGCGCTTTCCCCGCGGCACGTTGATGAGTTACCGCCGCCATCGGGCGGATGAGGATGCGCTCGACGATCCGGGCGGGAAGGATATCACCGCGCACGTATGCTTCACGGCGCTGCAGGAACACGGCGCGCGTCTGGGGCTGGCGACGGTGCGGTTCGAAACGCTGGCGCAAACATTGCTGGCCGCGGGCGAGGCGGATCAATTCGGGTCGGCGCTGGCGGCATCCACCGGCGCGGAGGAGTTGCAGCGCCGGCTGCAATTGAAGAACCTGCTATTCGGGATGGGAGAGACTTTCCGGACGCTGATACAAAGGGAGGGAGGAGACCATGCAGAAGCGCGCACAAAATGAAAAAGGCCCCGACGAATCGGGGCCTGTTGGTTTAGAACCTGACTACTGCCCCTCTGCGGGGCGCGCCCAAGCTACTTCTTTTTCTTCGGAGCAGCTTTCTTCTTCGGGGCGGCTTTCTTGGTTGCGCTCTTCATCGATTGATTCTCCCTAAACATCAAATTTTGCGATTCGAAAATCGCAATGTGATTCATATATAAGGTTCTTCGAGAAGAAAGTCAAGAAAAAAATGCAACGAGGCGGCCCAGCGGCGAAAAATTTTTCGAAGGACGATGTGCGCGTGGTGTTGGTGGCGCCAAGAAATCCGCTGAACATCGGCGCGGCGGCGCGCGCGATGGCCAACTTCGGCTTCACGCAGTTGCGACTGGTGAATGCTTACGAGGTGGCGTATCGCGAAGCGCGATCGGCGGTGGGAGCCGCGTCTTTATTGGCTTCCGCGCATGAATACGCGAACCTCGCGGATGCCGTGGCGGACTGCGCGCTGGTGGTGGGCACGACTTCGGTGGGCCATCGCGAGTTGCAACATCCGCTGCGGCGGTTGGAGAATGGCGCGCGGCTGATACGCCACGCGCGCGGACCGGTGGCGCTGCTGTTCGGGTCGGAAAAGTTCGGGCTATCGAACGAGGACATGAGCCATTGCCACTGGCTGATGCGTATCGCGACGGTGGACGTGAACCATTCGATGAACCTGGGGCAGGCAGTGGCGGTGTGCTTGTACGAATTATCGCGGGGCGCGCGCGCGGCGGCGGCGCAGCCGGAGAAACTGAAGGTGGCGCGTGCGGCGGACACCGAACAGATCACGGCGATGCTGGTGGAGGCGCTGGAACGCAGCGGGTACATCAAGCCGTTGACGGCGGAATCGGCGAAGGCGAAAGTGCGGCGGCTGGTGCGGCGGCTGAATTTGAGCAATCGGGATGCGCCGGTGGTGTTGGGGATGATCCGGCAGATTTTATGGAAGCTGGACGGACCGCAGCATTCGTAACTGCCGGGTGAAGGGCATAGTCACGCGATCCACGGCGGCGTTCATCGGGATGGCGGTGAGCCAGACGGTCAATATTCGCTCGGGAACGGGAACACTCGCCACGTGGAACAACCTACCTCGCTCCTGAAGCGATTCCCAAGTGGTTTGCAGACAGGGATAGACCAGGCAGACCGTTACGCTTTTGGTTCGGGCAAGATTCCCATAGGCTAATACCTGCAGTAGGTCAAGACGATGTTCCTCGCGAAGCAGGTCAGTTGCCGATGACCAGGATCCCCGCTGTAGTTCTTCCCAATGGCGCTTGTACTTCGCGTCCACAATGAGCGTGCGGTCTTCCGATTCCAGCCATAGATCGGGCATAAGCGACTTCTGGGATCCGAGATACGCTGGCTCCCAAATCAGCGAAGCAGTGGTTTCCCGATTGCGCCCTACCTTGAGGTGCCCCCCGACGTGCCGGGCAACGTTACGGAGAATGGTTTCGATCCAGGCTTCGAAGAATTGGTCCATAGACATCGTCCAGGGGATACCTTCGAGATCGCTTAACCCGGCAAGTCCCCGCTCTTCCAGCGTCCACTCGATCGCCTGCAACCCATCCAGCCAGGCAGCGCCATCCAGCGGGCGATGCAGCCAGCCCTGTATGACCGGCGCCGGTGGAAAGTACGGAGGTGTGCCCCGAACATGCGATAACAATTGTTCTCCAAACAGAATCAGCCTATGCACGAAACCGCCCTGCTCGCGCTGCGTTTCGAGAGATCGGATCTGGCGCTCCAGCGTAAGCCGGATGGCGCCCTTCAGTTGACGATCGTCCCGGAGATCCGGAAACCGGCACGGCACATCGAGCAAGCGGGCTCGCGGGAGTTGGTTGGTGGCATATTGATCCCATCGAACAGCGCCTCTGGGTGCGGCCCGTGTCTCTTCGACAATTTCGAAGCGTCGCTCCAGTTTTCCAAGCAGAGCATGCAGACGCGCGAAGACCATGCTGGAGATTACCCAGGGAGGGACGCGCCGCTCTGAGCGCTTCAGCAGAGGCAGACGCAAGGGAGACGGAACGATCCGCCAGCCCATCTCGGCCAGCATGGGACCGATGCCCGCCCACGGAAAGCGCGGTTGCACCACCAGACCGTAGTCGTGACGCGCTGATGTTGGTGAAAGCAATGGTACCGCACCGACGGAGCTACCGGTCGTCAGGGCCAAAAAGACGTCGCTGCCATCGTAATCCCGCTCGATGTGCGCGTCCATTAGCGACAGCGGCGTGCGATTCTGAGCGATGAACTGCTCAGTAAGGCGGGCTGCCTGCGCCGCTGGGTTGCTAGAATTGCTGAGCTGAAAGAACTGGATGGCGGATTTGCGGACGGTCGAATGATCCGGCGCTTCCAGGCAAATCTCGTGCGGTGCGCGCAGAGTGTGGAGCGGTACAGACCTCCGCGGCTTGCGGGATCTCACAGCGCGCGTAGCCATTGCAGGTAACTTCGGATGGACTCGGCAAACCCACTGACGTAGCCTTGGGCAAGATATTCCTCGAGCAGCGGAGCCAGGTTCACGCGTAGGGTTTCGGCCGCGCGCTTGTCATCCCGCTCGAGAAAATAGGAATGCCCCGGTACGAGCGGGAAGGCATCGTCGGAGGCATGCTCTACAAAGATCGAAAGCATTTGGCGGAAGGCCTCCTGCGTCTTCTGACATCCGTGTCGCTCGACGACGTTCATGCTCGGCCAGAGCGAAACAAAACCGAAACGCCGTCGCACCGCGATGTCCACAATCGCAATGCTGCGATCCGCGCTGTTCATAGTGCCCAAAATGTGTAGGTTACTGGGAAGAAACAGGCTTCGATGGAACGGCTCGCCGAAATCATAAGGCAGACTGATCTTTCGTTCGAATTCCGGCTCTGGCTCCAGAAGGTAGATGGCTTCGCCGAGGATCTTGCCCAGGTCGGCGCGGTTAATCTCGTCGATGTGCAGCAGGAACTTGCGATCGCGCTGCGCCGCTGCGTTGGCGGCTGCTTCCATAAGTAAGCCGGGTTTCGGGGCGAACTGGAAACCCAGTTCACCACCACTGGCTACGGGATTCAACCCGCCTATAAAGCTCTCGTAAGTGGTGTTGGGATGAAACTGAATGGACTGCCCGAAGCCTTGATAGTCCTGCTTGAGAATCTCTCCGGCCATGCGCGTCTTGCCGGTGCCGGGAGGGCCTTGCACAATCACGTAACGGCGTCGTTCCAGAAGTGATATGACTTCTGGGCGTGTGACGGTCGGCATCAGGTGCTCAAACCATGCCGCCTGAATTGCGTCCGAGTCCGACTTGAAGCTGGTGAGTGGCGTGTACCCACGCTCGGAGAACATCACGTCCAGAAAAGCCTTTAGCGCGTGTTCGGTCGCGGCGGAGTCAGCGTTCGGCTGGTATATGGCGTATAAAGCCTTCCCATATTTCTCGAACACTGCTTGGAAGTCCGGCCAATCGTCCTTGACGTTGTCCGGGACAGACATGTCTACCAGCGTGGGGTCCTGCTTGGCCCAGGCGATTCTTGCTCCCCGCCCGAATTCGCGATTCAACCAAGCGCAAATCGCCTGCATTTTGCGTGCATGCCCGGGCCGGCCGAGTACGCCCTCGTCGGGTGTCAGGCCTTCTGTGCCGACGCACATGCCAATCAGACACGGCCGGCCTGGAACGGGGAAAAGAGCGAACGAAAGGCCACTGTATCGACCGGATTGCGGGTTGGAGGGATGAATATAGGCAGCGAACGGGATGCTGTTGTCGGACGTCATTTCCGGCGCGCGCAACGCGACCTTTTCCTGCGCTGGCCTTGGATATCTGCCGTCCGGCGCGCCAAACAGCGCGCGAAAAGCGTCCTTATTGCGTTCCTGCCAACGGTCCGTTGTCCCGGAATGAATGATCTCCAGCAGCGGTTCGAGACCCATCCAGACGATGATAGACCATCGGCAGGCGTTGATGCTCTACCAGCTACAGATTCGGGGTCTTGTCGTCCTGCTGCACCCAACCAGGCTGCTTCTTTTTCTTTTCCACCGGCGGCGCATACTTGAACGTCAGCGTCACGTCCACTTCGTGGGCTTTCTCGTCGATCTTGGTGTCCGCGTGTGTCTCGCCCAGGTTGTCGAACATGGACTGCTCTTTTATATAGCGCAGGACGTAAGCCGGATAGTCGGGGTTGAAGGGTGTACCGGACTTCTCCGTCCAAACCTTGCGGATGGCCGACTCGCCGTTCAGGTCCAGGCCCTCGACGGTCAACGTGCGGAACAGAAACTGGGGACCTTCGTCGACGTGCAGCACCACGTTCACGATCTTCTTGGCGTCGTCGATGTGGCGCACGATCTGCACATCGTTGCGAAGATAGCCCTGGTGGGCTAGTGCCTTCTTCACGCGATCTACGCCGTTGCCGACTTCGCCGAAGTCGGCCAGGCCGCCGGTCTTGATCTTGGCGGTTTTCAGCAGATGCGCCGGTTCGAAGTGGGGCGCGCCCTCGATGCGCACGGTTCCCAAGTCGTAGGTGACGCCTTCGTCCAGAGTTACTTTCACCGCCAGACCCTCAACGTCAGTGGCTTTCTCCGCCACCACCTTGGTGAACGCCACGCGCACGCGGCCGCGCGCATCGTACAGCGGACGAATGGAGGAGTCCAGGTACTGGCGGAAGCGGTCCTCCTTGTATGGCATACCGATCGCCACCTCTGCTATGGCGCCCTGCAAGGCGGATTCGGGGATGACCTGGTTGCCTTCGAAAGAAACCTGCGCCACGGCCGGATCGCCACGGGCCGGACGGATCAGGATAACGTAATCGTTCGGCGCAATGGGCCAGACGCGCGCGAGCACTTTGTCATCGGCCTGACGCGCCGCGAGGAATTCCTGCACCCATCCGCGATAGAGGTCGAGCACCTGCTTGGTGGCGGCCAGGCGCGGGGCGAACAGCGGGTCCTTGGAGCGCAGGTACGCGTCGAGGTCTTTGTCGGGTACGCCGAGATCCTCGAAGTGGATCGGATAGGCCGGCTCGGCTTCCACCACCTGGAATGACGCCGCATAGCCGTTCTTATCGCCGCTGGGCGCGAACTTGTAGCCTACGTTTTCAAACCGGCCGCTGGCCACCAGGCGCTCGCGGGCGGCTTCGAAATCCGGCTTGCCGGCGAGTTGGCCGATCTTCAAGCCCACAACAGCCAGAATCTGGGCCTGGGTGTAGTTGTGGTTGCCCTCCACGGTGAGGTTTTCGATGGGCCATTTATCGGGGCGCGTGGCTGGCTTTTTGGAGCGGCTGGTCTGCGCGGCGGCGGCCGGAATCGCGACGCCCGATCCGCACATCACTAGTAGCAGAAGCCAAATCATATCTTTATTGTAGGGGCGATGTAGAATGGAAAAAGTGTCCTACGATCTGATTGTTATCGGGAGCGGCCCAGGCGGATATTCGGCCGCGATTCGCGCCGGCCAATACGGCCTTAAGACTGCTCTCATCGAAAAACAGCCCCGACTAGGTGGGACGTGCCTCCTGGTTGGCTGCGTTCCAACAAAAGCCCTGCTGCATACGGCGGACGTCTGGGAGCATTTTCTGAATCCGGAAGGCGACGGCATACACTGCGAAAACCCGGTGCTGGACTATCCCAAGGTCATCGATAAGAAGAACCGCATCGTCAGCAAGCACTCCAAGGGTGTCGAGGGTCTGCTGCGCAAGAACAAGGTGGAGTGGATCAAAGGCTATGCGCGGCTGAAGGGCGGCGGGCGGGTCGAAGTAGAGACCGTGCAGGGTCCGCAGACCGTGGAGGCGCGCAACATTATTATTGCGACCGGCTCGGAAGCGCGCATGCTACCGGGGCTGGAGCCCGACGCCGACCTGATTCTGACCAATGTCGAGATTCTGAACCTGACAGCCGTGCCAAAGTCGCTGGCCATCATCGGCGCGGGTGCGGTGGGCGTGGAGTTCGCGTCCATCTTCCACCGTTTCGGCACGGATGTGACGGTGTTCGAAATGCTGCCGCGGGTGGTTCCGGTGGAGGACGAAGAAATCTCCAAGGAGCTGGACCGCTCGTTCCGCAAGGAGGGTATCCGGGTGGAAACCGGCGCCAAAGTAGAGAATGTACGCAAGGGCGGCAAGGGAGTCCAACTGACCGCCATGCTGGCGAACGGGAAGACCGAAGAAGTCGAGGCGGAAAAACTGCTGGTGGCGGTGGGCCGCAGGCCGAACACGGAGAAGATCGGCCTGGAGAACACGCGCGTGGAACTGGACCGCGGCTTCATCAAAGTGAATCCTTATCAACTGACCGCCGAGCCGGGCGTGTACGCGATCGGCGATGTGGTGGCGGGAACGCCGCAACTGGCACACGTGGCCACCATGGAAGGCATGATCGCGGTGGCACATGCCGCGGGCAAGCCGGCGGTGCCCATCAATCGCAATCGCATTCCGGGATGCACTTATACCGAGCCGGGCATCGGCAGCGTGGGGCTGACGGAAGCGCAGGCGCGGGCGCAAGGATACGAAGTAAAGATAGGCAAGTTTCCGTTTGCGGGTAACAGCCGCGCCAGTATTCTGGACAGCCACGGCGGATTCATCAAGGTGGTGGCGGACGCCAAGCTGGGCGAGATTCTGGGCGTGCACATTATCGGTCCGGATGCTTTCGAGCTGATCGCGGAGGCGGTGGCGGCCATGGAGGCCGAATCGACCGTGGAGACCATGATGCAAACCATCCATCCGCATCCCACGCTCAGCGAAATCATGGGCGAAGGCTTCAACGCGGTCTACGGTCTGGCCATCAATGCTTAAGTGCGAATGGCAGGAAGCCGGCCGGGTGGAGTATGGCCGCGCTTTTGCATGGCAGCAGGAACTGGTGGCCGAGCGCAAGGCGGGCACGATCCCGGACCAACTACTGCTGCTGGAGCATCCGCACACCATCACGCTGGGACGAAACGGCCACATGGAAAATCTGCTGGCCGGCGACGAGATGCTGGCGGGGGCCGGCGTGGCGTTCCATCCGACGGATCGTGGCGGGGACATCACGTACCATGGGCCGGGACAGATGGTTGGTTATCCGATCGTGGATTTGCGGGAATGGAAGCGCGACGTAGGCGCTTACGTGCGTGCCATCGAGCAGGTCATTATCGATACGCTGGCGGAATTCGGCATTGAGGCCGGCCGCATACCCAAGCTGACCGGCGTCTGGGTGGATGACCGGAAAATCGCTGCCATCGGCGTGCACATCAGCCGATGGGTGACATCGCACGGTTTCGCGCTGAACGTGGCGACCGACCTGCGATATTTCCAGTACATTGTTCCTTGCGGGCTGACCAAACCCGTGACTTCCATGGCGCAGTTGGGTTGCGGCGCTTCCTGGGCGGAAGTGGCGGAGAGGGTGGCCGCGCACTTCGGCCGTATTTTTGAACGCGAGATGATTCCGGCGGGTGTGTTGGCCCGCGCATAGAGAGGACTGCAAATGACTGACGTAGTGATGCCCCAGATGGGCGAAAGCATTGTGGAAGGGACGCTGACCCGCTGGCTGAAAAAGCCGGGCGAGCACGTGGAGCGCGACGAGCCTCTCTTCGAAATCTCGACCGACAAAGTCGACACGGAGATTCCTTCGCCGGCCGCTGGGACGCTGTCGGAGGTCTTGGTCGAAGAAGGCAAGACCGTCGGCATCAGCACCGTGGTGGCGCGCATCGCCGAGGGTGGTGAATCCGCCCAGTCCGCGGCGCCCGTAGCGCCCGAGGCACTGCCGGTTGCCGTTCAAGCGGAACCCAAGGCGGAACCGGAGGCGGCTCCAGCGCCCGTCCCCACTCCCGTCCCCGCCCCCGTAGCGGCGCCCATTGAGGAGGCTGCCGAGCCGGCCGGCCCGCTTTCGCCGCTGGTGCGCCGCATGGCGCGCGAGAATTCCATCGACCTGAGCAAGGTGAAAGGCACGGGCGCCGGCGGCCGGATCACCAAGCAGGATTTGGAAGCGTACATGGCGCGCGAAAAACAGGAGTCGGCCCCCGAAGTTGTGGCGGCGCCGCCCCCGCCGCCGGCCATGCCCGTGGAGGCGCCGGCCGCCCCAGTGATGCCGCCCTTGCCGGTCGCCGCACAAGCCAAAGCGCGCGTGGAGCCGATGAGCACCATGCGCATCCGCATCGCCGAGCACATGCTCGCCAGCCGCCGCACCTCCGCGCACGTCACCACCATACATAAGGTGGACATGACGAAGGTGGCGCGCATGCGCGACCGACACAAGGCGGATTTCCAGTCGCGCTACGGCATGTCGCTGACTTACCTACCGTTCGTGGTGCGCGCGACGGTCGTTGGGTTGCGGACTTATCCCTTGTTGAACGCCTCCATCGAGGGCAACAACATCATTCACCACAACGAAATCAACGTGGGAATCGCGGTGGCGCTGGAGAACGGGCTGATCGTCCCGGTGATTCGCCAGGCCGACGAGAAGAATGTGCTGGGCTTGCAGCGCTCCATCGTGGACCTGGCCACGCGCGCGCGGTCGCGGCAGCTCAAGCCGGACGAGGTGCAGGGCGGGACATTTTCGATTACGAATTTCGGCAGCTTCGGCAGCGTGATTGCGACTCCCATTATCAACCAGCCGCAGGTGGCCATTCTGGGCGTGGGAGCCGTGGAGAAGGCGCCAGTGGTGGTTGATGATGCGATCGCGATTCGCTCGGTGATGTATCTTTCACTGAGCTTCGACCACCGCCTGATCGACGGCGCGCTGGGCGATCAGTTCACGGCTAAGGTGAAGCAGGTGCTGGAGCACTGGTCGGAAGAGGTGCTGTAAGTCAAAACGGTGCGGTCGAAGGTCATCGTTCGGGCGCTTTCGGCCGCCAGGCGCGCTCGGCTTTGAGGCTGGGCCGCACAAGCTTCCGTGTGTTGCGGGCCGTCGTCCAAGAGATCGTCCGAAGGCGGATTGTCCGCTTGGAGGAATGATGACTAACTTGCGAATCCCTAACGCCGACCACTGCCTGCGTGTTCTGCGGCAAACGCCGACATCCCTGCGAAACCTGCTGGCGCCAGCCACGCCGGAGCAGTTGCAATGGCGTGCGTCCGCCGAACGCTGGTCCATCGCCATGATCCTGGCGCATCTGGCGGAGGTTGAAGTCAAAGGGTTTCAGAGCCGCTTCCGGGCTATGCTCGGCGCCGATCAACCGTTGCTGCCGGCTTACGATCAGATGGAACTGTTCCGCTCCGGGAGAGAGTTCGACCCGTATGCGGAACTGGCGCGCTTTGAAGATCGGCGCGCGGCCACGATGGGCATTCTGGAGAAAATGCCGGACGGCGCGGGCGAGCGCTCGGGCCGTCACGATGAACTCGGTGTCCTCACCGTCGCCCAGTTGCTCAACGAATTCGCGTTCCACGATCTGGGACACGTCCGGCAAGTCATCGAGATCTACCGCTCCTGTGTGTTCTTCCCGGAGATGGGCGTGTATCAGAGTTACTACAAGATCAACCCGTAACGGCTTCCCACCTGCCGCTGTGTGCCGACCGCAACACCGCGTCAGTAACATAATCGGTGGCCAGGGCATCGCGGAAACTGGGACCCGGAATGCGGCCTTCGCCTAAGCCCGCCAGAAAATCGGCCACCTGGTGAATGAAAGTGTGCTCATAGCCGATCTGCAATCCGGGCACCCACCAGTTCTTCATATAAGGATGGTCGCTGTCGGTAATATGGACTGAGCGCCAGCCGCGCAGGCGGCCCTCGTCGCCATGATCGAAGTACTCCAGGCGATGCAGATCGTGCAGGTCCCAGAAGATGGAGGCGTGCTCGCCATTGATTTCGAGCGTGTACAGCGCCTTGTGCCCGCGCGCGTAACGCGTGGCCTCGAACGTGGCCAGCGATCCGTTGCGGAAGCGCGCCAGAAAGGCGCTGGCATCGTCGATGCCGACTTTTTCCACCTGGCCGGTGAGCGTGTGCCGGCGTTCTTTCACGAATGTCTCGGTCATGGCGGTTACCTGGTCGATCGAGCCGTTGAGCCACATGGCGGTATCGATGCAGTGCGCCAAAAGGTCGCCGGTGACGCCGCTGCCGGCCACGTTGACATCCAAACGCCACAGCCCCGCGCCGCCCTGCGGCAGATCGGCGGAGATGGTCCAGTCCTGCAGAAACTTGGCGCGGTAGTGGAAGATACGGCCCAGGCGGCCCTCGTCGATCAGTTGTTTGGCCAGGGTGACGGCGGGCACGCGGCGGTAGTTGTACCAGACCATATTGGGCACGCCGGCCTTTTCCACGGCCTCCACCATGCGCGTGGATTCCGCGGCGCTGCGGCCCAGCGGCTTCTCGCACAGCACGATCTTTCCCGCCTCGGCGGCGGCGATGGCGATCTCCGCGTGCGTGTCATTGGGGCTGGCGATATCGATCAGGTCGATATCCGGACGCTCCACCAATTTGCGCCAGTCCGTTTCGGCGGAATCGTAGCCCCACTGCTCGGCGAACGCGCTCACCTTAGCCGCGTCGCGCGCGCACACAGCGCGCAGGACGGGCCGGTACGGCAGATCGAAAAACTGATTCACCTTTGCGAAGGCGTTGGAGTGCGTGCGGCCCATGAAGCCGTAGCCCACCAGCCCGATATTCAATGACTTCCTGGTCATGTCTTACTCCTGCCAGCCATGCGCCTGGCGAACAGCGAGCATCGTTGCCAGAATGCTGTTCCAGGTGGATTGCTGCATCATCACCGCGTTAGGGAACATGCAGCCGTCCCAGCAGATGTGCCGGATCGCCTGGGTCAGGCGGCCCTGTTCGTCGCGCAGCCAGGGGCCGGCATCGCGAACGATATCCAGCTTGCCGTTGGGATCGTCGGGCAGGCAATGATGGCCAGTCTTGTCGTGGGAACCGGACCCATGCACGGTGGCGTCGTTCTGCGCCACGTGGAAGTCGATGGTCCAGGGGCGTAGCGCGGCAGTCAGTTGGCGCAGCGCGTCCTGGAACCGATCCGCGTCGTCCCAGGCGAAGCCATCGGGCAGGATGCGATCTTCCGGCGCGTTATAGCCCAGGGTGAAGAGCAGCGTGTGGGCCATGTCGGCCTGAAAACCGAGCGTGCCGGGCTGGTCCACCAGTTCCAGCAGATGGACCATGTGCCGCCAGCCGTGCATGCCGCCCCAGCAGATTTCGCCTTCGGCGGCCAGCCGCTCCCCGTAATCCGCGGCGACACCGCAGGCTTCGCGGAAGGTCTGCGCAATCAGACGCGTGTTGCCGGCGGGATCTTTGGCCCACTCGGCGGGGCTGGCGGCCGAATCGATGCGCACGATGCCGTAGGGCCGCGCTCCCAGTTCGCGCAGCTTGCGCGCGATGCGGCAGGCCTTGCGCACCTGCGCGACGAAACGGCCGCGATCTTCCGCGCTGCCCATGGCGGATCCGCCTCCGGTGGGGGGCCATACGGGCGCCACCACCGATCCGATCTCCAGACCCAGCCCGCGGACCTGATCGGCCAGCCGGGCCAGATCGTCATCGGTCGCGTCAATGCTGACGTGGGGATCGAACAGGAACAGGTCCACGCCGTCGAACCGCGCGCCGTTCACCTCCGCGGCGGCGGTGAGGCGCAGCATGGTATCGAGGCCGATGGGAGGTTCGGAATCCGGTCCTTTGCCCACCAGGCCCGGCCACATGGCATTGTGCACGCGAGGGAAGTTGTGGCGCATGAAGCGCCATAGTATCACGCGCGACGCTTATAGCCGGGGCAAGTGAGGACCGGCAGGCGGGGATACTTCGGAAAGCGCGGATCGGTGGCAGAGAGTTGGCAGAGATAAAAGACGGACCCGCGGTCCGAGCGGATGACGCTTGTGTGTTTGCAAGTAGCGCAAAGGCCCGGCCCGGAGTGGACCTGCAATCCGATCTCGCCTTTGCCCCAGACGGTCTGGCGTCCGACGCCCGTGAATTGTCCGGCGCGCAGGTAGGGCAGGAATTCGCCCAGATCGCCGTGGAAATCCGCCAAGCCCGTGAAGCCGCCCAACGGGTGGACCTGGCCGGTGCGGCTGGAGCGGCGTTCGGTGATGTGCCAGCGCAGATCGCACGCGGCGAGGCGCACGCTGGCGGCGCGCTCGCCCAGGCCGCGAAAGTCGATATCGAGCGGACCGGGCCCGTAGAGCGCACGCAAAGCACTGATGCGGTCGCGGAGACGGGCGAAAACTACGGCGAATTCAGGGCGCGCGACAAGTTGTCCATCCGACTTGAGTTCGGTGGGTGTGATGAATTCGACGCGCACGCGGGCGGCCGGCTCAGGCGGCGGGTCGAGGTCGATGGTCTGGCTCCGCCGCTCGACCGAGAGCAATTCGGCACGCGCGCCCCAATGCGCGAAAGCCGCTACAAACTGCCGGCGAGCGTCGTCGCGCGCGTCGAACAGATGCACATCGAAGTGGAATTCGGAACCGCGCGGAATGGTGCAGCCGTCGAGGTGGACGGCTCGCAAGACGAAGGGACGCGGCGGGTCGGCGAGCCCGCTGGGTCCGGCGAGCGACGTTGGGGCGAAAAGGCCCTGGCCCAGCACCATGCCCAGCGCGCCACGCAGCACATTACCCGCTTTACCTGGAGGAAAGTGCAGCGATCCCGCCGCGCGAAAACGAAGGCGCAGCCGGACGAATTCGAAAGTCATCAATTGGCGGAGGCTGCCGTGGCCGAGTCGTAGAAGCCTCTGCCCGCCGCTGCCAGGCGTTCCAGCAGCGGCGCCGGTTGCCAATGATCGCCCAGACGCGCGCGATATTCCTTCACCTTGTTGAGCACGTGCGCCAGCCCCAGCGAATCGGCATAAGCCATGGGCCCGCCGCGATGACGCGGATAGCCGAAGCCATAGGCGTAGATGACGTCGATATCTCCCGGCCGGATGGCGATGTGCTCATCGAGCACGTTGGCGCCTTCGTTGGCCAGCGCTACCATGATGCGCGAAAGGATTTCGTCATCGAAAACCGGTTGCCGCGCGATGCCGCGTTCGCGGGCCGCCTTTTCCGCCAACTCTTCGATAAGCGGATCGGGAATCGGCATGCGGCTGCCGGCCTCGTAGCGATACCATCCGGCGCCGGTCTTCTGGCCGTAGCGTCCCATATCGTAGAGCCAGTCCGGCACGGGCGATTCGGGACCCTCTGCGCGGCTCTTGCCGATGGAGCGCAGATATTGGCGGATGCGCGCGCCCACGTCGATGCCCGCGATGTCCTGCATGCCGAACGGTCCGACGGGCATGCCGAACGTGGTCATGACGTGGTCGATTTGCGGCACGCCGGCGCCTTCCTCCAGCAGCAGATATCCTTCTCGCATGTAATAAGCCAACATGCGGTTGGCTACAAATCCGAAACAGTTGCCTACCACCACGCCGACCTTATTCAGCTTTTTGGAGAGCTTCAGCGAAGTGGCGATGGTTTCGTTGCTGGAATCGCGACCGCGCACGATTTCCATGAGTTTCATGACGTTCGCGGGACTGAAAAAATGATGGCCGATGACGCTTGAGGGGCGGCCGCTCGATTGCGCGAACTGGTCGATATCGAGCGTCGAGGTGTTGGATGCCAGCACGCAACCGGGCCGCGTGACGCGCCCCAGATCGGCGAA
>JBEKYC010000056.1:0-43981 GCA_049511415.1 Bryobacteraceae bacterium | reverse complement strand
GAGATGGTGATGCCGGGCGACAACGTGAACCTGGTGATCGACTTGATCACGCCCATCGCCATGGACAAGGGGTTGCGGTTTGCCATCCGCGAAGGCGGACGCACGGTGGGCGCCGGAACCGTTACGGACATTATCGAATAGGCTCAAAATGGCGCTGAGAGAACGCATTCGCATTCGCCTGAAGGCGTACGACCACCGCGTCTTGGACCAGTCGACGACGGAAATCGTCGATACGGCCAAGCGCACCGGCGCCAGTGTGGCCGGTCCCATACCGCTGCCGACATCGCGCAGCGTGACGACCGTGCTGCGCTCGCCGCACGTGGACAAGAAGTCCCGCGAGCAGTTTGAAATCCGCACGCACAAGCGGCTGCTCGATATTCTGGAGCCGACCCAGCAAACCGTGGATGCCTTGATGAAGCTGGATCTGCCGGCGGGTGTGGACGTGGAGATCAAGGCGTTTGGTAAGGATCATAAATGAGACGGGGAGACACGGTGACGCGGAGACGCGGAGACGGTTTTGCTCAGTGTCTCCCCATCTCCGTGTCTCCGCGTCAGCTCGTAATGTCTAGAGTGCAGGAAGTTGAACAATGAGTCCAGGAATCCTTGGCAAGAAAATTGGCATGACGCAGTTGTTCCGGGAGGACGGGCAGGTGGTTCCGGTCACCCTGCTCAAGGCGGGACCCTGCATGGTGGTGCAGCGCAAGACGCCCACCAGCGACGGCTACGACGCGGTGCAGCTCGGTTTGGTGGAGTTTATCAAACCGGCGCGGATCAACAAGCCGCAGACCGGCCACTTGAAGAAGTCCGGCACGGAGGGCGCGCGCTTCCTGCGCGAGTTTCACCTGCGGCCGGGCGACGACGATCTGAAGCCGGGCGATCAGGTGCTGGTGAACCAGTTCAAGCCCAAGGAAAAGGTGGACGTGATCGGGGTCAGCAAGGGGCGCGGCTTCGCGGGCGTGGTGAAGCGTCATCATTTCCGCGGCGGCGAGGCCACCCACGGTTCCATGTTCCATCGCGCGCCGGGATCGATCGGTGCATCCAGCTTCCCCTCGCGGGTGCTGCCGGGCATGCGCATGGGGGGCCATATGGGCGATGCCCAGGTGACGGTTCGCAATCTGGAGATCGTGGAAGTGGATACCGAAGACAACGTGCTGATGGTGAAGGGCGCCGTGCCCGGTCCCAACGGCGGCTATGTAGTGGTGCGGAGGGCTAAAAGGTAACGCCATGCCCACGGTAGATATAGTCGATTTAAACAATGAGAAGGTCGGCGAGATCGAGCTGGCCGATGCGGTATTCGGGGCCGAGGTCAATGAGAGCCTGCTGTACGAAGCGGTGCGGCACTTTCAGGCCGGACGGCGCGCGGGCACGGTGAAGACCAAGGTGCGCGGCGACGTGCAAGGCTCCGGTAAGAAGCTCTGGAAGCAAAAGGGCACGGGCCGCGCGCGAATCGGTTCGGTGCGGTCGCCGATATGGCGGCACGGCGGCACGGTGCATGGCCCGCAACCGCGGGACTACAGCTACAAGCTGCCGCGCAAGATGCTGCTGGGCGCGTTGCGCTCGGCGCTCTCCGCCAAGCTGCGCGACGGCGAACTGAAGATCGTGCAGGCCTTTACCTTCGACGCGCCGAAAACGAAGGATGCGCAAGCCGCGCTCACCCGCCTGGAAGCCACGCGCAAGGTGCTGGTGGTGGAGAACGGCGACAACCGGAATCTGACGCTGGGCATTCGGAATCTGCCCGGTGTGACGCTGATGCCCACGCGCGAAGTCAACGTTTATCATCTGCTGGGCCACGACCGCGTGCTGCTCTCCGAAGCGGCCGCCCGGAAATTCTCGGAGGCGCTTGCAAAATGAACATCCATGAAGTGATCCGCCGTCCGATCGTGACGGAAAAAGGTGTCACCGCCAAGGACGAGCACGCCACACTGTGTTTCGAAGTGGCGCAATCGGCCAACAAGACCGAAGTGAAGCAGGCCGTGCAGCGCATGTTCAAGGTGAAAGTGGCCGAGGTGCGCACGGCAAACCTGGACGGTAAAATGCGCCGCCGTGGCCGATTCGTGGGCTACAAGCCGAATTGGAAGAAGGCGTACGTGAAATTGAAGGACGGGGAGAAGGTACCGGACTTTGCGCAGATCTGATCTGAGACACGGAGATACGGAGATGGGGAGACGCGGAGCGAGCCGTTTCGCCGCGTCGCCGCGTCACCGTGTCACCGCGTCCGCCGGAGTTTTAGACAATGCCGATTAAGAGCTACAGGCCGACAACGCCCACGCGCCGCTTCCAGACGGTGGTGTCGCGCGAGGATATCACTAAGGACCGGCCGGAGAAGTCGCTGGTCGAGACCAAGAAGCGGACCGGGGGGCGTAATTCCACCGGTAGGGTGACGTCGCGATTCATTGGCGGCGGTCATAAACAGGCCTATCGCGTGGTGGATTTCAAGCGCGACAAGGAAGGGATTCCGGCCGTGGTGGCGGCCATCGAATACGATCCGAACCGCTCGGCGCGCTTGGCGCTGCTGCACTACAAGGACGGCGAGAAGCGCTACATCATCCAGCCGGATGGCTTGAAGGTGGGTATGACGGTGTCGTCCGGCCCGACCGCCGACATTCTGGTCGGCAATGCGCTGCCGCTGAAGAATATGCCGGCCGGCACGGTGGTGCACAACATCGAGTTGAAGCCGGGCAAGGGCGCGCAGATGGCGCGATCGGCGGGCACACAGGCGCAGTTGGTGAACAAGGAAGCCGGCATCGCGCTGCTGAAACTGCCTTCCGGCGAAATCCGCCGCGTGCCGCTCGAGTGCATGGCGACGGTGGGACAGGTAGGCAATCTGGATCACGAGAACGTGTCCTTCGGCAAAGCCGGGCGCACGCGCTGGATGGGCAAGACCCCGCACAATCGCGGCGTGACCATGAACCCGGTGGATCATCCGCATGGCGGCGGCGAGGGCAAGACTTCCGGCGGACGGCATCCGGTGACGCCCTGGGGCCAGCCCACGCGTGGATTCAAGACCCGGAACAACAAGCGGACCGATAAATGGATCGTCACCAGGAAGAGTAAGAAGAGATAACTATGGGGCGTTCAGTTAAAAAAGGACCGTTCACCGACGGCCACCTGGAAGTGAAGGTCGCGGCGCTGGCGGCCAAGAACGAGAAGCGCGTGGTGCGCACGTGGTCGCGGCGTTCGACCATTCTTCCCGAGTTCGTGGGCCACACCATCGCGGTGCACAACGGCAAGAAATTCATTCCGGTTTATATCACGGAAAACATGGTGGGACACAAACTAGGCGAATTTTCGCCGACGCGGGTGTTCAAAGGGCATTCGGTGAAGGCCGCCACGACGGAGAAATCGGCTAAGCCGGCATAAGAGGCAATCATGCAAGAGGCCAAGGCAGAAGCAAGATACGTAAGGGTATCGCCGCAGAAGGCGCGGCTGGTGGTGGATCTGATCCGCGGCCAGAAGGCCGGCCAGGCGCGCACCACCCTGAGCGGCACCAACAAGCGCATCGCGCCCACGGTGCAGAAGGTGCTGGATTCGGCGATCGCCAATGCGCGCGACCGGTTCGAGGACGTGGACGTGGACACGCTGTTCATTTCCGAAGCGTACGTGCAGGAAGGTCCGCGGTCGAAGCGCGTGCGGCCGGCGCCGATGGGACGCGCCTATCGTTATCAGCGGCGCAGCGCGCACATTGTGATCAAGGTGGCGGCGCGGGAAGAAGCGGGGAAGGCATAGCGAATGGGACAAAAAGTTCATCCTTACGGTTTCCGCGTGGGCTTCAACAAGCCGTGGCGCTCCCGCTGGTTCGCCAAGCAGGGATACGCCAAGCTGCTGCAGGAAGATCTGGAACTGCGCGAGACGCTGACGGACCGGCTCAAGTCGGCCGGGGTCAGCGCCATCGAAGTGGATCGCCCGGGCAACAAGCTGCGCATCACTATCCGCACTTCGCGGCCCGGCATCATCATCGGGCGCAAGGGCGCGGAGATCGAGAAGCTGAAACAGGATCTGGCCAAGCGGACCAAGCGGGAAGTATTCATCGACATCCAGGAAGTGCACAAGCCGGAGTTGGATGCGCAACTGGTGTCGGAATCGATCGCGCTGCAGCTCGAAAAGCGCGTGGCGTTCCGGCGGGCCATGCGCAAGGCGGTGGATTCGGCATTGCGCTTCGGCTGCAAGGGCATCAAGGTGCGTGTCTCCGGCCGGTTGAATGGAGCGGAAATTGCGCGCAGCGAATGGTATCTGCAAGGGCAGCTTCCGCTGCACACGCTGCGTGCGGACATCGATTACGGCTTTTCGGAAGCCAATACGACGTACGGCGTGATCGGCGTCAAGGCATGGCTCTACAAGGGCGAGATTCTGGATGCCGGCAACCGCATGCGGTCGCTGTCGTCGGAGCCGGAACCGCGGCGCGACCGTGGCGACCGGCGGGATCGCGGCGATCGTGGGGATCGGGGCGATCGGCGTCCCTCGGGGCCGCGGCATCATGAACCGGCGCCGCCGCCTATCGCGGCCGCGGAGCCCAGCGGTCCGGCCCGGCAGGCTGCTCCGCCCGCTGAAATGGCGCATCCGGCCCGCACGGGCGGACCGATCCTGCCGCCGCTGATGGCGCCGCAACCGCACTGGAAGCAGGAAGTCCGCAGCGAGGGCGAGGCTGCGCCCCCGGAGTCCGCGCCGGAGAAACCGGAAGGAGATAAGTAGCCATGATGATGCCGAAGAAGGTCAAATTCCGCAAGCAGCAACGCGGACGCATGGCGGGCAAGGCGTGGCGCGGTTCGTCCATCGCATTCGGCGAATTTGGTTTAAAGGCCATGACCTGCGCCTGGATTACGGACCGGCAAATCGAAGCGGCGCGCATCGCCATGACGCGCTCGATCAAGCGCGGCGGCAAAGTCTGGATCCGCTTGTTCCCGGACAAGCCCATTACCAAGAAGCCCGCGGAGACCCGTATGGGAAAAGGCAAGGGCGCGCCGGAGCAGTGGGTCGCGGTGGTGCGGCCGGGCAAAATATTGTTCGAGATGGAAGGCGTGCCGGTGCAAGTGGCCCAGGATGCCATGCGGCTGGCCGCGCACAAATTGCCGATCAGGACGAAATTTGTCACGCGGGAGCAGGCGGAGTAGATCATGAAGTCACAGAAGGTCAGGGACCTTAACGACAACGAGTTGAAGGCGCAACTGCACACCATCGAGGATCAGCTTTTCCGGCTGAATTTCCAGATGTCCATGGGCACCATGGAAGGTCTGAAGAAGGCGCGCGGCATGAAGAAGGATCGGGCGCGGATTTTCACCATCCTGCGGGAACGCGAACTGGCGGGGAAGAAGTAATATGGCGGAGCAAGCGCGAAAGAAATTGAAGAACGAGAAGGTCGGCCAGGTGGTTTCCACCAAGATGGCCAAGACGATCATCGTGGAAGTCGGCCGCCGTGTGCCGCATCCGCTGTATAAGAGGATCGTGAGCAAGCGCAAGAAATTCTACGCGCACGACGAGCAGTCGAACGCCAAGATGGGCGATATCGTGCGCATTATCGAGTGCCGGCCGTTGAGCCGCCTGAAGCGCTGGCAACTCGCCGAAGTGGTTCGGCGGGCGGCGCAGGTGGGGACGCAGCCGGCGGAGTTGGATATCAAAGCGTAGGGACCGGGGGCCTGGTCCCCCGACCCCGGGAGCGAGAGCGACCTATGGTAGGAATGCGAACAATTCTGGAGGTGGCCGACAACAGCGGCGCGCGCCGTCTGGCGTGCATCCTGCCGCGCGGCGGCGACCTCGGTTTGCGGGCCGGTTTGGGCGATGTGGTTACGGCCAGCGTGAAAGAGGCGGCGCCGGATTCCGCCATCAAAAAAGGGAAAGTGGTGCGTTGCGTGATCGTGCGCATGCGCAAAGAGACGCGGCGGAAGGACGGCACTTACATCCGTTTCGATTCCAACGCCGCGGTGCTGATCACCGAATTGGGCGAGCCGGTGGGCACGCGCGTGTTCGGTCCGGTGGCGCGCGAGTTGCGCGAGAAGAAGTTCATGAAGATCGTGTCGCTCGCGCCCGAGGTCATTTGAAATGCCGTCACATAAAAAAGCGCCGGAGCCGGTGCGTATTCTGTTGAAGAAAAACGATCAGGTAAAAGTGATCACGGGCCGCGATGCGGGCAAGACCGGGCGCGTGCTGGATGTCAACCCGCGCAACGGCAAGATTCTGGTGGAGCATGTGTCGATGGTCAAGCGGCACACGCGGCCGAATCCGGCCAAGCAGATCAAGGGCGGCATCGCCGAGCGGGAGAGTCCCATTTCGGTTTCGAACGTGAAGATTGTGTGCCCGCAATGCGGTCCGGTGCGCATCGGGCATCATGTGGAGAATCTGGCGGGCGGCGCCGTGCGGCGCACGCGCGTCTGCCGCAAATGCGGGCAATCGCTGGACAGGAAATAGACCATGGCAGCACGATTGAAGCAGCATTATACAAAGTCGGTAGTTCCGGTTCTGACCAAGGAATTCGGATACAAGAACATTATGGCCGTGCCGAAACTGGCCAAAATATCGGTCAACATCGGCATGGGCGAAGCCACGCAGAACGCCAAGCTGATGGATGGCGCGGTGAACGAGTTGGGGCAGATCGCCGGCCAGAAGCCGGTGGTGACGAAGGCGCGCAAATCCATCGCCGCTTTCAAACTGCGCGAGGGCATGGCCATCGGCTGCATGGTCACGTTGCGCGGCGACCGCATGTACGAGTTTTTCGACCGCCTGGTGAACGTGGCCCTGCCGCGTGTGCGGGACTTTCGCGGCGTGTCCAGCAAATCGTTTGACGGGCGCGGGAATTATACCCTGGGCATTCGCGAGCAATTGATTTTTCCGGAGATCGACTACGCCAAGGTGGAAAAGACCAAAGGCATGAACATTTCGATCACCACCTCCGCGCGCACGGATGCGGAGGGCATGGCGTTGTTGAAGCAGTTGGGGATGCCGTTCCGGCAGTAAGGAAGAGAAAAGAGAATCATGGCCACTACCGCCAAAAAAGCCAAGGATCTGAAACTGGAAGAGGCGCGCCGCGCCAAAACGCCCGGGTTGCACTACTGCAAGCACCGCAACCGCTGCTGGCGCTGCGGACGTCCGCGCGCGTTTCTGCGCAAGTTTGGCATCTGCCGGCTGTGTTTCCGGCAATTAGCGCTGAACGGAGAGATCCCCGGCGTGACGAAGGCGAGCTGGTGAAAGGAATCGTGGGAGGGCAGCAATGACAAGTGACCCTATCGCCGACATGTTGACGCGGGTGCGTAACGCCATTCGCGCGCGGCATCCCAAAGTGGATGTGCCGGCGTCCAAGCTGAAGGCGGAGATCGCCCGAATCCTCAAGGAAGAGGGCTATATCCAGAACTTCAAGGTCGCCGAAGAAGGTCCTAAGAAGATCATCAAGATCTATTTGAAATACAGCACCAACAATGCGCCGGTGATATCGAGCATCGAGCGCGTTTCCCGGCCGGGCTGCCGCGTGTACGTGGGGCAGCACGATATTCCCCGCGTGCTGGGCGGGCTGGGGATCAACATTCTGACGACGCCGCGGGGCGTCATGACCGGCCGCGACGCGCACAAGGAAAAAGTGGGCGGCGAGCTGTTGTGCCGGATTTCGTGAGGGGTTATGTCGCGTATTGGTAAAAAGCCGATTCCCCTGCCGAAAGGGGTCAAAATCCAAATCGGCGAGCAGATGGAAGTGACCGGACCCAAGGGCACGCTGCATGTGCCGATACCGGAAGGCATCCAGTTCAAGCAGACCGACGGGCGATTGGATGTCGTGCGCGCCAGCGACAATCAGGCGGCCCTGCACGGGCTGACCCGGGCGCTGGCGGCCAACGCGGTGCAAGGGGTTTCCACCGGGTTCACCAAGGAACTGGACATCGTGGGCATCGGGTATCGCGCCGAAGTCAAGGGCAAGATCGCCACTTTCACGTTGGGCTATTCGCACCCGATTGAAGTGCTGTTGCCCGAGGGCGTGGACCTGAAGATCGACAAGCAGACGCATCTGGTTCTGAGCGGGCACGACAAACAGATGATCGGCCAGGTGGCCGCCAACATCCGCGGGCTGCGCAAGCCGGATCCCTACAAGAACAAGGGCATCCGCTATACCGGCGAGCAGTTGCGCAAGAAGGTCGGCAAGACCGGAGCGAGTGCAAAATGATCCACGTTACTCAAAAGAACGAGATCCGGCAGCGGATCCACGAACGCATACGGCAAAAGGTGCGCGGCAGCGCCGAGCGCCCCCGGCTGGCGGTGTTTCGCAGCGTAGCCAACATCTACGTGCAAGTGATCGACGACGGGCAGGGCGTTACCCTGGTTTCCGCCTCGACCATCGAGAAAGGCAAGCGGACCAACGGTGGCAATCTGGCGGCCGCCAAGTCGGTCGGCAAGCTGATCGCCGAGCGGGCCAAGGAAAAGGGTATTGCAAAAGTGGTGTTCGACCGGGGCGGCTATCTGTATCACGGCCGCGTGAAGGCCTTGGCGGACGCCGCACGGGAAGCCGGACTGGAGTTTTGATGGCAGCCTCAATCGTGAAACGCATCGATCCCCAATCGCTCAATCTGAAGGAGCAGGTGGTATCGATCAACCGCGTGACCAAAGTGGTCAAGGGCGGCAAGAATCTGAGTTTCTCGGCGCTGGTGGTCATCGGCGACCCGGCCGCCAAAGTGGTGGGCTTCGGCGTGGGCAAGGCCAAGGAAGTGCCTTCGGCCATTCGCAAAGGCATCGAAGCGGCCAAGAAGAATCTGCGCCGGATCCACATGCTGGGGACCACCATTCCGCACCAGTCACTGGGCCGGTATGGCAGCGGCCTGGTGCTGTTGAAGCCGGCTCCGGAAGGCACGGGGGTGATCGCCGGCGGACCGGTGCGCGCGGTAATCACCTCGGTGGGCATTCCCAACGTGCTGACGAAATCCATCGGCACGCATAACCCGCACAACGTGGTGAAGGCCACCATCGTGGCGCTGGAGCAGTTGCGGGATAAGAACGAAGTCGCGGAAATGCGGGGTTTGACCGTAGATAGATTATGAGTCACGGATGAACACAGATAAACACGGATAAACCAACCGTCTTATCCGTGTGGATCTGTGTTCATCGGTGGCCGAAAAGGTTTTGTCTTATGGATGGAATGATCAAGATTAAGCTGTACCGCAGCCCGATCTGCACTCCCGAGAAACATAAGCGGGTGGTGAAGGGGTTGGGTCTGCGCAAGGTCAACCAAGTCGTGGAGCGCCCGGATTCGCCGGTCTTCCGGGGTATGGTCAACAAGGTCCCGCATCTGCTGAAGGTGGTCGAATAGGAGAGCCTATGAATCTGAGTGGATTGAAACCTCCCGCCGGGCAGAAGCACACGCGCAAGCGCATTGGGCGCGGTATGGGCTCGGGTCTGGGCAAGACCTCCACGCGCGGCAGCAAGGGACAGCGCGCCGGCACCGGCTTCGGCCAGAAGCGCGGATTTGAAGGCGGCCAGATGCCGCTGCACCGCCGCTTGCCGAAGCGCGGTTTTACGAATATCTTTAAGAAACAGTACGCCATCGTGAACCTGGGGCGGCTGGAGAAACTGGAAGGGGACACATTTACTCCCGATCATCTTCTCGAGCACGGCGTGATCCGGAAGCTGTACGAAGGGCTGAAGGTGCTCGGGTCGGGCCAATTGACGCGTAAAGTGCGGGTCGAAGCACATTTGTTCTCCAAGTCCGCGCTCGACAAGATCAAGGCAGCCGGCGGCGAAGCCGTGGTGATCGGTGGCAGTGCCGCCGAACCACAGGCGTAAGCGGAGGCAAGGGAACCATGAGGTTTTTTGAAGCGCTCGGCAACGTTTTCCGTATCCCCGATCTGCGCAAGAGGGTCCTGTTCACGCTGGCCATGCTGGCGGTGTACCGCCTGGGCGGGCACATTCCCACGCCCGGCATCAACATGAACGCGTGGGAGCAGTTCTTCAGCCGCGCCTCCGGCACTATTTTCGGCTTCTTCGATCTGTTCGCGGGCGGCAACATCCGCCGCCTGACCATTTTCGCCCTGGGCATCATGCCCTACATCACGGCGTCGATCATTCTGCAATTGTTGACCGTGGTGGTGCCCACGCTCGAAAAGCTGCAGAAAGAAGGCGAACTGGGGCGGCGCAAAATTACCCAGTGGACCCGATATCTCACCATCATTCTTTCGGTGATTCAATCGTTCGGCATCGCCCAGGGACTGATGTCCATGCAGGGCGGCGTGGTGATCAATCCAGGCTTCGGGTTCGTGATGATGACCATCATCTCGCTCACCACCGGCACTGCGTTCATCATGTGGCTGGGTGAACAGATCAGCGACCGCGGCATCGGCAACGGCATGTCGTTGATCATCTTTGCCGGCATCGTGGTGGGATTGCCGAACGCCATTTCGAATATCTACCGCAATACGTTCGTGACGCGCGAATGGAACGTGCTGCAGATGGTCATGATCCTGGTCCTGATGGTGCTGGTGGTGGCGTTCATCGTGCTGGTGGAGCGCGGCGAGCGGCGCATTCCGGTGCAATACGCCAAGCGCGTGGTGGGACGGAAGGTGATGGGCGGGCAGTCCACCCACATGCCGCTGAAGGTCAACGCCGGCGGTGTGATCCCGGTGATTTTCGCTTCGTCGATCCTGGCTTTTCCGCAGACCCTGGCCCAGGTGCCCAGGGTAAAAAATATCGCATGGCTGAGCGCCACCCTGACGTCCATACGCCACGGCGAGCCGCTCTATTACGTGCTGTTCGTGGCGGGCATCATTTTCTTCTGTTTCTTTTACGTATCCATCATCTTCAATCCCAACGAAGCCGCCGACAACATGCGCAAGTACGGCGGATTCATTCCGGGCATCCGTCCGGGGCGCAACACGGCCGATTACATGAACACCATCCTGACGAAGATTACGGTGGTGGGCGGTATTTATCTGTCGATTCTGTGCCTGATTCCGGACATCATGATTTCCGGTATCAAGCTGCAACATCTGCCGCTGCTCGGGAACTTTATGGACGCGCATGCGCCGCGGTTCCTGCTCGAAGGGCTGAACGTGAACTTTTACTTCGGCGGCACGTCGTTGCTGATCGTAGTGGGCGTGGCGATGGATACGATTAACCAGGTGGAAGCGCAGTTGATTATGCGCCATTACGAGGGCTTCACGCCTCGGGCGGGGAGGATTCGCGGGCGCCGCACATTTTGACGCGAACGCAGCTTTCCATGAAGCAAGCTGTGGTTTTGTTTGGTTCCCCAGGTTCGGGAAAAGGCACGCAGGCCAGTTTACTGAAGAACTGCCTGCATGTGCCGCACATATCGACGGGCGATATGCTCCGTGGGCACATTCGGGAAGGCAACGCCCTGGGTGTGAAAGTCGCCAGCACCATGCATGCCGGGTCGCTGGTGCGCGATGAGGTGGTCAATCATCTGGTAGAGGAGCGGTTGACCGAATCGGACGCGCAGGATGGATTCATACTGGACGGATATCCGCGCACGCGGTCCCAGGCCGAGCACCTATGCGGCTGGCTGGATAGCCGCGGGATCCGGGAAGTGGTGATTCATCTTATTGTAGATTATAATGTTATTGTTGCTCGTTTGGCCGGACGCCGGCAGTGCCCTCGTTGCGGTACCCTCTACAACATTGCTTCGAACCCTCCCCGGGTGGAGGGAGTGTGCGATCTGGACGGCGAAACTCTGGTGGTGCGGGACGATGACCACGAGTCGGTGATTCGCCAGCGGCTGGAGGCGTACGAGTCGCAAAGCCGCCCGCTGATCGATTTTTTTCGGGAGAAAGGGCGCCGGCTGTTCGAGATCGATGCCAGCGACCAGACTCCGGAGGCATTGGTTTTTCAGGTTTGCCGGACGATCCAGAGTCCGGAAGCCAGCGTGGCCCCGTAAGTAGGATGATTATTCGAAAGACCGCCGCCGAACTTGAGAAAATGCGGCGCAGCGGTTTATTGGTTTGGCGGATACTGCACGAACTGGAGAAGATGGCCGGTGTGGGCGTCTCCACGCTGGATCTGGAAGTGGCCGCCGAGCGCATGATGAAGGACGCCGGGGCGCGGCCGGCCTTCAAGGGTTATTACGTGCCGGCGGCCGGTGACACGTACCGGTTTGTGCTGTGCACCTCGATTAATCACGAGGTGATCCATGGCATGCCGTCGGCCAGGCGGGTTTTGAAGCCGGGTGATATTTTGTCGATCGACACCGGCGTGAAGCTGGACGGGTATTACGGCGATTCGGCTACCACGGTGGCGATCGGAGAGATTGGCGAGGCGGCGCGGAAGCTGATGCGCGTCACCCAGGAGTCGCTGGAACTGGCGATTGCGCAGGCCAGGGCGGGCAACCGCCTGTTTGATATTTGCGGCACCGTGGAGCGGCATGTGCTGTCCAACGGGTTTTCGGTGGTGCGGGAGTTCGTGGGACATGGGATTGGGACGCAGCTTCACGAGGAGCCGCAGATTCCCAATTACGTGGAGCGTAAGAATGAGAATCCGCGGTTGAAGGAAGGCATGGTGCTGGCAATCGAGCCCATGGTCAGCGCCGGCAAGCCGGAGACTCTGGTGCTGAAGGATAAGTGGACGGCGGTCACCAAGGATGGGTCGAATGCGGCCCACTATGAACATACGGTGGCGGTGACCTCCAACGGGCCGTGGGTATTGACGCGGCCGTGAACGAAGTAACGGCGACGGTTATCGAGGAGTTGCCGAGCGCGCTCTATCGCGTGGAGCTGGAGAACAAGCAGCAGGTTCTGGCCCATCCGGTGGGGACGGTGAAACGGAATTTTGTGCGCTTGCGGCCGGGCGATCGGGTGCGCGTGGAATTATCGCCGCATGACCTGACCCGGGGGCGGATTTTGGGCTTGGAAGGCGGGCTGAGGCCCGCGCGGGGAACGCATCCCGCGGAGTGATAGAAGAATGAAGGTACGCGCGTCAGTCAAAAAAATTTGCGATAAATGCAAGGTCATCCACCGCGAAGGCGTAGTGCGGGTGATCTGTGTGAATCCGAAACACAAACAGAGGCAGGGATAAGCTTATGGCACGTATCGCCGGCGTGGAAGTGCCGCCTAAAAAGCGGGCCGAAATCGGTCTGACTTACATTTACGGAATCGGGCGCACGCGTGCCCGCTCGCTGCTGTACCGGGCGGGCATCGACTTCGACAAGAAGGTGGCCGATCTGACCGAAGACGAGGTCAACCACATCCGCCAGATCCTGGAAGAGGAAGGCGCGGTGGAAGGCGACCTGCGCAAGGAAGTCTCGATGAACATCAAGCGGCACATCGAGATGGGGTCGTACCGCGGATTGCGGCATCGCCGCGGCCTGCCCGTGCGCGGCCAGCGCACACACACCAACGCGCGCACCCGCAAGGGTCCGCGGCGCGGCACAGTGGCGAACAAGAAGAAGGCTTCGGCCAAGACATAGCAGAGGCGTATGGCAAAAGCACCCGCAAAACCCACCAAGAAGAAGAGTTTCAAAAAGAAGGAGAAGCGCGTCGTCCATTCGGGCATCGTGCACATCCAGGCCACGTTCAACAACACCATCGTGACCATCGCGGATCAGGAAGGCAATGTGATCTCGTGGTCCACGGCCGGATCGCTGGGCTTTAAGGGATCGCGCAAGGGAACGCCTTTCGCCGCGCAGCAGGCCGCTTTGACGGCGGCCAACAAAGCCAGCGAAAGCGGATTGCGGTCGGTCGAAGTGCGGGTGAGCGGCCCCGGTTCGGGCCGTGAATCGGCCATCCGCGCGCTATCGACTGCCGGAATCGAAGTGCGGCAGATCAAGGACGTGACACCCATACCGCATAACGGGTGCCGTCCGCCGAAACGCCGCAGAGTTTAGTTGGGGGCCGCGGCCCCTTTTTGAAGCAGGACGAAGGTCGCCATGACCGTAAACTGCACCTGAGAAGGTAAAAGGAGAAGTAACTTGGCACGATACATCGGCCCGGTTTGCCGGCAATGCCGGCGCGAGGGCATAAAGCTGTTTTTGAAGGGCGAGCGCTGCCACACCGAGAAGTGCGCCATCGAGAAGCGCAACTTCGTGCCCGGGCAGCATGGCAAGGACCGCAAGGCGAAACTGGTCGGCTACGGACTGCAACTGCGCGAAAAGCAGAAGGCCCGCCGTATCTACGGCCTGCTGGAGACCCAGTTCCGCAACAACTTCGAAAAGGCGGCGATGTCCAAGGGCATCACCGGCGAGGTCATGCTGTCGAACCTGGAGCGCCGCCTGGATAGCGTGATTTACCGCATGGGCTTCGGGACCAGCCGGGCGCAATCGCGCCAGATCGTGCGGCATGGCCACATTCAGGTCAACGGGCGCAAGGTCGATATACCTTCGTTCATGGTCAAAATCGGCGACGAGGTAGCCGTCCGCGAACCCAGCAAGAACAACCCAACCATCCTTTCGGCCCGAGACGCCACGGCGCACGCGCCGGCGCCTGGCTGGATGGACGTCGACCGCGAAGCGCTGAAGGGGAAGATTACGAGCCTCCCCAAGCGCGAAGAGCTGGTGCAGATTCAATTGAACGAACAGCTCATCGTGGAATTGTATTCCAAGTAATTGAGCGCAGGCTTTCGGCCTGCGGCCGGCCTTGGCCGGCGCTTGAAAAAGGAGATTATGTTCAAGGGCTTTCAGAAACCCAAAAGACTGGTTGCCAATACCGAAACCCTCACGGAACGGTATGGCATGTTTACCGCCCAGCCGTTTCAACGCGGCTTCGGCACAACCATCGGCAATAGCCTGCGCCGGATTCTACTCAGCTCCATCGAGGGCGCGGCCATCACGGCGGTGCGCATCGAAGGCGTGGAACACGAATTCAGCCCCATTCCGGGCGTGGTCGAGGACGCCACCGACATCATTCTGAACCTCAAGCAGATCCCATTCAAGATCATGGGTGAGGGCATTAAGACCGTAACCGTCTCCGTGGACCACTCCGGTGAGGTTATGAGCGGGCAGATCCAGACCGACCAGGACGTGGAAGTGCTCGACCGCAACCTGCACGTGGCCACCATCAACGAAGGCGGACGGCTGAACGTCGAAATGCGGCTTAAGACCGGCCGCGGCTATGTCAGCGCCGACAAGAACTTCGACGAAGACCTGGCGCTGGGTTATATTCCCATCGACTCCGTGCATTCGCCCGTGCGCAAAGTGAATTTCGCGGTGGAAGCCGCGCGCTTGGGCCAGATGACGGACTACGACAAGCTGACGCTGGAAGTCTGGACCAATGGCGCGGTTTCGCCGCAAGACGCCATCGGCTACGCCGCCAAGCTCTTGAAGGACCACATGTCCATCTTCATCAATTTTGAAGAGCTGCCGGAGGCCGCCGAAGACGTTTCCGAGCACGGCATGGACAAGATGGGCGAGATCCTGAACCGCTCCGTGGAGGAGCTGGAACTCAGCGTCCGCTCCTACAATTGCCTGAAGAACGCCAACATCCAGACCATCGGCGAGTTGGTGCAGAAGACCGAAGCGGAGATGCTGCGGACCAAGAATTTCGGCCGCAAGTCGCTCAACGAGATCAAGGAAATTCTGGCCAACATGGGCCTGTCCCTGGGTATGCGCGTGGATGCCCACGGCCGGCTGGTAGCGCCACCGCCGTCGCAATCGACCGGCATGCCGGAGTTCGACGAAGAAGAACTGCGCAACGATCAGGACCAATTATAGATAGGTGAGTCATGCGACATAAGGTAGCCGGATATAAGCTGAAGCGGGACGGAGGCTCCCGCAACTCCCTGCTGCGGGGACTGGTCACCAACGTGATCGAGCACGAGCGAGTGATCACCACGGTGCCCAAGGCCAAGGCCATCAAACCGCTGGTGGACCGCATGATCACGCTGGGCAAAGACGATACGCTGCACGCCCGCCGCGAGGCCGCCCGGGTACTTTATACGCCGGCATCGGTGAAGAAGTTGTTCGACACGCTGGCCCCGCGTTTCGGCCAGCGCAACGGCGGCTACACCCGCATCGTGCGCCTGGCGCCCCGCAAGGGCGACGGCGCGGAGCAGGCCATGATCGAGCTGGTCGGCTCCGAGTTGGTAAAGCGCGCCGCCGAGCGCGCCAAGCGCAAGGAAGAACGGGAGCGCGCCGCACGCGAAGGCCGCGACGTGGAAGAAGAAGAGTAACTCCAAACGCTTCACCCTGGATCTCGACTCGTACGCGATATCCTGGAACCATGAGCGCTCGGTCCCAAGGCCACCTCCGCCTCGACGAACGCAGCCTCGCCCTGCACCGCGCCATCGCGGACAAATTGCGAAGCAATCCGGGCCTGTGTGAAATCGCGCGCGACAACCTGCGGCGCTGGTCGCAACAAAACGGCCGTTCGCAACCCTACTGGGACGCTTGGCTGGAACTGCTCAACGGTCCACTCGAAGCATTGCTCGCTGCGCTCGTGGAGCCGGGCGAGCGCATGACCGCCATGCGCCAGGCGACCGCCTTCGCGGGCGTCCTCTCGCCGGCCGAACGCTGGGCTATCTATGCGCGCTTCGATCCCGGCAGGGCCGAATGACGCGGGCGCAACTGGAACATATCATCCGGGCGGCCGGCGCCATCGCCGATACGCATGACGTGGTAGTGATCGGAAGCCAGGCTGTTCTCGGCCAATTCCCGGATGCCCCAGCCGAACTGCTGGTCTCCAGCGAGGCGGATGTTTTTCCCCGTCAGCAACCCGCGCGCAGCGATCTGATCGACGGCAGCATCGGCGAAGGCTCGCCCTTTCAGCGCGAATTCGGCTACTTCGCGCACGGCGTGGATGAAACCACCGCCGTCCTGCCGTTAGGCTGGCGCGATCGCCTCGTCCTGATAGCCAACGAAAACACGCGATATGTCAGAGGGTGGTGCCTGGAGGTTCACGACCTCGCGATCGCCAAATACGTAGCCGGCCGTGAGAAAGATCTGGACTTCACGGGCGCACTCGCCCGGCATCGCATGGCCAATCGTGAACTGCTCGAACAACGCCTCGCGTCAACGTCGCTCAAACCTGAACTTCGCGAACTGGTATCGGCGCGGATACGAAGAGACTTCCCTAACTAACTGCCGGCCAGCCCAGCGCGCCGCGCATTGCCGCGGGGATTGGTCACCGACGCAATCGACCAGGAGCGCGTCATCACGACCGTGCCCAAGGCAAAGGTCGTCAAGCCGCTGGTGGACCGCATGATGACGCTGGGTAAGGACGATACGCTGCACGCCCGCCGGGAAGCCGCCCGCATCGTGCGCCTGACGCCCCGCAAAGGCGATGGCGCGGCGAGAGAAGGCCGCGCCGTGGAAGAAGAATAGGGCGGATCCGGAATCCGCCCTACATCCCCTGCTGGTTTAGAATCTCCAGGCGCCGCTGCCTGCCCGTGATCTCGCGGAGCATGCCCAGTTTCGCCAGGTGAACAAACGACTTTGCCACAGTCGGCGCGGAAATCCCTAGTACGCGCGCCGTCGCGGCAGCCTGCCCGGAGGTTTCTTTCACGCCTTCCAGGAAGAATTCCAACCACCCTTCCCAATCGCCCTTTGTCCGCGCTTACGATATACGCCCCGAGACGTGCCGAGAGATCGTCCAAGATGAAAACTATCCTTTCGTTACCAATAGCATAACGAAAGTTTCGTGCCCGCTCCTTTGTTAAGCTTGAACCGCCCGCGCTAGCTCAATGCCAGCCAGCCCAACGCACCCCGCGTAGCCGCGCGCGACAAAGGCCTGTCTACCGCCGGATCCCAAGGCTGCTCGCTGAGCACCATTCTGCCGGCAAACGTGGCGCCGCGATCGTACGATATCGCCATGGCCAGATCCACCAGCCGTTCGCCGCCCGGCGCCTTAGTGCCGTACTCATAGAACGCACAGCAGATCTCGTTGCCCGCCGTAACGATCAGATGCGGCTGGAATTCGTGCTGCCGGGAGTGCGGATCGTCAAGCAATGGTTCGCCGCTGGACGGTCCGGTCCAGGTGAGGCCTCCGTCCGGTGACCGGCGGCAATAGATTCGCGAGCGGCCTTCGCGGTCGTCGGCCCATACGCAAATCGCGGTCCCATCGTGGCCGATGCAGGTGGCCGGCGCGGTCTCCGGCAAGCCTTCGTGTACGCTGGTGATCCCCTCGGCCACGGTGACCGGGTGGCGGAAGGTCTTGCCCCCATCCGCGGAATAGGTGGCGAGAATGCTGCAGCCCGACGCGCCCGTGGTCCACACGATATGCACGCCGCCGTAGGCGTCTACCAGCGCTTCCGGATTGAAGCACAAGCCCGGGAGGGGAGTTCGCGCACGGCAATGCGGCCGAGCCATCGCATCTCCGCCCTCACAGCACACGAAATGAAGGATATTACCCATATCGGCGGCCAGATATACTCTTCCCCGAAATGGGCTATCCGGATTCAGGTCGGCGGCAATCGAGTAGCAGCATTCTGTGGCGCCATGCAGGGCGACGGCCGGCGGTGTCCAATGGATGCCCCCATCGTCGGAACGGTACAGCACCAGCGACGCGCGGGAGCGGTCCGGATCCAGAGCCAGGGCGGCCAGATTGAGGGTACCGTGCGCATCCACGGCTAGCACTGGTCCCACCACGCCGGCCCATTGCGGCTCGACCGGCAACGGCCAGGACTCGCGCCAAGTACCGCCGCCGTCGAAACTGATGCGCGCGGAGACCGACGGCGTTCCATCCGGCAGGTTGATTTCTTCGACGCCTACGATATGGTTCGGATCCAGCGGGTCGACCAGCAGGGCAGACTCGTTGCGGGGGACTGCGGTGCTTTCGCGCCGGGAACCGCTTTTCGCTCTGGCCTTACCCGTATCGTTCATCGCCGCAAATTCGACCTTAACTAAATTGTGACGCAAAATGCCCATAATGTTTCCTACATTCTGTATCGCGCATAACACAGCGGCGCCGCCATTGCTGCGTAGCTTATTGCAGCGTCAGGAGATGCTTGAATCCCGGCCCGGCGATTGTTAACCTTTTGGGACTCTTCTGACAACTCTCAGATTAACCCTAGTTTAACCGGTGGTACCATGACGCGTGGCCTCCACTGAATCCGGGCGTCCCCTGGCACTGATTACCGGGGCCTCCAGCGGCATCGGGGCCACTTTCGCGCGCCACCTGGCGGCGCGGGGTTGCGATCTGGTGCTGGTGGCACGGCGTAAAGACCGCCTGGAGCAGCAGGCCAGGGAGATTGAGTCGAGCCACGCCGTGCGCGCGGAGATTCTGCCGGCGGACTTGACGCACAAACCGGAGCTGAAGATGGTTGAGGACCGGATCGCAGGCGCACCCAACCTGGAGTATTTGGTCAACAACGCCGGTTTTGGGATAGTCGGCCGATTCTTCTCGCTGCCGGTCGAAGGCCAGGACCAGATGCACCGCCTGCACGTACTGGCGCCCATGCGGCTGATGCACGCGGCGCTCGGCGGTATGGTGGCGCGTGATCGCGGCAACATCATCAATGTATCGTCGGTTTCCGGCTTCGGACAGAACCCCGGCAGCGTCAGCTATTCCGCCACCAAGACCTGGATGACCAGCTTTAGCGAGGGCGTGTTCATGGAATTGAAGAGCATCGGATCTCGTGTGCGCGTGCAGGCGCTCTGCCCGGGCTTTACGCTGTCCGAATTCCACGATGTCATGCCCTTTGACCGCGGGAAAATCCCGTCCTGGATGTGGATGACGGCGGACCAGGTGGTCGCGACTTCGCTGCACGCGCTCGATCACGACCAGTTGATCGTGGTGCCGGGCTGGCGCTACCGCCTGCTGGCCGGCCTGATGCGGGCGCTGCCGCGGCCGTTGTATCATGCCTTGTCGATCAAGTACGCCGGCGCCACGGGCCGGGATACCGCGGCCCGCTAGCCAACCCGCAACCAATAATTGCGTCTAAGAGTCGTACGGCAGCGTTAGTGACTTTTAGAGGATTCCAATCATGGAACTGATCGGTACCAGTCTGCAGGATCTACGCTACGCTTGGCGCAATCTGTGGCGATCGCCCGGCTTCACGGCCGTGGCCGCCCTTACCCTGACAATCGGCATCGGCGCCAATACGGCGATCTTCAGCGTGATCGACAGCGTGCTGTTGCGCCCACTGCCGTTTCGCGATCCAGCCCAGTTAGTCCGGCTATATGAGACCGAAGCCGCCCCCGGCAATTATCCTTTCGCGCCCCCCGATTTTCTGGATTGGAAGACGCAGAACCGGACTTTCCAGGATATGGCTCTGTTCGGCTGGTCCGGCGATATGAACCTGAGCGGCGAGGCGCGTCCGGATCACGTGAGCGCGGTTCCCACGGAAGGGAATTTCTTCGCCCTGCTGGGAGCGCAACCGCTGCTGGGGCGTACCTGGATGCCGGGAGAAGACCAGCCCGGCAAAGACCAGGTGGCGATCCTGAGCTACGGCCTCTGGCAGGAACATTTTGCGGGCGATCCTAAAATGCTCGGCCGGACCATCCTGCTGAACTCCAAAAAGTACACCATCGTGGGCGTCATGCCGCCCAATTTCCGTTTCCCGTTCCAAACGCAAATGTGGATCCCCCTGGATATGGATGGCAAGAGCCTGGGCCACCGCGGCAGCCATTGGGCCAACGCTATCGGCCGTCTGAAGCCTGGTGTTTCACTCGAACGCGCGCGCGCGGACCTGAAGCTGATCTCCGGTCGTCTGGAAAAGGCCTATCCGGATTCCAATGACAAGGTCGGCTCGGCGGCCGTGGGGCTGCATGACGACCTGGTGGGCGATTCCCGCGGTTCGCTGATCATGATGCTGGCAGCCGTGGGATTGGTTCTCTTGATTGCCTGTGCCAATGTGGCGAACCTGCTGCTCTCGCGGGCGGTTTCGCGGCAGAAGGAGATGGCGGTGCGCAGCGCGCTGGGAGCCGTGCGGGGGCGGCTGTTGCGGCAACTGCTCACCGAGAGCCTGCTCCTTTCCGGCTTGGGCGGCGCGCTGGGCTGCGCGGTCGCGTGGATTCTGATTAAGCTCGCGTCGCATGCCAAGAACCTGGCCTTGCCCCAATTCAACGCGATTCAGCTTAACGGCACGGTGCTCGCTTTTGCGCTGGCGCTGGCCGCCATCACCGGCGTGCTCTTCGGCTTGATCCCGGCCATGCGCACCTCGCGTCCGGACCTGCACGAGGAACTCAAAGGCGGCGCGGGCAGCCTGGTTACCGCCAGCAAGCGCCGCCGGCTGACCAGCGACGTGCTGGTGTGCGGCGAAATGGCGCTCTCGCTGGTGCTGCTGGTTTCCGCCGGGCTGCTGCTCAAGGATTTCGCGCGCCTGCGAAGCCTGGATATCGGCGTGCGAACCGAAGGCGTATTCACGGCGGGCATGACGCTTCCGGATGCCCAGTATAAGAAAGAAGCGCAGCAGCGCCAGTTCGCCCAGGCGATGCTGGAGAAGACCGCGGCCATCGGCGGAGTGGATGCGGCGGCCGTTACCAGCCATCTGCCGCTGGAGGGCGGCAGCAACTACTTCGTGAAGCTGCGCGGCCAGACTACCCATATGAGCAATCTGCTGGTCGAGTACCACACGATTACGCCCGACTATTTTCATGCCCTGGGTATCCGGCTGCTGAAAGGACGCGGGTTCACGCCCGCCGACCTGCAGCGCGCCGCCGATCTGGACAAACACTATGACCGGCTGCCCGAAGGCGACTACAACCTGCCCAAGGAAGAAAGCAACGCCATGATCTACCCCGTAGTCATCAACGAAACCATGGCGCACGATTTCTGGCCCAATCAGAACCCCCTCGGCCAGTTGTTTTCACAAGGCAGTGACAATGGGCCCTGGAAGCAGGTGATTGGGGTGGTAAACGATGTGCGCCAGTGGGGACTGACGCATAAACCGGTGCCGGAAGCATACGATGCGTTTACCGGACGGGGTTGGCTGTTCGTGGTTCTGCACACACCGCGCCAGCCGTTGAGCCTGGCGACCGAAGTCCGCCGGGCATTGGCCCAGGTCGACCCGCAACTGTCTTTGTTTTCCGTGCGCACGATGGACCAGGTAATCGGCGAAAATGCGCAAGGCCAGCAATTCCTCAGCCTGCTGGTGGGAGCTTTCGCGGCGCTGGCGGTGCTGCTGGCAGCCGTCGGAATTTACGGGGTCCTCTCCTACCTGGTGACGGAGCGTACGCGTGAGATCGGCATCCGCATGTCTCTAGGCGCCAGCCGCCGGCGGGTGTTGAGCCAGGTGGTGCTGGACGGCATGCGCCTCGCTGTAATCGGTTTCGCCGTGGGCTTGGCCGGTGCTGCGGCAGCCGGGCGCGTGCTGGCGAGTCTGCTGCACGAGGTCAAGCCGGGCGATCCGGCGGTCTTCGCGGCGACCGCCGGATTTCTGCTGCTGGTGGCGTTCGGCGCATGCTATCTGCCGGCGCGCCGGGCCGCACGCCTGGATCCCATGAGCGCGCTGCGCTACGAATAAGAGCTACTGAAAATAGACGCCTTCGCTGTTGTAGAAGATGTCCGTGATGATACCGCGGTCGAGCCCCGTGGCGCTGAAAGATGTCGGCTTGTTGTATTGCCCGATCCACATCCAGCCCAGCGCATACACGTAGCCGGAGTTATTCCCCGATCCGGAGGGCGGCAAGGAAGAGAGAATCCAGGACGGAATGGTGAATTGTCCCGCCGCGAATGGCGCCGTGCATTGGAAAAACGCCGCCTGAGAATAGTCACTGGTGAAGGAATAGCCCCCGATCGTAACCTGGCCATTCTGCAGCGTGCCGCTGCCGCCGGTCCATTGGACCAGCAGATCGCTGGCGCGCGGCAGTTTCTGATTGTAGGCGATATTCGAGAATTTCACCGTTCCGGAACTAGTCAAGTCGGTGACCGAGAAGGAACCCACATTCGCTCCACCGGCCCCGCTCACAATGAAATTATTGCCGCCCCAAAGGAACGTCTGGTTCTCGCTGTCGAGGCTCTCTTCGTAAATCCCGCCGCCGGGGTAGTTTTGTGGCACCGACACGGCGGTTTGCCCGGTGAGCGTGAGAGCGGCCCCGGCGTCGAGTTGCGCGGGACTCGAATCCGACAGCACCCCGTTTATCCAGGGACCGGTGTCCGCCACGTAGCAGTAGCCGTTCGAGACGCCATACTGGGCCAGTCCGGCAGATCCCGGATCGAGTTCGCTGAAAGTCGCCTCCCCATAATCTTCCTTTATATAGTCGGCGAAGCCCAATTGCCCCAACAGGCTCTCCAGACGGATATACCCGAAATCCACCTTCTGACCCGATGCAAGCTGATTCACCAGGTCCTGTCCCAGGATGGAATCCGAGCAGGTTGAGCCACTGGCGGCCACGGCTATGGTGGTAATCGCGCCGACCGCCCCGCCGGTGCCCACTCCGACAGGCACGTAGCATCCGTCGACTCCCGTGGGTACCTGGAAAATGATCTGGTCGAGTCCGGCGCAGCAGGGAGCCCGCCCCTGGTAGCTGGGCGTCGCGGTGGTATCGCCTACGTAAACCGTGATGGGGATGGACAGGCTGCCGGCCGGAGGCGCCTCGGCGTCGCTGCCTGCGATCGGTCCTAGCCCGGTGCCCCAAAGCAGCACATAGTCGCCGGGATGAAAGGCGTGGATGATAGTGTTTTTCACATAGTTGGTATCGGTGGCGATGGCTTGCCCGTAGCCCATCTGGTTGTAAGTAAAGGGGGCAAAGGCGCTGGCGACCACCTGGATGGGCGCGGAGGCGCCAGCCTGATTGTTATACGTGACCGTGGCCGATCCCGCGCCAACCGGGGTATTGGACGGCAGAATGGCGTTGATCTGGGTGCTATAGGCAAACAGGATGATGGCCTGCGTGGTGGTTTCGCCGACCGTGATGCTGACCGAGGAGCCTCCCAGCGAGGTGGGGAGGGGAAAGGTGGTGGCCTGCGCCCACGGGTCCGGCCCCAGACCGGTTCCGAAAATGCTGAATATCGACCCTTGTGCCACTCCCGACCCCGGTAATCCGGGCGTACGGTAGCTGGCGGCGCTGGCGATGGGACTTTGCCTGCTGATCACTGGCTGCGCGAGTGAGGAGATGGCGGGGATAAAAGCTGCGGCGAGCAACTGCACGAAGTGTCTGTTCATAAACAGCCTCCGATGAGACCAGGATAGTCTCGATTAGCTGGATGCGGATGGGGCCGGTTGCGTTACTTGGATAGGCGACACAAAACCCGCCCCTTGCATCCAGGCATATATTACCAGACAATATAATCTTAATATCCTTGTAAGACTGAAAAGGAGGCTTATGGCGCTTCCCCAACTTCCGTCCCGCCTCGGCGCCCTGGACGCGGCGTTCCTTAATTTCGAAAGCAAGCAGATGCCGCTGCACATTGGCGGTGTGTGCGTGTTCGACGGCCCCATTCCTTTTGACAAGTTCGTGGCGGTGATCGAATCCAAGCTGGACATCATTCCGCGCTATCGCGAGAAGGTGAGGTGGCCCTTCCTGAATATCGGGTATCCCACCTGGCAGAGCGATCCGGCATTCGATATCCGGCGTCACATTTTTCGCGTGAAGCTCGACCCGCCGGGCAGCGACGAACAATTGCGCGAGCTGGCCGGCCGCATCTTTACGCCGCTGCTCGACCGCCACAAGCCGCTCTGGGAGACATACGTGGTGGAAGGGCTGGCCGGCAACCGGTCCGCGCTCATCTGCAAGGTGCATCATTGCATCGTGGACGGGGTCGCCGGTATCGGGCTCCTGAACGTGATTCTGGACCCGTCGCCGGAGGATCGCCCTATGCCGCGGCGCAAGCCCTACCGTCCGCCGCAACCGCCGGATGGCCTGACGATGTTCGTGGAAGCCCTCTCGGACAGCCTGGCGCAGTTCCCCAAGAGGCTGGCGGAAACGCGCGAAGCGCTACTCGGGTACGGGGAGCTGCTGCTGCGCGATAACTTCGCCGCTCTGGGGCTGGAGCGGGTGGTGGACCACATGCCCGAGTTATTGTCGCCGCTCGAACACCTGCCGTTCAACCGCCCGTGCTCGGGCGAGCGCCGGGTGTATTGGAGCGAATTTCCCTTCGCGGAAGCGCGGGCGATCCGCAGCGCCTGTGGGTGCACGGTCAACGATGTGGTGTTGGCGGTGGTATCCGGCGCGGTGGCCCGCTATACCGCGCTGCACGGCCAGACCGTCAAGAACCGGTTTTTCCGGCCGATGGTGCCGGTAAACGTGCGTCCGGCCGGCGATTCCATCGGCGCCTTTGGCAATCTTATTTCCCTGCTGCCGGTCACGCTGCCGCTGGGCATGCGCGATCCCCTCGCGCGCGTCCGCCATATCCACGAGCTGACCCTGGCCATGAAAGGCGCGCGCATGCCGGAATTGTTGCGCGCCGGCCTGGCATGGTTGGGGCTGCTGCCGCCGCCGGTGCAGGCGCTGCTGGCGAATAACCTGGGATGGCTGAATACTCCCATTCCCCTGTTTCATATGGTCTGCACGAACGTGCCGGGGCCGCAGCTTCCGTTGTACACGTGCGGCAAGCGCATGGTGGCCTGCTATCCGCACGTGCCCACTGGAATGGACGTCGGCATCAGCGTGGCCATCGAGAGCTACGATCAGAAACTCTATTTTGCGTTGACCACGGATGCGCAGGCGGCGCCCGATGGCGATCGCATGCGAGAGTTTCTGGAGGCCGCGTTCCGGGAGCTGCGCGAGGCGGCCGGCGTGGCCCAGACCGAGCCGCACGTGACCCGCACGCGCACACCGCGGAAGGCGAAGCCAAGGCGCCCCAAAGTTGCGCCCGCACAGGGATCATCCGTAGAAGAAGCGCTGGCAGCCGCCACGCTGGTGCGGGCGGAGGAACTCGCGCTGCTGACCCAAACTGTAGCGTAGGCGTAGGGCTATTCCCATAAACGGACAATAGGGTCTCTAAATATCGCAGGCCGGACGCAGTAAACCCGCGGCATTCGAATTGCTCCTCGATTCCGCGAACAGGTAGCTTATGTGGCGTGATTTGGCTTACACCTTCCGTCTCTTTCGCCGGAATCCGGCGTTCACCGCGACCGTGGTCCTGACGCTGGCGCTGGGCATGGGCGCCACCACCGCCGTCTTCACGATCGTGAACGGCGTTTTGTTCCGGCCGCTGCCGTACCCCGAACCGGATCGGCTGGTTTCCATCTCGATGAGCCTGCACGGCGAGCGCGACAATCCGTTTGCCTATGTCCGCGACTATGTGGCCTGGAGACTATACAACCGCACGCTGAGCCAACTGGCGGGATACATGGATTTTCACGCCAACTTCGCGGGCAAGGGCGAAGCCGAGTGGGTGGCGGGGGGCATGGCTACCGCGTCCCTCTTCCCGATGCTCGGCGTGCGGCCGGCGTGGGGGCGGAACTTCCTGCCCGCGGAGGATCGCCCCGGCGGCGCGCCGGTCGCCATCCTCGAGCACGCATTCTGGAAACGCCGTTTTGGCGGCGATGTCTCGGTCATCGGAAAACCCATCTCGTTGGACGACCAGAGCTACACGGTGGTGGGAGTGCTCCCGCCCGGCTTTCGCATCCCCAGCCGGTATACCTCCCGGTCGGGCTATGACGTGTGGATCCCATTTGTGATCGGCGACAGCGGGAAGGCCCGGGAATTCATGCTGCAGGCCATCGGGCGGCGCAAACCCGGCTTCGGCCTGGAGGCCGCCCGCGGCGATCTGAATGCGCTGCTGAAGCGCGCGCCCTGGCCCCGCAGCTTTCCCAGAAGCATCGTGGTGACGGGGTGGCACGAACAGATAGCCGCCGGAGCCCGTGCGCCCCTGTTGTTATTTCTGGGGGCGGTGGCGTGCGTGCTGCTGATCGTATGCGTGAACGTAGCCAACCTGCTGCTGGCGCGGGCGGTGTCCCGCCAGAGAGAAGTTGCCATGCGGCGCGCCTTGGGCGCCGGCCGCGCCCGCATCGTGCGCCAACTCCTGGCGGAGAGCGTCACACTGGGGCTGATGGGCAGCGCGCTGGGACTGGCGTTCGCCTCCTGGTTGAAGGATCTCCTGTTGCTGTGGATCGCACCCAAAATGCCCGCGCTCGATCCCATCGGTTTCGACTGGCGCGTGCTGCTGTTTGGGGCGGCGCTCGGCCTGATCACCGGAATCTTGTTCGGCCTGGCGCCGGCCTGGAGCGCATCCGGCGTGCACTTCAGCGATACGCTCAAGGAATCGGGACGGGGCGTGGGCGAAGGTCCCGCGAGCCGCCACTTCGGCAGCATCCTGGCCGCGGGGGAAGTGGCGCTCGCCACCGTGCTGGTGAGCGGAGCCGGGCTGCTGCTGAACAGCTTTTTGCGCCTGAGCAACCAGAGTTTGGGTTTCCGGACGGATCACGTGCTGGCCTTCGATGTCAGCCTGCCCGGCGCGCGTTATCCCAAGCCGATCGACCGGGCGCGATTCCTGGAGCAGTCTTTGGAGCGCATCCAAAGGGTGGCCGGAGTCGAATCGGCCGCCGGCGGCGAGTGGCTGCCGCTAACCAACAGTATGGCGTCGTTTGAAACCACTATCGAACGTCACCCCGGCTTGACTGTGCAGGCCACCGACGCCTGCGTCAGCCCCGGTTACTTCCGCACGCTCGGGATTCCTATCGTGCGCGGCCGCGATTTCAGCGCTGCCGATCGGGAAGGCGCGCCCAGCGCGGTTATGGTCAACGAAGCCTTCGTGCGCAAGTTCCTGCCACATGAAAATCCGCTGGGAGCGCGCATGGAGAATCCCAACCGCGAGCATGATTGGGCCACGATTGTCGGCGTCGCCGGTGACGTTCGCTCCGCTCCGGGCGAAAGCACCGCGCCCGAGATCTATCTGCCTTCGCTGCAGCCCGGCGACCCGCCGCACTTCAACCGAATGGGCGACGCCTTTATGACCATGGTGGTGCGCGCGGCCGGGGATCCCAAGAAACTGGCGCCGTCTCTGCGCGGCCAGATCGCCGCTCTGGACGCCGGCATTCCGCTGCACACGGTGGCCACGCTGGACGAACTAAGATCCGAATCGATCGCGCCGCGGGGAGTGAGTGCGCTCCTGATCGGCGCTTTCGCGGCCCTGGCGCTGTTGCTGGGATCGATCGGCGTCTACGGCGTGATGGCCTATTCGGTCGGCCGCCGCACACACGAAATCGGTGTGCGTATGGCGCTGGGCGCCGAACAAGGCAAGATTCTGGGGATGGTGCTGCGGAAGGGACTGGCGTTGATCGGAATGGGTATCGGCTGCGGCCTGTTGGCCAGCCTGGGCGCGACCCGCTGGCTGGCCAGTGAGCTATGGGGCGTCTCGGCCGGCGACCCGCTGACGCTAACCATGGTCGCCCTGGTTCTGATGGGATGCGGTCTGGCTGCCTGCGTGGTTCCCGCGCGCCACGCCGCCCGGGTGGATCCGATATCCGCGCTGCGCTGCGAATAAGCGCCGCTTAAACCCAATCCAGCGCGCCCTTTTTGTAGGCCCAGATGTAGCCCACGATCAGGATCGCCAGGAACACCACGACTTCCGATACGCCGAACCAGCCGAGCGTCTTATAGCGAACCGCCCAGGGGAACAGAAAAATCGTCTCCACGTCGAAAATGACGAACAGAATGGCGATGATATAGAAGCGCACCGTATAGCGCCCGCGCGAATCCGAGGCGGCCTTGATGCCGCATTCGTAGGCTTCCAGCTTGGTTTTGAACGGCGCCGACGGCCGGATCAGCTTGGCGATGAGGATGGTTACTACCGGGAAGGCAATCGCGATAGCCAAAAAGATAAAGATCGGTATGTAACCGCTTGGCATGGCCACAAATATATCATGGTTTAAGCGCATGAACGGGGATCCACGTCCGGAGTATAACGATCGCCTGCAGGCCCGCCGCGGGGCTGTGGCGCGGCACGACGAACGGCACCGCACCATCGGCAACCTGCGCCTTCTGGTGTTTATCATTGCGGGCTTACTGGCGTGGCTGGTCTGGGGACGCCAGGCCGCCAGTCCGCTATGGTTGACTCTGCCGGTGGCCGCCTTCGCGTGCCTGGTGGTGGCGCACGAGCGCGTATTGCGCGCGCGAAAGGCCGCCCAACGTTCGGTGACGCACTACGAAAGAGCCATCGCGCGTCTGGACGGCCAGTGGTCAGGCCACGGCGAAACCGGCGAACGGTTTCTGAATCCGTTGCACCCTTATGCCGAAGATCTGGACCTGTTCGGCCGCGGCTCGCTGTTCGAGCTATTGTGCGGCGCGCGCACGCGCATGGGCGAGGAGAAACTCGCCGGCTGGCTGCTGGCGCCGTCGGAACCGGAGGTCCTGCGCGCGCGGCACGCCGCCATTGACGAACTGCGTCCGTTGCTGGATCTGCGCGAAGACCTGGCCGTGCTGGGGGAAGACTTCCGCACCGGGGTGCATCCCGAGGCTCTGGCCGCCTGGGGCGGGCAGCCGCCCCTGTTGCAATCGCGCGGGGCGCGGATCATTGCATTCCTGATCCCTTGCCTGGTGGCGGCCAGCGGCGTGCTATGGGCCGCGCTGGGCTGGCGCGATCCGTTCTTTGCCATGCTGGCGATGGTGGCCATCTTCATTGCGCGCTACCGCCGGGAAGTGAATCGCGTGGTGGAAGCCGTCGAGCAACCGGCCCACGATCTGGCCCTGCTGTCACAGGTGCTGTCGCGTCTGGAGCGGCAACAGTTCACGTCGGCGCGGCTGGTGGAATTGCGTGCGGCGCTGGAGGTATCGGGCCAACCGCCCTCCGCACGCATCGGCCACCTGAACCGGCTGATCGAAATGCTGGATTCGCGCGACAACCCGTTCATGAAGGCCGTCGGCCCGCTGATGCTCTGGACCGAGCAACTGGCCTTCGCCATCGAAGCCTGGCGCCGCGTTTCCGGACCCGCGGTCGGCCGCTGGCTGGATGCCGCCGGCGAAATCGAAGCGCTGTGCTCGCTCGCAGCATACGCTTACGAGCATCCCGCGCACGTTTTCCCGGAGTTCGCCGCGGCCGCCTGTTTCGACGGCGACCTGCTGGCGCATCCGCTGCTCGACGAAGCGCATGTCGTGCCCAATAGCGTGCGTCTTGGCGGCGACTTGCGCCTGTTGATTGTGAGTGGCTCCAACATGTCCGGCAAAAGCACGTTGTTGCGCACCGTGGGCGTCAACGCCGTATTGGCGCAGGCCGGGGCGCCCGTGTGCGCGCGCCGTCTGCGGATTTCCCCGCTGGCGCTGGGCGCGTCCATACGCGTGCTGGATTCGCTGGCCGGAGGCACCTCGCGCTTCTACGCCGAGATCAAGCGCCTGCACCAGATCATGGAACTGACCGCCGGTCCACTGCCCGTCTTATTTCTGCTCGACGAACTGCTGCATGGGACCAACTCGCACGATCGCCGCATCGGCGCGGAAGCCATCGTGCGCGGATTAGTGGAGCGCGGCGCCATGGGTCTGGTCACTACGCACGATCTGGCATTGGCGCAAGTCGTGGAGTCACTCGCCCCGCGCGCCGCCAACGTGCACTTCGAAGATCAGTTTGCGGATGGCAAGATGAGCTTCGACTATCGCCTGCATACGGGTGTGGTGGAGAAGAGCAATGCGCTGGAACTGATGCGTTCGGTCGGCCTCGAAGTGTGATTAAACGAATTTGTAGATGCCCGGCACCGGCAGCGGCGCAGGCTCCATTTTTACATCGTATCCAAACGCCTTGGGCATCAGATCCAACTGCGAATTCATGATTTGCTCCCAGGTGACTTCCTGGCCGGAATAGGCCGATTCGCGAGCCATTATGGCGGTCAGCGTGCTCTCCGCGATGGGCAGCGAGAAATTCAGATAAGTCCCCTCGCCGCGAATGCTCTTGATCATATTGATGTGTTCCTGCACGTAAGGGTTGATGCCGTTGCCGCCCATATCCATGCCGTTGCTGCGGCCCCTGGTTCCCACGATGGAGTCGCTGACGTTGCTATAGACTCCCTTGGGATACTGCCGGCAATGGCTGCTAAGATGCACTCCGTTCGCATAGGTAAAGTCGGAGTTCATGTGATCGTAGATGTTGCCGTACAGTTCCTCACGCGGACGCCAGGCCGCGCCGCCCGACGCCACCACCTTCTGCGGATGCCCGTCCATCACCCAATTCATGAAGTCGATGTTGTGGAAGTGCTGCTCGACAATCTGATCGCCGCAGATCCAGATAAATGAATACCAGTTGCGGAGTTGCCACTCCATGTCGCTCCATTTCGGATCGCGGTGGTCGGCGTGAAAAACCGGACCGCTCAGGTAATAGGCATACAGCGCCGTGACGTCGCCAATCGCCCCGTCGTGGATCTTGCGCACGGTCTCCACGTATTCGCGATGCGCGTGCCGCTGCGCGCCGGAGACCACCGTGAGCTTCCGTTCGGCGGCCAGTTTTCCGGCGGCGATGAACCGGCGCGCGCCCACCGGGTCCGTGGCGATGGGCTTTTCGGTGAATACGTGCTTGCCGGCGTTCACGGCGGCTTCGAAATGCATCGGCCGGAAGCCTGGCGGGGTGCACAGCATCACGATATCGATGTCGGACGCCAGCAGCTTCTGGTAAGCCTCGAATCCGGTGAAATGATGATCCGGCTCCACGCGGACGCGCGGCTGTATGGAGGCCACCAGATCCTCCGCCTTCATCTCCTGCTGCGTTCCGTTGCGCTCCACCGTGATGCCCGCGTAGTGCCCCAGGAATTTGGGATCGCGCAGGCGGGCGAGGGACTGCTCCAGATGATCTTCGAATACATCCGCCATGGCGATCAGTTCCACGTTCTCGTTGCCGGTCAGCAGGTCGGCTACCGCCTGCGTGCCGCGTCCGCCGCATCCCACCAGTCCGGCCTTCAGCCGGTCGCCGGCCGCGCGCGCGCCGAACGGATGCGCCAGGGCGAGCGCCGACACCCCGGCGCCCAGCAGGCTTCTGCGGGAAATGCCATCGAGGTTTTGCATGACCTCGACGGTATCACAACCGGGGGAGTATTGACTTCGTCAAAGCGCGGGCCTATACTAAGATAGCTTAGTGAGTAATCTGGGTATGGCGCGAAACGATGCTTTGCAAGGCTCTCTTCCCCTGCTGGTCTTGAAAATCCTCGACCGCCGCGGTCCCCTGCACGGCTACGGCATTACGGCGCAAATCGAAGCCATCTCCGACGACCTGCGGGTCGAAGAAGGATCTCTGTATCCGGCTCTGCATCGCATGGAAGAGGCCGGCTGGATACGCGCCAGTTGGGTGACCACAGAAAACAAGCGCCGGGCCAGAGTGTACGAGGTCACCCCCGCCGGCCGCAAACAACTCAAGGACCAGGAGCGCCAGTGGACCACCATCACCGCCGCCGTAGGACGCGTGTTGGAGGAAGCCTGAAGGGGAAATCGTATGTCATGGATTTCGCGTATCGTTAATGTCTTTCGTCCGGAACGCACCAATGCCGATCTCGCCGACGAGTTGCAATTCCACATTGACGCGCGCGCCGACGATCTGGTGCGTGCCGGCAAGTCGCGGGCGGAGGCTGAAATCCAGGCCCGCCGGCAGTTGGGCAGCCCCACCCGCCTGCGCGAATCCAGCCGCGACATCAAATCCGCGGCCTGGCTCGAATCGCTGCTGCGCGACGTGCGCTTTGGTTTCCGCATGCTGGCGAAGTATCGCACGGCCAGCCTGGCCGCCATCGTATCGCTGTCCCTGGCGATTGGCGCTTGTGTCACGGCCTTAGCCCTGATTGATGCGCTGATTCTGCGGCCGCTCCCGCTGCCGGCGCCGCACGAGCTGATCGACCTGGCCCATGTGATGCCGGCTTTCTTCAGCCCCGACAACCAGCCCCGCGAGTCCGGCAATTTCAGCTTTTCTATTTACGAATCGTTGCGCGACACCGCGCGGGATTCCGCGGACCTTTTCGCCATGCAACTCAGCGGCGGGCTGGAGCCGGTGCTGCTGGACGATGCCGGGGGCCAGAGCGAAAACTTGCGCGTCGAGGCCATCTCCGGCCGCGGCTTTGAGATCCTCGGCGTCAAGCCGGCTTTGGGAAGATTGATCCAACCGGCGGACGATTCCGCGACCGAGGGCCGCCCGGTTGCGGTCCTGAGCCATGCCTTCTGGAAAGACCGTTTTGGCGGCAGCCCCGCGGCCCTTGGGCGCCAGGTCACCATCGGCCGCAAAATCTTCCAGATCGTGGGTGTGGCCGGTCCGGGCTTCGGCGGTGTCGAACCCGGTTATTTGACCAGCGTCTGGCTGCCCCTCGCGGCGGAGGCGGACCCGCGTATGCTGGCCGATCCCGATAATTACCGGTTCGCGGTGTGGGGGCGCCTGCACGCCGGAATCGAAACGCGGCAACTGCACGATCCGCTGCAGGCCGCCCTGACCAATTTCCTTCGCGAACGCGTGCGCGTCAATCCGCCGCGCCGTCTGGCTGGCGATCAGATCCGGCAAGTCTCCGACGCGCCGCTCCATGTGCGGGATGCCTCCCGCGGCGGCGACTCGCTCTTTCGCATGCAGTTTCGCCGGCCGCTGGCGGTGCTGGCGCTGATCTGTGCGCTGTTGCTGCTGGTCGCCTGTTCCAACGTGGCGAATCTGATGCTGGCGCGCGCTTCCGCCCGCGAGACCGAAATGGCCGTGCGCCTCTCGCTGGGCGCCGGCCGCTTCCGCCTGATCCAGCAGATGCTGATCGAGAGCGCGCAACTCGCCGCGGCGGCGGCCATATTGGCGGTTCTATTCGCATGCGTGGCCGCCCCGGTCCTCGTGGACCGGCTGGGAACCGCGGAATTTCCGGCGTGGCTGGATGTCGCGGCCGATTCCCGAATGCTCGTCTTCGCCGCCGGCTTGAGCCTGCTGACGGTGTTCCTGGCGGGTGCACTACCCGCGCTGCGGGCATCCGCCACCGCGCCCGATGCCACGCTGCGCACCGGGCGAATGCAACACTCCAGCCCTGGCCTATCTTTGCGTTGGGTGATGGCGGCTCAAATCGGGTTCAGCGTGGCGGTCCTTTTCCTTTCCGGGCTCCTGTTGCTGTCTTTTGGAAAGCTGATTACGGTGGATCTCGGTTTCGTGAGCGATCGCGTCGTTCTATTCGACCTGGCGCCGCGGCATGCGGAAAGCCGCCGTCCGGACTCCGGTGCGGACCTGCTCGCCCACATCCGGCATCTGCCCGGCGTGCAGGCTGCCGGCATTTCGCGGCAGCGGCCCATGGGAGGCGCCTTGGTCTGGATCATGCAGCCGTTCGTTCGCTTTCCCGGCCGGCCGGCAGAAGCCGTTCGTCCCATGGAGTCGCCCGTTTCGGCGGGATTCTTCCACGCCATGCAGATTCGCTGGATCGCGGGGCGCGACTTCCTTCCCGAGGAGATCGCCGGCAACTCTCCCGCAGTGGTTGTGAACCAGGCTTTCGTGGACAAGTTTCTGCCGGGGCAAAACCCGCTCGGGCAAATGTTCGACAAACTCACGGATGATCCGGAGCCTGTCAGGCAACAAATCGTCGGAGTGGTGGCGAATGCGCGTTTCAACAACCTGCGGGAGCCTGAGGGACCGTCCATCTATTCGCCCCTGCGCGACGTGACCGGCGGCGCCACGCTCAACATCCGGACCTCCTCGCGCCCGGCTTCCCTGGTCCCTTGGCTGCGTAAGGAAATTGAAGCGGCCGCGCCGGATCTGGCCGTGCGCGGCAGCATTCTCCTCACGACGCAAATCGATAACACTATGTTGAGCGAGAGATTGCTGGCACTGCTGGCGGGGTTCTTTTCGATCGTGGCGCTGCTGCTGGCGGGAGTAGGGATTTACGGGACCATCAACTATGCGGTGGTCCGGCGAACGCGCGAGGTCGGCATCCGCATCGCGCTGGGAGCGCGCCGGCCGGCGGTCGTCCGCCTGATCGTCTCCGATACTTCGGCGCCCGTGATCGCCGGTATTGCGTTGGGGACCGGAGCCGGGTTATGCCTGGCCCGCTACCTGGCTACGCAGTTATTCGGTGTCCGGCCGACGGATTTCTGGAGCCTGGCTGCGCCGTCGGCCTGCATCCTGGCCGCCGCCGCGCTGGCCGTGTTTCCGCCGGCATGGCGCGCGGCCGGCGCCGACCCGTTGGTGGCTTTGCGGCACGAGTAACCGCCTATGCGGCGAGCGCCAGCCGGGGCGCGATTTCCTGCACCTTCGTGGGCCGGGGCGGCTTCTCGAAAATTTCAAGCAGGATCGCCCGGGCGCGCAAGTAGCGCTGGCATTCCGCACAACCGCACTGGCCCGCCGCTGTAACATGCTCGATCAGGTATTCGAGTTGCTCCCGCATCACATCCGCCTCATGGGCTGGTTCCGGGATTCTGGGTAGTTCAGTTTGTGGCGCCATCTTAAGTCCGCCTCCTTACTCACCTAGATAGATGTACGCCCAAGCGAACTGTTTCGTTCGCGAGTGTAAAAGTATGTCAGCGCACGGTTAGTAAAGTTTCATCTGTCATCCGCCGATGGAATGACTGTGATGGAAGACGCGCCGGATTTGGAGTTGATGGCTAATCGGTTCAACCGGTTGGTCAAGGAAGTCTTGCAGGGCGACGTGCGCCGCACTTGTTTCCAACCGTGGGAAGTGACCTTCCTCATTGATTTACAGGATTGCCGGTTGACCCGCTCGCGCCGCGACGAAGCTCTGCGCCGCTATCAGCGAGTGGTCGTGCGGCAGGTGGAACGGGGAGAATTGCCGCCAATCCGGTTCGTGGATTTCGTAGGTCAACGCGCGCGCAAGGCCGTCTTTACGCCACCGCCGTCACAAACAGCTCACGACCCGGCGCCCCTCAATCCGTAATTGGCCGCTTAGCACCATTCGAATTGCTTCACTATAAATTCGGTGTTCTTCTTTTAGGATGCGCGCCGCGAGTGAATCGACTGTATCTTCGTCAAGCACCGGCACCGCGGCCTGCACGATAATCGGGCCGGCGTCCAGGTATTCATCCACGAAATGAACCGTACAACCGGTTACTTTGACGCCGTGCTCGAGCGCCTGGTGCTGCGCGTCCAAGCCCGGAAATGATGGCAGCAAGGAGGGATGTATGTTCAGCACGCGTCCCGCAAATTCGCGGATGAACCCGGCGCTCAACAGCCGCATATAACCCGCCAGGCAGACCAAGTCCACGGCGCATTTCTTCAGTTCTTCCGCCAGCATGCCGTCATAGATGGTACGGTCCAGACCTTTGGAAGGGATGCACATAGCGGGCAACCCAAGCTCCCGCGCGATCTCCAGTCCCCGCGCTTCCGGCCGATTGGCGATCACCATAGCGATTTGGCCGTCGATTGCGCCGGTGGCCACGCTGCGCGCGATGGCTTCAAAGTTGGATCCGCGCCCGGAGAGCAAAATGCCCAGCCGCTTCACCGGTACGCCACCCGCGGCCCGCGTCGTTTCTGAGCCACCACGCGGCCGACGGCAATCGCAGGCTCGCCCAGCTTGCCCAGCACGGCCTCTGCGCGGCGGGCGCGCGCCTGCGGCACCGCCAGGATCATGCCGATGCCCAGGTTGAAGGTCCGCCGGAAGTCGTCTTCGGGCAGATTGCCCAAGCGCCGCAACAGCTCGAAAATCGGTGGAATCGTCCACGCGCTCGTATCGATCTCCGCCGCCAGTCCCGCCGGGAGCATGCGCGGTGTGTTATCGGAAATGCCGCCTCCCGTGATGTGCGCCGCACCCCTTAGGAGGCCGGCATCCGAGAGCGCGCGGACCGGCTTCAAATAGCTGCGGTGGATTTCGAGAAGCACATCCGTCAGGGATCTGCCGAGTTCCGGTAGCACCGTGGCGGGCGTGTATCCGGCAATATCGAATAGAAGCTTGCGGGCCAAAGAATAACCATTGGTGTGCAGCCCCGAGGAAGGCAAGCCCAGCAGAATATCGCCCGCCCGGATCCGCGCACCCGTCAGCAAGCCGCGCCGCGCGGCCGCGCCCACGATGAATCCCGCCAGATCGTACTCGCCGGGCGCGTATAAGCCGGGCATCTCCGCGGTCTCACCCCCAATCAGCGCGCAGCCGTTTTGGCGGCAGCCGCGCGCCAGTCCCGTGACGACCTGCGCTGCAACACCCGCTTCCAGCTTGCCCGTGGCGAAGTAATCCAGGAAGAACAGCGGCCGCGCGCCCTGCACGGCGATATCGTTCACGCAATGATTCACCAGGTCTTCGCCGACCGTGTCGTGCCGGCCGGTGGCGAACGCGATCTTGATCTTGGTTCCCACGCCGTCGGCCGAACTGATCAGCACCGGGTTCTTCCAGCCTGCCAGCGAGTAGCAGGCGCCGAACGATCCGATATCCGTCAGCACCCCGGGCGTGAAAGTTTCCCGCGCCAGCTTGCGGATGGAAGAGACGGCGCGGTCGGCTTCGTCGATATTGACGCCAGCATCCTGATAACGCATGCAAGAGAATTCATAGTATAGCGGCGGGCAGGGAGATATATGATACTGGACCAGTAGGTTCAGTATCGCATGGCGCCGGAATCTGGATACCGTTATGGGGGCGATCGCCGATCCCACCCGCCCTTTGCGATGTCGCTTACTGGCTTTTGCAAAACAGGTCAGGGGGCTGGAGAGCGCCGGCCTCGTGCGGCGCACCCGCCAGGGCCGCGAGAACACCCTCGAATTGACCGCCGAGCCTCTGCGCGATGTGGCCGGCTGGTCCCTCAAATACGAGCAGTTCTGGAACGTCCGCCTGGACCCCTGGAGACATTTTTCACAAAAAAGGAGAAGTCAGAGTGAAACTTACCGATATAACCGTAACCCGCGCCATACCCGCGCGGGCCGCGGACGTTTTCAACGTGTGGATGGATGCCTCCAGCCCGGGCGGACCGTGGTTCGGCGCCGAACGGGTAATCCTGAATGCGGCCGTCGATGGGTTGTTCTATCTCGGAGTGAAGCACCAGGGGCGCACCTGGCCGCACTATGGCCGCTTCCTGCGCATCGAGCGTCCTTGGCTGGTGGAGTACACCTGGGTTTCCGAAGGTACCCAAGGCATAGAGACTGTCGTGGCCGTAACATTCGAAGCCTTAGAGGGCCAAACGCAAGTTACGCTGCATCATTCGGGTGTCCCCGACGATGAAATGGGGCGCCGCCATAGCGAGGGTTGGACTTGGGTACTGTCGATGCTGGCGGAGCGTTTCCCGGCCTGAAACTGCGCGCATCTAATCTTGGTAAAGTAAGCGCACAATGGAACATGTTCATGCGGAACGAAGTGACGGCCTGTTAATCCTGACGCTCGCGCGGGGTAAAGCCAATGCGCTGAATGCCGAATTGATCGAGGAACTGCACGGCGCGGTCACGGACGCCGCCGCCGATGCATCCGTGCGTGGCCTGGTCCTGGCCAGCGACCGGCCGCGGTTCTTTTCGAGCGGCTTCGACATCCGGGAAGTTTTCGGCTATGACCGCGAGGGTATGGCCGCATTCTTCGGCCGCTTCATCGACGTTTACGAGAGCCTCTATCACTTCCCCAAGCCGGCCGTCGCGGCGCTCAGTGGACACACGTTCGCGGGCGGCGCCATCCTGGCGGTCACCTGTGATTTCCGCATCATGGCGGAGGGCGACTTTGGCTTCGCGCTGAATGAAATCAACCTGGGATTGGCCCTGACTCCGACGATTCGCCGCATGGTAGTCGAAGCGGTCGGCATCGTGCACGCGCGCGAGGTCATGCTATTGGGCGAACCCCTCACCCCAGCCCGTGCACTCGAAATCGGATTGGTGCGTGAACTGGCGCCCGCGGACCAGGTACGCGGCCGCGCTATCGCCTTTGCCCGCGCTTTGGCGGCTAAGCCGGCGGTCGCCTACCGTGAGATTAAGTACTCGTTGCGAGACTTCAATGGCGGACCAGACGCACCCACGGACCGCGCGTCTCTGGGCAAGTTTCTCGATATGTGGTTTTCCGCCGAGGCGCAAACTGCGCGTAAAGCCATATCCGCCAAGATATAGTTCGGCAGTAAGCCGACTTTTGCCTGGTGTTACCAAAGTTAAAGAAAATAAGTGCTGCAAACTAGTACCCCTTGCAATCCCTCGTAAACCGCTCTATGCTCACATTTAAGGTGGCCGAAAGGTCAATGATAATCAGAGCCGTTTGTCGAATAGCCATAATCGTGGTTTTTGCCGGGTTCAGCCTGCATGCCACTACCCTGGTGCTGGGCAATCCGCCCATGCTGGGCAGCGGCAACTGCGATCCGTTCGGATGCCCGGGATTCATAGGATTGGGCACTTATCAGCAGGTCTATCTAAGCTCGGCGTTCCCGACCTCGATCTCGATTGCGGGCCTCACTTTCTACGAGGGCCAGGTCTTCAACGGCGGCGTGCCGTCGGGCGGCACCTACACGATCAGCTTTTCCTACACTTCGTTTGATCCCGGAGGGCTCAGCACCGTCAGCCCGGGGGACAACGAGACCTCCGGTACCCAAACATTTTTTACCGGAACACTGCCGGCCTTAACGCCGGAGACTGGTGGTTTCTATTTGAACATCACCGGCACGCCTTTTGTTTACAATCCGGCGGACGGAAACCTGCTGCTGACGGTGTCGGTCACCGGAGCCACGAGTACCGGCCCGGTGCTCTATTTGAACGAAGCCGCATGTGGTCCGAAAACATCCTGCCCCACTGGTGCGACGGTGGTCTCGGGCGACGTCTATTTTGGGACCACCAATGGCGGGAACGTCCAAGGTGGTTTAGTCACCGGTTTCGATTACACTTCGCTTCTCTCCACCCCTGAGCCGGCCTCTTTGCTGCTGGTGTTGACTGGCGTGGCGCTCATCGGCGCCAGGCTACGCCGCCGGTAAGATCCGCACGCTGGAACACGCATATACGGCCACTACTAGTACCCGAGCCTCGTTAAATCTCGTTACGAAGCCCGGATTTGAGATACTTATGGAAGGAGCATCCGCGGGCAACCCATGGACCGACCAGCCAGCTTTCCGTTGCAACAAGCCCGTTTCCGGATTGCCGGCTGGGCTCGCGCCTTCCCATCTAATACGCTAGAAAATAAAGAGTTAGCGATTCAATTGGGTGTCGATCCGCAGTGGATCAAGGAGCGCTGCGGAGTGGAATCGCGGCACATCTCCGGCCCCGGCGAGACCACCGTTTCGCTTGGCGCCCGCGCCGCCGGCCAGGCGCTGCGCAACTGTCCGTCCTTCCGGCCGGATTGCCTGGTGTGCGCGACCTTTACGCCTGACTATCCTTTATGCCCCTCCGGTCCGGGGATAGCCCATGCCCTGGATCTCGGTCCAATTCCCGCTTTCGACCTCAACGCGGCGTGCTCGGGCGGGGTCCTGGGCCTTATTACGGCACTCAGTTTCCTGGCGGCGGGCACCGCCCAGCGCGTCCTGCTGGTCGCCAGCGACACCGTGACGCATCATCTCTCGGACGACGATGCGCACACCCGCATCCTGTTCGGGGACGGGGCGGCCGCATTTCTGATCGAGGCATGTGCCACCGGAATCGCGCTGCGATCGTGGGTTATGGGATCCGATGGCTCCGGCGCGAAGCTCTTTCATGTGCCGCATGGCGGCTCAGCCGCGCCCTGGCAAGCGCCCGGCAACGGCGATCCGCGGGGAGCCACCGTGTCCATGCAGGGCCGGCCCCTGTTCCGCTTCGCCAGCCAGCGCGGCACCGAGATGCTGATCGAGACCTGCACCAAGGCGGGTATACGGCCGGATGATCTGGATTGGGTGTTGGTGCATCAGGCCAACGTGCGCATTGTGGAGCAACTGCAGCAGCGCACCGGGATCGCGCCCGAAAAATGGATCGTCAACATGGCGGGAATCGGGAATACCTGTTCGGCGTCCGTGCTGCTGGCTTTGGGGGACTTGCTCGATCGGCATCTGACTGTATCTGGGGATAAAGTACTACTGGCCGGCTTCGGCGCGGGACTTACCTGGGCCGCGGCCCTGTTCGAATGGGGAGAAACCATCCCGCCGGCTCGCGATCTCCCGGCTGCCGAGCGCCGCCTGCCCCCTCTTCGGCGCTAACCTGTCCAATCAGAAGCGGCACCGGCCGATGCAGCACTTCCCCATACAAGTCTTGCAGGATAGGTGCTTGGTGGGGATGCGTCTTGGCGGGGCCGACTCGGCTCTCAAAACCGGATTCCTGACGCCACTTGTGGGCCTGGGTGCGGCTGCGCTGGCTGCTGGGTGAAAGTGAGGATTCTCACTCATTACCGCGGTTTGGTTCGGCAACATTTCTTCCCCCTCAAAACTGCTATGTCCAAACGCCTCAGCGGCTTTAGGCTTCGCCAGGGCTCCCTTTGTTTGGCTTGACGGCAGGCCAAACTGCACGAGAATCGCCACTCTCCCGGGGTATGCCAAAATAAAGGGCGATGCCCACATTGCCCCCCGTTCCTCTGACTCTGGAAGGCTCCAGCGTTCTGCACCAGATGATGCGATTCCGCTGGCCGGCCTGGCGGGCGCTCGCGCCGCCCGAGCGGGATGCGGCTTTGGAAGAAGCCGCCACGGCCTGGCGCGGAATGGAGCAAAGCGCCGTTTATTCTCTAATCGGCCACAAGGGCGACCTGATGTTCGTCCACTTCCGGCAGAGCTTTGCGGAGTTGAATCAGGCGGAACTGGCCTTGTCCCGTTTGCGCCTGTCGGATTTTCTGGAACCTACGACATCGTATCTTTCAGTGGTGGAGTTGGGCCTTTACGACTCGACCCTGAAACTCTACAGCGGCCTGGCGGAGCGCGGGATCGAACCGCACTCTACGGAATGGAACGAAGAAATAGCCGCGCAACTGGCACGCCAGCGCCAGGTGATGGCGCCGCGGCTGTGGCCCACGATTCCGGACCGTAAGTACATCTGCTTTTATCCCATGGACCGGCGGCGCGGCGAGTCCAAGAACTGGTACCAGGTGCCCATGGCGGAGCGCCAGCGCATGATGCACGAACACGGCATGGTCGGCCGCCGCTATGCCGACGATGTGAAACAGATCATCACCGGATCGATCGGCTTCGACGATTGGGAATGGGGTGTGGACCTGTTCGCCGAGGATCCGCTGGTGTTCAAGAAGCTGATTTACGAAATGCGATTCGACGAGGTTAGCGCGGTCTATGCGCTGTTTGGCGCATTCTATGTCGGGCTGCGCGTGCCGGCGGCGGACCTCACGGGGTTGCTGGCATTGTCATAAAGCCATTAAGGAGCCCACCATGGGATGTGCACCGGAATTGCTCAGGGATGTTCCCCTTTTTGCCTTGCTGGACGATGAAGAACTGGCGGTCTTGGCCAGCCAGGTGGAGTTCAAGACCTTTGCGCTCCGGCAGCGAATTTATAAAATGGGAGAGCTCGCGCCCCAGGCCTACGTGCTGATCTCGGGAAAAGTCCGCGTCAGCACCGTGGACGAAGATCAACAGGAAGTAGTGGTGGATGAACCCGGCGAGGGCGAGTTCTTCGGCTTCGCCTCTATGCTGGAGCAGACGCCCCACCAGACGAGCGCCGTAGCGCTGCAGCCATGCACGTGCATCGAGGTATCCAGGGACGACATCGCCACCCTTCTCGAACGGAAGCCGCACGCGGGGATGGATCTGTTGACCACGCTCGGGCGGCAATTCCACGCCGCGCAGAATCTGGTGCGCGGCCGCGCGAACCGCAATCCGAATGAGGTCATCGACGAGGAAACCACGGTCGGACAACGGCTGGCCGATTCGGTGGCCCGTTTTGGGGGATCGTGGTCGTTTATTATTTTATTCGCGATTTGTCTGACGATCTATGCGGCCATTAACGTAGTCCTGGACAAAAAAGCCTGGGACCCCTATCCGTTTATTCTGCTCAACCTGTTCCTGTCCATGCTGGCGGCGATCCAGGCTCCCGTGATCATGATGAGCCAGAATCGCCAGGATACCAAGGACCGGGTGCGCGGAGAACTCGATTTCGACGTCAATCGCCGCGCGGAATCCGAAATTCAAGGGTTGGCGAGCAAACTGAATTTGCTGGACGACAAGATCGACGATCTGGCCGACATGCTCCGGACGAAGCACACCCAGTAGCTCCCCTTCACCTCCCCGACGACCCGAATCCACCCTCCCCACGGCGTGACTCGTTCAACTCGCCCTCTTCCCATTCGATGGCCTCATAACGCGCGATCACCATCTGGGCGATGCGGTCGCCGGGGTGTATCTCGTATGGCTCGCGGCCCAGGTTCAGCAGGATGACGCGGATCTCGCCGCGATAACCGGGGTCGATTGTGGCGGGACTATTAGGCAGCGTGATAGCGTGCTTGGCCGCCAGTCCGCTGCGCGGCCGGATCTGCGCTTCATAACCCGGTGGCAGCTCGATCGCCAAGCCGGTGGCCACCATGCGCGGCTCATGCGGTTCGAGCAGCGCGCCCTCCACCGATCGCAGGTCCAGGCCCGCGTCTTCCTCGGGACCGTGCGCATAGGTCGGCAGCACGGCGTCGTCACGTAGTCTTCGGATGCGTATTTTCACAATCCGTTATCATAGCCTTTTCATGCCGGAATCCAAACCCAAACGCGTAATTTCCGTGTCGCCGATGCCGCCGGAAAAGAGCGCCTATGCCCTGGCCCGTTATAGCCGCTCTCCCGACTCCATCCGCGATTCGCTGGCGTGGGTGCGCACGCACGACTCGCAGAAGTTCCTGGAGAGCTTCTATTTCCAGTACGGTCACGCATCCATCGCCGACCTGGGGCACACGGTGCTGTGCTTCGAAGGCCTCTCCGAACTGGCCGCCACCGAGATCGAAGAGGAGCCGCTCTGGGACGGCCAGGCCAAGTCGTCGCGCTATCAGGATTTCTCCCGCGGCGGATTTGTCACGCCCCCGGAGTTTAGTTTCGATTCGGCCGTCCGCTATCAGGCCGCCGCGCAAAAACTGCTGGAGGCTTACGGCGAGGTGAATACGCGAGCCTTCGACTGCCTCTCGGCGCGCCTGCCCCGTCCGGGCGATATGAAACCGGAAGCCTACCGCCGCAACCTGGCGGCGCGGGCGTTCGACGTGGCGCGCTATCTGTTGTTTTGGGGCGTGCCCACGAACGTGGGCCAGGTGACCAGCATTCGCACGCTGGAGAAGCAGATCCGGCGGCTGAAAGCGTCGGAGTACCAGGAACTGCGCGAGTTGGGCGACGAGATCGCGCAGGCCTGTGCCGCCGATCCGGATTGCGTTTGGGATGCGGAGGCGGCCCGCGAACCGTTGGCGCCCACCTTGGCGCGCCATGCCGAGCCGGACGAGTTCGCCGCGCGCGCGCAGCTCAATTTGCGCCAATGGGCGGAGCAGAACCTGCCGCCGGCGTCGAGTGACAAGCCCCCTCAGGTGGATCTGA
>JBEKYC010000055.1:0-45068 GCA_049511415.1 Bryobacteraceae bacterium | reverse complement strand
CGGTCCAGAAAGGGCTTGATGTAGCACATCTGGTCCAACACGAAGCGGTAGTCGGGATAACGCCGCATCAAATGCAGCGCTTCGAGAATGTGCGGTAGGCCGATTTCCAGATACTCTTCGCGGGTCTTGAAAACGGCGCCTTCCCAGTGCGTGTGGGGAACGATGAGGAGAGTGTCCCGGTCCTGCGGGGCCGCGTAGCAGAACCAGGCGAAAAGGAGCGTGGCGGGGACTAGTCTCAGCATGCCGAGAGCCAGTGTAACGCGACGCGGGCTCAGCTCGTTCCTATTGACATTCTATACCGGACTCATATAGTATTTCTATACAAGTATGCCCGCCACGAATCTTCTGCAAGGAACGCTCGATCTTTTGATCTTAAAAGCGCTGGCCCTTTCGGGAATGCATGGGCTGGGAGTTTCGCACCGCATCGCGCAGATGACCAACAGCACGTTTCAGGTGAAACCCGGCTCGCTGTTCCCGGCGCTGCATCGCATGGAGGAAGCCGGATGGCTCTCGTCAAGCTGGGGCGACTCCGAAAACAAGCGGCGCGCCAAGTTCTACCGGCTGACCGCCGCTGGACGCCGGCAATTGCAGGCCGAAACCCGGCAATGGGAAACCATCGCGCTGGCCATGGCGAGCGCCCTGCAGGCCAGCTGAGATGGCCGATCTGCGGTGGTTTAGCCGGCTCGCCAGTCTCCGGCGCAATCTCCTCGGGCGGGTGCGCGTCGAGCGCGATCTGGACGATGAACTGCGCGCCTACCTGGACCAGTTGACGGACCAGAATCGCGCGGCCGGTATGGGCTCGGCCGAAGCGCGGCGAGCCGCGCGCATCGAGTTGGGCGGTTTGGAACAAGTAAAAGAAGAAGTGCGGCAAGTCAGGAGCGGTCAAGTGTTGGAAGAAACTCTGCAGGACCTGCGTTACGGCGCGCGCATGCTGCGCAAGAATCCCGCGTTTACGGTGGTGGCCCTGCTGGCGCTGGCACTGGGCATCGGCGCCAATACCGCGATGTTCAGCGTGGTCTACGGCATCCTGTTCCGACCGCTGCCTTACGCCGATGCCGATCGCGTGGCGGTGGTGTTCATGCGCTATTCCCCGCGAGACTTTGCGTTCGGGACCATGTGCGTGCGCGACTACCTGCTGTGGAAAGAGAACAATCGCGCCTTTGAAGATCCGTCGCTCTTCACCAGCCGGAACCTCGATATTGGCGGGAAGCCGGGCGTCCCGGAACAGGTGCAGGGCGCTTCCGTTACGGCCGGCTTCTTCTCCACCCTGGGGGTGCGCCCCGTGATCGGCCGGACTTTCGCGTCGGGGGAGGACCAACCCGCATCCGCCGCGTTGGCTCTGCTCGGCGAGTCCATCTGGCGGAGACGTTTCGGCGCCAGTCCCGCGGTCCTCGGCCAAACCATCCTGGTAAATGGTTCCCCGGCCACCATTGTCGGCGTGATGCCGGGCGCCTTTCGATTCCCCTGGGTCACGGAGGTCTGGACCAACCTGGTGTTGAATCCGCCGACGCGGTACGGCCCTTGGTTCTATCGCGGCGTGGCGCGGCTGAAGCCCGGCGTGTCGCTCCACCAGGCACAGGCGGATCTGAACCACATCGGCCTGCGCATGATGCAGCAGAATTCTTTTTATAAGCGCCTGGTGCTGCCTGCGCTCAGCCTGCGCGACGCCATGCTGGGCGTCACACTGAAGCCCGCGATCCTGGTTCTGGCCGGCGCCGTGGGACTGGTGCTGCTGATCGCCGTGGTCAACGTCGCGAACCTGATGCTGGCGCGGGCCACGGTCCGGGAACGCGAGATGGCGCTGCGGCTCTCGCTCGGAGCGGGCCGCACGCGACTCATCCGCCAGTTGCTCACCGAAAGCGTTCTTCTGGCCCTGATGGGCGGCGCCGTAGGGCTGTTATTGGCGTGGGGCGGCATCGGTCTGATCCGCGCCTGGAACCCCGGCGACCTGCCGTTCGTCGATTCGGTCCGGTTGGATCTGCGCGCGCTCGGTTTCACGCTCTTCGTCTCCATGCTCACCGGCATTCTGTTCGGGCTGGCGCCGGCATTCCAAAGCGCGCGTGCGAACCTGAACGCGGCGCTCAAAGAAGGCGGACGTGCGAGCGCCGCCAGCCGGACCCGCGGACGCACTCGATCCGCGCTGGTGGTTTGTGAAATCGCGGTATCCCTGATGCTTCTGGTGGGCGCGGGTTTGCTACTGCGCAGTTTCGCGAATCTGCAGTGGGTCACCGGCGGGTTTTCCACCCCGCCGCGGCAGATCCTGACCATGCTCATTTCACCCGGCAACCAGAAGTATAACGACGCCAGCGCCGGCCTTGCCTTTTACGATGAGGTGCTACGCCGTGCGCGGAGCGTGACGGGAGTGGAAAGTGCAGCCGTCACCGATTCCCTGCCCCCCGACGAGCAGGGCGATGCCGATACCTTTGGCATCGAAGGGCAGAGTCTGGCTCCCGGTGAGTTGAACCCCATCATCTCCGATGTGACCGCGGGCCCCGATTTCTTCCGGACGCTGGGGATCCCGCTGCGCAAAGGCCGGTATTTTACCGATCACGACAATCAGGAGGCGGCGCCGGTAACGATCGTCAGCGAGGGATTCGTCCGCCGCTTCCTGCCTAATCAGGAACCGTTGGGAAAGCGCATCCGGCAGAGCGGGCCCGAATTAGGCAACAAATGGATGGAAATCGTCGGCGTGGTAGGCAATGTCAAATACCTGGGGTTGACGGTCGATACGGACCCGGCCTACTACTTGCCGTTCGCCCAGAACTATGGGAGGCGTATGTTCCTGGCCGTGCGTTCTTCCGGTGAGGCCGCGCGGCTGGCGGGGCCCCTGCGCCGCGTCGTCCAGGCCATCGATCCGGGCGCGACCCTGGCGCAAATCGCCACCTTGGAACAGGCGCGAGCGCTGTCCGTCTCCCAGCCGCGCTTCGATACCATGCTGCTCTCGTTGTTCGCCGGAATCGCCCTGCTAATGGCAGTCGTGGGAATCTACGGTTTGATCGCCTATTCCGTAACGCAGCGCACGCACGAAATTGGCGTGCGCATGGCCCTGGGGGCCGCTCAGGCGGATGTGGTGCGAATGGTCATCCGGCAAGGCTTATCGCTGGCCGCCATGGGCATCGCGCTCGGCATCGGCGGAGCGTTCGCGCTCTCGCGCCTGCTCCAGACGATGCTATTCGGCGTCGGCATCACCGACGCGATGACGTTCGCGGCTGCGCCATTGGCGATGATGCTCGTGGTTCTGCTGGCCACGCTGATTCCGGCGCTGCGGGCGACCCGGATTTCTCCCGTGACCGCGCTGCGGTACGAATGAATCAACCGGCGCCCCGAATGTGCCATGCTGGAGTTGCTATGCGAGACCCGGAAGTCATAGAAACCGAGCTGATGGAAATCAGCGCCCTCGCCGACGATACCCTCAAGTTCGAGCGCATCATTGCCTGGTGTGCGTCGCACCCTGACGAAGTGCCCTTCGTCCTGCACCAACTCCTGGGCCGGCACAACAAGCACGCCGCGGAGACCACCCAGGCTTAAGCCGCGCGGGCCACGCTGCGGTACTCCTGTTCGGCAGCGGCGGGCAGCAGGACCCACAATGTGTAAACGCCGATCGCGGTGCCGAAAGGCATGTGGATCAGATTCAGGCATGCCATCACGATGGCCAGGGTGCGCGCCCATGGCTCCCGCTGCAGCAGACCCCAGCCGGTAATCAAGCCCAGAATGCTCCCGCCGAGTAACATCCAGCCGACCATGGTCAGGATCTCGTGCACGAATCCGGGTACGGACGGGGACAGGAACCACCCGCCCTGGTCGAAGAAGGACACCAGAAACAGACCCGGAATAAAGTGAAACGCCGATAGGGCCAGCCACAAGATGCCCGCCAGCCGGACATGCCCGGCAAGCCGGCTGGTGACCGGCATCAAGGGCGTAACGCTCGCCGCTTTGCCACAATTTGGACAGAAGTTCGCCGGATCGGTAAGCCGCATGCCGCAACGGTCACAAAACATTTTGCGTCTCCTGGTTACGATGTCTAGGATACGGGGGCGGGCGCGGATTTGTTCCACGATTGATCGCGCGCTTTCAACCTGCCATACTTCTGAATGCAGGGGAGATGCATATGACACACAGCCAACGGTTCTGCCTGATCACCTTCTTGGCGAGCTTGGCGCTCCAAGCGGCCGCGCCACCCGCATCATTCCTCACAGCCCGCGAATTCCTGGTCGGTAATACACCGCAGGGGTTGGCCGCCGCGGATTTCAACCGCGATGGCAAAGTGGATCTGGTGGTTGCCAACAGCGGGTCGGATACGGTTTCCGTCCTGCTGGGAAGGGGAGACGGCACTTTTCTGCCGGCGGTGGACTATGCGGCGGGCGCCGGCCCGGCCGCCATCGTGGTCGCCGATTTCAATGGAGACGGGAAACTGGATCTGGCCGTCGCGGATGCGGGCGAAGTCTCTTTTAACGGTCCCTCGGAGGTCTCCATTCTGCTTGGCAATGGGGACGGCACGTTCCAGCCTCCCGTCAGCTACATCCTCGGTCTGACCGCCGACGCCCTGGTGGCTGGGGACTTCAACAACGACGGGAAACTCGATCTGATCGTGAATAACCAATACAGCGGCGAATTCTTCCTCGCCGGGAATGGCGACGGCACCTTTAAGACCCCGGTCGCGGTGACCTCGGGATATGATACTCCCGACGTGGCCGCCGGAGACTTCAACCTGGATGGCAACCTCGACCTGGTGGTTCCCGCCGATCTCGCTTATACCATTTCGATCTACCTGGGCAACGGCAATGGCACATTCCAGCCGGCCAAGACCATTTCGGTTATACCGGAGCCTTCGAGCGTCGCCGTAGCCGATCTGAACCACGACGGCAAGCCGGACATCGTCGTGTGCGGCGCCGGCATCATGATCCTGCTGGGCAACGGCGACGGCACTTTCCAGCCGCCGATTACTCTAACGGGCGGCGGCATGCCTGTCATAGCGGATTTCAATGGGGATGGCAACTTGGACATCGCCACGTCCTACGGTCCCGCAGTGTATTTGGGCAATGGCGACGGCACCTTTCAGCCGCCGATCGTTTCGGTGATGGGAGCGGTCAGCCAGATAGCGGTGGGTGACTTCAACGGCGACGGGACGCCGGACCTGGCCTTCTCTAACGGAATTGACGAACCACAGTCCTTCGCGACGGGAGCGCCGCCCGCTAATACCGTCGGGGTCGCGCTGGGTAATGGCGCGGGTATCTTCCAACATCCGGAAGGCATTAAATCCGTGCGGCTGCCGATAGGCGTCGCGGCGGCCGACTTCACACGCAATGGGATATTGGACCTGGCAGCCATTTCGCGGGGAGACAAAGCCGTGGCGGTGATGCTGGGTAATGGCGACGGGTCGTTCGAAGCTCCGGCGGAGTACGCGCTGCCGAAAGCCGGTCACTTTGTAGCCACGGGCGATTTCAACGGTGATGGGTTCCCGGACCTGGCCGTGTCGCTGGCCGGCGAAAACGCCGTGGGCATTCTGCTCGGCAACGGCGACGGCACATTTCAACCGGCGAGTACCTATACCGCCGGACCCAATGCCCGCTACATCGCGGTGGGAGACTTCAACGGGGACGGCATTCTCGACCTGGCAGTGACGGCTAACGGCGAAGTTGCCATCCTGCTCGGCAAGGGTGACGGTTCATTCCCCGAGGCGGTCTATTATCCGGTGGGAAATTCGCCGAACGCTGTAGCCGTGGGAGATTTCAATGGGGACGGCAATCTGGACTTGGCTGTCTCCGGAAGCAGCTTATGGATACTGATGGGCAACGGCAACGGCACCTTCCAGCCCGGAGTCAGTTACCCTGGCGCCGGTAACTTCGTAAAGGTGGGTGACTTCAATGGCGACCACAAGCTCGACTTAGTGCAGGGCGCGGCGTCCGGGATCTCGATCTCACTGGGCAACGGCGACGGCACCTTCCAGGCGCCCGTGATCTACCCTGCCGGGGCGGGACAATACACGGTGGCGGTCGGGGATTTTAACGGCGACGGCAAATTGGATGTAGCCGCTACGTGCATTGGCTCGCAAGGCACGGCCATTCTGCTCGGCAACGGTGATGGCACGCTACGGCCGCCGCAATTCTACGCCGTGGGCGACTTGCCGCAATTCGTGATTTCGGGCGACTTCAACCGCGACGGCAAGCCGGATCTGGCGGTGGTGAACTACTCGTCAGATGACATTTCCATTCTGCTGAACAACACGCCGTGACGGCGGCCTCTGCAGCGTTCAGAGCCGGATCAGGTCGTAGGGTTTGCGGAGTTCTCGCGTCAACAGCTTGGATGCCTCGGGATCGTTTTCGAAGTCTTCCTTTTGCGCGTCCCAATGCAGAGTGCGGCCGGTCTTGGCGGCGATGGTGCCGAGATGGCAAGCCATGGTGGCGTGGTGTCCGGTCATCTCGTCCACCGCGCCCTTATGGCCGATGCGCACCTGTTGGATGAAGTTCTGGGCGTGCAATGACGTGGCATCGGCGCCCTGGAACTGCTTCCTCCCGGTCCGGTATTTCACGTTGCCCTCGCCAGGGGCGGGTGTCTCGTAGGGCGCGCCAGGTTCCAGCTCGGGGAAGGTTTCGTAGCCGATGCGATCGACGTAGAGCGCCGCTTTCGTGCCATAAAAGGCGAAGCCGTGCGGCCGGTTGTACGCGCCGCGCATGCCGTAATAGTTCATGCCGGGTGAACGCCCGCCCACGCCGTTGCTGTTCACCCAGTTGGCCACGTACTCCATGACGAACCCCGGGTATTGATACGTGACTACGTGCAGATCGAAGATGTCGCCCGCATTTTCCGGGCACAAGCGGCGGCCCACAGCCGAGATGGTGTGCGGGCCGGTGGCATTCATGATCTGGTGCACGCTGTCGACGCGATGATTGCCGTAGTCCGTGATGTAGCCGCCGGCATAGTCGTAGAAGACGCGGTAGGTGGTCAGGAAGCGGCGGCGGTTGAAGGGCGCAAGAGGCGACGGGCCGGAATAGAAATCCCAATCGAGGCCAGCGGGCGGATCGGAATCCGGCTGCTTCTTCATCAGGTCGGGGGCGATGTTGCCGCTGTTCCAGACGCGCACGAGCGAAACTTCGCCGATCTCGCCGTTCTGCACCATGCGGGCGGCTTCGGCGATATGCGGCGCCGAGCGATGCTGCGTGCCGGGATAGAGGATGCGCCCAGTCCGGCGCGCGGCTTCCACCATGGCGCGGCCTTCGCGGATGGTCAGCGCGAACGGCTTTTCGACATAGACGTGCTTGCCGGCTTCGAGCGCCAGCACGGTGGCGATGGCATGCCAATGATCGGGCGTGGAGATCTGGACGGCATCGATCGCGCGCATTTCGAGCAGACGGCGGAAATCTCCGAGGGTCTTGGCCTGTCCGCCGGAGAGATCGGTGGCGGCGCGTTGGGCATTGGTATCGTAGACATCGCAGGCGGCGGCGAGCGAGGTGTTGGGGGCGCGCAGCATCTCGCGCATCACGGTTCGTCCGCGTCCGCCGCAGCCGATGATACCGACCTGGACGCGATCGTTGGCGCCTAAAACCCGGCTGGCGGAAAGGGCCGTCCAAGCGGCCGCTCCCGTAACATTTTGCACAAATTGACGGCGTTCCATAAGTGCTCCAGAACTGCAATGGATTATCGCATGGGGTGGACGGGTTGGGATTCGGTTATGGTGAGGATCTGGTTCGGCGCGAGATCTTTTTCGATTTGGTGCTGGCCGGAGGGCCAGCGGATTTCGATGGAATCGATGCGGCGGGCGGCGCCCAAGCCGAAGTGCAGGCGCAGATCGTTTTGCGACAGATAGCTGCCGCCGCTGCGCACTTCGCCGATCTGCATTAGTCCTCCCGCAGTGAGACGGACACGCGCGCCGATGGCGCTACGGTTGGATTTGACTCCCACCATTTTCAGCAGCACCCAGTTACCCGGGGGCTTGGTGGATTGCTTCAACAACGACGGCGGTTCGTTCTGGTTATTGACCAGCACCTCCACCGCGCCGTCGTTATCATAATCGCCGAAGGCGGCGCCGCGCGCGGAGTGTTTCTCGAGAATGCCGGGTCCGGAGGATTCCGAGACATCTATGAATTTACCCTTGGTGTTGTTGTGGTACAGGATGGCGCGATCCTTGTAGTGCACGTCAATCCCGAGCCGGTCGACTTCCGGGAAAACGTGGCCGTTCACTAAGAGCAGGTCTTTCCAGCCGTCGTTATCGAAATCGAAGAAGCCGCAGCCCCACCCGACGAAGCGGGTGTTGAGGGCGATGCCGGCAGACAGGGTGACATCATCGAACTCGCCGTTGCCGCGATTGTGGTACAGAGTTTCGCGCTCATCGGAGAAGTTGGAACGGAAGATATCGGGCCAGCCGTCGCCGTCGTAATCGGCCGCGTCGGCTCCCATGCCTGAGAGGGCCTTGCCGTTGGTGTCGTAGGCCGCGCCGCGCATCATGGCTTCGTCGGCGAAAGTGCCATCGCCGCGATTGATATAGAGGATCGAAGGAGTTTGGTCGCAGGCTACGTAGATATCGGTGAGGCCATCGTTATTGAAATCGCCGGTCAGCACGCCCAGCGCATAATGGCGCGCGGGCCGGGCGATTCCGGAGGCTTCGGAGACGTCCGTGAACGTGCCGTCGCGGTTGTTGTGATACAGGATGTTGCGGTCGAAAGGCAGGCCGCGCGGGCCGCAGGCCACGGGCAAGCCGCGATACCAGCAATAGGCGTTTTCGCCAGGCTTGGGTGTGGTCGCAAAATCGAATTTCAGATAGTTGGCCACAAACAGATCCAGGTGGCCGTCGTTGTCGTAGTCCAGGAAGGCGCAGCCGGTGTTATAGCGTACGCGGTCCTGCTGTAAGTGGGCCTTGGCAGTGACATCTTCGAAGCCACGGCCGTGTAAGTTGCGGTAGAGTATGTTGCCGCCCCAGTAAGTCACGAATAAGTCGGTATAACCATCGTTATCATAATCGCCGGCGCAGACGCCCTGGCCCCAGCCGGTGTGTTCCAGGCCCATCTCCTTGGTGACGTCGGCAAACTTGCCGTTGCCCAGATTGTGGTACAGGCGATTGGAGCCGCCGGGTCCGGAGACCAGGAAGACATCCAGCAGGCCGTCGTTATCGTAGTCCAGAAAGGCGGCGCCGCTGCCGGTGGTTTCGATGATGTATTGTTTGGACTGCGCGCCACCATTCGGAAATGAATCCACCAAGCCCGCCTCGCGCGCCACGTTGTGGAAGTCGGCGGCCGGCGCTCCCACCAAGATCAGGGCGGCGATCGCGAGGCCGCGGATCACGGTTTGGGCGCCTTCTCTCCCAAGCGCTTCAGAAAATCGGTGAACTCGCCTTCGGGGGCTCGCTGCAATTTGTCGAGCGTCCCCTGCTCGCGGGCCGCGTCCGCCGGGCGGCCGGCGTTGCGATAGGCCATCATCAGGCTGTAATGCGCTGGCTCGTTGGCCGGCTGGAGATGCACGACCTTTTCCAGCAGCGCGATGGCTTCCGGGTATTGTTTCGCATCCATGCGCGCTTTGGCGAGAGCTTCCAGCGCCTCCGGGAAGTCCGGACTCAGGGCCGCCGCGTGCTCAAAGCGCCGGACCGCTTCGGCAGTCTGCTGGCCGGTGAGCAGAATCTGTCCGATTTCATATTCCGCCACGGCATCGCCGGGATTCAGCGCCAGCTCCGCTTCGAAGGCTTGCCGCGCCAGCGCCATATTCTCCGGCGCGTGTGACTCGATCAGCAGCACGCGGCCCAGGCGAAAGTGCAGATTTAACGCCGCGGGATTCTTTTCGATGGCCTTGCGGTACTCGGCGGCCGCCTCCGCGTAGCGTCCTTGAATCTCGAAAATCTCGGCGGAAACCTGGTTCACGCGGAAAGAGCCGGGGGTCTTCTGAAACATCTCAAAGAGCGTATCGTTCCACGCCTGCATATGCAGGCGGGCGGTCTGGTAGAGCACGTCGGCATCGGCAGGATACAACGATTTCAAGCGCGCCAGGACGGGGAGCGCCTCGTCGTAGTGACCCGACGTCATGCGGCACTGGGCTAGCGCCAGTCCGGCCAGGCGGCGGAGTTGGAAATCGATGTTCTGGTCAAACTGCGCGGCCAGTTCAGATTGCGCGGCGTCGCAATGGCCCAAGCCGGCGCGGGTGAGCGCGAGGAATACGCGGCGCGGCGGGGTATCGGGCGCCTTTTCGAGCGAAGCCAGAGCAGCGGTGAATTGTCCTTGGTTGAAAGCGGCGATACCCTGCGCCAGCGGATCTTCCTGGCCCTGCGCCGAAAGGGCGGCGAGCAGGAACAGCGCGCTAATGGCCCGCATCGTCGATCACCAGATCCAGGTCGCCGAAGCGATGGCGCTGCCGGCCTTCGAAGAAGCGGAAACTGAGCAACGGCGGCATGCCGGGGGCGATGCGCGCGGGCGGCGCAAGCCTTTCGGAGGGCGGCACGGCCAGTGCCAGCACGCGGCCGGAGTCGGCTACCTGGCGGATAAGCGCCGCGTGTTCGGAACTAGCCAGAAAAAGAAGCAAGCCAGCCGCGATCATGGGATCTCCTCATGTCGGCCATTGTATACCTTGGATGGCAGATCAAGAACGGTCAGGGCGCTCTGCTGGCGGCGGATGGCGGCGGTCTCCGCGCCGCTCAAGCGTTCGTGTTCGGCGTGCTCCGCGGCAGCTTCCGATTTCTTACCCAGGCGCTCGTAGATCCGCGCGAGATGGTAATGCAAATCGGCGTTCTGGGAATTCAGATCGATGGCGCGGCGATACTCACCGGAAGACGCTTCGAAATCGTGACGCCGCTCGAGCAGCAGGGCCAATTCGTAATGCGATTCCCAGAACTTACTATTCAGCGCGATGGATTTGCGTAGCAATGGCTCGACCTGTCGCGGATCGGCGGCCGAAGCAGACAGGGCCTTGGCATAGAGAAACGGGGCCAAATAGTTTTCGGGTTGAGATTTGAGGAAGGCCCCGTAGCTGGCGGTGACTTGCGGCAGGCGGTCTTCGACCTGGTCGAGCATGCGGCCCAGAAACACGTACGGCTGCTCGGCCTGGGGGGCGAACTGGATGGTTCGCAGGAAGCAATCGGCGGCATCAGCGAAGCGGCGCAGGCCATAATCCGCGACACCGAGCGCCAGCTCCAATTGGGCGCTCTTCGCAAACACCTTCCGGCCATCCTCAAAGATCTGAACGGCGGCCGCCGGATTGTTGTGGCGGAGGTAGAGGCGGCCGAGGTCGAAGTAGTAAGACTCCTCATAGCGGTTCAACTGAATGGCTGACTGCATCTCCGCAGCGGCTTTTTCGGGCTGGCCGGCGAGGTCGTAAGCCTGGCCAAGCAGATCGTGCAGGCTGTCGCGATCGCCCTGGAGTAACGCTTTGCGGGCCAGATCGATGGCCGGCTTGGGCTGTCCGGCCTGCAGATAGAGGTTGGCCGCGCGTGGGAGCGCATCCGGATCGCGCGGCGCATTTTCGGCGTAGCGGGCTTCGAGCGGAGCGGCCTTGGCCGGTTCGGCAGTCTCGCTATAGAAGTAGGCCAGGCCGTGCAGGACGACTGGGTTGTTGGGGGCGGCGGATTGCGCCCTGGCGGCGGCGGCGTGCGCTTGATCCGGCAGACGGAGGCGCCAGTAGGTTTGCGCCAATCCCAGGAGCGCCTGCGGATTTTGGGGCTGGATGGCGGAAGCCTCTTCGAGGCGGGCGCGGGCCAACTGCAGGTTGTTGCTTTGGAGCGCTTCCAGTCCGGCCCTGAGGGCGGTGTCGAACGAAGATGGGTTGGCCCAGAAGAGCAGGAGGAGCATCCACATGGATTTTGCTGTTTTTATCATAGCTGGGCCGAAAATACCCCCATTTGCGCACAGCCAATACCCCCAAAAGTTTGGCTTCGTTCGGCGATTGCCCTTCCCGGGAGCACGAAGCAGCTTGTTTTGTTGTGCGTTTTTGTGCATTTTTGTGCATTTTTGGGCTGCTCGTGAAAATCTGTCGAAATTCTCGACCGGTTCACGCGAGGTTTTGTGGTGGATGGCATCAACAGCATCATCAGAGCACGAGGCCGGGGAGCGGCAGCGACGGGGTGCTTGTAAATCATTGCGGGATAGGGAAGTACCGCGGCATGGCTGGCTGTGATCCGGAGTTCCGGAGCGCCCAGGTCCGCGTGCCGCGATGTGCTTAAACTCGTAGTGGATCATGAGCTCGGATCTACAATCCGTGCTGGATACGCTACGCGCCCACGAGGCCGATTTGCGGCGCCTCGGAGCAGCACACGTGGCGGTGTTCGGCTCAGTGGCACCAGGCGAAGCTCGCACCGAGAGTGACATCGATGTGCTCGTCGAACTCGACGAGGAACGCCCCATGGGCATTTTTGAGCACGCCAGATTGAAAATCTACATCAACGACCTGCTGAACGGCGCCAGTGACGTCGTCAACCGGCGCATGCCGAAGCCTTTTGCTGCGCGCCAGCATTTTGGGCGATACGGTGCATGCCTTCTAACCCTTAGGCGGGCACCACAATGGTGTAGTCGTGGTGGGCGGAGGCCGCGGAAAACGGGATCTCGGTTTCGCGTTCGCGGCGCGCCTCTATTAGTTTTCGCGCCACATCGCGCGCGACGTCTAGGGTCTCGGCAACTGTCCGCCCTTGCGCAACCAAACCGGGCAATTCGCCAGAGGTGGCCAACCAAACGCCCTCCGGCAATTCCTCGATTTGGACGGTGATGGCGAATTCCGTGTCACTACGATTCTACAGCGGCAATCAGCGTCGGATAGCACGTTGTGCGTAAAATGGTTTCCAGTGTTTCGATTCGCGATCGGAGCGGCGGCGATGCTGGCTGCCTTCCTCCTGCTGGGCGCACCCGAGGTCGAAGTCCATTTCGTGGATGTGGCGGCGAGCGCCGGGCTCACTATTCCCACTACTTTCGGCGGCCTCACCAAGAAAGACTACATCCTCGAAACCACCGGAACGGGCGTGGCGATTTTTGATTTCGATGGCGACGGGCGCAACGACATTTTCGTGGTGAACGGCACGACGCTCGACCGAAGCAAATCACAGCCTCCGCTCACGTCGCAGTTGTATCACAACGACGGGAACGGACATTTCACCGAAATGGGGCGGCAGGCGGGGATCACGCAGGAAGGCTGGGGACAGGGCGTGTGCGTGGCGGACTACGACAACGACGGCCATCCCGACATGCTGGTCACTTACTACGGCCACAATATTCTGTATCACAACTTGGGCAACGGTAAGTTCGAAGACGTCACCGCGGCGGCCAAGTTGCCCACCAGCGGCACGCGCTGGGGCACGGGCTGCGCTTTCGTGGACTATGATCGGGACGGTTACGTAGACCTGTTCGTTTCGAATTACGTGGATCTGGATTTGAATAACACGCCGCGCGCGGGCGCCAATCCGAACTGCTTCTGGAAGGGTCTGCCGGTAATGTGCGGGCCGAGCGGCTTGCCCCTGGGCCACAATGCGCTGTTCCACAACAACCGCGACGGCACGTTCACGGATGTCTCCGAACAGGCGGGAATCCTGAAGCCCGGCGGGCGCTATGGACTGGGCGTGGTGGCCGCGGATTTCGATAACGACGGATGGCCGGATATTTATGTGGCGTGCGATATGACGCCGAGCCTGCTGTATCACAATCGCGGCGACGGCACGTTCGAGGAGCGCGGCGTGGAGTCCGGCGTGGCGTACAACTTCGACGGACATTTGCAGGCCGGGATGGGCGTGGCGGCGGCGGACTACGACGGCAACGGGTTCCTGGATATTGCGAAGTCGAATTTCTCGGGGGATCTGCCGTCGCTGTATGAAAACGACGGCGGGTTGTATTTCAACGACGTGGCGCAGCCGGCGGGGTTGGGGAAGCACGAATTGCTGGGCTGGGGAATCGTGTTTCTGGATATCGACGAGGACGGCTGGAAGGATCTCATCATCGCCAACGGACACGTGTATCCGGAAGTGGACCATTCGCCCATCGGCGAGCAGTATCTGCAGAAGACGCTGCTCTACCGCAATCTGGGCAACGGGCGGTTCGAGGAGATCACGGATCGGGCGGGGCCGGCCTTCGCACAGCCGCGGCCGGCGCGCGGAATGGCGATTGGAGACCTGGATGGCGATGGGCGCCCGGCAATCGTCATCGCCAACATGAATGCGGCGCCCAGTCTGCTGCGGAACGAGTCGCCGCGCCGGCACTACATACGCCTGCGGCTGGTGGGGACCAAGTCGAACCGCAGCGCCATTGGCGCGCGCGCCACGGTGGACGCGGGCGGACGCAAGCAGATTGACGAGGTCATGAGCGGGAGCAGCTATCTTTCGCAGAACGAGCAGACGCTGTATTTCGGGCTGGGCTCGGCGACTGTGGTGGATCGGATTCAGGTGCGGTGGCCCACCGGGAAAATGCAGGAGTGGAAACGGGCGGCGGCGGATCAGACAGTGGTGCTGACGGAGGGCTCAGGAGAGATTGGGGGCAAGCTGATTCAGTAACTGCCGCAGATCGACCGGGACTTTGGACTCGGTGTTGCGCGCGAGGGACGGGCCGATCGCCACAGCTTCGTTATGGTCTTCGAACCACGCCAGGAAGGCGGACTGGTCCGCGCCCGCCAAACGCTGTTGATTCAGCCAAGTGTAATAAGCTCCCATGTCGGCGTCCACCAGCGATCCCTGGGGATCCAGTTCCGGTTTGTGCTGCGTGTCCGCCAGCAATTCGTTCATGGCGCGAAAACGCTGGCGCGGCGCGAAGCGCAGCAAGAGAGTCAATGGCTCCGCACGGCGCAAAGCCTCCCGCGCGGACCATTGCACGAAGGTTGTGCTGAAGACTTGCGTGCCGGAGCCTTCGGTGAGCAGGCTGACCTGGAAGCGGCTCAAAATGGCATCGGCGGCCGCGGCGGACCCTAACTCGTCCGGGCGCAATTCCGCCAGCATGGTGCGAAACGCCTCGGGTCCCATGCCGGAGGTGTAGGCCTTCTGCATTTTGTCTTCGAGGGTGGCGCGGACGGCAACCAGTGCGTTGTACGAGACGCAGGTCAGCGCGTCCGCCGCTGTCTCGTCACTGCCCCCCTCAATGTACCAATGGCCGTATGGAACGGGATGGGCCTTGGCCCTGGCGGCCACGCAATCCAGGAGTGCGCGGACTCCGTTTTCCGGCCGCACATTACTGAAATACACACCGTGCGGCCGCAACTTGCGAAACAGTGGATACTTCGTTTCCGTGACTCCCTGACCCAGCACCACCAACCCCAGGCGGGGCGTGGGCAGGGCCTCGCGCGGAGCGGCCGCGTGGACTTTCCGCATGTACTCGATGGCTGCCGCGCGGAAGGCATCAATCTGGTGCGTGGCCCAAAGATGGGTGGTCAGTTGTTCGGAAAACTCGGACGGCCGATTGACCCAATCCGATTGCTCCAGTTCGGCGGCGAGGCGCAGCTTCTCGAACGCGCTCATCAATTGCCGGCGAGCCTGGGCGGTTTGCGATCCCAGATAGGCAAACTGTCGATCCAACTCCTTTCGCTCGACGGGAAATTTCCAGTCGTAGGCAATCAGTTCGCGCAGCAAGAGCGGCACGAACGTGACGGGCAACTCGCGGAGCAGGGCCACTTGGTCGGCGGCGATGCGGCGGGCTTGCGGCGGATAGCCCTTAAACGAACCGGCCGTCAAATCGCCCGGAAGCATGGGGGCTAAACGACCTCCGGCGCGGGTTTGCCCTGCGAGAACGGTGTTTCAAATCCCAGCCGCGCTCCTAGCGTGGGCACCAGATCGGTCGGCTCCAGGGGCCGATCGATCACCACGTTTTCACGGATGCCAGGACCCATGGCAATCATCCAGGTAGTTCGCGAGAGCGGATCGCCGGTGCGATGGTGCTGAAATCCGTTGCCGCCCGGATCGGAGTCGGAATCGCGGCCAAAATCCGGCAGAATAAACATGGCGGTCTTGCCGCTGTACTCCGGTTCGCTCTCGACGGTCTGCCAGATTTCGGCGCAAAGGCGGTCGGTGCGCTGGATGGCATCGAGGTAGAGCGAGTAAGTGCCGGAGTGCGCGATATCGATATCGTGCAGGGTAATCCAAAGCAAGCTGGGCGCAAGCTGGCGCATCAGATGGCGGGCGATGTAGACGGACAATTCGTCCGGACTGGCCAAGGTGCGCGCGTGCGCGGCAAAGTCGCCGACGGAGAGGCGCAGGACCTCGGCCATCTCGTGCAACTCGACCTCGCTGCCCGCCAATTGGGGCGCATACATCGGGGTTTCGTAATTGTCGCGTAGGAGGTGCTCGTACGGCTGTGACGGGCCGGAGGCCAAGGCCGCGGCTAACAGGCGTTTCGGCAGAATCACGCCGGCGCCGGATCCGCGGCCGTAGGAGCGGTGGCCGCTCTCGCCGATGCGGTTGAAGCCGTTGCTGGGCGCCACCACCCAGGCATCGGAAGCCGGCCGTTTTCGATCCTTGCGGAAATATTCGAAAACGGTCGGATGGTCCGGGGGGACGGCGGCGAAGTTGTTGAAAGTTTCGTAGACTCCGGTCGCCAGGCTGGCCGTCGCCACATAGTGGCCCAGAATGCCGTGATTCACCACCTGGCTGAAGAAAGTGGCGCGGGGAATCAATTCACCCAGAAGATGCGGAATGTTCTCCTGTCCTTCGGGCATGAAGGTTTCCTCGTCCCGCGCGCCACCGCCGAATGTGATCACGATGGCTTTGGCGGCGCGAGGAGCTGCGCTCAGACGGTGCGGCAGCAGGCCGGCCAGGCTGGCGCCCGTGACGGTGCGCAGGAAGTTGCGGCGGCTCCAGGAGACCGCTTGCATCACTTCTTGCGGAGTTGCGCCGGACACGATACGACGGGGAATCAGTTCACCTCCCGATCTGGTAAGGCATTCTATCACGGCTGGCGGGCGGGAGACGTGCTCTGCCGGATGACCAAGTGCGTCTCCAGTTTGTCATGATTCTCGGTCTTGGCCTTTTCGGCCCCATTACGCAACAGAGCGTGAAAGGCGTGCTCGGCCAGTTCCTGGCGGGAGAGCCGCACGGTGGTGAGCGGCGGCTCGGTAAACTCCGCCAGCCGGATATCGTCGAAACCCACCACCGAGATATCTTTGGGCACCGAAAAACCCGCGCGCCGCACGGCACACATCGCGCCGATCGCCGTCAAATCGTTGGAAGCCAGCACGGCGGTAGGCAAATAGTGTGATTCCAACATGCGCGTCATGGCGATCAGGCCGCCATCCACGGTATGGTCGCCTTCTTCCACCAGGCGCTGGTCCTCGTCGATTCCGTAGCGTCCGAGGGATCGCAGAAAGGCGGACCACCGGATACGCGCCGACTTCAGGCCCAGAGGTCCGCTGACGAAGCCGATTCGTTCATGCCCTAACGACAGCAAATGCTCGACAGCCTCGTTGACGCCCATGGCGTAGTCCACCAAGACATGACTGATGCCGTCGCCGGTGGGTCCGACATCCAGAAAGACCATGGGGACGTTGCGATGCGCAAGCTGGTCTACCAGGTGGTCGTCCATTTCTGAGGTCATGATCGCCACGCCTTCCACTTTGCGTTCCAGCATGCGCCGTGCGCATAGAGCCATACGCGCCGAATTGTAATTCGTCGAGCTGACCAGGATCTCGTAGCCATTGTCGATGGCTACATCTTCGAAGCCCTTGATGAGTTCCGGGAAGAATGGATTGGTGATATCCGACACAATCAGACCCAGGATGCGGCTGCGGCCGGAAACCAGGGAGCGAGCCTGCGAGTTGGGGTAGTACCGCAATTCTTCCACGGCTTTCCAGACCCGCTTAGCGGTTTGGGGGTCAACCATGGAAGGATTGTTGATTGTGCGGGATACGGTGGCGGCCGAAACGCCTGCGCGGCGCGCCACCTCCTGGATCTTCATGGCTGATTGGCTGCCTCCATGGGTAGCTATACCGCGTTGGAGGTTCGCAAAACAAGACGTAAGTCAAAAAAATTAGCAAACTTCTTCTAGACCCTCTTGACTTGATATTCAACCTCGCTTAACATCAATGCAAACGTTTTCATTTTCGGTCCAAAGAGGGGGCCGGGGATGACGTTCCGTTTCAGGCAGCACAATCGGTTTTGCAAGTGCCGGCCAAGTCTGGCCGTGCGCAACGGAGGGAGAGCTATGCGCCAAGTTGCGGGTATGCGAGCAGTGTTTCTGGGGCTGCTTCTGGTTGTCGCCGTTTTTGCCCAAAGAGATCTGGGCACCATCACCGGTATCGTCACTGACCCCAGCGGCGCTGCCCTACCGAATGCCAAAGTCACCATTACGGAAGTAGCGACTAACCTGAGCTATGCGGTCACTACCAACGCGTCCGGCGAATATGTCCGCCCCGCGCTGAAAGCCGGCACCTATACGGTGACGGCCGAGGCGCAAGGCTTCCGGCGCGTGGAGCAAGAGAACGTAGAGGTCACTGCCGGCGACCGCATCGGCGTGAATCTGACATTGCCGGTCGGGCAGATCAGCGAATCCATCGAAGTGTCCGCCGCCGCGCCGCTGCTGCAGACCGAAAACACGTCGCAAGGCGCCGATCTGAATAGCTCCGAAGTGAACCAACTGCCGATGGGCGGCCAGCGCGTATTTGCGTACCTGGCGCGGCTGTCGCCCGGAGTACTGGTGGCGGAGCCGGGCGCCCGCGACGCGCAGAACGGCGGCTTCTCCGCCAACGGCGTGCGCTCCACCGGTGAGAATAACTTCCTGCTGAACGGAGTCGATAACAACGTCAATGTCATCGACTTCATCAATCAGACATCCTACGTCATTGGACCGTCGCTGGATGCCATTGGCGAAATGCGTATCCTGACCAACGGCTACAACGCCGAGTACGGCCGCGCCGCGGGCGGCGTGGTGAACGTGACGCTCAAGTCCGGCACCAATCAACTGCACGGCGACCTGTTCGAATACCTGCAGAACACCGATTTGGATGCCAACCGCTGGGAGAACAATCTGGCCGGCGTGGGACGCCCGGGGCTGCAGCAGAACCAGTTCGGCGCTACGGCCGGCGGACCGATCATCAAGAACCGGCTGTTCATCTTTGGGGATTACCAGGGCACGAAAATCGCGACGGCCGGTGGTGTCGTCCAAAACCTTGGCTATGGCGGGTTCTACACGATTCCTACGCCGGCGGAGATCGCGGGCAACTTTAGCAACGTAGCCACGATCTACGATCCGACCACGACAGTGTGCAGCAGCAGCACTGGCGCGTGCACGCGCACACCCTATCCCAGTAACACGATCCCGACATCCGAGATGGATCCGGCGGCCGCCAAAATCGCGGCTCTCTATCCGTCGCCCAATCAACCCATCGTGGCCGGAAACTATCCCGCAAACGACTACTATGCGGTCACGCCCGGAGGCCTGCGCACGGATCAGGGCGACGGGCGCGTGGATTACAGGATCGACGACAAGGACAGCCTTTTCGGCAGCATCAGTTGGTCCGACACCTCGAAGAACAATACGCCGCCTTTTCAGGGCGCGCTCGATGGCGGCAATTTCTACGGCAGCAGCGAACAGGATCTGGGCCGCAATGCCCAGATCGGTTTTACGCGCATCTGGTCTCCATCGCTGATTTCGGAAACGCGCGTGGCGTTCAGCCGCCTGGTGACGGCGCGCACGCAAGCCAACGCGGAAACCGACGAGTTCAAGGCGTACGGCATCGGCGGTCTGGATCCCACCACGACCCTGAATGGCGGCCTGCCGCAATTCGGCATGGGGCAATACAGCCAGATCGGCGCCAACGATTGGCTGCCGACCAAAGAATACAGCAACGTTTGGGATTTCATTCAGAACGTGTCGCTGACCAAGGGAACGCATGCGTTCAAATTTGGCGCGGAAGTGAAGCCCATTCAGTTCCCGTTCTTCCAGGTGCCTTATCCGCACGGCGAGATGAACTTCTCCCGCGTGGAAACCGCCGAGCCGATACCTGGCACGCCGTCGGCCACCACCGGCGATTCATTTGCGTCGTTTTTGTTGGGCGCCATCGATAACGGGCAAATCTCGACAACCAACTTCATCTCGTCCACGCGGCAGTCCTACGATTTCTACGCCCAGGACGATTGGAAAGTGACTCCCAAGCTGACCATCAATTATGGGTTGCGCTACGAATTGTGGTCGCCCATCGGGGAGCAGTTCGCGCGTCAATCCAATTTCGACATCAACACGCTGACACTGGAAATTCCCAGCGGGCCGAACCAGAACGCGCCGCTGCCGCCGAATTTCAACACGCCCTATACGCTGGACGGTATCACCTACCCGGCCGATTTTCCGAATGTGAAAGTGTGCCGCGGCTGTGTTTCGCAGTACCTGATTCCGTGGGACAAGCACGATTTCGGCCCGCGCCTCGGTTTTGCTTATAGCTTCGCGCCGAAGATGGTGTTGCGCGCGGCGTACGGCATATTCTATGGCGGCGAAGAGCAGCAGGGTGGCAACCCCAATCGCGGGGAATCCGCGCCTTTCAACGAATCGCCGCAACTCAACCGGCCGTCGGGCGTCAGCGAATTCGAGCCCGATCCCTTCTTTGCGAACGGATCGGCAATCGGCGGCATCAGCGTGGGCTATCCACTCACGGTGTTTACCACTTACCCCGTCAGTTCCCTGCAGTTCCGCGAAGTGGCGAACGACTTCGACAACCCCATGGTGCAGAAGTGGAATGTCTCGATTCAGCGGGATTTGGGACACGACATGGCCTTCGAGTTGGGTTACCAGGGCAATCACTCGTCGCACCAACTCTTCCAGCCGGACTTCAACCCGTGCCCCAATTATGCAACGCTGGATACGTCCATCAACTGTAACTCGCTCCGCGCGTATCCTGATATCGGCGGTATTTCGGGAACCTCCAGCTTCGGGTATGGCAAATATAACGCCATGACCGCCAAACTGGAGAAACACTTCTCCAAGGGACTGCAGTTCATCAGTTCCTACACCTGGGGACATGCTCTAGCCAACACCGGAACTACTCTCAGCGGTTCGCAGGGTTTCCAGACGATCAGCAACCTTAACTACGGTCTGGATTATTCCAACGCCGCGTGGGATATCCGCCAGAACTTCACCACCGGCTTTACGTACGACATCCCCTTCGGCCGCGGCCGGCAGTTCGGCTCCAGCCTGAACAAGGCTGCGGACCTGCTGCTGGGTGGTTGGCAGGTGAATGGCATTCTCACGCTGCACACCGGCCAGCCGTACACGGTAAGCGCCAGCGGGTCCTTCTGCCAGGGGGTCTGGGCGGGTTGCTTCCCCGATATTGTGTCCGGAAGCGCGAACGCCGCGCCTGCGGGCGGGCGAACACCGTCGGAATGGTTCAACACCGCAAATTTCACGGCGCCCGCGTCGCTGACGGAAGGCAATGTCGGCGACAACACCAACTCTGGGCCGCCGTTACGGAATCTGGACGCTTCGGTGTTCAAAGACTTCGCTTTTACGGAACGATACAGATTGCAGTTCCGAACGGAAGTGTTCAACATCGCCAACACGCCGCAGTTCAATTTCCCGGATAGCAACTACGGCGATGCCAATTTCGGCAAAGTGACCAGTACGCTGGCCGGGACGGAGCGGCACGTGCAGTTCTCTTTGAAGTTCCTGTTCTGAGGACCACGGTTGGTGGTCTTACAATAGCTTTGTGGCAGTTTTTCCCATCGAGCGCCGCGAGTTTCTCGCGGCGCTTGCCGGTTTAGGAATCCTATCTCGCAGCGCTTCCGGTTCCAATCGGTATCCGGTTCACTTCCGCAAACCCAGTCCTTACGAAACGGTACTGGCGCAGGTGGATGCCGGCGCCGACGAATTCCGCTTCGAAAAGGAAGCCGCGGAAATCGAGCGGCGGCTGGCGGCGATGCTTACCGGCGAGGCGCTTCCGCTGGCCGACGATTTTGCGGGCGCCTCTCCCCTGCCCCGCCGTTACCGCAAGATCGCGGAAGGCGTGACGGAGGCCGAATTCGGTTCCGGGGCCGGCTTCGTGGAAGGCTTGGCGCAATGGATCCAGTCCTTGGGCCGTATCCGCAGGGCGCGCTTCTTTGTCTTGCCGGATCACCTGCTGCGCTACGAAATCGCCGGCGACGCCGGCTATCGCGTAGGTCTGTGGAAGCAGGTCTGGCAGGCTGGCCGATTGCGGTCCGCGGAGCCCGTCAGCGAGGTCCTGACTACCGCGCACGAGCCTATGTTTCAGGACATCACCGGCCACGCGTTCGCACGGACGCAGTCGTTTCACGAGCAGTTGCGAAAAGGCAATGTCTTCTGGCGGTCGCGGATGGATGCCGCGACAGGCATCGACATATACGGTAACAACGGCGTCGCGGTGGGCGACATCGATAACGACGGATGGGACGAGATCTATGTCTGCCAACAGGCGGGACTGCCGAATCGTCTGTACAAGAATCGCGGCGACGGAACCTTCGCGGACATCACCGGGCAGGCAGGCGTCGGCGTGCTGGACGAAAGCACCTGTGCGCTGTTTGTGGACTTCCGCAATTCGGGCCATCAGGACCTGATCGTGCTGGGTGGCGCAGGCCCGCTCCTATTCCTCAATGACGGCAGCGGAAAATTCGCCCACCGTCCGGATGCCTTCCGCTTCAGTCGTCCGCCGCAGGGCGTATTTACAGGCATGGCGGCGGCGGACTACGACCGCGACGGCGCGGTGGATCTGTATCTCTGCACGTACCTGTTTTTCCAGAGCGAAGACCAGTATCGCTACGCCGTGCCGTACCACGATGCGCAAAACGGGCCGCCGAATTATCTGTTCCGGAACCGGCTCGCCGCATCCGGTGTCTTCGAGGATGTGACCGCGGAGTCCGGCATCGACCAGAACAACAACCGGTTCAGTTTCGCGCCGGCCTGGTGTGATTTCGATGGCGACGGTTGGCCGGATCTCTACGTGGCCAACGACTTCGGCCGCAGCAATCTGTATCGGAACCGCCAGGGCAAGTTTCGGGACGAGGCCGGCGAAGCGGGTGTGGAGAACATCGCGCCGGGCATGAGCGCGGCGTGGTTCGATTACGATGGCGACGGCCGGCCGGATCTGTATGTCTCGAATATGTGGACCGCGGCCGGCCAGCGCGTGGTGCACGATCCGGCGTTCGGGCCAGGCCGTGAACATCCGGCGGAGTATGTCAGCCACACCAGGGGCAATGCGCTTTACCGCAATGCGGGCGATGGGCGATTCGTGGAGTCCGGCGGCGCGGAAGGCGTGTCGATGGGGCGCTGGGCGTGGTGCTCGGATGGGATCGATTTCGATAACGACGGCGCGCCCGAGATCTTCGTCGCCACGGGCATGCTGACCAACTCTTCGGATCGGGACCTGGACAGCTTCTTCTGGCGCCAGGTGGTGGCGCGATCGCCCGCGACCGCGGTTCCCGCCCCCGCGTACGAGAATGGCTGGAATGCCATCAACCAACTGATCCGCGAAGATTACAGTTGGTGCGGCCATGAGCCGAACGTGTTTTATAAGCGCGTGCAACCGATGGATGGCGGCGCGCCGCGATTCTTCGACTTCTCCGGCGTCAGCGGGCTGGATTTCGCGGATGACTCGCGCGCGTTCGCGGTAACGGACATCGACAACGACGGCAACCCGGATATTATTCTGAAGAGCCGGCTGGGGCCGCAAGTGCGGGTCTTGCGGAATCAGTGCGGCGTGGGCCGGCGGTCGATGGCGTTGCGGCTGGTGGGGGTCGATTCGAATCGCGACGCCATTGGCGCGCGCGTGGAAGTGAACGGGCGCGTCATTTATCTGAGCGCCGGAAACGGCTATCTGTCGCAGCATTCCAAACAACTGCACGTGGGATTAGGGGATGCCGCCGAGGCCAGCGTGAGCATCACCTGGCCTTCCGGCAAGCGGCAGCGCTTCGAGGGCTTGCGGGCCGGCTTGCGGTATCGGATCGAAGAGGGATCAGACGCGATCGAGGCGGTTGAGTTTGCTCCGCGAACAGCCATGCCAGGCGGGGCGGTCGAAGCCGTCAATAAGGCGGACTTCGGCGCCACTTGGCTGTTCGAGCCGGTCCCGCTACCGGAGAAGCGCATCGGGCCGGGCTTTCTCTTGCTCACTGCGGGGAACGCCGCGGCGCCCGCGGGGGTGCCATGCGAAATCGTCGATCTAACGCGCGCGGCGCCGGACCTAGCAGCGCAATATGCCATCTTTCGGAGATATTTGTTTGAACTGCGGACAGACCTGGAGCTGCCCTTGCTGCTCTTGATCGATGACCGCAGCCGCGCGCACAAGATCTATGCGGAGATGCCGCCGGCCGGGGAGATGCAGGCTGACCTAGAGGCGCTGCGGAACGGACCGCGGCCGGAGTGGGCGCTGCCTTTCCCCGGGCGCTACTATCTGCCACCCAGGCGAAATTATTTCAAGCTTGGGGCGGCGTTCTATTGGGCCGGCTATGCCGACGAAGCCATTCCGTATCTCGACGAAGTGGTGCGGCGAGATCCGGAAAACTGGAAAGCGCTATTTGCGCTGGCCCAGATTCATGGCGACGCCGAACGGTGGAAGCCGGCGCTCGAAAACTACCAGCGGGTGCTCGCGATCCGGCCGGATCACGGCGGCGCGCTGCTGGGCGCCGGCGAAGCCTACGCCAAGCTGAACGATCCACCGGCGGCCGAGAAGTTGCTGCGCCGGGCGATGGCGTCGGATGCGAAGAATGCGGATGCGGCTAACCAGCTTGGATTGCTGCTGGCCAAACAGGATCGCGCGGCGGAGGCCAAGCAGTGGTTTGAGCGGGCCATCTCCATCGATCCGGCGCACACCGGTGCGATCAACAATCTGGCGGTTCTGTTTACCCAGTTGGGACAAACCAACGATGCTATTGCCGCGTTTCGATACGGTATCGAGCGAGCCCCCGACGATGAGAAGCTGTACTTGAACCTGGGGCGGCTGTATGTGTCGATCGGGGAGCGGCAGAAGGCGCGCGACGTCATGCAGCGCCTGCTGGGTCGCAAGCCGGGAGATCCAGTGGCGCTACGCGCGCTGCGGGATCTCGATTCGCGATAGGGGGCTAGGCTTTCCCACTGCTTGTAGCCGGCGGCGCGGATAAAGCCGGACTGCTTCGGGTGAACTTTTGAATCGTGCCTTCCAGGAATGCGAAGAAGACATCCACGGCGTAGCCGACCAGGAACGCTATGGCCAGAGGCGGGATAGAGGCGCCCTGCCCCAGGGCGAAGTTGTTGAACAGGCCGACTACCGCGCCCCCAATGGCCGCAATCAGAAAGCGCGGCGCGTCCGCGACCGACGGCATATACGTTCGGGCGCCGATTTGTTGTTCGAAATTGCGTAACAGATACGCACACGTACCGAGCAGCGCATAGAGAACCGGGAGAATGCAGGCGGCGATCGCGCCGTAAAAGACCCCCACGTCGTCCACCAGGCTCTGCCCGAAATATCGCACGTCCTGATACACTGCCGTCCGCTGGCCGGCGGCCCAGGCAAAGTCCTTAAGTCCCTCGGGCAGTTGAAATTTTGCGTGGATCGCCGCGGGATCCTTGCGGATATTTGAAAAAGGGTCCATTTCCGCGCCCAGCAGCAATACGCGCAATTGCCGGGCGTTGGTGTCGATCTGGCGGATGTCGCCGGCGAACTCCTGGAGATCGGTAATCACGGACGTGTCGGAGATGGCGGGGCCTTCGGTGGCCAGGCCGGTCCGCTCCGCGGGCGGAGGCGGCCCCAGTTGTCCGCGCAGTTTTACGGCCAGGCCGTTGGCGGCTACGATATCCGTCTTGATCGTGCTCGATATTGCGGATGTAACAAAACTGGCGACCGAGAACGGAATAATGATGGCCGTCAGGCAGATAGACACGGACCAGTATTTCGTAACGGTGGGCCTGCCGCTGCACGCCTTCAGGCTCTCGGCCGTTACCGGCTTGAGCTTGGCGGCGAGATGGCTCAGCGCCGCCAGCATTTTTGCGGCGGTTTCCTCGTCCCAACCGTTGCTGCTCGCCGTCCTGGCGTGCAGGATGTCGTCGCGGGTATCATCTTCTACCGGTATTCCCAGCTCGGACGCATACTTGAGAAGCTGCTCGGCATCTTCCAGAGCCTCGCCAAAATACGGGGGAGGATCCGCGTAGATCTGATTTCCACAGGGCTGAGGGTGCGCCACAGCGTTCTAGCTCCTTTGTCCTTATCTCCGAGATCGCAACCGAACCCGGCGGCGATTTCTACATGGATAGTGTTCCGCAAGCTGAAAACGTTTCAAGAAAGTGATCTCCAGTTAACTTCGGACAACGTTACATTTTGGGGCATTCCAGGCGTAGACTCTGCTACAAACGGAGGCTTCCCGGTTGAGTTGGAGAAGAGGCATTCGAGCGGTCCTGGTCGGCGCCATAACTTTGCTTCTTTCTATGATTTATGTGCCGCAATGCGGCGTGCAGATCTATGCGGAAAATGCCGGCCCGATCGGCCTGGGCTTGGCGGCGGTGATGACTTTCCTGGCATATCGCTATTAGCGGCTGCCATCGGCAGTGCTCGGCCTGCATCCCGAATAGAATAGTACTCGATTATGGGTACATGCATTCCTCTGCTCCTCCTTCTGAGTGCTGGTGGGGCGCTGGCCGGGTCGACGGTGACGATCGTGCGCCAGGGAGATGGCTATGCGCTGCTGCGAAACGGCCAGCCATACTTCGTCAAAGGCGCCGTCGGCGCCGTGCATCTGGAAGAGTTGGCCGCGGCCGGCGGTAACTCGATCCGGGCTGATGCGGCGGCGCTCGATCGCGCGCAAGTGCTGGGGCTGAGCGTGCTTACCGACTTGCCTTTCGGCAAGCAGCGCGCGGGCTTCAACTACGCAGATACCGCCGCCGTGAACCAGCAACGCGAACAGTTGCGGGCGGCCGTGGAGCGGTACAGGAGTCACCCGGCCGTATTGGCTTGGGCCCTGGGCAATGAACTGGAGATCGGCACTACCGCCGCACAGCGGGCCGTGTTGTGGCGGGAGATCGACGAAGTAGCCCGCATGATCCACGGCATGGATCCCAATCACCCGGTGATCACGGTGGTGGGAGGCCAGTACAAGGAGATGCTCCACGAACTGAACCAATACTGCCCCAATCTGGATGCGGTCGGCCTGAACTCTTATGCCGACATGCTCACCTTGCCGGAAGATATCCGGCGCGAGGGTTGGACGCGTCCGTACTGGGTGACAGAGTTCGGGCCGCGGGGCCACTGGCAGGTACCGCGCACAGCGTGGAAGTTACCCATGGAGGACTCCAGCACGGAGAAGGCGGAGTTCTACCGCCAGGCCTACGAACATGCCGTCCAGGGCAGGCCGCAGTGCCTGGGCTCGTATGTTTTCCATTGGGCGCAGCACCACGAGAAGACCCACACCTGGTATGGCATGTTCCTGGCGGACGGCAGCCGGACCGAAGCGGTAGACATGATGACCTATCTCTGGAGCGGCCGTTGGCCGGCCAACCGCAGCCCACGCCTGGGTCCAGCGCCGATCCATATCAGCTCGGAGAACGGCGCGGCGCAAGGCCCGGCTATCCTGCCCCCCGAGGCCCTGCTGGAATGCCATCTGGACGCTTCCGATCCCGATGGAGATGCGCTGCAGTACAGTTGGGATTTGCGGATCGACGTGAGCGGTGACCCCAAAGTCGGCGGCGACCACGAGGAGCCTACACCGCCGATTGAAGGCCTGGTGCTCGCCGCCACAGGTAATCGAGCCACTTTCCGCCTGCCGGAGCGTGAGGGCAATTACCGGCTGTTCGCCTACGTGCGCGACGGGCAAGGCAATGCCGCGACCGCCAACCTTCCCCTCCGCGTGGAGAAGCCCGTGTTCCCCGCCCTGGCCCCGGATCCGAACGCCTCCCAGTTTGGCGCCGGTATCCAGCGCACCATGACGTTGCTCGCTATGAGCACGCCGGAGCGGCGCAACGCCGTGCGCATCCTGTTTTACGGCCAGTCGCTCAGCAAGCAGGAGTGGACGCGAACCATCGCCGACCAATTGCGCGAGCGCTTTCCGTACGCCGATATCACATTCGCGAATCGCGCGATCGGAGGCTATGCCTCCGACCTTCTGAAGCGCACGCTGCCGCACGACGTCTTCGCGTTCTATCCGGACCTGATCATTTTCCACGATTTTGGCGGGGAGCCGGACTACGAACACATGATCGACCAGATCCGGCGGCGTACCACGGCCGAGATTCTGATTCAGAACGACCGGCCGGACGCGCTCACTGCCGGACCCGAGCCCACCGATGCAAAGAAACTGCGCGGCTACCAGTGGATGAACCGGCACAACGCCGAGTGGCTCCCGGAGTTGGCCGCCCGTTATGGCTGCGAGATCGCCGACGTGCGCGGCCCTTTTCTGGAGTACTTGAAAGCCCACAATTTGCAGCCGGCCGATGTCCTAAATGACGGTGCGCACTTCAATTTTCAGGGCGACTATCTGATCGCGGCACTGACCGGGCGCCACCTGCGTTACGATCCCGCATTGCCGCGTGAGCCTTGGGACAAGCTCGTCCGCACTTATGAAATCGGGCGCGACGTGCAATGGGTGAACGGCAAGCTGGAGTTGGAATTTGAAGGCAATCGCGTGGACGCCATCGCGGGCTGGGCCGACCCGTACTATGGCGGCGAAGCGGAAGTCCGCATCGACGGCCAGCACCCTTCCGAGCGGCCCGAACTCTATCACATCACGCGGCCCACCGATACGTTCAGCGTGGACTGGCCGGGCATTAACCAAATCGGCGCGGAGAAGCCGCTGCTTGTCGAGAACTGGACGCTGAAAGTTCTGGAAGTGAACGCGGATGAGTCTTGGTTGCGTTTCGAAGTAGCCGGCTCACGGACCGGCCCGGACGGCAGCGGTGTGAGCACGGAGCGATTTCGATCCAAGTCGGGCCGGGTCGTGATTGAACCGGGAGACTGGGCCTTCGCGCGCTCTTTCTCCCTGCGTCACCTCGCCACGCCGGCGGGCTTCGAAGTGACGTGGAGTGTGCTGCCCATGTTCGCCGATGTGTATCGCGAGGCGCGTCTGGAAGACCGCACCCGCGAGCAGGCTACCAGGCTGGCGCTGGGTCTCGCCGGCACGACGCACAAGCTGGAGCTGATTGCCCGCGGCCCGAATCCACCGATGATACGCGCGATCCGGGTCTATCGGCCGCCCATGGCGAGTCAGGAGAAGGCGCCCTAAAGCCAAACTGTAGTGGCCAGGGAGGGATCTGGCTGCGACATGCCCGGTGTTCGGGTTGGGGTACCAATCGTGCCTTCCAGTGTAATGGGGCGGTGGTCTCGAAATTATTCCACTCTAGGCTGAGCAGCCGTTGATCGGTGAGCTTCTTCTGGATGTGGACGTAACGGGCGGTGCTCACGAGTTATTTTACTCCTTATTGGAAGGAACCGATTTAAATGGAAGGGATGGTAGGCATCTTTGTGGTTGCGGGGGCCTGTTCTGAAGCTATTCATAACGCGCTTAAGGTTTGGTTGGTACGACGGTGGGCATTACCCAGGAATGGCAGAAGGCCAAATGCGACATAAGACGTGCCGATCACCCGTCCTGCGGCCTCTAACCTTTATTGCGAACCAAATTGGTCTTGACAACGGGGTCCACTTTCGGTGGCTGATTTGGGACGCCGTTGTCCCGGCCGCATCTCCGGCTCCTGGGGGACAGCGGTCCGATATTTATCTCCGCACCAAGTTGCCGTCGGAAACCATTGAGTACGGGTGTTCAATCGCTCGTCGTGATCGAGACCTGGACGCGCAATACTATGTCAGCTTGGCGCAAGTGGCTGGATTCAAGTTCGTCAGACTGGAAGAGCAGAACTCACCCGGAAAGACGTTCCTTTTGGAGTTAAGCAAGCCCTGAGAACGGTTCCTCAGGCTGGGCACGGCGTTAAGGCGAGCTGCTGCCGTTATGTCATCCTTTGAGTGTGCCGCACGCAGACCTAACAACCCTTCGCGCTAAGCCGCATCAACCGCCGCTCCAGCGGCCGATCCCTCAACCAATGTTTTATTGCAACGTCACAAGCACCTGAATCACGCCGCTCCCCTGTGCCAGCGGTTCCATGGCCTTGCCCACCACCGCGCCAAGCATGCGACCGCGGTCCGTTCCCTTCATCGCATACCCCGCGCGCGCGGATGCCACCAAGAGATCTCCCACGCTAATCGCGCCGTTTTCGGTGGTCACTTTGCACGGCACGATGCCCACCACAGCCAACGGCACTTCGCTCGCCAGTCGGGGGTCTTGCATCGCGTGCGTGCTGGCCAGGATGCCTGGCTTGGTGGAAAGGATTCCTGCCACTCGGGTCGAGTAGGCCTCGTCCGAGAGATCCAGGCGCCGTTTTCCCGAGGGATCGATGGCCAGCAGGTCTCCCGGCTCATAGCGCGCACGATCTCCGCGCACCGTCACTGATTCGGCAAAATCGGCGCCGCTGGCCTGCACGCCTCCATCGAAATATCCCCTGCCTGTTCCATCCACCCGGAACTTGTTTGCGCCATTGTCTTGCCCGACCAGGATGTTGCCGCCAGCGACGTTATTGAACACTCCAGCAGTACCCGTGGCGCTGTAATCATTGACCACGATCCCGATGGTATTGCCCGTGGTGGAACTGGCGTTGAATAGTCCGGCGGCGCCACTGGAACTCGCGTTGTAGACTTGCACACCGGTAGTTGAACCGGAAGTTGCGGTCGCTTCAAAGATTCCACCAATCCCGCTGGTGCTGTAGTCGTAGGCCGCCATCCCGGCCGTCTGGCCCGTTGTGGAGGTGGCGAAGGCTGAGATCCCGACATCGATCGGACCATTCGCGACGCCTTCCAGGCCAAAGCTCAGATCGGTCGTGTTGCCGGTGGCATCCCCGCGCACACCCACGCCGCCTGGGCCGTATGCGATACCCTCCACTCCGCGCTGGCCGCTGCTGGTGCCAGCCGTGGCTTGGCCGAACACTCCAGTTCCTGACGGATTGTAATCAGTTCCAACCACGCCCGCCGTATTGCCGCTCGTGCCATTGGAGGTGCCCGCAACACCCGCCGCCAGCGTTCCCGAGGCGGTTGGCGCCGAATTGACCTTCCCCACGACACCATACGACGTGCCAGAGGTGGCGTTCGATTCTCCTTGAATAGCGGGCGTCCCCGCCGTATTGGAGGTCTCCACGTCCAGCGCCGCTTTCGGGGTTATAGTGCCCAGGCCCACTTGGCCGCTTGTCTGATAGAGGCCGGAACTGCCCAGCGCCGTGGTGGTTTTCCAGATCGCGATGTAGTCCGCGGTTCCGCTGCCCGTGACCGCATCCGGGTTGGCGGCCTCGCTGGCTTTGGCCGGCTGCCTGCCTTCAGCCTGCTGTGCAGCCGCGGGCGTTAGCCCGAACATCGAGACAAATGTTGCTGTGGCAAATAACGTGAGTGTCGCCACCCCGTGAGTCTTCCGTTGGCTGTTCATACGAGGTTTCCTTTCAGACGTGGAATGCAACCAGAAAATGCGCTTCCTGGGTTCAGTAATTATACACCCAGCCCCGCACGGACTCACACTTGACTCCGTACCGTTGCTGCGGAAACCACACTGGTTTTGTGGTGGCCCCGTCGCCCTTTCGGCACTTCTTCGCCACGCGGCGGCCAGTACCAGGGCATCTTCCATCGCGAGTGAGCCTCCCTCGGACTGCGTCGGCGAAGACGCGTGCGCTGCATCTTCCAGCCGGACACAGCGACACGATGGGATTCTGTTATCCTCACCGCAGGGGCAAACTCAGCAGCCATCACGTGCTGTCCGACAGCCTGGAGTTGTTCCGTCACTCCGGCCGGATGCGCACCGTACCAATCAAGGACGCAAATGGTGAAAGTTGCGGAGCGAAAAGATTGGTATACCGGGATGACCAAGTCGCGCATGGGTTCAACGAACGCCACCCAATGCGGATTCAAGAAGCGCCCGGCTAAGAACGTCCCAACTATCGCGGGTGGAAGGCATCATTAACAGCGCCATACTGCGCAACAGCGATATGGAACGAAGGGCAAGCAAGATGCCGGCGGCGGGCTGAGAGTTCTCGGCCGCTTTCAGGCATTCATCGCCTCTGCGGACGAATTCACCGGCCAGCTCATGGATGACGGACGGCGCGATTATCGAGAGCTCGTCAAAAGTCATGGATGGGAAGCGAGAATACACCACCTCCCCGAGTCCCACGTTCGTGACACGAATGGTTTCACCGTCCTCCGCTTCTAACTACCTTCGGGGATGAATTCACCATTGAGGCTGCGGACCGTGCCTCTGCTGTCGCTGTGGCTCGCAACAGGGGGAAAGCCAGGCCGCCGAACCACGTTGGTAACGATATCGAATTGATAGACAACATCGAACTCGGATACGGGCGGCCGGCTGCTCCGAAGCCGACGGTGTGCGCGCGCTAGGGCTGGGTGGTCGGTCCCGGCGCAAGATCGCGCAGCAATCGCTGAAACGCCTTCTGGTAGCTATCGTGGTCGTTCCACCCGCTAAAATCGCCGATGTGCCGGCTACGCCGTATGTCCGCCGCCCAGGGCTGCGGCGCGCTCATCACCGCCTCATCGATGCGGATCGGGAAAAGGACGAGACGGCCATCGCGCTGCTCTCGCTCCCACGCTGCGTCGACTTCGCGCTCGACCAGCGACTCTGCACGGAAGCTTCCGACAGCACAGGGCCGGCCGCTAACTCGATGGTCCTTTCCACGACCAGCGTGTTGCCACGCAGGAGCCGGATGGAAAATATGATCGTCCCTTGCCCCGAGTCATAGAGCACCTGCGGGATCAGCGCGTCCGGCATTTCGTCCACAACCGAGTCCAGGTAGACCAAAGCTGGTTCCTGCTGCTGGGCACCCCGCACCACTGGCAGGCTTGCGGCCCGCAACCCGGCCCGAAGCGATGGCAATAGTTTCAAGGAATCCACGAACGTCTTGCCTTCCTGAGCGCGCGCCCGCAACAACTGCGGCTTCGGCGTCGCCAAGTGAATCTGCCGACGGTCCTCCTCCTTCAGTAGATTTGATCGAATAGAAGATTCCCGTCCACACCCAGAGAGTACAAGCCGCCGGTGGTAGAGCCATAGGCAGAGTAGTTTACCGATAAAGTTCCAACGATGGCGAGGCTGCCGTTAGCCGGTTGATCGTATAAAGTGTGCCGGAACCCGGCGTGTGGTACCAGCTGCCGTAGAGCATTCCATTTGCCACCGCCATGCCCCCGAGCGGGACGGCCGAACTGCCGAGTTGAGTGAACGCGCCGGTGTTCAAATCGATGGTCCCAAATACGCCCGTGTTGGTGCTCATGAAGGCAATATTGTCGGCCTTCACAGTGTCTGCGGATGCAGCCAGCAAGATTAGGCAGATCGCCGAAAGTCGAGAAACGGACATTAGTTCTGATCTCCCAGTCCATGTTTTTGCCGACAGAGCCTGCATAGGGTGGGTGGCTCCGTGTTGTCCACCCGATGATGCACCGGCCTAAGAGTTCGCAGATAGGCGAACACCGCCTTCAAATCCTCGTCGGTCATGTTGCGAAAGGTCCACCAGGGCATGTGCTTCAACTTGCGTGCGCCTACATAGCCGGTGCGTATGGTTTGGATGAACAGCGCTTCGTCATAGTAGACGATGCCGGAAGCATCCGGTGTAAGATTAGCGGCAGACACGCCCTCCGCCATCGGAGAGCCGCCGGACATCTCCATGCCTGCGATCGGCTGAAATCTGGGCGGCGGGCCCAGCGGTGTGTGGCATCCGGTGCAATGGGCCATTTCGGCCAGGTAGGCGCCGCGCCTGGCCGGTGTGGAGAGGTCCGGTTCCGGCACCGGTTCGGTCACCGGGTGCGGGGCTGCCTGGACCAGACGGGCGATTAGGAATGGGAGTTTTGACGGGGGCAAATCGCTGTGCACCGGCGCCAGGCTGCGCAGGAAGACCACCACCGAGGCCAGGTCTTCGTCGGACAGATGGCGGAAGTGTTCGTATGGCATGATAGGAATCAACGCGCTTCCGTCCAGGCCAATGCCCTCGCGGATGGCCCGGGCTATGGCGTCGTCGCTCCATCTGCCGAGGCCGGTTTCCGGATCGGAAGTGATATTGGCTGCGATGACGCGAACACTTGCGTCTTCATACAAGACTGCGCCGGCGCCTTCCTTGGAAACGAGCACCGGTGGGTCCGCTGTCTCATCGTACTTCGAGTGGCACCCCATACAATTGATTACGGCGCGCACTAAGTACTCTCCGCGGCGCAGGCGATCTGGTGTGCGCTCGAACGTGCGAGCGGTCAGGGGGCGCCTCTTCGCGCCGATTACGGGCCGCCAGCCAACCGTGAAGGTTAGAGCCAGAACGCCGAGCGCCAACAAAACAAGCACTCCATAGCCGAAAATTCCTGCCAGCCGTCTTTTCCAGGTCAGAGCCATAGTCCGTCTCCACTGCGAAATCCGTGATGCAAAGGCATTCTTATTGGAATCCGGCGCGAGATACAAGTCTCAGTCGGACCGTGACGTCACAGGCTTTTGTTCTCAGCGTGATACACTGGCGGGATGGCAACGGGGGGTGGACCCACGCATGTCTCGGCTGCGCTGGATTCCACTCGGCAGGAGGAAATCCGCGGCCAGCTTGCCAGGCTTCTTGCCACTGCCGCCTTCGCCTCTGCATTGCGCAGAGGCCAACTCCTCCGCTACCTGGTGGAACGCACCCTTGCCGGCGAGGGTGATGGCATCAACGAATACGGCATCGGGTTGGACGTCTTCGAGAAGCCCGCTTCGTTCGACCCCCGCATCGAATCAATCGTTAGGAACGAGGCGGGCCGCCTGCGCCAGAAGCTCAGGGATTACTATGCGGAGATTGGCAGCCAGGATCGGGTTCTGATCGAGCTTCCTCCGCGGGGCTACAAACCAGCTTTTGTGTTTCGCGAGGCGGAGACCCCACCGATCAGTCCGCCAGCCGGGGACCAGCCAACTCAGGTAACCAAGATGTCCATGCCGGGCCGGTGGCTCCGGATTCTGCTTTCCGGTTTGCTGGTGGCGGCTCTAGTTGAACTCTGGCTCAATCGGGGGAGCATCTGGCCGGCGTCGCTTCCGGATTCCCAGCCCATCCGCGCCCTGGCTGTTTTGCCCCTGCAGAATCTGTCCAACGATCCCAGCCAGGAGTATTTTACCGACGGCATGACCGATGAGCTAATCACCGATCTGGCACAGCTTCACGAGCTGAAGGTGGTGTCCAAGACCTCCATCATGCAATACAAGGGTGTCCGCAAGTCGCTTCCCCAAATTGGCCGCGAACTGGGAGTCGACGCGGTCGTCGAAGGCTCCGTGTTGCGTTCCGGAAACCGCATGCGAATCACCGCGCAGCTTATTCAGGCCGCCACCGACCGTCACCTATGGGCGCATTCGTTTGAGGGCGACTTGCGGGATATCTTGACCTTGCAGGCGCAAGTGGCCGAGGCCATTACAGGCGCCGTGAAACTCAATCTGACTGCAGCGGAACGGCGGCGCTTCCGCTCTGCGCGCCCGACGGACCCCGATGCCTATGACGCCTACCTGCGCGGGCGATACCATTTGAACCGCAGGGACGCGGAAGGGTTTGAACAGGCCATCGGATATTTCAACCAGTCGCTCGAGAAGAATCCGAATTTCGCCTTAGCCTATGCGGGGCTGTCGGATTGCTATACGCTGCTGTCTTTCGAGGGCGGCACTCCCGAGGCCGCGGCTAAAGCCAGGACCGCGGCCCTCAAGGCGGTGGCTCTGGACGACAACTCGGCAGAGCCGCATACGTCGCTGGCCGGCATCGACGTTTTCAGATGGAATTGGCTCGACGCGGAGAGGGAATTTCAGCGCGCGTTGGCTTTGAATCCCAATTACGCCTTGGCGCACCACTGGCACGGCAATTTGTATCTGTCTCCCCTCGGGCGCCATGCCGAGGCGATTGCCGAATTGAAGCGCGCGCAGGAGCTCGACCCGTTGTCCTTAATCGTGCAAACCGATCTGGGCTTCGCTTACTTCTTCGCAGGCCAGTACGACGCCGCGTTTTCGCAATACCAAAAGGTTCTCGCGGCGAATCCCTCTTTTTCGCCCGTGCATTGGGTGCTCGGAAATTACTACTTTGAGAGGGAAATGTACGGTCCGGCCATGGAGGAGCTCGCGCAACTCTTGTCTCATAACGGAGATTCGGAAATGGCGCGGAAGATAAGGGCGTCCTATACGGCGGGCGGACCACGGGAATTCCTGCGATTTATCGCCAATGCGAAGGGCGCTAATGGCCGGCATTATTTCGGCTTCGAATATATCGCGAAGGCCTATATGCACCTGGGCCAGAAGAAAGCGGCGCTGGCGGCCTTGGAACAAGACTTCCGTTTACACGACGCCGATCTGATCCGTTTGAATGCCGATCCCTCCTGGAACCGCCTGCGCGCCGAACCCGAATTCCAGGAAATTGTGCGCCGCATCGGCCTAAGGTAGGTTCGGGCCGGCGTCCAGTAGGCGCGTGAATTCCGTAGAGGCGGGCGCTTGGGCACCGCCGGGAGATCAGAAGCTGTTAAGGCTCCCATCAGGAACCAGTAAAGATACGCGGGCAAGGCGTGGCGCAAATCGGGTTTAGCGTGTGACAGTACTCACACGGTCAACTCAGGCCTTCAGCAGGCCGGCCGCTATATAGCCATGCGCTACCAACGGCTGCACTCAGCAGCCGTATAGGCCCGATAATTCAATTTATCGCCAGCTACCTACTGGAGCCTTCCGTCAGGATTCCATTCCCCGCTCACTGCCAGTCTCCGAGTAGTGCGTCGATTCGGGGCAATGTGCTTACTGCGATCATGACCGCGACACATAGCAGAGCGTTAGACGCAAGTACGCCACATCCAAATGGTCGCCGGATTTGAACTCATGCTGTAAGCCAGTCTGCCCCGATCCGTCCGCGTTCGCCAGCTCTGTGCGGTTGAAGGCGCGTAGCGTGCTCCTTCAAAACGGGCTGGCCCGCTGCCGTGTCGCCTACCGATATCAACTCACAACGCTGAGGCGGTAGGGCCACGAAGCGGCGGCAGGCCTATTCGTGGCCGCCGCGCTTTCGCAGCAATCTCGCCACGTCTGAGTGACCCTGATGCAGTGTCAATGTCAAGGGCGTAAGACCCTTGTTATCCCTGGAATTAACATCGGCGTGATTCTCCAGCAGCAGTTCCACTATGTCTTTGTGACCCATCATGGCGGCTCCGTGCAAAGGTGTCGCGCCGACGGCGGTCTTGGCATTCACATCGGCCTTGTTGGCCAGCAGCAATTCCACTATTTCCTTATGGCCGAGTACCGCCGCCACGACTAAAGGCGCCCCGCCGTTCACATCAGCTTTGTTGGCTAGCAGCAAGTCCGCTATTTCGCTGTGGTTACCAAGCGCCGCCACGAACAAAGGCGTTATACCGTCGTTGTTGGCACTGGCGTCGGCTCCTTTGGCGAGCAGCAACTTCGCCACCTCCAGATGGCCGTGCTCGGAAGCCAACATCAGCGCGGTCGCACCATCGCCCCTCTTAGCATTTGCGTCGCTACCATTGGCGAGTAGCGCCCTGACGCGGGATAAATCGCCGCTCTCAGACGCAGCGACGAGATCGTTCTCGTGCGCGTTAACCCCGGTGCCTGCGTACCAGCCGGCAGGTTTACGTTCCAGAATCTTGCCGCCAACTTCTGCCTTCGAGCCAATGTATCCAGCGGTTGCTATTAGTGAATTGCCATTCTTGAGGAACACGAGTTTGTGACCCTTCGCAGGATCTAGTCGAATCAGTACGAAACGGTTGCCAAATGACTCGATCTCGAATGAGTTCTGAACCAATTTGTTGGTCGGAACGTTGAGAAACACGATCCTCGGCAGAATCAACTCGCCGCTGGTGAGGGCATTTCCCCACGCTGCGTGTTTTTTCAACTCAGCGTCTGAGTAGACAAAGTCCCAGTCCCCCCATTTTGCTTTTCGCTCCACGGGACCAACCTTCGACACGAGGGCGCCACCTCTCACGAAGTACGACTTTTTGTCCCTCGGAACAAACTCGCCGTCGCTACTGATGCCGCCCCATCCACCACCTGAGTCCGTCTTAAGCGGCTCGTTCTCCGGAATCGAAAACTGGACGGGAGAATCCTTCGGAATTAGCGCGACCTCCGAGTCGTGCTTGCCGGTACCCGGAAGCCACGACCAGTCGTCCAGCCTAGTCTCCGGTTTGCGTGATGCGCTACGACTCGGATGGTCCGACCCCGAGGACTTACTACAGCCCGGCGCGAATAGTGAAACCGCCAAAACAAATACAAGGAATCTCGTCATGTGTTGCTTTCGTTGGGGTTGCATCCGCGCGGCCGCAAGACGCCCGATTCAGCAAGCTCCAACGGGTACGTCCGTAGGTGAGAAGCGCCCAACCACCTCAATGCGCGATGGCGGACCTGCGCCGATGCATGCCCCCTATAACGGCCACACTGAAGTGTAGCACCCCGGACACGCCACCGTAGCGCCACACCGAAAAGAAAAATAACGATGTCTCGGAGTTGTCATTGGCGCGGGCTTTGCCACGTTTCCAATCGAGCGATGGGGATGCGCTTCACGCGCCGCATGACCTCCGCAACCGTGACCGCTGCCTATCAATAATCCGCGCACTCACCAGCCTGAGACCGCTAGCGATATTGACGAACAACGCCCATCTCGTCGCCCTATGGAACAGTCTTGCGGGCGTTGCACTGCCCGCCGTGCGATATCCTAGAAGGCGCCTATGAGGACCAGTGGAGACGAACGTACCAATAAATAGAAGATAGGCCGAATAGCACTATTGCGAATAGAATCACGGCGACTGGCAAGCACAAAACCAACACTCCTACATAAGCGTACTTTGCCTCATGTAAGCGCGTCCTTCCGCGCTCTTCGAGCTATCGCATGAGCCAGAATACGCCGCCCGCGAAACTACAAGATACCAGCACGAACAGCAAGGGGGGCGATTTTCCATGGGCCATCTCATCCTTTGTGAACTCAGCCCGGCATAGCAGTATAAGAAGAGTAACAAAGCATATACCCTCATCCCGACGTAGCCTACATCGTGCATCATCTTAAGCGCATAGAATGGCCAACCCGATCAATTTACCTGCCCCCGGAGCGCGACCATAATACCTCCAAGATTGTCCCACACTTGGGGCCCTTTTCGCCGCGCAATCACGGCGCGCCCCGCACAGCGCTGGGCCCATTCAGCCCAAGCCTCCTGACATGAGCGAAACGGCGTTTTTTCAACGAAAACGGCGCTGACAAAAATCAATAACCTAGTGTGGCGCGTCCGAAATCGTGACGACTATCATTTCGAGCCAACCGCTTGCTGACGCGGGCGGCTCGGAAATCTTCGGAGCATTTGCAGGGGTTTACCGAGCCGCGACCGTTAGGGAGCAGTCTTCCCGACGCCTGGGATAATCGGCATTCTGTATGACGCACGACACTAGGTGGTACCAGCGTGATGTAATGATCAAATTGAGCCAATGAGGTGATCACAGTCAACCGACCCTCCGCGTGACGACCGCTGGCGATATGACGACACAATGCCGTTGTCCGCCACGGCGGTTGACTTAGGGATGCGTCAACCGCCCGGACTAATGACGCATATTGTTTTCGGCAGACTCTCAGAGCCGGCATAGGTCATGTTATGACGGCCGGCGGCCCGTGGCGCATATCCAATTTCTTCCGGACCGGTGCATAGTCGCGACCTCTGCGAATCCTGCCTGGGTCAGGAGGTCCCGGTGTTCGGCGTCGCTGAGGAATGCGGCGCGGAGCAGCGGCATAACTATGCCGTAGAGTAGTCGGAACGGGCCGCCGCGGTACGTTTCGGCAATCAAGACGAAAGTCCCACCGGGCTTGAGTACTCTCAGGATCTCTCGCACGTTGGCTGGCAGGTCGGGCCAGTAGTAGTGCGTCTCTACAGCCGTGACAATGTCGAACGTGCGATCTAAGAATGGTAAAGCGGCCACCGAACCCCGCTCGATTTGGACTCGTCCGGCCTCGATATCCTTCGCATTGGTGTCTCGCGAGACCGCGACGCTGGCAGCCGAATAGTCGAGTCCAATGACCTTGCCCTCAGATGCCAGTGCTGCGAGTCTCCGCACCGTCGACCCACCACCACAACCAACGTCCAGAATTGCCGCGCTCTTCGGCACAGTCACTTGCTTCAGCCCCCAGTCGGACATTGTGGCGTGACCCATATTCATCGCCCGGACGATCCGTCTGCCGAGCCAACCAGTGGGCTTCCGAACCTGCCGAAATAACCAAGCGGCCAGCAGAATTGGGAGCACCAATCGGAGTATCTTAAGCACTCGGCGGCTCTCCTTTACAGGATTACACCATGGTGCTTATCGCCTTAGCAATTCGCGAAAGCCATCCGTGGTCGCTCCTGGCGGTTTTGGCCGAACGATAATGGCAAACAACGTTCTCCAAAAACGGGATCGTTTAAGCTCCCTGGCGCCGCATATAGCGAATGAGGTTCAATTTAAAATGAAGAAATGTCCATTCCGCTGGAACGGGTAAACGAGGCGCGCCGCAACATCGCCCCACTCGCTCTCCGCACGCCGCTGGCGCCGTGCAGTTCCGGCGCTCCTGTGGACCTGTACCTGAAACTGGAAAACCTCCAGCCGATCGGTTCCTTTAAGATCCGCGGCGCCGCCAATTTCATCGCGCGCACTCCGCGGGAGCGCCTGGAGCGCGGGCTGCTGACGGCCTCGGCTGGAAACATGGCGCAGGGCGTGGCATATTGCGCCCGCCGTCTGGGCGTGCCCGCTACAGTCGTCGCACCCGACACCGCGCCGGCCACCAAGATCCGCGCTGCGGAGCGATTGGGCGCCCGCGTGATTCTCGTGCCGTTTGCCGAGTGGTGGCGCACCTTTGAGACTCGCACCTATCCGGGCGTGGATGCCACTTTTGTACACGCCTTCGACGACGCGGATGTGATGGCCGGCAATGGAACGATCGCGCTGGAACTGCTGGAGGACCTGGCCGACCTCGACGCCGTGGTGGTTCCCTGGGGTGGAGGCGGCCTGGCGTGCGGCATCGCGTCCGTGCTGCGCCAGAAGGCGCCGCACGTGAAGATATATGCCGCCGAGGTCCACACCGGCGCTCCGCTGTCCGCCTCTCTGGCCGCCGGCGAACCACGCACGGTGGAGCATACCCCTTCGTTCGTGGATGGTATCTCGGGCCGGACCGTCTTCTCCGCCATGTTTGCGCAAGCGCGCGACCTCCTGGACGGCTCGATTGTGGTCACGCTCAACGAAGCCGCGAAGGCCATGAAACTCGTAGCCGAGCAAGGTAAGCCTGCGCAAGAAGGGCCGAACAGCCGGAAATAGGTGGTCCGGATTCGGCGAGCCTAAGGGGGTTGCGAGCCGCGGCATTATCCTCCCAGTCAGCTTGCGGCGATCGGCGCTACTCAGGTGCTGGCCATACAGGCCGCCGACGAGGCGCGCCACATCGAGGTCTTCACGCGTCGTGCGCTCCTGAAGCGGCAGGAATTGGGCCTATCCACGAGCGGGGGCCAGGCGTCGCTAAAGACCCTGGTGGACGAGCCAGATTTCGCTATCTCTTCGTTCCTGTTATCCGTTCTGGGAGAGGGAACGTTTCTCTCCCTTCTTAGGTTCATCGAGCACTACGCTCCCGATCCGGTCACGGAGGCGGTAACGCGGCTCGCGGCGCAGGATGAAGCGCGGCACGTCGCTTTTGGCCTGGCCCACCTCCGTGACCACATTCATTCCGATCCCGCCGTCGGCTCACGCCTGGCTAACAGCGTGCGGCGCCGGCATGACGTGCTTCGGCACACTGCCGGATTGAACTCCGAGGTGTTTGATGCGTTGATTCTCATGGCTGCCGGTTCCTGGGAATTCGCGGAGTTACGGGCCGGACACGAGCGCGTCATGCAACTCACGCGAGACATGGACGAGGGGCGGCAAGACAGGCTGCGGCGACTGGGCTTCAACGACCAGGAGGCGTCTGAGCTTTCGAGTCTGCACACGCGGAATCTAATGTAACGATGGAGCGGCTCCTGCAGCGGCGCGGTGCCGGAGACGCCGTCATCGGCATACACCGTGCTGACGTGCACTTGGTGAAGCGCGCAGTAGCGTTCGGCAAATTCGCGTTGGGTGGCGATCGACTGACGCTCACGCTGTTCTTCGGTGGAGACGCGCAGGTAGAGGGCGACGGGCATGCACCACCATGTGTCGCTCGGTAGTGAGGGAAAGGCAAGGTCCCCCGACGACGTAGCTTAGCGGACTGTGGACCTTTGCAGAAACCCGGACGTTGTAAGCCGATGTCGGTCCTGGCGGCCCGGGTGGTCCGCGACTCCGCTTTCCGATTCGCCGCTGGATACCCCGCTTCCAGAAGGCGGCGCCCGGCCTGCGAAAGTCGGCATGAGAAATGCGAGGATCTGTACGAGCGTAGCGGGGAACTGGCGGAGGACGCGACGCGCGAGTTGTCCGGGAAGTACCGCGCGTTAAATGAGCACAGCAAGCGAGGCCGTGATGCGATCCAAAGCAACCGCCGGTCAGAGCAATCTGACGCTTCAGATTGGTCGCGATATGCCCATGCCTCTCTGTTCACTCGACGAGCAACGAGAGATAGTTCTCCAAGGCGAGCAGTTATTCCATAATGCTGACACAGCCGTCCGTTATGCAGCAGAAGGTCTTAGATCTTTCGGATGTTTGCGTCTGAATGGAGTATGGGAGATTTTCTAACAGCTCGGATCTGCCGGCGATGAGCGGGAAGTTTGCTGAAAGCGAGCCGCTTGCCCGCGAGGCCTGGGACTTCGGCCGCAAGAAACAGCAGGATGAATGGTAGCACGCGCAGGCGGACGAACCTAGACGCGGTTCTACCAGCGCTTGAGGCGCCAGCTTGGGCGAGCCGAATATGGAGTATCAAATTCCTTGTGGGCCTCACCGCGGCTTGGTTCACCGCGGTTACAACACTGTACAACTCGGCGATAGCGCGCTTTGCGGGTCGCGCTGGTTCCAATCAAACACACGCGGGCCTGCTTTGGTGGGTGGAGTGTTTATGGGCGACGCGGCCGAGAAGCGCAATGGTGTCGGTCACGCTGAATACGGTCAAGTCTGCCATGACAGAAAACTGGCAATTTACGGGGATTGCCTCGCTTTTTCCGTAGAGCAGCGTGGACGTCGCATTCCATCTATCCGCCTCACCGGTGAATACGTCGAGGTGGAGCGTTTGGGGCGCCGCCGCGCCCGCGCACCTTGTCTGTCGCTGAACAGGAATATGCCTGCGCAGGCGACTGCTAATCCGGCGCGGCGTAGTAGACAATTCATGCGGCATTCCTTCCCCCGGGGGGTCCTCTGCCCCCTGGTGTATAAGACTTCACTCCGTCAACCAATCTCCACGACTCGGAGGTTGGGAGATCACCAGGAACCGCACCGGCTCATTCGACACATTGCAAAATCGGTGGTACGTGCCAGGCGGCATCTCTACGCCCTGGCCCACGGACAAAGAAATCGGCCCGCCATCGGTCTCCATAACGGCTTGACCGCTCAGAATGTAGAAAAACTGCCGGGATTTCCGGTGGCAATGAGACACTTCTGAAGCACCGGCAGGCATGTATTCCTCAATGACGCTTAAGTCGGAATCCCTGACCAGATGCCAGCCGTCGCAGCCGGTTCCCCAGGCATAGTGTTCTGCATTATTCCGGCTGATGACCGGTAGAGACGTCACGCCTTGATCGTCACTCATGGCGCAGTGCCATGAGCGGGTCAACGCGGCTGGCCCTCTGCGCGGGAATAAGACACGCCAATAGCGCCACCGATACGAGCAGCGTCGTGAGGACGCCAAACGTGGTCGGGTCGGTGGGTTTGATCTCGAAGAGCATCGGCTGCAGGAATCGCGTCAATATCGCAGATCCGATGAGCCCAGCCGCCACTCCGAACACGACCATCCGCGCCCCCTCTCCTAGCACGACTTTTAGAATGTCGCTGCGCTGCGCGCCGAGCGCCATACGAAGGCCGATTTCACCGGTACGCCGGCTAAAGGTATAAGCCATGACTCCGTAGATACCGATGGCGGCAATAAGAAAGGCGATCGCCGCGAATACGCCCAGGAGTTCCAGAGCAAACCGGCGCGCCGCCAGAGTCCTGGCCACGACGTCGTCCATCGTTCGGATGCCGAACACCGGGACGCCGGGGTCCACCGCTTGCACCTCGCGGCGGATCGCTTCGCCCAAGGTACCCGGATCACCGGCGGTACGCAGGTATACAACCGATCCATAAGCTGGAGCTTGAGGTTCAGAAAGGTAGATGTGAGGCACGCTCGCCGCATCGAATCCGTCTGATCTAATGTCACCGACAACCCCGACAATGGCGAGATCCGATGCGCTATTGAGCCTTTGCCCCGAACCAAGCTTAATACGCTGTCCAACAGGATCTGCGTCGGGCCAGTACCGACGTGCGAGCGCCTCGTTAACAACGGCGACCTGCCGACCCTTGGAGTTGTCCAACTCGGTGAACACCCGCCCTCTCTTCAGAGGAGTCTTCAGGACATCGAAGTAGCTCGAACTTACGCTGGCCAATTCAGCGACCGGCACGCGCTCCGAGTCCGTGGCGCGGTTTTCGATAACGAAAGCGCTTTGATTCCGGGAGTTGTTCATGGGAAGACTTGTAACGCTTCCGATAGCCGCCTGCTCGACGCCCGCAAGCGCGCTGACACGGCGCAAGACTTCTTGATAAAATGCCGCGCGCTTCTCGGTCACGCGATAAGCATCCTCCGCGGGTTCATTCGGGACCGGTAGCGGTATTTTTGCCGTCACAAGCCGGTGCGGTTCGAACCCCGGACGCACCTCGAGCAGATGCCGGAAACTTCGCAAGAGCAGCCCGGCACCGATAAGAAGCACGAGGGAGAGAGCGATTTCTGAGGAAACCAGAATGCGCAAAGCACGAGGGAGAGAGCGATTTCTGAGGAAACCAGAATGCGCAAGATTCTTATCTGGTGCTTGCTCGATCCGGAGCCCCGGCTGCCTTCCCGGAGATTGCCTGCCTGGTTCGGACGCACCGTCTGCAGCGCGGGCACCAGGCCGAAAATAACGCCTGTCAGGATCGAGACGAAAAATGCGAATAACAGAACGCCCGGACTTAAGGCGACCTCATTGACTCGCGGAAGATCGGACGGGGCCAGTTTCAACAGCGCCGTTTTCATAAGCGCAACGCTAATCAACGCGACGGCGCCCGAGACGGCTGAGAGTAAAATGCTCTCGGCAAGCAACTGTCCGATCAGCCGTGCTTTTCCGGCGCC
>JBEKYC010000054.1:0-50440 GCA_049511415.1 Bryobacteraceae bacterium | reverse complement strand
CTGGCCCCGCCTCGTCGGCCATTAGCCAGTACGACGCCGGGTTGGCGAGCAAACCTCGCAATAACCGTTTGGCTGTCTCCTGTTCACCGGAGAGAATGGACGCGCGTATTACCGCTTGCGGCCATTCCTGGGTCTTTTCGGAAACTGGCGCACTCTCGAGCAGAGCGAATGCCGTCTTTCCATCGCCCCGGAACAGCGCCATGTTTGCCCACAACAGGAGGACCCGTCGCCAGTAGAACGGCCATTCCATCACTTCCTTCGGTGCGCCGGGAGGTAAGACGGCGGGAGGGCGGCGAGGCGGGTTCTTGGTCAGACCCTCCGGCAAGCAGCGGCCTGCGGCCGGGATATCGCCCGCCCGCGCCAGCAGCGCGCCAACATCCAGCAACTCGCGCCGGCCCGGCTTCGTTGCAACGATCCAATTGCAGGAATCGATCGCGTCTCCAAAGCGCCTTTGCCGGATGTACAACAGTGCCAACGCGCGGTGTTTTGCGGACTCAGACTCCATCGGTTGGCTGTTCTCCCGGTCGAATGCAATCCCCTTCTTCAACGACGATTCCGCGGTGCCCCACTGGTTTTGCTCCGCTTCCAAGCAGGCCTGCAGTGTGAATGCTTTGCTCTGAAAAGCAACCGAGCCAGCCTTCCTCATCCGTTCCAGGCTGAGCCGGGCACCCGGCATATCCCGGCGCGCGAACGCCAGGCACGCGCGTACCTGATCGGTCCAGTCACGGTCGTAAAGTTTTGAGGCCTTCCGGCACTGCTCCTCGGCATCCGCGAATCGTCCCAGAGACAATAAATGGATGGCAAGATCGATCGAAAACGAGTAGGACTTTGGGTCTCGTTCGATGGCCTGTTCCATCAGGTGTACCGCGGCGGCTCGATTACCCAGATGCTCCACAGAACTGGATTCATGGAACAACGGCAACCCTTCGTTCGGGTACTCCAGCGCATATTGTGCGAAGACGTCCCGCGCCTTGGCATACTGTCCCGTGTCGAAGGCGAACAGGCCTCGCGTGAGAAGCGATTCGCGGTCGGTCAGATTGTTGGCGTCAATGATGGCCACCGCCCGCTGATAGTTTTGAAAGCCTTCATCGAGTTCGCCCGAGGCCACTTGGATATCCGCCAGGGTGGTAGCGGCCAGGGCGAAGCCTGGATCGATTTCGAGCGCCCGGTTCAGGTGAAGCTCCGCCGCCGCCCGTTGGTCCGGCCGCCAGTTCCCATCGAATTGCTGCGATCGCCACGCGTCTCGCGCCTGCATATACTCCTGCAACGCCCCCCAAGATTTCGTGGTAATCGCCTCCGGTGCCCTGCTGTGCGCGTTCACCACCTCCGCCGATTCCCCCGCCGTCGTCCTGATCCACTCCACCGCTCTCGCCGCCGCCGTCAGCAGGCCCTGGTCGCTCTCCGCGGTGAACGTCTTGGGGGTCTTCTCATTCGGATACTCCGGCGCGTTACCCAATAGCTGCAACTCCAGCGCCGCAGCCCAGCCATCCGCCACTTTCTCCAGGCTTCCGAACAGGACAAACTGCGCGCCCTTCCGCAGCGCGATCTCGCGCGCGTCGCGCGGCTCCAACTTGTCCGGAAACGGAGCAGAGCGGCCCATCAGCTTCCACGCCTCCCGCATGCGTCCCGCATCCAGCACCTGCAGGTGCGCGGACTGTTGCAGCCCCTTCTCCACCTGCAGACCGAGCGCGGCCGCGTTGGCGGGACTGGCGGAAGATGTGAGCGGCGTCAGCATAATCAATGGCGCGTCAGGCAGCGCCCGTTTATGTAAGCGTGAAAGCCCGTAAAAACAGGACACCGCCGCCAAACCCGCCACGCCCGATCCCACCAGCCATGCACGGCGCGATACGCGTGGCACCCGTATCCCCGAAAGCGCCACCGCCGCGAGCGACGGCCTGTCGCGCAGATCGCTCACCATCTCACCCGCCGTCGGGTAGCGCCGCGCCGGATCGCGGGCCAGCGCGCGCGCGAGCACCCGGTCCCAATGCCGCGGAGCGTCCGGCGCCACACGGCTCAAGGGTTGCGGCGTCTCCGTCAGGCGGCGCACCGCCGCGCGCACGATGCTCTCGGAAGGGAACGGCCGCCGGCCCGCGGCCATCTCATAAACGATCAGGCCGAAAGCGAAAATGTCCACCGCCGGCGTGAGCTTCTCGCCCATGAACTGCTCGGGCGCCATGTAATCCGGCGAGCCCGCGATCACGCCGCTCTGTGTGTGCGCGCCCTCGCCTGCTTCGTCGGAGCGCGCCAGGCCGAAATCCGTGATCACCGGCCGTTCGCCGCCGCGGCGGTCGCGCGTCAGGATGATGTTGCCGGGCTTCAGATCGCGATGCATCACGCCCTCGCGATGCGCCGCGTCCAGGCCGGCCGCGATACCTTCCGCGATCGGCAGCAGGGTTCCGGCATCCAGCCTGCCGCGGTTCGTCAGCAGCGCCGCCAGCGAATCGCCCGCCAGGTACTCCATTTCCAGGCACACGATCTCGCGCCCCCTCACCGTGGCCATCAGAACGCCGTGCACCCGGCAGATGTTGGGATGCGAAACACGCCGCGCCAGCCGGATCTCGTCGTGAAAGCGGGCCAGCATGGCCGGATCGGAACGCCACTCGGCGCGCACGATTTTGATCGCGACCGGTTCGCCGAGGCGCAGATCCTCGGCGCGGTAGACCGCGCCCATGCCGCCGCGCCCGTGCAGTTCCACTATGCGGACGCGCCCGTCCAGCACGTCTTCGGGAGCGAGTTCCAGCCGCGCTTCGGCGCTTCCGCCCGCGGGTTGTTCCAGAAAATCGTCCAGGCGGTTGAAGCGCGAGAGCAGCTTCAGTACGCTGTGGCAAAGCGTGGCATCCGCGCCGCACGCACGCCGCACAAAGCCGTCGCGCTCATCCGGAGGCAGTTCCAGCGCGTCCGAAAAGAGCTGGTTGGCGCGATCAAAGCGATCCCCCGAGGCTTCGGTCATTGAGAAAACTGTTATGAATTATACATCAGGAGATTTTCCGCACGAGCCATTTCTTGGGTGAAAATTGCGATATAACTGTAGCATTTGAATCTTCCAACGCGCCGTACCGTCCTCACCCTGTTTTCGGCCGCGGCCCTGCTGGGCGCGCAGCCGGTTCGCCGTCCACAGGCGGCGCCGTATCAGGCGCCTGACCCGCGCGAGATTCTGGGTCCATCCCCGGCCGACCTGGGACCATTGCTCGAACGCTACCGGGCCGATTTGCGCAGCCTGCGCACGTTTTACGACGTGCAACTCTCGCCCAACACCGAGCGTGCGATGCGCCGGTTTTATGAAGCTTGGCGCGAGGCGCTGGCGCGCATCGATTTCAATGCGATGCAGCAGGAAGGGCGCATCGATTTTATCCTTTTTCGCAACAAGCTCGATCACGAATTGCGGCAGCTCGATTTGAATCATAAGCGCGCCGGGGAAATTGCGGAGTTGCTGCCGTTCGCGCCCGCCATCGTCGAGTTGAAGGACGCCCGCCAGCGCGTGGATCCGATGGACGCGCCCGCGGCCGCCGCCACGCTCGAAAAAGTCACGCGGCAGATCGACGAGATCTCGAACCGTATTACGAATCCGCCCAAGTCCGGTGGCATCGAAATCCTGAAGACCGCCGCTTTCCGCGCCGCGCGCACCGTGGACCGTCTCCGCGACACGCTCAAAGGCTGGTACGAATTCTACGACGGCTACGATCCCACCTTCACCTGGTGGGTCACCCAGCCGTATAAGAACACCACCGCCGCCATGGAAAAGTACGCCGGCGTGATTCGCGAGAAGCTGGCGGGGATCAAGCCGGGCGACAAGGACACCATTGTGGGCGATGCCGTGGGCCGCGACATGCTGGTCAGCGAACTGGCATACGAGATGATTCCGTACTCGCCCGAAGAGCTGCTGGATATCGCCAATCGCGAGTTCGCCTGGTGCGATGCGGAGATGCTGAAGGCTTCGCGCGAACTGGGCTATGGCGACGATTGGAAGAAGGCGCTGGAGCACGTCAAGACGGATTACGTGCCGCCGGGGCAACAGCCCGCGCTGATCCTCAAACTGGTCGAGGAAGCCGTGGAATATGTCGGCCAGCACAACCTGGTGACCGTGCCGCCGCTGGCCGCCGAGACCTGGCGTATGGAAATGATGTCGCCGGAGCGGCAGCGCATCAATCCGTTTTTTCTGGGCGGCGAGGTGATCACGGTCTCGTATCCGGTGGAAAGCATGACCGAGGAACAGAAGATGATGACCATGCGCGGCAACAACATTCACTTCGCGCGCGCCACGGCGTTTCACGAAGTCATCCCCGGCCACTTCCTGCAGGAATTCATGGGCGAGCGCTACCGTCCGTATCGCAGCATTTTCGACACGCCGTTTTCGGTGGAAGGATGGGCGCTGCACTGGGAGATGCTGATGTGGGATCAGGGCTTTACGAAGTCGCCCGAAGATCGCATTGGCGCATTGTTCTGGCGCATGCACCGCTGCGCGCGCATCATCTTTTCGCTGAGTTTTCACCTGGGAAAGATGAGTGCGCAGGAGAGCGTGGACTTTCTAGTGAACCGCGTCGGGTTCGAGCGCGACAATGCCGCCGGCGAAGTGCGGCGCTCGTTTGAGTCGGGCTATTACGGGCCGCTCTACCAGGTGGCTTACATGCTGGGCGCCTTACAGTTTCGCGCGCTGCACAAGGAACTGGTGGATTCCGGGAAGATGTCCAACCGCGATTTCCACGATGCCATCCTGAAGATGAATGCCATCCCGGTGGAGATGGTGCGGGCTAGCCTGACGAAGCAGCCGCTGGAAGCCGGGTTCGTATCGAATTGGAAGTTCTACGGCAAATAAGACAGACATGCGCTTTCACACCGAATATCTGACGTTCCGCACCAAAAAGCATCGCGAATACATCAACATCACCGATCAGGTGGAAAGCGCGCTGCGCACCAGCGGCATCCAGGACGGCATGATCCTGGTCTCGGCGATGCACATTACCGCGGGCGTGTGGGTCAACGATGCCGAAGACGGCCTGCTGGAAGATATCGACGAGTGGCTGGAAAAGCTGGCGCCGTTCCGGCAAGGCTACCAGCATCATGCCACCGGCGAAACCAACGGCGATTCGCATTTGAAGAGCCTGCTGGTGCATCATCAGGTGATCGTGCCGGTGACCAAGGGCAAGCTGGATTTCGGTCCGTGGCAGCAGATCTATTACGCCGAATTCGACGGACAGCGCGCCAAGCGCGTCATCGTCAAGGTGATGGGCGAGTAGCCGGCCGTCCCGCCGCGCGCAGGCGCCACAGCTTCCAACCCAGCCACACGGCCGCCACCAGCGCCAGCAGCCCCCAGGTAAAGCTGCTCAGCAGATCGTTCAGGGCCAACACGCGGTCGCTGAAGATCCGGCCCAGCTCGATGTACAGGACCGCGCACAAAATCTGGCCCGGCACGTCCCAGCACAGGAACCGGCGCCAGGGATACTCCGAGATGCCGCTGGCCAGGTTGATGACTCCGCCGAGCGGTGTCACCAGCCAGCGCGTGAAGAAGACCCCGGGTCCGCCCCAGCGGCGCGCCCGCGCTTCGGCTTTGGCTAGATGATCGGGCCCTCCAAACCAGGAGCCGAAGCGGGCAACCAAAGCGGCCCCGCCCCAGCGGCCGATGGCGTAGCCGATCTGGTCGCCGATCACCGAGCCGGCGCTCGACAGCGTGAGGGCCAGCCAAAGAGGCATGACTCCTTGCGCTACCAGCGATCCGGTAACGATCAACAGCAGATTCACCGGCAGCGGAACACCCACGGCGGCAATCAGGACGGCTATAAACAGCACCGGTGAGCCGAATTGCGCCAGCGCCGCGAGAATCTGTTCACTCATCAGGGATGATCCCGAGGAGACCCTGGAGGCGAATGCACGTGTCCCGCGGCGGTCAGCGCGTGATCCAGATCCCGGATGACCTCATCGATGGGCTTGTGCTCTTCGCGGGCGATCAGCCGCAAGGGCCGGCGGTCGTGCGGATGCGGCGGGAGTCCCAGGGCTTGAAATAAGATTGCGGCGGGCACGTGATGCGTATGCGCGATGAAGGGCACGCTCATCCACGGGCGGATGGGCTCATTTTCCCAGCGCAGCAGGCGAGCGTGCCGGCCGGCTCTTACGGCGAACAGACATGTCCCAGCTACGGCGGCGAAGAACGCCACTGCCAGGACCAGTACCGTGGAAGGTCGCCGCACCTCTTCACTATAGCCGCCCGCGCCTTGCCGCGGATCTCAAGGCTAAAGCATCCGTCGGTTTTCGACGATAACAAGAGCAGGCCATTTGCGAGCAAGGCTCGGCAGGCAAGTTGATACGGAGGAAGCTTTGACCATCGGCAAGAAAATCAGTGTCTTTTACGCGCTTCCGGCGGCTCTGGCGTTGGTCATCGGCGGAGTAGCCGTTGTTGACCTGGCGCTGATGAATCAGACGATAACCAAGCTGGCGACGGACTCGCTGCCGGGAACTTACAGCATCGGCCGTCTCAGCGGCATTGCCAAGGACATTCGGGGCGGCATCCGCGGTCATATCACGGCGGAGCAGCGCGCGGACAAGCTCAAAGCCGACGCGGATCTGGCGGCGCTCAACAACAGCTTGCGTAAAGAGTTGAGCGCCTATGAGAAAACCATCACCACGCCGCGGGATCGCGAACTATTCTCCGTGGTCGCGGGCAAGTTCGATGAACTGCAGCGTTGCATGGAGCATATTCGGCCGCTGAGCATGGCCGGCCAAATGGAAGACGCCATGCAGTTGTTTCGCTCGAATGCCATGCCCGCTTACCTCCAGGTGCAGAGAGCTATTGAGGACGTGTACGCCTTTAAGCAGACGAATGGGGATCGGAATGCGGCCGAAGCGGTTTCCATGGCGCGGAGCGATGGGCGTACGCTGTGGCTGCTGTTAGGCGTCGCGGGGGTGTGCTGCGGATTTCTCGGTTGGTACATTGTGCGCGACATTCATCGGACCCTGCGCCCGATGGTGAGCGAACTGGGCGCCGCCGCCACCGAACTCGGTGCGGCCACGCGCCACATCGGGGCTTCGAGCAATTCGCTGGCGCAGGGCGCCTCCCAGCAAGCCGCTTCGCTCGAAGAAACCTCCGCCGCCAGCGAGGAGATCTATTCCATGGCCGGACAGAACCTTGGCAAGACTCAGGAGGCCGCCCGGCTGATGGCCGAAACCATGGCCGCTTCCGCGGATGCCGGAAACGAACTGGAGCAGGTGATGACTCTGATGCACGAGATGGACGACTCCAGCAGCAAAGTGGCGGCCATCATCAAGGTAATCGACGAAATTGCGTTTCAGACCAATATACTCGCGCTGAACGCGGCGGTGGAAGCGGCTCGCGCCGGCCAGGCCGGCATGGGCTTCGCGGTGGTGGCGGATGAGGTCCGCAATCTGGCGCATCGCTCATCCCAGGCCGCACGCGACACCGCTGTCGTGATCCAGGAATCCATCTCGAAGTCGAAGCGCGGCCGAGCGGAGATCGACCGGATGCTCGAGGCCGTGCGGAAGATGCGCGACAGCGCCAAGCAAGTGAAAGCTCTGGTCGATGAAGTGAACACTGCCAGTGGCGAGCAAGCCCGCGGCATCGAGGAGATTTCCAAATCGATATCCCAGATGGACCAGATCACCCAAAAGACCGCCGCCAGCGCCGAAGAGACTGCCTCGGTCGGCCAACAGATGAACAGCCATGCCCGTTCGCTCGGTTTGGCGATTGAACGTCTCCACCAGATGGCTGGCGCCGGCCGCGTGAGTGCCTGATGCCGCGACAGACGATAGAATGTGCTGAGTCATGTTCACACGCATTCTTCCCGTTGCTTTCACACTCGGTGTTTTGTGTTTGCCGGCCGCGCCGCCGGAATGGAAGCAACTGTTTAACGGGCGCGATCTGAAGGGCTGGCAGCATGTCGGTCCCGGCTCCATGACCGTGGAGAACGGGCTCATCCAAACTCACGGCGGTATGGGCCTGCTCTGGTGGACCGGCGGCAAAGTCGGTAACTCCGTCATCCGCGTGGTCTATCAGATGCGGGACCACAACGACAATTCCGGCGTGTTCATCCGTATTCCCCTTGAGCCGCGCGAGGAATGGATGCCGGTGCACTACGGATATGAAGTGCAGATCGACAATGAGCCGGAAAAATCCAACGAGACCGACTATCACGCCACCGGCACGCTCTATTCACAGACCAGGGCGCTGGCTCGCCCTGGGAAGCCGGGGCCGGAGTGGAACACCATGGAGATCACGCTGGATGGTCCGCGCACGGTGGTGCTGCTGAACGGTATCAAGGTAACAGATTACACGGAGGGCCAGCCGGTCGGGCCGAGGAAATTCAGCTTCGAGCCGTTCCGTGGGCCGCGTCCGCTGGAAGGCTACATCGGTCTCCAGAATCACAGTGATAATGACATCGTGTTCTTTAAAGAGGTCGCGCTCAGGCCTCTGAAGTAAACGGCGGCTGGGGCACCCCGGCAGCCGAGCCGTGCCGCCCCGCACCCTCGGCGAAGCTTTGTGCACCCGCGCGGCTTTCGCCGCCGCCCAGCACGGCCATGCCTAGTTCAAACTCATGGCGCATGGCGGCCTCCGTGGAGAGTCCCCACTGCTCGTAGCAGGAGAGACGGTCGGAGCGCAGACAGTCCTGGGGGAGACTTGCGAGAGCGTGCGCCAATTCCAAAGCCGCCTCCAGAGCTTGTCCCGATTCCACCACCCGGTTGGCCAGCCCCATGCGAAAAGCCTCGTCGGCTCCCACGCCGCGGCCGGTGAGAATCAGATCGAGCGCGTGGCTCTGCCCGATCAGACGCGGCAGCCGGATGGTGCCCAGATCGATGAGCGGCACGCCCCATCTGCGGCAGTAAACCCCGAGCGTGGCGCCTCGCGCTACCACCCGAAGATCGCACCAGAGCGCCAATTCCAACCCGCCGGCTACGGCATAGCCCTCGATGGCTGCGATTACGGGCTTGGAAAGCAGCATGCGCGTAGGTCCCATGGGGCCGTCGCCATGCTCGCGCAATTCGTTGGGAACGCCGGCCGCTATGGATTTCAAATCCGCGCCGGAGCAGAACATGCCTCCCGCGCCGGTCAAAACCGCGACATGCAGAGTCGCATCCGCGTCGAACTGCCGGAACGCGTCCGCCAGGGCGCGGGCAGTGGCGGCATCCACCGCGTTGCGCACCTCCGGCCGGTTCAGGGTGACGATCCGAATGGAGCCGTGCCGGCGGGTCTCGACATTCGCCATGATCAATTCACCCGCCGCCTTTGGAACCAGGCGATCTCGTCGCGCAGGGTCTCGTCGAACGGGCGGAAGGTGGCGCCCAGCTCCCGCGCGGCTTTAGCGGAACTCATATCGTAGGGCTCCTGCAAGGTCTTGATGCCTTCGGGTGTCACCAGCGCGGGCTTGCCCGTAATGCGGCTGACCAGTTTGGCGGCGTGCGCGAACGCCAGCACCGCCGGGTAAGGCAGCCGCAGGCGGGGAGCCGGCACGCCGGACACCCGTTCCAGCGCCTGCATGATCTGCAACAACGTAACCGGCTGGCCCGCCACCAGATACCGCTCGCCGGCGCGGCCGCGTTCCGCCGCCTGCACGACCGCCGCCGCCACATCCCGCGCATCCACGACGCATACCCGCCCAGGACCGCTGACGGGTAGTTTGCGCGCCAGAAAATCCAGGACCAACTGGCCGCTTCCGGTGGGGCCCGAGTCGCCCGGTCCGAACATCCAGCCGGGCAGGATATGCACCACCGGCATGGGATTTTCCCGGTTCCATTCCAGCACCGCCTCCTCGGCCAGCAGCTTGCTCCGGAAGTACAGGTTTTCGTGTGTGCGCCGGCCGGGCGCCGTGGATTCGTCGCTGACGACGCCCGATTTTGGCGGGCCGATCAGTCCTGAAGTGCTGATGTAGACCGTCTTGGCCACGCCTTGCCTCGCGGCCGCCCGCAGCATGTCGCGCGTGCCGTCTACATTGGTGCGGTAGAGCATGTCCCAATGGTCGCCGGGCACATAATATTCGCGAAAATATGCGGCGGCGTGGACCAGCAGGTCACAGCCGGCCAGGTGTGCGGCGAAGGCGTCGACGGCCCCCAGATCTCCCTGCACGACCGTGACATCTCCGGCTGGGTAAAGACCGGCCGCCTTGGCGGGATTCCGGGCCAGGGCTCTTACGGCGTGACCCGCGGCCAGGAAAGCAAGCACCACGTTGCTGCCGAGCAGACCGGTCGCGCCGGTCACGAAGACACGCATGCCTCCATATTAGGACAGGAGATCGGGTTTGGGGGTGTAAGCTGAAATTGTGGTAGTGGCGGGACGCCAAAAATCGATCGCGTTCTTCATCGCCCTGGGCGCCGGCCTGATCTGCGTCGTGGTGCTGCTGTATGTGGGATGGGTGCTGCTCAACTGGCGGCACGGCATTCTGCTGTTTCTGGGCGCGCTGCTGATGGCGGCGGTCATCAGCGGGGTGGTGCTCAACACTATTTTTCTGGTGCGCGAGATCCGCCGCAACGCCCAGCACGAATCCTTTATCAACGCCGTCACGCACGAGTTGAAGACGCCCGTGGCCTCCATCCGGCTCTATCTGGAGACCCTGCAAACCCGCGCGGTGGACGATGCCAAACGCCGGGAGTTCTACCGCATCATGCTGGAAGACAGCGACCGGCTGCTGGGCACCATCGAGCAGGTATTGCGTACGGGACGCATCGGCGCCACCAGCCGGCGGCTCAACGTGGCGCGCATCGATCTGTGCGGAGTGGTGGAACAGTGCCTCGAGCGCGCGACCGCGCTGCATCATGTGCCGCCGGAGTCGGTGCGGTATCGCCCCGGTCCGCCGGTCACCATCGTCGGCGACGTGGACGAAGTGCAGGCCGCGGTTTCCAACCTGATCGATAATGCGCTCAAATTCTCCGGCAGTCAGGTGAACGTGACGGTGGAGATCGCCCCGGTGGATGGGAACTTCGTGGCGCTGCGCGTAACCGATCACGGGCCGGGCATCCCGAAGACCGAGCTCAAGCGCATTTTCAAACGCTTCTACCGCGTTCCCGGATCGCTGGCCACTCGCGTGAAAGGCACGGGCCTGGGGCTGTTCATCGTGCGTTCGGTGGCCAAGCGCCACGGCGGGAGGGCGTGGGCCGAGAGTGAAGGTCCGGGCCACGGGGCCACTTTCGTTTTGCAGCTTCCCATCGTCAAATGAGCCGCATTCTGGTGGTGGAAGACGAGCAGCACCTGGCCGAAGGCCTGCGATTCAATCTGGAGGCGGAGGGCTACCAGGTGCAGGTGGTCGAGACGGGCGAAGCCGCGCTGGAGGCTTTGCAGGCGGAGTCGGCGCCGTTCGATATCGTGATCCTGGATGTCATGCTGCCGGGCATCGACGGATTCGCGGTCATGACGAAGATGCGGCACTCCGGGCAGTTTGTTCCCACGCTGATGCTCACGGCGCGCGGCCACGCCGACGACGTCCTGCGCGGCTTTGCGGCGGGGGCCGACGACTACCTGACCAAGCCGTTCGAACTGGCCATCCTGACTGCGCGTATCCGTGGCCTGCTGCGGCGCCGCGAGTGGCTGCGCGCGTCCATGATCCAAGGCGAGACGCCCGTGATGCGGGATGAAGCTTTCACTTTCGACGGCAAATCGATGCACTTCGACAAGCTGGAGCTGCGCGTGGGCGGCCAGGTGTTCCCGCTGACGCTCATGGAAGCCAACCTTTTGCGCTACCTGGTCCGCCACGAAGGCAAGCCGGTGTCGCGCAAGGCCATGCTCGAAGAGGTGTGGGGGTTGCATGAAGACACCGATACGCGGGCTATCGACAATTTCATCGTGCGGCTGCGGCGGTACATCGAGGACGATCCCACGCATCCGCGGCATTTGCTGACCGTGCGCGGGGTGGGCTACCGGTTCGTGGCGAAATCCCCGGCGGACTAGCTCGCCACCGGAACCAACGGCCGGAAGCGGGCGCTGAAATGCCTGAGGAACGGCGGTTGCTCCACGATCTCCAGGCCGTGAATTTCGTCTTTGCGCGCATTCACCTCCAGGATCGCCTCCACCACGTAATCGATGTGGCTCTGCGTATAAACGCGCCGCGGAATGGCCAGCCGCAGTAGCTCGTGGCGCGCTTCGCCGCCGAACATTACCGAGCCAATCTCCACCGAGCGGATACCGGCGTGCCGGTATAGTTCCACCGCCAGAGCCTGCCCGGGAAATTGCGCGCGCGGGATGTGCGGCAGCATGCGCGCCGCGTCGATGTAGATGGCGTGCCCGCCCGGCGGCTCCACGATCGGGACTCCGTGGTCCGCGATGTGCCTTCCTAAATAGCCCGTGGACACGATGCGGTAGCGCAGGTAATCGGGCTCGAGCACTTCTTCCAGGCCCACCGCGATGGCTTCCAGGTCGCGCCCCGCCAGCCCGCCGTAGGTCGGGAAGCCCTCGGTCAGGATGAGCAGGTTAGTCTCCTGTGCCGCCAGACGGTCGTCGTTGGTGGAAAGGAAGCCGCCGATGTTGGCGAAGGCGTCCTTCTTGGCCGAGAACGTGCAGCCGTCCGCCAGTGAGAACATCTTCTGTGCGATCTGTTTGGGGGTCCAGTCGCCGTAGCTGGACTCGCGCTGCTGGATGAACCAGGCGTTTTCGGCGAAACGGCAGGCGTCCAGGTAAAGCGGGATGCCGTAGCGCGTGGTGACCTCGCGGACCGCCTCGATGTTGGCCATCGATACCGGCTGGCCGCCGCCGGAGTTGTTCGTGACCGTCAGCATCACCAGCGGGATGTGCGCGGCGCCGGTTTCGCGGATCAGACGCTCCAGCGCGCCTACGTCCATGTTGCCCTTGAAGTCCAGGCGCGCCTGCGTGTCGGCGGCTTCCGGGACCGGCAGATCCACGGCCCGCGCGCCGGTGAATTCGATGTTGGCGCGGGTGGTGTCGAAGTGCGTGTTGTTGGGCACGACGTGTCCGGGCCGGCACATCACCGTGAACAAAATACGCTCGGCGGCGCGGCCCTGGTGGGTGGGGATCATGTGTCGAAAACCGGTGAGGTCGTCGACCACCCGCTTCATGCGGAAAAAGCTTTCGCTGCCGGCATAGGATTCGTCGCCGCGCATGAGCGCCGACCACTGCCCGGTGGACATGGCGCTGGTGCCGGAATCGGTAAGCAGGTCGATCAGAATGTCTTTGGCTTCGATGAGGAACAGGTTGTAGCCCGCTTTTTCAAGCAGCCCCTCGCGCTCTTCGCGCGTCGTCTGCCGCAGCGGTTCGACGCTCTTGATCCGGAATGGTTCGATGATGGTCTGCATTGGGAGTCCCTAACAGAACAGTAGCATCCGGAAAACAGAAATGGCCACCGATGGACACAGATAAACACGGATAACGCCAACCCCATCGGGCTTCGTTTTATCCGTGTTTATCGGTGGCCGATTATCTCTTGCTCTGTAGCCCGATACTACTTGGCCGGAAGCGTGCCGGCCGCGAACATGGATGTCCAGTTCTGGCCGCTGTTGCGCATAATCTTGACGGCCACCGCTTCACCCGGTTTGGCCGATTGCATGATGCTGCGCACATCGGCGGACGAAGCTACGTGGTGGCGGTTGATCTCCAGCACCACATCGCCCCTGGTGAGGCCGATGTCTTCCGCGAAGGAACCCGGCTCCACGCTGGCGATTACGACGCCGCCAGCCATCAAGCCCATTTGTTGCCGGTCAGACTGGCTCAGGTTCTGGACCGAGATGCCCAGACGCGGCGTGTTGGCTTCGCCCTCCGGAGTTTCGCCCGAAGATTCGCCGGTGTTGCCGCTCTCGTTGACGATGGCATCCCGGTCGCCGATTTTGACGGCCATGGTCATCGCCTTCCCGTCGCGCAGAAGGTGCAGTTCGACGGTCGTGCCCGGTTGCGCCGATGCAATCAGCCCAACCAGCTCCTCGCCGTCCTTCACGTTATGGTTGTCCACGCCGGTGATCACGTCGGAGGCTTCGATACCGGCTTTGGCAGCCGGACCGCCGGGTGTCACCTGTTGCACGAAGACGCCCGTGGATGCGCCGTAGGCTTTGAGCAGGGCGGCGTTGGATTCGCGCGCGAACTGAATCCCAATAGCCCCGCGCGATACCTTGCCGTTCTTGATGATCTGGTTGTAGGAATTGACCGCCAGGTTGCTGGGCAGCGCGAAGCCGATGCCTTCGAAGTTGCCGCTGCCGCTGGCGATCATGGTATTGATGCCGATGACTTCGCCGTTAATGTTAAGTAGCGGGCCGCCGCTGTTGCCGCGGTTGATGGCGGCGTCAGTCTGCAGGAAGCGCTGCATCTGATGGCCGGGATCGCCCAGGTCGCGCCCTTTGGCGCTGATGATGCCGGCCGTCATGGTCTGTTCCAGGCCGAACGGAGAGCCGATGGCCACGGCCCAATCGCCGGTCTCCATGGCGTCGGAGTTGCCTACGTGCAGCGCGGGAAGTTGCTTGCCGGTGTCGATCTTCAGGACCGCCAGATCCAATTCGGGATCGGCGCCGATCAGCTTGGCCTCGTATTCCGTGCGATCGTTAGGCAGCTTTACTTGGATGCGCGTGGCGTTTTCGACCACGTGATTGTTGGTCAGGATATAGCCGTTGGGGTCTACGACGAAGCCCGAACCGAGGCCCATGGCGCGCCGTGTTTGGGGTTGCTCCTGGGGCATGTTCTGAAACGGAATCATGCCGCCAAAAGGATTATCGCCGCCGGAGGGGTTGCCGTTGAAGAACCCACGCATGGGTTGCTGTTTTTCCTTGATGGTGCTCAGAATCTGCACCACCGATGGCTCGGCTTCCTTGGCGATCTTGGTGAATGAGTTGGATAGCTGCGCCGCGCTGGGGATCGTCAGCGCCCCGGGGGTGGCCCCGGCGGCATGCGCGATTCCGGCATGGCTCGCCAAATTTGCGGTTAGCAGCCCCGCGCACAAGAGTACAAGCGCAGGGGTAACGTAGCTTCTGTTTAGCTTCATGTTTTTGTCCTTTAAATTGTGAGAGAGTCTGTTCTTAGATACCGTTCAATACCGCGGGTGGAGGCGGTTCGAAGAAGACCACGGTAATCACGTAATACGTCGGAGATATTTCCACCCGCCAGGCGCGCACTGGCAAAAAGGAGTCGTTCAGCACGGCCAGTGAGGGTAATTCCGGTCCGGCGCGCCGGGCTAACAGGTGGGGACGGACCGCCACCCGATGGCGCGGTGTGAGCGAAATCGGCGGAGCCGCGGGCCCGCCAGGCAAAGCCACGGCCAGGTTAGCCAGGGGAAGCCCCTGCACGGTCGCCAGCGGCGCCGTCCCGGTGGCCACCAGCAGGGCGACGCCGGCGACTGCGAGCGCGGCTATCCAACCGGAGCGCGAAAAATGCGGTGCGGTGTTGCGGCCCGGTTCCAGCAGGGCCTCCACTCGCGTCGTGAGTTGCCGGCGTTTTCCAATCGAGGCGCCGGGTGCCAGTTGGGGCGCGCGGCCGAGGCCGCCCCGCCGGCGCATCAGTTCATGCAGATGGGTCAGGCAGGCGGCGTACGGACGCGCCTGGCCCGTGCTCGAAACCACCCAGTCGTCACACGCCATTTCCCGCTCGATCGCCAACCGCCCGCCGATCCAATGTATGACGGGATTGAAGAAAAAGACGGCGCGGGCTATCTCTTGCAGCAGTTGGGTCCAATCGTCCCCGCGGCGCAGATGGGCCATCTCGTGGCAAAGCACCTGCTCGAATTCATCGGTCTTTAGTTCGCTAATCCAGGAGTCCGGAAAAATCACCGCCCGGTGCAGGAAGCCGCCAGCCATGGGTGTCCGCACTTCGGCGGAAGCCAGGATGCGTATATCGTCGCGTCTGGCGAGCAGGACCGCGCGGCGCTTTAAACCGTGTATGTGAAAAACGCTCCAGGCGATCCGGCCCAGCAGGACCGTCGAAACGATCAGCCACAAAAGCGTGGCGTAAACCGGCCAAACCACCGTGACGGGCACAGTCATCGGAGCGGATATCACGGGAGCGGCCAGATTGATCGGCGCCGGGCGCGGCACGAGCATAATAAGTGGCGCTGCCAGTACCATCACCAATACTGTCAGCCAGATGGCGTAGCGGGTGGCGGCATTGGGACGCGGTAAGACTCTCAGCACCGAGGTGCCCAGCACGGCAAAGAGCAGACTCAGCCACAGGCTGTTCAGCGCCATGGAAACCGCTCCGGCCGCCGCCAGATTTGTCAACTCGTATCCGTTCACTGGGCACCTCCTCCCTCGCCGGCAATCAGTCGCTTGAGCCTGCCGATTTCCTGCCCGTCCAACTGCTCGTCCTCTAACACATTCAGAATGAGCAGTTCCGGCGAATCCTGAAAAAAACGCTTCATTAGATTGCGCACGGCCTTGCGGCTGGCTTCGCCACGCTCCACCACAGGATGATAGACGAATGCGCGGCCTTCTTTGGTATGCCGAACATATCCCTTACGTTCCAGGATGCGGAGCGTTGTAAGGACTGTGTTATATGCCACCAACGAGTTGGCCAGTTGTCCGACGACTTCCGTGACGGCGGCGGACCCCTTCTGCCAAAGAATTTCCATGATGGGAAGTTCCGCTTCGGTAAGTGTGGGCGACTGTTTTCGGGCCATCGGCGGTTCTCTTAATGAATTAAGAATTGCTCTACTCTTGTTGTACTCTGAAACCGCGGAACCTGTCAACTAATTTTTTAAGATTTCGCGCGGAGGGTACCCGGCCGAACTTTCGGCCCGTGTGGCGCCTCCCAGTCTATTGGATATTGCTGTAAACTGGAGGATGCGAATGCGCAAATACCTCGCTGTGCCTGTGTTTATGGCACTCACCTTGTGTGGAGTATCGGCCCAGCAGCCGGCTCCAGACCAGCCATCGCCGGCATCCCAGAGTGCCCCGGACAGTAATGGCAAGAGCGATAGCGGCAGCCCGGCGGAGGTTAAGCCCGCCAGTACGCCGGTCGATCCCAAAGCGTATATCATCGGCGCGGAAGACTTGCTCTCGATCCGTGTCTGGCGCGAACCGGAAAACTCAGGCAATTTCACCGTGCGGCCGGACGGCAAAATCTCGGTGCCCTTAATTGGCGAGATCCAGGCCGCGGGCATAACCCCGGAGAAACTCAGTGAGAGCATCGCCGAGGGTTTGCAAAAGGTGATGGTGCACCCGGAAGTGACGGTCGGGGTGGAAAGGGTCAACAGCAAGAAGTACTACATTCAAGGCGAAGTAAATAAACCGGGGTCGTATCCCCTGGTCATCGACACGACGGTATTGGAGGCGCTGGTGAATGCGGGCGGCTTTCGCGAGTTCGCCAACACCAAAAAAATCGTGATCCTGCGTGGCTCCGTTCGTCTGAAGTTTAACTACAACGAGGTGACCAAGGGCAAGAAGATGGAGCAGAATATTTTGGTGCAGCCCGGTGACCAACTCATCGTGCCCTGACGCGCCCCACTATAGAAATCCGCTGTAACCGCCGATCAAGGAAGTGACTTATGGTACCCCAGCAAGGATATGTTAGCGTTTCCCGCCGTCCGCCGGATATCGAGGACTACATCGATATTCTGCGGCGGTATCGTTCGTGGATCGTCGGGCCCACTTTCGCGGGCCTGGTAATCGCCGTGGTAGTTGGTTTCTTGTGGCCGGACACTTTTGTATCCACGGCCGTGATGCGGATTACCCCGCAGCAGATCTCGGAACGGCTGGTGCCCAGCAATATCAGCACGCAGATGGCGGAGCGGTTGTTGGCCATGCAACAGCAAATCGAGAGCCGCACATCCCTGCAGGAACTGATCCAGCGGCCCTCGCTGAACCTTTATCCCAAGGAGCGGCAGCGCAAGCCGATGGAGGACGTCATCGACGAGATGCGCAAGAAAATCACGATTACGCTGCTCGATTCGGGAGTAGCGCAGTCCCAACAGAAATTTGCCTCGGCCTTCGCCATCAGCTTTAAGTACGCCGACAAATACAAAGCCCAGGCGGTGGTGCGGGAATTGGTGTCCAAGTTTACTGAAGAGACCAACAACCAACTCCGGCAGCAGGCCAATACCACCACGCAATTTCTGAATGACCAGTTGAAGATCGCCAAAGACAACGTCGAGCGGCTGGACTCTGAGATCGCCAAGTTCAAGCTGGAGAATGCCGGGCGCCTTCCGGAGCAGGAACAGGCCAATCTGCAGGCGGTCAACATGATCGAGATGCAATTGCAATCGGTCAATGAAAGCATCAGCCGGGACGAGCAAGACAAAACCATGCTGGACACGCAGATTCAGAATCTGCAGCATCAGTCCAATTTCCTAAGCCAAAACCTGGAGCAGTCTGCCAGCCGGGAGCAGGTGAAGAACCAGCGCCTGATCCAGTTGAACGACCGGATCATGGAGTTTGAAACGCAGCTTTCATCCTTGCGCCAGACCTACAAGGAGGACCACCCCGATATTCGCAAGGCGCAGGCCCAGCTCAACGTATTAAAACAGGAGCGAGGGGATCTCGAGAAAGAAGAAGCCAGCGCGGCATCCAAGACTCCGTCCGCGAAGAAAATCACGAATCCGCAGGTCGCCCAGACCATGGAGAACATCAAGTTGTCCATCTCCAATGTCCAGGCCCAGATCCAGACCCGGAACATGGAGATTGCGGAACGCACCAAGCGGCAGAAGGAATTGCAGGGGGAACTGGCCCAGTACCGCGCCCGGATTGAAGCTAGTCCGGTCAACGAGCAGCGTTACGCCGCCATGCTGCGCGATTACAACCTGGCGAAGACCGAGTACGAAGAGATGTCGAAGCGGAAAGAGAGTTCGGAAACTTCCAGCAACCTGGAAGAGCGCAAAGCCGGCGAGAATCTGGAGACCTTGGATCCGGCATCCCTGCCGGAGCAGGCCGCGGAGCCCAACCGGCTGCTCATTGCGGGAGCCGGCGTTGGCTTCGGATTGTTTTTCGGAGTCTTCATGGCGGGAATCAAGGAAATGAAAGATACCTCGCTGAAGAACCTCAAGGACGTACGCGCTTATACCAATCTGCCGGTGTTGAGCAGTATTCCGTTGCTGGAGAACGCGCTGTTGGTGCGCCGCAAACGCCGCCTGTTCTGGCTGGGCTGGTCCACGGCTATCATCGTGGGCACCATTGCCATGAGCAGTTCGATGTATTACTACTACTTCGCCAAGAGTTAGCCGGGCCAAGCACCATGCTGGAGAAAACAAGATGAGCCGAGTACATGACGCATTGCGCAGGGCCGAACAATCCGGTGTCCTCAATTTGGAGAACGGAGGCGTTCCGGCCGAGCCGCATGCAGACCCGGCACATCCGCCGATGAAAGCGCCGGAAAACGGAACGTATGCCACGGCCGAGGAAACCGCGCTGGCCGTTTCCCGCAGCGCAGTCCTGCAGAACGTTGCCGAAGTGCCTTTCCAGCCGGCGCCGGAATCCCACTTGCTCGACTTGCTGCGCTCGCATGAAACCCCAGCCGAAGAATTTCGCACGTTACGCACACGTCTCAATCACCTGCAAACTTTGCAGCCGTTGCACACCATCGTGATCAGCAGCCCGTCGCCGGCCGAAGGCAAGACCTTCACCGCCGTGAATCTGGCGCTAGCCGAGTCGCATCTTACCGAGAATCTGGTTTTGTTGGGAGACTTCGATTTACGCCGGCCGCTGATTCATAATCTGTTCCAGGTGGATCGTTCCCCCGGGCTGACCGATTACCTCATGGGCCATGTGCCTCTATCCACGGCCCTGCGCAAGGTAACCAACATGAACCTGTACGTCATGCCCGCCGGCTCTCCGGTGAAGAATCCACTGGAACTGCTGAACACGCGCCAGGCTAAGACCCTGTTTGAAGAGGTGCCGAAGGTGTTCAACTGGGCCATCTTCGACACGCCGCCGCTGCTTTTCTCGGCCGACGCCAACCTGCTTTCCACGCTGGCCGACGGCACCATCCTGGTCGTCAAAATCGGCTCCACGACATTTGACAACGTCACGCGCGCCATGCAGTCTCTATGCGAGAACAACGTCCTGGGAATTGTGGCTAATGGCGCCCGCGCTTCGGAACTCTACAGCAAATACACGTACTATTACTCGAAGGCCGAGTAAGGTCGCGGAGGGGAAGTCATCCTCCTTTGACAGCCGAAACCGCTGGCGCCGCGGGCCGCGTGATGTCTACACCGCCTTTGAAATAGGCGCCATCTTCGATCACGATGCGCGCGGTCTTGATATTGCCGGTCAAGGTTGCGTCTTTGCGAATCTCGACCCGGTCCTCCGCATTCACATCGCCTTCGACGGCGCCATGAATCTCCACGGCCGCGGCTTTGATGGCGGCGGTTTTGATCGTGCCGTGCGGCCCGACGGTGAGTTTATGAGCGGGCAACTCGATCTTTCCCTCGAGTGTGCCGTCCACCACCAGATCCTCGTTGCTGAAGACCTCGCCTTTGATGGTCACCGCCTTCCCGATGGTGGCGGTTTCGTTGGTTTGCGCCAAGAGTGGATCCCTCCTTCGTTCGAGTTTTACGAAGCGGGCGCGGTGGCGTTACTGGGACCAGTGTACACGAACCCCAGCACCGCCCGCGCCAAGGCGCCATCCGCCGCGCGACAATAGTTGTTCGAAAGGAACCCGCGATTCGGGGAATATCCCCTGGAAGGAGGCCTATGTTTTGGAAAATCAGTATTCCCGCGGTGGGGCTCTGGGTGACGGCGTTGTCGGCCCAGACCGCGCCGCCGCCGCAAATCCTCATCCCCCAGCCGCCCGCCGCCGGCGCCAAAATTGATGCGGCGCTGCGCGAGTTGCTGAAACAAAGGAGCCAGCCGAGTGGGCCGTTAGTTTGCTCCATTCCGCTGCTGGCGGTAACCATCGACAAAAAGGTGGACCCCATGCCCCAATTCCGTCCGCCGTTCGGATTCGACATATCCGATAATATCGACCGCATGCCGGTGGTTAAGCTGCCCGCCCCGCCGTGCCCGGAGGAGAAGCGCTGAGCGGCACGCTTTACCTGGTGGCCACGCCAATCGGCAATTTGGAAGACATCTCCTTCCGCGCCGTGCGCGTGCTGAAGGAGGCGGATTTGATCGCCTGCGAGGATACCCGGCAGACGCGCAAGCTGCTGGATCACTACGGCATCGCCAAACCGGCCATCAGCTACCACGAGCATAACGAGCGCGAGCGCAGCCTGGAACTGGCCGCACGGCTGCTCGCGGGATGCAAGGTGGCACTGGTCTCGGATGCCGGGACGCCTCTGGTGTCCGACCCCGGGTACCGGCTGGTGCGCGCCGCCATCGATAATGGCATCCGGGTGGAAGCCGTGCCCGGCCCGTCCGCCTTGCTGACCGCGCTGGCGGTTTCCGGATTACCGACCGACAGTTTTCAATTCGGGGGTTTTCTGCCCGCCAAATCGGGCCAACGCCGGCGGATATTGGAAGCCATGCGGGATGCGCCGCTGACGCTGATCTTTTACGAAGCCCCGCATCGCATTCTGGAGACCCTGGCCGCCGTCTCGGAAGTGCTGGGAGATCGTCCGGTGGTGGTGGCGCGCGAATTGACCAAAATGCACGAGGAGGTGCTGCGCGGCACTGCGGACGAGGTGCGCGCCATCCTGACCGCGCGCGAAACCATTAGGGGCGAAATCACGCTGCTGATCGGAAGGGGTACTGGCCCGGCCGAAGATGATACGCCCCTGGCCCATGCGGTGCAGGCTTGCGTCGCGCAGGGTATGCCGCGCATGGATGCCATCAAGGCCGTGGCGCAACGGCGGGGCCTGTCGAAACGCGAGGTCTACAGCGAACTGGAGAAATCCAAGGGCTAAGCGCCGGTTCTATTTAGGTTGTTCCGGCGATACTCCCAGCGGCGCCACCATGACATTCACCGCCGAGAACTTCAAATCGCCGTCCCGGGTCGCGTCGACCCAAATATGTGTGCCCACCGCAATGTCGGCCGGCTTGATGTCTTTGTCCTTTTCCTGAATCTTTGTTTTCTTGGACAAACGAAAGGTCATGCTCTCCTGGTCCTGGGCCGCCTCGGCCTTATCGAGATCGACAATGATTTCCTTTTTGGTCAGGGCCTTCACAGTGCCGTGGAAGGTGACTGCCGGTCCCTTGTAAGGTCCGGCGTTTGCGGTGGCTGCGACCGGACCGCTGCGCCGCGGGTAATACTGGGCCGGCGACAAGCCTGCCAGCCCGAATGCCAGCAGCGCCAGGAATAGGACGACGTTGCGCATGGTTCCATTCTCGCAGAGCCGGACCGAATTTCCTATGCAACCTTCCGGGACCGGAAGAACGTCTGAAGAAGATTAGGACAATACCATGCCTCAGACAATCGGCCTGACGCGCCGCGGCGCGCTACTATTGGCCTCCGGCGCTTTGGCTCAGCCCTGGTTCCGGCTGTACGCCGGCAACTCGGACTTCTGGAACAAAAAGGAGCCGGCGGAATGGTCTTCCGACGAGATCGATAAGTTGGTGACCAAGTCCCCCTGGGCCAAGGAGATCACAGTTTCTTCGGCCGCCGCCAGCCGCGGTTACGGCGGCAGTGGCGGTGGCGGAGGCAGCACCGGCGATCCGGGCATTGGCGGTGGCGGCGGTTACCCCGGTGGCGGATACCCGGGCGGAGGCGGAGGCTATCCGGGTGGCGGCGGGATGGGCGGGCGCGGCATGGGCGGTGGCCGGCGTGGGGGCGGCGGCCAGATGCCCGTGATGTACAAGGCCACGGTCCGTTGGGAGAGCGCCAAACCTGTCTTGGAAGCATTGAAGAGTCCCCTGCCGGAGGGCCTCGGCAACGACTATGTGATCAGCGTGAGCGGTGTGCCCGTGCTCTCGTCCGGCCGCCAGCGCACCGATGACGACGACAACAACGGTTCCCAGGTCTCCAAGGGTATCAGCGACGACGTCCTGGACCGCATCAAGAATCTGACCTATCTGGAGCCGAAAGGAAAAAGCCCGGCGCAGCCGCACGCGGTGCAGAAAGGCTCCATCAGCAGTTCCGGCATGCCGACGCTGCTCTTCGCCTTCCCGCGCGACATAGTGCCCCTGACTGCCGACGACAAAGAGGTCACCTTCACGACCCAAATGGGCCGCCTGGAGGTCAAGACCCGATTTAACCTGAAGGACATGATGTATCATAAAGAACTGGCGCTTTAACGCGCCAGTGAACCCGCCGTAACCGTAATTTTCGGAGCTTATATTCGATGCGGAACGCCTTGAAAATGGCTGCGTGGATTTTTTGTGCCTGTCTGCCCCTGGTTCTTGGAACCGGCCCGGCAGCCGCGCAACAGCAGCCGTCGACGCCACCACAGCCTGCCACCGCGCAGCCACCTGCCGCGCAGCCAACCGACTCACAATCCACCCCGGCCCAGACACCGCCGCCCGCGCCTCCCCCGGTGGCGATCGTGAGCGGTGATACGTTCTATGCCGGGGACGGAATTTCGATTACGCTGCGGTATTCTTATCTCTCCGGCCGCCCGGTCATGGGCACCGGCCAGGGCGACGCTAATGCCTACCCCAGCAGCCTCAATTTTGGAGGCTACCCGCGCCCGTCCGGCGAGGGCATCGTGAGCATTCCAATCGGCAAGCATAACGCCCTGCGCTTTTCATTCTTCCGGATTCTGGGCACAGGCAACGCCGTCGCCCCGGTGGACACAACCATTTACAACACTACTTGGGCCGGGGGCACGTATCTGGCGACGCACTATAACCTGGAGAATGCCAAGCTCTCGCTGGATTTTCTGTCGTGGCCATTTCCGGTGAAGGATTCCAAGTTCCACATCAAGACCCTCTGGGAGGTCCAATACACCACTATCCTTTCCAGCGTGGATGCGCCGCTTGAGCATGGGTTGACGGACGCCGCGGGCGACCCGGTGGTGACCAGCGGTTACGGCAAGGACTGGTTCATCTACCCCAGCCTGGGCTTAGGCATCGATTATCTGATCAGTAAGAAGCTGCGCTTTGAAGCGCGCGGCTCCGGCTTTGCGATTCCGCATCATTCGACGCTCTATGACACGGAAGTCTCACTGAATTACCGCTGGGGAGCGTTGGAACTGCAGGCCGGCGCCAAGGACTTTCACTTCAAAACTTCTCCGCTGCACGTGGAGTATGTCGCCGGCAGTTATCCCGGCATCTTTTTGGGGGTGCGTTGGTACCCGGAATACGGCAAGCACTGACAATCCGCCAGATTTTACAAAGCCTTAACAGCAAAGGAGTAACGCGCTCCGGGTGGTCCGCGTTTGAGGTTGTTGGGATCTTTCGTGACCACAACCAAGAGCATCGCCGCCAGGCTGCGGGAGAGCGGCTGTTAGCCGCGCGGAGCGGCCGCCGTGACGCCCCTTTTCAATTCGGGAATTGCCGACCCGGACGTACGGGCGGAGGTAGAGAGCTGTCTGGCGCTCGGCCGCGAGACCCAGGTGGCCGTAGTCGCAGGCGAGCGTCTGACCGCAGCGCGCCGCGCGGTGGATCTGGCCAGGGCGTATGATAGACTACTGGAGAATATCGGTCTCGTCCCCCTTTCCGCACAGGAGCAACAGCAAATTCGCACGCAGTTGGCTCCGGTCAGGGAACAACTCAGAAAATACAGGCTCCGCTAAGGGCTTGGCAAATATCCGGAGACTTATCAGGTGATTCGTTTTTTTATTGATATGGAGAGAGTGCGCGGGATTTATCCGTGCGCGCTTGCATTTCTGTTTGTCGCGTTGCCGTCCATGTGCCGGGCACAGGTTCCGCCGGCATACACCATTTCCACGGTGGTGGGAACTTGCACGTCCAGCACCTGCACCGCTTCTCCGCCCACGTGTCCTATCGCGAGCCCCGGAGATGGTGGCGCGGCTTCGAGCGCCCAACTCTGTGGACCTGCCGGTCTGGCGTTCGATTCTTCCGGCAATCTGTACATCGCGGACGCTAACAACAATCGCATTCGGGAAGTGTCGACCGGCGGCACGATCAGCACCGTGGCCGGCAACGGCACGGCGGGTTTTGCCGGAGATGGATCCTCGCCGACAGCCAGCGGCACGGAGTTGAACGCGCCATCCGCCATTGCATTTGACAGCCACGGGAATCTCTACATCGCCGACACCGGCAACTACGAGATCCGCGAAATTTATAGCGGCGACATTCACACCGTGGCGGGCGAGAACAGTCTGGGGGCCGGCGGCGGCACCGAGACGGGCGGCGGCGGATGCGCCGTTCCCTGTTCGGCTGTCAACGCCCAGCTCAACAACCCCTCGGGCGTGGCCGTGGATTCCAGCGGTAACATCTACCTCTCGGACCCCAATAACAATCAGGTGGACGTAGTGTGCCAAACCCAAACGCCGATCGCCTGCACCGCTACCTTCTTTGGCAGCATCACTTTCATCGCCGGCGATCTCAGTGTGTTTGCGGGCAACGAAGTGACTGGCGCCGGCTATACCGGCGATGCCGGTCCGGCCACGGGAGCGCTGCTCGACAACCCCGAAGGGCTGGCCATGGATAGCGCCGGCAATCTCTACATCGCCGACACCGACAACAACGTCATCCGCAAAGTAGCGCCTAGCGGCGTAGTCAACGGCGCCACGATCAACGGCCTGATCACCACCGTAGCCGGCAACGGCATTGCGGGTTATTCGGGCGATGACGGTCCTGCCACGCAGGCAACCCTCAACGGACCCAAATCCGTGGCGGTGGATGCGAACGGCAACCTGTACATTGCGGATACGTTTAATGGCGTAATCCGTATGGTCGAGCCGAATGGCACCATCACCACCATTGCCGGCAACCAGAGCGCCGGTCCGGGTTACAGCGGCGATGGCGGAGCAGCCACCAGCGCGCAAATGTACTTCCCCAATGGCCTGGCCGTGTACAACGGCAAGGTGTATGTTTCGGACACGGAGAACAACGTGATCCGGCTATTGACTCCGCAGGCGCAAAGTAACCCGCCGCAAATCAATGCTGGAGGAGTGATTACCGCCAGTGCGTTTGGCGGTTCCACGACCGTGGCGCCCGGAAGCTGGATCGAAATTTATGGGACTAATCTGGCCAGTGGCACTGCCACCTGGCAACAGTCTAATTTCGTCGATTCCGTGGCTCCGGTTTCACTCAATCTCACTTCCGTCACGATTGGCGGCCAGTCCGCTTACATGTACTATGTCAGTGCCACTCAGGTGGACGTGCAGGTGCCCAACGTAACCGCGGGCACGCAGCCCCTGGTTCTGACCAGCCCGCAGGGCAGCAGCAGCGCATACAGTCTGACCGTGGCCGCGGCCGCGCCAGGTCTGTATGCTCCGTCGTTCTTGAATATCGGCGGCAAACAGTATGTGGGGGCGGTGTCGCCCACTTCACCTCTGGTGTGGGCATTGCCGGCGGGGGCCGTCAGTGGACTTACCTGCCAGCCGGCGGCTCCGGGAAGCACGATCGTGTTGTACGGCGTCGGCTTTGGCACGGTCACACCCGGCGTTTTGCCGGGCCAGATAGACAGCGGGCAGACCAGCCTGGCCACGCAGGTGCAGTTCAATTTCGGCTCGACGGCCGCTACCACCAACTACCAGGGCTTGGCCCCGGGCCTGGTGGGTCTGTACCAATTCAACGTCGTGGTCCCCACCATCACGGCGAACAATGCCGTCCCGCTGACGTTCAGCCAGGGCGGCGTCGCCGGCACGCAGACGCTGTATACCGCCGTAGGCGCGCCGTCTAACTAAGCCGCGGTCCAGCCGCCATCGATCGTCAGGACCGAGCCGGTCACGAATTCGGCTTCCGGCGAGCTGAGATAGAGCACCATATTTGCAATCTCCTCGGGACGCCCCAGGCGTCCCACCGGTTGCCGCTGGTTTAACTCCGCGCGCACTTTGTCCTTCTCGTGTTTGTGATACTTCTCCAGGTAGCCTTCGACGAAAGGCGTATCCACCGTGCCGGGACAGACACAGTTCACGCGCAACTCAGAGGGATAATCGACCGCCAACTGCCGCGTCATGGCGATTACCGCGCCCTTGGTGGCGCAATAAGCGAACCTCTTCTTGACGCCCACCATGCCGGCCACCGAGCCGATATTCACGATCGAGCCGCGGGAAGCCAGCAACAGCGGCAAAGCCGCGCGCGTCATCAGGAAGGCGCCGCGCACGTTGACGTGCAGCAACCGCTCGAAATCCTCCAATTCGGTCTCGGCCACGCCGCCCACCAAGCCCACGCCGGCGTTGTTCACCAGGATGTCGAGCGCGGCGATGTGCAAGAATGCGGACGCAACGGCCGCTTCATCGGTAATATCGAGTATGAGGACGGAAGCTCCCGGAATCTCGGCCGCCAGCGCCTCGGCGCCCGGCTGGTCGACATCGGCGATGATGACTTGCGCGCCCGCGGCAAACAGCGCGCGGCAGGTGGCCGCGCCGATACCGCTCGCGCCGCCGGTCACCAGGGCTTTGCGCCCGTCGATACGAAAAGGATGATGCATCGCTTTGAATTTTAGCGCCCTGCGGGTTCTTCAAGATGAAGTGGTGGCGTGCCGCCGATGCCCAAGGCTGGTGGCGTATTGCCAGGAGGTCGCGCGCGTGAAGCGCCGCGCCTACCGGGATTGGGAGTATTGGGGACGGCCGGTGCCGCCATTCGGCACATCGCGCGCGCGCCTGCTGATTATCGGCTTGGCGCCCGGCGCGCACGGAGCCAATCGCACCGGGCGGATGTTTACCGGCGATATGTCCGGGCATTTGTTATATCGCGTGCTCCATGCCACCGGATTCGCCAGCCAGCCGGAAAGCGTTTCGCGCGACGATGGACAGCGCCTGATCGATGCTTACATCACAGCCGTGGCACGATGCGCTCCGCCTGGAAACAAGCCCGCGCGCGACGAGATCGCCAATTGCCTGCCTTACCTGGAGCGGGAATTGGACCTGCTGAAGAATGTCCGCGTGGTGGTCGCCTTAGGTCGCCTGGCATTCGATCATTATCTGGGCATTCTGCAAAAACACGGTCTGATCGCCAGCCGCGCGGCCTTCCCCTTCAGCCATAATTGCCTATACGAAACCGCGCCAGGCCAGCCGCTGCTGATCGGTTCCTACCATCCCAGCCAGCAGAACACCTCCACCGGCAAGTTGACGGAAGCGATGTTAGCGGCCGTCTTCCAGCGCGCGCGGAAGCTGATCGCCGCGGATTAATTGGTTGTGTACAGACTCGTCAATTGCCAGCCGCGATAACTCTGCGGCCCCTGAATATTCAGCACCTGCGTGGTCCCGGCCAGTTCGATCGCCTGGCTGGTGACGCCGCTGATCGCCACCACCAGCGCCGCATGAAAGAAGTAATTGCCGTCCGCGAGCAACTGGGCGGCGCCATCGGCGGCTGAGTAGACCCCCAGGTTGTCGCTCAAAACCGGCGAGACCGTCATATTGGTTTCGTCTACGGTCAAGGCCATCCCCCGGCTGTTGCAATCGTTCGGCGCACACGCGGACCCCAATCCGAGCGGCGGTGGAGCAACGCGGGTATCGCCGTTATCGAATAAAATCATAGGTCCGGCGCCATTGTTGGCCATGCTGACGTCGTGCTGGTGCGAAAACCAGGGCCACGGATCGTCATTGATGTTCAGGAAACTGAAGTTGCCATTCGCTTGCCACGTCATGTACCAGAGCACCGCGCCGCTTCCCGTGCCGTTGGTGTAGTCGATCTTGACGACGGTATCCTGGTCCTTCATGGACAGGATCAGGTCGCTCGACTGCGGCCAGTAGTAGATGCTGTTGGCGTGCAGCCAGTCCGTGGCGTAAGGCGAGATCCCGGCGCCAAGCAGGAAGGTCGGCGGGCAGCCGGCTTCGCCGGTGGTGCACGTCTCTCCCAACACCGCGGCTTGCGCCACATTCAAAAACTGAAAGGCGTCCCAATACCAGACCACCTGCCAGTCCGCATCCATTACCAGGATCATGTCGCCGATCACATCCACCGGGAGGCCGCTGGTGTCACCCTGCGTGCCCGGTGGGAAAATCTTCTCCACGCTGGCCAGAGCGGCCACGTAACCGTTGGGCAACGCGGTCAGTTCGTGATGGAAACCGCCCAGGCAGGCAGAGCCGATCGGCGCCGGTTTTTGAATCGCGGTACACGGGCCGCCGTCCGTGGAACCTAGCGCGATCAGTTCCTGCTGGATGACACCCGTGTTGGTTTCCTTGAGGACATTGCCCGCCAGGTCGATCTGGCGCAGGAGCTGCGCGGCTCCCGTAACGGGATTCCAGGCCGGGCCGCTCTGGATCGTGTAGGCGCCGCCATTCGTTACGGGCCGCGTGAGCAGGTCGGCATTGGCGGAAGGCGTGTTGTAAAACCACTTGATCTTGCCGGTCAAGTCGGTGGCCACATCGCGGAAGTCAGTCTCGCCCCCAAGCTGGCTCAATCCCCAAAGCAGCGTCGGCTCGGCCGTATCCGTCTGCGCGCCCGCGGGCACCAGGACCTTGAAATTCGGAATGGGGATGCTGGTGGGGATCGGTCCGGTGTTGAACTTCACGTTGCCGCCGTTGCCGATCTTGCCGCCGGTCTCGGTCTGCGCGTGAATCAGGTACTGCGCGCTGGGATACATGCCGGCGATTTCGAAGGTCATGGTATTGGAGCCGTTACACGCCGCCCAATAAGTGTTCGTTACGGCGCTGTTTGCGGCATTCTGCCGGAAGGACGCCCGCATGTTGCTGCCCGCCGCGCAGGCCGGGGCGCTGAACAATGCCACCAGCGGATTGGCTGTAGCCGCCGCCACGGCGCCGGCGCCTTTGACCAGCGGAGTCACCGAGTAACTCACGATCTTGGAGGCTGTCTCACCGGAGGTGAAGTCCTTGATCACCACCTGAATGTAATAAGTGCCTTCGGGTCCGGTGGGCGTCCAGGTAAACGGCTGCGCCGTCCAGGTGCCGCCGCTGAGAGTGCCGATATTAAAGTCTTTCACCAGCGCCAGGGCTTTGCCGCTCAGGGACATGTTGAATTGAAAAGTGAGCGGACCGGGATTAGTGTCCGTTGCCGTGGCGGTCCAGGTGACCGAGGTGCCGATCACCTGCGGCGACGCGAGAGACGGGGTTAGGGTCGTCACCTCAACAGAGGCAAGCGCTGGCATCGCAAGCAGGCAGGAAAGGCACGGCCAGAACTTATCCGGTATTCTCATGGGACCTCCTGGTTTCGGGTTGTCTCCGCCTATTCTACAATGTCGGGCACGCGCGGAGTACCATGTCTAAATGCCTGGCGAAGTCCAACTTCATTACGAGCGCCGCGGCCGCGGCGAGCCCCTGATCCTGTTGCACGGCTTCAGCGGTTCCAGCCTCGATTGGGGTCCCCTGGCGGCGGAATGGAGCGCCGAGTTCGACGTCATCATGCCGGATCTGCGCGGCCATGGCCGGTCCGCCAATCCGATGTCTGAATTCCGGCACGACACGGCCGCCGTAGACGTGCTGGCTTTGCTGGACAAGCTCGGTGTGACGGCGTGCAGAGCGCTCGGCGTGAGCTGCGGCGGAAATGTCCTGCTCCACATGGCCACGCGCCAGCCACATCGCGTAAAGGCTATGGTGCTGGTCAGCGCCACCACGCACTTTCCGGATCAGGCGCGCGCCATCATGCGGAATTACTCATTCGATCTGTTGCCCGAAGAGGAACAGGCTAAGATGCGCCGCCGGCATCCGGGCGGCCAACCCCAGATCGACAAGCTATTCGGGCAGGCGCGCGCTTTCGCCGAAAGCTACGACGATCTGAATTTCTCGGCAGCCGGCCTGGCGAAGATCAAAGCGAGTACTCTGATCGTGCAGGGCGATTGCGATCCGTTTTATCCCGTACGGATTTCCATGGACATGGCGGCGGCCATTCCGCAATCCAGTCTGTGGATCGTCGCTGGCGGCGGCCACGGTCCCATCGGCGGTGAGCGCTGGCCCGAGTTTGTAAGAAGCGCTAAGGCATTCTTGCAGCAGTCTTAAGTGTTTGCCGGGCGCGGGCTGCCACTAACGTAATTTGCCGCACAATCATCGGATATATTTGGGCTCCGGCTCGCTGGATCGCGCGAGAACCTGGATTAGAATCGAAGAGTTCCCATGGTAATGCCGTCCGCACAATGGTGGCTGCGTTTGTTATTCGCGGCATTATTCGCGACCACCCTGTACGCCGAAGAAGCTCTATCCCGCGACACCGGGCAGACGAGTGCGGCATCACTCAAGCAACTGACTCTCGAACAACTCTCACAGATCGACGTGACGTCGCCATCGAAGGAGCCGTCTCCGGCATTTCGGTCTCCGGTGGCAATTTATGTCATTACCAGCGAAGACATCCGCCGCTCAGGCGTGACCACGATCCCGGAGGCGTTGCGGCTGGCTCCAGGCGTGGAGGTGGCGCGCATCGATGGCAGCCAATGGTCGGTCGGTGTTCGTGGGTTCGGGACGCAGTTGTCCCGTTCGGTGTTGGTGTTGATCGACGGCCGAAGTGTCTACACGCCGCTCTTTGCCGGCACGTATTGGGATGTGCAGGATTATCTGCTAGAGGACATCGATCGCATCGAAGTGATCCGCGGGCCCGGCGGGACAATCTGGGGACCTAATGCCGTAAACGGCGTCATCAACATCATCACCAAAAGCTCCAAGGACACCCGAGGGATCTTCGCCTCCACTGGCGGCGGCAATGAGGAGCAGGGCTTCGCTGATTTTCGCTATGGCGGCGGCGACGACGGACTTACCTACCGGGTTTATGCCAAGGGTTTCACGTGGGGTCCGGAGTATCATTCCGATCACGACAATTTCGACGATTGGCGCGGCGCGCAAGGCGGCTTTCGGATGGATTGGGGGAGCGCCGATCGCGACTCGTTTACCGTGCAAGGCGACATTTACAGACAAGAGGAAGGCGAACAAGTAGCACTAGGTAACTACACGCCACCCTCGGAAGTAGTCGCGGAAGGAAATGCGGAACTCACCGGCGGGAATCTGCTGGCGCGATGGACGCGCAAGCTGGACGAGGGGAACGATTTTCAGATCCAGACGTACTATGACCGCACCGATCGCTTTGAGCCGAACTTCGGCGAAGTCCGGGACACGTTCGATTTCGATTTTATCGAGCATACGAAAGTGAAGTCGCGCCAGGAATTCGTCTTCGGCGCGGGGGCGCAGGTGAGCCAGGGGTATTTTAAGGAAGTGGCGTCCGGGCTGGTGTTCGATCCCGCGAACCGGACGGATTATCAGGTGTCCGGCTTTTTTGAAGACGACATCACGTTGGTCGATCGCAGGCTGACTCTGGACGCCGGCAGCAAAGTGTTCCGCACCAATTTCACGGGTATCGAGTTTGAGCCCAGCGTGCGGCTCATGTGGACACCGGCGGAGCGGCATGCTTTTTGGGCGGCGTACACGCACGCCATCCGGACGCCGTCGCAGGCCGAACACGATTTCTATCTCTCCAGCTACCTGGGCATGTCCGGCCAGTTGCCGGTCTTCGGGCGATATGACGCGAATCCGGATTTCGCGCCGGAGCAGCTCAACGGCTACGAATTGGGATACCGGACCCTGATCTCGAAGAACCTCTTCATCGATGTGGCCGCCTTTTGGAACCACTACCACGATCTCTTTAGCGAGGACCTGGCCGCTCCGCTGGCGATCGCCACCACTCTGCCGTTTCCTTCCGCGGCGCCGCCGCCTACTTATGCGCTGTTCACCGCGCAGTTCGAAAATTCACTGTACGGCTCGACCATGGGCGGAGAAATAGCTCCGGAATGGCGGCCGGCGAGTTTTTGGCGCCTGCGCGGGTCCTATTCGTATCTCAATATGGATCTGGCGCGCGTGGCCGGCGCGCCTCCTGGAAGTTCGCCCCAAAGTGTGGAAGGCTCAAGCCCGCGCCACGAAGCGGAGGTTCAATCTTATCTGGATGTCTCCAAGAAACTACAGTTAGATCTCACTTACAGGTACGTAAGTGCCCTGCCGGCCCAAAGCGTTCCGGGATACTCGACCGGTGACGCGCGGGTCGCCTGGCGCTTCCACCCTCACGTGGAGTTCTCGGTTGTTGGCCGGAATCTGTTGCAGCCGCGCCATGTGGAATATGTCGCCGATCCCGGGGGGCCGGTTGCCATCATTCGCAGTGTCTACGCCAGCCTGGCCTGGAGGAAGTAGGGATGGCCACGCAACGCAACCGGCGTGGCTCTCCGACCGTTCGCATTGCAGGGATGGTTCTAACTGCCTTGTCGGTGGCGGGACCGCTCGCGCCCGATTGCCGGGCGGAGGATCTTTCGCTCGAATACCAGGTGAAGGCGGCATTCCTGCTGAATTTCACGAGATTCATCGAATGGCCCGCCACGGCGTTTGCGGATGCCGGTTCTCCCTTTACGATGTGCGTCCTCGGCAAAGACCCTTTCGCGCGCGCGCTCGATGATGTCATAGAGGGCGAAACCGCCGGTGGCCGCAAGCTGAGCATTCGCCGGATCAATGAACCGCCGGCGCCGCGAGCCTGCCAAATCGTATTTATCGATGCGGGCGACAAAGATCTGCGCAAAATCATCAGTGCCCTGGGACCTGGCGTTCTCACGGTCGGGGAAGGCGCCGGTTTTGTGCGCGAGGGCGGCATCATCGGCTTCGTCATCGACAACCGCCGGGTGCGCTTCGACATCAACCAGTCCGCGGCCGATCGGGCGGAACTGAAACTCAGCTCCAAGCTATTGAGCGTGGCGAGGGCCGTAGAGCGATGAGCCGGCAGCCCTGGATTGCGAGATTCCGCGACACGCCGATTCGCCGCAAGGTGATGATCGTCACGATGGCCACCACGCTTGCCGCGCTCGCGCTGGCCGGGCTGGCGGTCGTTCTGGTGGATTCCGCCCTTTTCCGCGCGGGGTTGGAGCGGGATCTTTCCGTGCTCGCCCGCATTGTCGCCGACAACAGCACGGCGACTCTGGCTTTCGACGATCCGGAAGCCGCCGCACAGACTCTGCGCGCGCTGCACATCCGGCCGCACGTGGACGCGGCGTGCCTCTACCGCAACGGCGGATCCGTCTTCGCCAGATACTCGCGGCGCGACGCATTTTTCTGCCCTCCGCCGCAAGCGCAGGCAAGCATCCGAACGGATCACGGCAACCTGGCCTTGTCTCAACCGATAGTTTTGGACGGCCAGCGGATCGGGACACTAACCCTGCTCTACGATCTGGACGAGATCGGCGAGCGCCTCCGGCTATACGGAACGGTCGTGCTGGTGGTTTTGGCAATCGCCACCTTGGTGGCATTCTTCTTGTCGTCCCGGTTGCGTTCGGTGATCACCACGCCGATTTCGCGGTTGGTCCGCGCCACTGCCGCGGTTTCTCGGACGGGAGACTACAGTATTCGCGCGGAGAAACTCTCCGGCGATGAGATGGGCACCCTGGTCGAACGTTTCAACGAAATGCTGGCCGGCATCCAATCGCGGGACAACGATTTGAAGATGGCGCTGGCGGACCGCGAAGCCGCTCTTCTGGAGGTCGAAAAGGAGCGCGCCCGGTTTCATTTCCTGGCCGAATCCATGCCGCAAAAGATCTTCACGGCCCGGCCCAACGGCGAAGTGGACTACTTCAACGGGCAATGGATCGAGTTTACGGGTTTGTCTTTCGAGCAGATCGAAGATTGGAGTTGGCAGTTCGTTCACCCCGACGATGCGGATGCCAACTTGCGCGCCTGGCGGCATTCCGTCGAGACCGGCGAGCCGTTCCATTTGGAGCATCGCTTCCGGCGCGCCGACGGCAAATACCGCTGGCATCTGAGCCGCGCGCTCGCCATGCGCGACGCCACGGGCGCCATCACCATGTGGATTGGATCCAACACCGAGATTCACGAGCAAAAAGAGAAAGAGGAGGAGCTGCGGCGCGCCAACGAAGACCTGCAACAGTTCGCCTACTCCGCCAGCCACGATCTCCAGGAGCCGATTCGCAATGTGGCGGTATACAGCGAACTGGTTTCCAGGCGCTATGGCAACGTCCTGGATCATGATGGCCGGCAGTTCCTGGAATTCTTGCGGGAGGGCGGACACCGTCTGGCGACGCTGGTAGACGATTTGCTGGCCTACACCCGAGCCAGCAAAGCGGAGATCAGCGACACGCCGGCGGACGCCCTGGCAGTTTTAAGAAAATCTCTGGCCAACCTGGCGGAGGCAGTCCGCGAAAGTGACGCCAAAATCACTTACGATCCACTTCCCGAAGTTCAGATGGGCGAGGTGCACTTGCAGCAGGTCTTTCAGAACCTGGTCGGCAATGCGCTCAAGTACCGCAAGCAAGACCCTCCCCAAATCCATATCTCAGCGGTCAACCGCGGCGGCTTCTGGTGCTTCTCGGTGCAAGACAACGGCATTGGAATCGACCCGCAATATAAGGAGAAAATCTTTGGTGTATTCAAGCGGCTGCATCATGACCAGAAATACAGCGGCACAGGTATCGGACTGGCTATTTGCCAGCGCGTGGTGGAACGCTACGGCGGACGAATCTGGGTCGAATCCAAACCCGGCCAAGGATCCACCTTCATCTTCTGCGTCCCTCGCCACGCCCGCGCGGCTCGCTCCGCCGCGGTTCAATCTACTGCTGGCTGAGGACAACCTGCCGGACGCATTGATGGTGCGGGAGGTGATCCAGACGGAGGAACTGCCCCTGGAGATCCATATCGTCGCGGACGGCCAACTGGCAATCGACTTTATTGCCCGGGCGGAAGAGAGTCCCGATGCGCCATGCCCCCACGTTCTATTGGTCGATCTGAACCTTCCCAAGCGGGATGGATTCGAAGTGCTGCGCCGTCTGCGCGCCAGCGGACGGTGCAAAGACATTCCGGTCCTCGTCATCACCTCTTCGGACTCGCCCAGCGATCTGACGCAGGCGGCATCCCTGGGCGCCGGATACTTTCGCAAACCGCCCAGCTACGACGAGTTCCTGAAGTTGGGAGGCGTTTTGCGGCAAGTGCTGCGGGAGAAGGGCATGATCTGAGGGCTGCTACAATCCTTTTTCATGCCAAAGCGGGTCTCGATATTCGTAACTTGTATCGTCGACCAACTCTTTCCCCAGGTGGGCGTGGCGATGGCCGATGTGCTGGAGCGGCTGGGCTATCGCGTCGATTTTCCGGAGGACCAAACCTGCTGCGGGCAGCCCGCCTTCAACACTGGCTATCGCGCGGAAGCCTGCCAGGTGGCGCGCCATTTCCTAAAGGTCTTCCGCGATTGGGAGTACATTGTGGTGCCATCGGGATCGTGCACTTCGATGATCGCGCATCATTTCCGCGACCTGTTTCCGGACGATCCGGCGACCTTGGCCGCGGCGGACGCGCTGGCGTCACGCGTCTTCGAATTCTCCCGCTTTGTCCTGGAAGTGGCGGGCGTGGATGATGTAGGCGCGCGCATGCGCGACGTAGTGACGTATCACGACAGTTGCCACGCCCTGCGCGAATTCGGCATCAAGGACGGCCCGCGGCGTCTGCTGGCGAAGGTCGATGGATTGGAACTGCGCGAGATGGACGCGGCCGAGGAGTGCTGCGGATTCGGCGGCACGTTCTCGGTGAAGCTGCCCGAAATCTCCGGCGGCATGGCGCGCACCAAGATCGATTCCATCGTGCGCACCGGCGCCAGGACGGTGGTCAGCGTGGATTCCAGTTGCCTGATGCAGATCCAGGGCGCGTTGTCGCGCGCGGCGCTGCCCGTGCGCACGATGCACCTGGCGGAGGTCCTGGCCAGCCGCTAACCGGCCCGAATCCCATGTCCGCCGCTTTCGATGAGAAGGTCCACAAGACGCTGGGCGACCCCAATCTGCAATTGGCCATCTATCGCGCCACCGGCCGCCTCATCGACCATCGCAAACAAGCCGTGGCGGACGCCGCGCTGCCGGATTACCAGGAACTTCGCACGCACGCCAACGCCATCAAGGCGCACACCATCGGCCACCTGGATCATTATCTGGAGCAGTTCGAGCGCAACGTGATGGCGCACGGCGGCAAGGTGGTATGGTGCCAGGACGCCACCGAAGTTGCGGATTTCGTGCTGGATCTGGCGAAAAAACGCAGCGCCCATCTGATCGTAAAATCGAAATCCATGACCACCGAGGAGATCGATTTAAACGAACGGCTGGAGCATCACGATTTGGAATCGGTGGAGACCGACCTGGGCGAGTACATACTGCAGCTCGCGCACCAGCGGCCGTATCACATCGTGGCGCCGGCGCTGCACCTGACGCGCTACGATGTCGGCGACCTGTTCGCGCGCACGCTGGGCGTGGCCAACGAAACCGTGGTGGAGAAGCAGACGCTGATCGCGCGCGCCGTGCTGCGGGAGAAATTTCTAGCGGCGGACATCGGCATCAGCGGCGCGAATTTCCTGGTCGCGGATTCGGGCGCTGTGGTGCTGGTCGAAAACGAAGGCAACGCGCGGCTGACGACCTCGGCCCCGCGGATTCACATCGCCGTGGCGGGCATTGAGAAGCTCATCCCGCGGGCGCAGGATCTGGCAGTGTTTCTGAAGCTGCTGGGACGCAGCGCCACCGGCCAGGCGTTGACGGTGTACACATCGTTTCTGTCGGGGGCGCGCCGCGCGGGCGAGATCGACGGGCCGGAAGAATTCTACGTGGTGCTGCTCGATAACGGCCGCACCAAGCTGCTGGCGGACAGCGAAAAGCGCGAATCGCTCTACTGCATCCGCTGCGGCGCGTGCCTGAATCATTGCCCGGTGTACCGCAAGATCGGCGGGCACAGCTTTCCATGGGTGTATTCGGGGCCGATCGGTGCAATCATCACTCCGCAGTTCATGGGCGTGAAATACGAGACGAGCCTGCCGTTCGCATCGAGCCTCTGCGGCGCGTGCGCGGAAGTCTGCCCGGTGAAGATCGACATTCCCAAGATTCTGCTGGAGCTGCGCGCGGAGGTCAAGGAGCAGGAGCAGCGCGATGGCGCCAATCGCGTGGAGCGGCTGGTATTCCAGCTGTGGGCCTGGGTGATGTGCCATCCGCGGATTTACGAGATGGCGGCCATGGTGGCGGCGGGGATCGCGCCGGCGGCCGGCCCCGGATGGCTGCGGCATGCGCCCGCGTTGATGAATGTGCCGCCGGTGCGCGCCTGGTTGAGCCAGCGGGATCTGCCGCCGGCGCCGGCCAAGAGTTTCCGGGAATTGTGGAGACGGCGCTGATGTCGCGCGAGCACATTCTGCACAAGGTGCGCACGGCGTTGGGGCGCGAGGCGGGGCAAGCCATCGCGGAGCCGCCGCCAGTCCGCCTGCGGGTGGCGGATGTGGATTTGGAGTCGCGCGTGTGCTCCATGCTGCGGGCCGTGGAAGCGCTGGCCGGCAAGACCCACCGCGCGGCCACGGCCGATGAGGCACGGGCTTACGTGGCCGGGGTGCTGGGCGCAAGATCGGCGGTGGCTTCCAATGCGCCGTTCCTGCGGGAGTGCGGCATCGCGGATCTGGCCGGCGTCGAGACCGGATACACCGATCCGTTGGAGTTGCGCGCGCGGTGCGCGGATGCGGACGTGGGTATCACCAGCGCCGATTATGCGCTGGCAGATACGGGATCGCTGGTTATGCTGGCGAGTCCGGCGGAGGCGCGGCTGGTCTCACTGCTGCCGCCGGTGCACGTGGCGGTGGTCCCGGTGATGCGGGTGCTATCGGGGCTGGACGAGTTGTTGAGCATCCTGCCGCATCCGGCGGAGCAGACCAGCTCCATGGTGCTGATTACGGGACCGAGCCGCACGGCGGATATCGAGCAGATCCTGGTGCGCGGGGTGCATGGGCCGGGGGAGATTCATGTGGTGGTGGTGGGGTGATTGAGGACGTACCGGAGGTTCGCTTAACCTCGCCGGCGGTTCGCGTCCTCCGCCAGAAGCGCCTCGATTAGAGATTGGTCCGCTCGGAAGTTCGTCTCCGCCAGCCGCGTCAGCGCGGTGGGAAGGTCCAGGAACTCGCGAATGGCGGCGCGCTCACCGGTATCGATTCGCCAGAGAGCCGGATCGTCCTGGCCAGAGGTAACGGCCCGAGTCTCGAGCCAACCAGGTTGCGTCTGAATCCAAGCCACAACCTTGGCGGGAGTTTCGCGAGCGCTCAACTCGGCACGGACTTCAGGCGGTATGACGATCCTTCGATACAGGCGCGGCAGCACTGCAATTTCATCGATCGGCACGAGATAGTTGAGGGGCGACGTGTCCGCAATGACGATTGTCATTTCGAGAACGACAAAGCGGTCTCGCTGTCCTGGAGGACGTCTTCCATCGTGAGCGGCAGGAGAACGCCATGTGCCTTCAGAAAGCCATCCATTTCGTATCGGGATTGGATGCCTAACATCTGGCGGGCCTGGTATGCGGTCAGCTTGGCGGAGCGTACGCCCTCGATTGCCAGGGCCTCGACGGCGGCGCGCGCGATGCCGCCTGGGGTTGCGGTGAACTGCCGCGCGACGTCTTCTGGAATCTCCAGGCTAATTTGCATGGGGTACGCCTACTGGTTATTATCGCCCAAATGCCGAGGGCAAGTCACAGCACGTACTCCGTCTTGGTGAACAGCAGATGATCGAAATAGTAATGCATCAGCAGCGTGCTTAGGATCACCACGAAGTAGCTTTGGTCGGCGGAGAGCGGCGTGAGCGCGCGCACGATGAAGGTGATGATGACCGTCACGCCAGTGGCGCCCAGGAAGCAGAGGTAGTAGGGAATCATGCTTTCGCGGCCGGCAATGGCGCGCACGAAGGGATTGTCGATCTCGCCGCGCTGGTAGCGCAGGCGGTTGATCAGCCACATGAGAAACAGGTATTGGAACGAGTGCCAGGTGTTGTAGCCCTGGAACAGAATGTCCAGATTGGACCCCATGGGCAGGCAGAACGAGACCACGCTGGTGATGCCGATGAGCAGGGTCTTGGGTTTGCTCAGCGTGCCGCGGCGGTACTCGCCCACGGTCTTGACGATCCACACCGTCATCAGCCCGCCAAAGAGCAATCCGGCCAGCACCGGCAGATGCAATGCGCGCAGCCAGTCGGGATAAGGCAGCACCACGCCGCCGACCTGGAACGTGCGCTGCGACAGCTTGTACATGCCGATGGGGTAGAGGCCCGTGAGGATGACGCCGTAATCGACGGCGCGCGACCAGAGCGGCTCGCGGACGGGTTTTTTGCCGCGGTAACAATCGGTCAGATAGATGATTTGATGCAGCACGTGCAGCGATGCCCACGAGAAGAAGAACGTGATGAGCATGGTGTACTGGAATATGCCCAGGTAGATCACGATTACCGGGATGATCAACGCCAGCCAGGTGTAGACGCGATGTTGGCGGCGGAACGAGCGGTCCAGAAAGGTAACGGTGAACGTGGAAAAGAGGTGGGGTCCGCCCACCAGTCCGGCCACCAAAATATTGATGACGTCGATAGCTTGCCGTTCGCTGACCAGCCCGCTTTTCTGCGCGGCATAGGCGAGCAGGAATGGCATGGGAACCAGCACGGCGCTGAGAATAATCCGCGAAAGATCCCAGGACCTGTTGTAGATCCAACCAGGTTCCCTTTGTAACAAAACGGGCGCGGTCGCGACAGCAGCCATTCAAAAATGATACGCTAATGCGCCGGCGGTTTCAAAGCCCGCGCAGTCTAAAAACCGAAGCGGAACCACTTCTTCTTGGCCGGCAACTCCGGTTCGGTCAGTTCGATGGCTTCGCCCGCAAGCACGGCCCGCGGCGCCACCGTAAATAGCGACTCGGCCAGGGTGGCGCCCCAGGTCTTTTCGACGTGCTGGTAGGCGTCGCGCAGCACCGGCGTGCGGTATTTGGGATCGTGCGCATCGCTGGCGATGAAGTGCACCAGATTGCGGTTCATCAGATCCGTGGCAACTGATTTGGCGGTGCGGCCGAAGCCGCCGAGCAGCGATCCGGCCGTGACCTGCACCAGCGCGCCGTTTTCCACCCAGGATTGCAATTGATCGAGGCGCGAATGCAGCAGTGCGTTGCGCTCCGGGTGGGTGACGATGGGGGTGAGGCCGGCGGACAAGAGGCGGTCGAAGATTTCCTGCGTGGTGCGCGGAATCAGCAGGTCGGAGAATTCCACCAGCAGGTAGGACAAGTGGTTGATGGCGTATTTGCCGGGGTTGGCGAGCGCGTCCTGAATGTTTTCGAGGGTCAGGTGAAAGTCGCAGCCACGGTGGATACGCGGCACCGGACCGGCGGCCTGCTGCACTTCGGCGATTTTGGCGGTGATCAGGTCGGGATCGAAGGTGAATTGGCTATTGGCGTGGGGCGTGGCGACGATGTCGGTGGTGCCGGATTCGGCCGCCAGGCGCAGCATGGCCACGGAAACGTCGAGGGTTTGGGCGCCATCGTCGAGGCCGGGAAGAATATGGCTATGGATATCGACCAAATCTGATGCTACTACATCAGGCTCGCGGCGCTCGCCTGGAGGCTTAGAGCCTACCCCAGCGGATTGCGGGCCTTGCGGACTTCTTCCAGCCTTTCGGCGATTCGCTTTTCCACGCCGCGATCGGTCGGATGGTAATAGCGCTTTCCCGCGAGCGACTCCGGCAGGCACTGCATCCCGGTGATGGCGTCTTCAAATTTGTGCGCGTGCTCATAGCCCGCGCCGTAGCCCCATTGCTTCATCGACTTGGTGACGGCGTTGCGCAGATGCAGCGGCACGGGATCGGCCATGGTGGCCTGCACGTCCGCCTGCACTGCGCCCAGGGCGCGATAGGACGCATCGGACTTGGGCGCCACGGACAAGTAAATGGCCACCTGCGCCAGCGCCAGGTCGCCTTCCGGGATGCCTAGGAAGTGCACCGCCTGCATGGCGGCGACGGCCTGCTCCAGCGCCCGCGGGTCGGCCAGCCCGATGTCTTCGATGGCCATGCGCATGAGCCGGCGCGCGATGTACATGCGGTCCTCGCCGGCTTCCAGCATGCGCGCCAGCCAGTAGAGCGCGGCATCCACGTCGCTCGAACGCACGGACTTGTGCAGGGCCGAAATCAGGTTGAAATGCTCTTCGCCGGCCTTGTCATAGAGCAATACCTTCCGCTGGATGGCATCCTGCACGGCCTGTTCGGAAAGCTCGCGCTCCGGCGACGCCGCCACCGCGGCTTCCAGAGTGTTGTAGGCGGAACGCGCGTCGCCATTGGCAAAGATGGCGATCTGTTCCAGCAGCGCGCGCGGGGCGGCGATTTCGAGGTCGCCCAATCCGCGTTCGCGATCCGCTAGGGCGCGTTCCAGCAAGCCGGCGATTTCCTCGGCGGTGAGGGCGCGCAGGGCATAAACGCGCGACCGCGAAAGCAGCGCGGCGATCACCTCGAACGAGGGATTCTCGGTGGTGGCGCCGATCAGGATGATGTCGCCGCGCTCGACGTAGGGCAGGAAGGCATCCTGCTGGGCCTTGTTGAAGCGGTGGATCTCATCCACGAAGAGGATGGTGCGGCGGCCGGCGCGCCGCAGCCGTTCGGCATCCGCCATGACGGCTTTGATCTCCTTGATGCCGCTGAGGACCGCGCTGAAGGGAATGAATTCGCACTGGGTCAGGCGGGCAATCAGGCGCGCCAGGCTGGTCTTGCCCACTCCCGGCGGTCCCCATAGGATCAGCGAGGTGAGCGCGTCGCGTTCGATCTGCTGGCGCAGCGGCTTGCCGGGTCCCAGGACGTGGTCCTGGCCGGTGAATTCGTCGAGAGTGACCGGCCGCATGCGATCGGCGAGCGGGCGCTTCTTATCCGTCCCGGCGGGTTCTCCGAATGGAGCTGCGTCGAACAGGCTCAAGGATGGAGCGACCTCTGACGCCGCGCTTCATACAGCAGGATGCCGGCGGCGACGGCCGCATTCAACGACTCGACGCCGCTGGTGGGGATGGAAATGTCCAGCGACGCGGAGCGCAGTTGCGGGCTGACGCCGCGGGCCTCGTTACCGACGACCAGAGCGCAGCGGCGGGAGAAATCCACCTCGGCTAGTGGTTTTGCCGGCGCGTTGGAATTCGAAGGCACGCCCGCGTAGATATCGAGCTTGTTCTGTTGCAGGGCGGCGCGCGCCAGGGCCACGTCCAGGCCGTAAGCGAACGGCACGCGAAACAGCGAACCGGCGGCGGCGCGCAGGGATTTGGGATTGAAGGGACTCACCGTGCCCTTCAGAAACATGATGCCGGTGGCGCCGAAGGCTTCGGCGGCGCGGGCAATGGCGCCCGCATTGCCGGGGTCCTGGAGGCCGTCCAGCACGACGACGAGGCTGCGGCCGCGGAACAGTTGCGGCAGGTTCCATACGGGCGGAGTCACCAGCGCGATGACGCCCTGGCTGGCCTCGGTGCCCGAGATGGACGGAAAGAGCTGATCCGCCACCACCGCTATGCGCAGACCCGCCAGGCGTTTCACGTGGCTCTCCACGGCGGACTGCACGGATTCCGAGCACAGCACCACCTTCACGGCGCAGTTGCTGCGGAGGGCCTCTTCCAGCAGGTGAAAGGTCTCCGCCACCAGGTAGCCTTCCTGCGTCAGACCGCCGCGCGCGATGGCGCGCCGCACGTCCTTTAACAGCGGGTTCGCGGCACTCGAAATCGTTTCGGGTTTGGGCATCTTACAATGTGTCTGGGATCAGAATAGCGCAGATGAAACGGAACGTACTGAATATCGGGGTGGCGGCGCTGTCGTTGTTCCTGCTGGCCGCGTCGTGGTTTTCGACCAAGGTCGAGCAGCAGGCCACGCAGGATGAAGCCCGGCCGGCCGACGTGATCCTGGTGCTGGGCGCGGCGGAGTATCGGGGCCGGCCATCGCCGGTTTTGAAGGCGCGCCTGGACCACGCTCTGCAGTTATACCGGCAGCGGCTGGCGCCGCGCATCCTCACGACCGGCGGGGCGGGCGGAGATCCCGTGTTCACCGAAGGCGGCGTGGGACGCGACTATCTGGCCGCGCAGGGTGTGCCGCCGGAGGACATCGTGGTGGAGGGCGAAGGCAGCACCACAGTGGCTTCCATCGCCCTCGCCGGCGAAATCATGCGGCGGATGGGCATGCGGTCGGCGATCGCGGTCAGCGACGGCTATCACATCTTCCGCGTGAAGAAGATGCTGGAGCGCGAAGGGATCACGGTGTATGGTTCGCCGCGCCACGAACATGTGCGAGACAACCTGCGGGAACGATGGAACTACGTGAAGCAGGCGGTCGGATATATGCTGTGGTCCTGCGGGGTGCCGGTTTAGGCGAGCGCGGGCACCAGGCCTTCCAGTCGGACGAAGCTGGCTTCCATGCCGCGTTCCATACCGCTGGAGAGCATCTCCTCTCGCGCTTGGGCGTCGGGCAGGGTCATGCGCATGGTCATCAGCGTGCCTGTGCCCTCAGGTTCGAACCTGGTTTCCACGTGGGTATCCGGTGTGGGGTCCGGCAGGAACATACGCTGCACATGCACAATCCGGTCGTATGGCTCCAGCTCCAGATATTCGCCGGTCAGATAGAACCCGTTGCCTTTGCCGTTTACCCATTCGTAGCGGATCTTGCCGCCGGGCTGCGCATCGCTGATGCAGACGGGCATGGTCCAGCCTTCCGGACCGAGCATCCATTTCCGGATCAGCTCCGGTTCGGTGTGCGCGCGGTAGAGCGCGTCCGGAGGCGCCTCGAAGTGCCGGGTCACCAGAACGTATCGGTCGCCTTCCGTCTGAAGTTTCATTTTACTCATTGGGTTTCCTGTCCTTTCTCTGATTGCATGTGGGCCAGAACATCGTCCAGCCGGTCGTAGTTTTTCTCTAGAGCTTTTCGTAGCAAGGCCAGCCACTGGTCCATCGCCTCGATACCAGCTTTTGCCAGGCGGCGGGGACGTTTTGTGCCATCCACCCGGCGGGCAATGAGTCCGGCTTCTTCCAGCACTTTCAAGTGTTGGGAGATGGCGGGTTGGGTCAGATCGAACGGTTCCGCCAGTTGAGTCACGGTGGCTTCGCCCAGAGCCAGGCGCGCGAGGATGGCGCGGCGGGTGGGGTCGGCCAGGGCGGCGAAGGCGGCGTCTAGATTCGTCATTGCTTATATAACTTGTATTTTATATAAACTGACGCTTACCGTCAAGAGTTTTTATTGCGGTTTCGGAAACGAGCAGAAATCCAGATCCGCATGCGCGCCGGCGCGGAACTCAGGCACGCAGATGCGCGGCTGCCAGCGCGGCGCACAGCCCACGTCGCTGCACGGGACACGTGTGCCGATCTGGCCGCTACCATCCGGATTCATGGTCCACACCTCGGCGAACGCGTCCGGGTTCGACTGCTTCATTCCGTCGATGTCGTACTCGAACGCGATCTTACTTCCATCGCTCGACCAATTCGTGTCGCCGGCTTCAAAGGGCACGCCGAAGTGGGTCAATTGCCGCTGGTCGCTCCCGTCCGCGTTCATTACGAAGACATTCAGCAGGTTGCCTCCCTCGCGATCCGAACCGAATGAGATGCGGGTTCCATCCGGAGACCATGCCGGATCCCCGTTATTGCCGCCATTGGTGAGCTGCTGCAAGCCGGAGCCATCGGCGTTCATCACGTAGATTTGCAGGTCGCTGCTGCGCATCAGGCTCATGAACACGATCTGGCCGTTGACGGACCACCGCGGCTCCACGCTGAACAGGGTATTGGGCAAAATGGCGCGATCGCCGGCGCCATCCGCTTGCATGACCCGAATGTCGGTCATAGGCGGCTGGTTGGGCTGCGGAACCTGGAGCAGTCTTACGTAGACGATCTGGGTCCCGTCGGGAGACCAGCTTGGGGTGACGTCGAAACCGGGCGTGGGAGAGAGGCGCTGCTCGCCGGCGCCGTCCGCATTGATGACGTAGATGGCGCTGCCATTGAAGTCACGCTGATAGGCGAGGCGCTGGCCGTCGGGCGACCAGGAGGGGTAGTTTTCGGCTTCGGTGTCGCTGGTGAGGCGGGTGGGATTGGAGCCGAGACCGGCGGCGTCCACGTCCATGAGGTAGATGTAGTTTATGGAATTCTGCTGGCCGACGAACGCCATGCGGCCGGCGTGGAGTGGGGCGAAGGCGGAGAGCGCCAGGAGGACAGCGCACGGAGAGTGGAACTGCCGCATACTGTTTCATGACGCATCTGACGGTGGAATCGCCGAGCCTCAGCCCCACCAGGTCTCCCCCGGCGCCAGATGCGCGCGCGCCACGTCCGGATTCAGTTCGATGCCATAGCCCGGCTTATCCTGAATTGTCAGATACCCGCCTTCCCAGATGGGTCCCTCATGCACCACCAGGTCCTGCCACCAATCCACGTAATTCGCCAGCTCGTGGATGCGGAAATTGCGCATGGACGCGGCGGCGTGCGCCGACGCGATGGTTCCTACCGGGCTGGCCGGATTGTGGGCCGCGGTCCAGATGTAATAGTTGTCCGCCAGATCCGAGATGCGCTTCGATTCCAGCAGCCCGCCGGATTTGGGAATGTCGATGTGCACGCCGTCGCAGGCCTGCAATTCGATGAGCCGCAGGAACCCCTGCCGGGTGTACAGATTCTCGCCCGTGCAAATGGGCACCGGCGATTGCCGCCGCACGAAAGCCATGGCGTCGGGATTCTCGGGCGGCACGGGATCTTCCAGCCACATGGGCCGGACCTTCTCCAGCGCCTTGGCCAGATCGATGGCGTCGCGCGTGTCGAAGCGCCAATGCACGTCGATGGCGAACTCGCCGTCGGGGCCGAGCTCTTCGCGCACGACTTCCATGAGGCGCACGATCTGGCGTATGTCGGCGTCTTTCAAATGCCGCGTGTAGGGATCGTGCCCGGGCACTTGATTATCCGGATCGAGGGCGCGCGGAATGCCATCGCCCTGAAACTTGAACGCGGTCCAACCCCAACGCTCGGCGCGCGCCTGATGCACCAGGTCGCGCCAGGCCGCCGGATCTTCCACGTGCTGCTTGGGAAGCTGCATGGTGCGATAGAAGCGCACGCGGTCGCGGAAGCGGCCGCCCAGCAGGTTGACCACGGGCGTCTCCAGGATGCGGCCGGCCAGGTCCCAGAGCGCGATTTCCACGCCGCTGGCGGCCTCCACCGTGACGCCGCCGATGGCGCCCGCGCCGCCATTGCGCATCAGGATCTTGGTATACAGCTTGTCGACGTTGAGCGGATCTTCGCCGATGAGCAGCGGCTTCAGAATCTTGACGATGACGTCTTTGACGCCGGGTCCCCAATACGCCTCGCCGATGCCGTAGAGGCCGGCGTCGGTTTCGATTTTGACGAGGTTCCAATCCCACGTGCCGCGCACGATCATGCACTTCACATCGGTGATCTTCACCTTGCGGCGCTGGGCTGCGAATGCCGGCACGGCGGCCAGGGCGGAGAGTTGCAGAAAACGGCGACGGTGCATGGCCCGATTTATAGCACGGCTGCGCATCGGGGGAGCTAACCCGCTTTGCTATAGATGGCGTCGCCGACGCGGCGCATCCAGGCCAGTTCGTCCTCGGCCATGGGGCCGCGATGCAGGGCTTCGAGGGCTTCGTTGAACTGGGCGGGGTTGGCGGGTCCGGTCATGCAGACGTCGACCGCGGGCTGGGAGAGGACGAAGCGGTAGCAGTCTGCCGCGGTGGGCGTCTTCTCGCCGGGCGGGATGCGTTTGGGGCTGAGTAATTGCCGCCAGCTTGTGGCGGTGAACGAAACCAGTCCCGGCGGATTCTGCACCGGCATCTGCCCGAACACTTCGCGCTCCGCGCCGCGATGCACGGCGTTGTAGCGCACGTGGAAGATATCGAATTGGGGATCGCCGGCCAATTGCGGGATCAGCGGACGGTTGTGCGTGGAGATCGCCAGATAGCGCACCAGGCCGCGCTCGCGCAGCTTGCGGCACGCCTCCAGGATGCGCGGCGGCGGTCCGCCGTTCCACAGGCCCAGCAGCAATACGTCGGTGTAATCGAAGCGCAGCGTGCGTAGCGCGCGCTCCAGGCTGGGGCCGACCAGCGACGCCACCCGCGAATACGACTGCGTGACCAAAAGAAAGCGGTCGCGGCGCGGAGCCAGCGCGCGCAGCCCCTCGCCGAAACCACCGCGTCGAATGCTGCCCCAGTAGAAGTAGTTCACGCCGTGGTCGAAGGCGAGCTCGACGGTGCCGGCCGGAGCGCCGTAGCTGGAGGCCAGCCCAATGCGGGCTACTTCGACGTTGGTGCGGCCGAGGGTGGAGCGGGCTAGCGGCATGTTGGTTTGGATGCGCGCCGGCCGGCCCTCGCTTCCGCTACCAGCGGACCGGCGCCGCTTGCGCATGTTCGACGCGAGCTGCCCGAATTACCCGCGTCCGGGAACGCCACCCGGAAGAAGAGACGGCACACTCGCGGCGGCGGCCCGCCACGACTCCGGCCTACGAGGATCCGAACCGTATCCTCGCTCCTCATCCCGGACGCACCGAAACCCGATGTTATCGTTTCGTTCATCCGGCTCGTTGTTGTTGCGATACGACACGCGCAGGTTCCTCGAATTGTTGTTCCAGGAGCCCCCGCGAATCACCTCAGATCGCCCTCCCGCTCACCAGCGTGAACCCGGCGAAGAGCTTCTCGCGCAGCAACCAGGTGCTGCCGAACGATGCGTGCCCGATCCACGAGTGAATCCTTGCCTGTATGTCCCGGCGGCTCAGCCGTCCGTCCGCGAACCCGCGTTGCATCGCAGCCAGGCGCCGCCGGAACCGCACGACATTCTCGCGCGCCAGCCGCGATTTCTCCGGAAACAACCGCCAGCCGAGAAACGTGACGCCGTCGGCGCAGCGGTAGACACGGCTTTTACGGTCGTGAATCCGGAGCCGCAGCCCTTCCAGCACGCTCTCCACTGACCTCTTCATCTCAGCCAGTTCCACCTTCGAACCACCGAAAATCACGAAGTCGTCCACGTAGCGGATATAGCAGGCCGGACGCAGAACGCGGTTGACGTGCTGATCGAGCCGGTCGAGGTATACATTGGCGAAGAACTGCGAGGTCTGGTTCCCGAGCGGCAATCCGCGCCGCCGTTCCAACGGGCTGAACAAGTCGTCGCCCTCGAAGTACTGAACCACCTCCTGCTGCGTATTGGACCCGTCGATGATGCGCCCCGCCAGGTCGAGCGTACGCGCGCACTTCACCACGCGCGCCAGCAGCGCTTTCAGAATCTCGTGGTCGATGGACGCGAAATACTTCCGCACGTCGCACTTCAGCACATAACGGAATCGCGCCGTTGCGCCCCGCGCCTGCTCCAGCGCCTTGTGTGTCCCCTTCCCCACGCGGCAAGCGTAGGAGTCCTTGGAAAACCGGCGCTCGAAGATCGGCTCCAGCACCTGGGTGAGCGCATGGTGCACCACACGGTCGCGAAAAGCCGCAGCCGAGATCAGCCGCGGCTTTCCTTCGTTGACCAGAAACTCACGATACGGGCCGGGCTCATACTCCCCTGACTCAAGCCCCTTTCGCAGCGCAACCAGTTCGCACTCCAGATTCATCAGGAATGCGGCGACGTCGCGGCGCTTGCGTTTTCCCAGCGCAGCGCGCCGCGCGGCTTCGTGCAAGTTCTCGAACGACACCACCCGCTCCCAAAGCCCACCCACGCGTTTCATTCCGCCGCCTGACTGGCCTTCCTCCAGCCCCCCACCATGCGTCCGATCTCTTCCACGCCTTCGGCCGCGTGGCCATACGAGTCCACGTTCATCAGCTTCAGATCCTTCGCCAGGCGCAGCAGAAATCGCATGCGGTTCAGCATCCCATTCACTTCCGCCAGGATTCTGGCCTTCTCGCGCGAGTAAGCCGCATCCACGAGCCGCAGCAGTAGATCCAACGCGCCATGCACCAGGCGGTCTCCCACGCTGAAGCGATACGATCGCGGAAAGGTCTCCACTTTCCGGATTAGCCACACGCTGAACTCGTACGCTTTCTGCACCACCACCGGAAGCTCGCCAGGTCCGCTCGCCATGTTCAAAAATTTTCTCCGGGGCTGTGCCCCGGAACCCCCTATCCTCTCGCACTTTCACCGTAATGGAAAGGGAAAAAGAGAAAAAAACTAAAGGGAAAGTAATTCCCGGACGCACCGAAACCCGAAGTTATCGTCCCGAACATCCGGCTCGACGTAGTAGCGATACGACACGCGCAGGCACCTCGAAAAGTTGTCCCAGGAGCCCCCGCGAATCACCATTCTGTCTCCCTCCCCCGGTCCCCTCGGATTCCGCTCGTCGGACTCCGCGTATGCGCCCCACCAATCGGCGGTCCACTCCCAAACGTTTCCGGCCAGATCCTGAATTCCATTGGGCGTGGCGCCGGCAGGATAGAGGCCCACCGGAGTCGGCTGCTGTGGCCCTCCCTCCCAGAAATTAGCCCGGTATGCATCAGGATCCTGGTTGCCCCAAGGGTAGCGTACACCCGCGCGGCCCGCGCGCGCGGCGCATTCCCATTCGGCTTCGGTGGGCAGCCGGCCACCGGCCCAGGCGCAGTAAGCCGCGGCATCGTGCCAACTCACCTCCACCACAGGCCGGTTCGGATAGCGAAGCTGCTGGGGCCAATGTCCGGGCGCCGTTGCATCAGCCGGCTTTTCGGTCAAAAACTGGGCGTACTCGAAGACCGTCACGGGATAGCGTCCGATGAAAAACGGCGACACGTACACGCGATGCACCGGCGATTCGTCATCGTACACTTCGGGGTCGTAATTCCTCCCCTTCGAGTCCTGCTTTTGCGCGCCCATCCAGAACTCGCCGCCCTCCACGCGCACCCAAGTGTCCCGATCGAGCCGTGGATCGCCTGCCTGTCCGAGCGCCTCCGCCGCCTCCAGGCGAGT
>JBEKYC010000053.1:0-59385 GCA_049511415.1 Bryobacteraceae bacterium | reverse complement strand
GGCCTTACCGTAAGTCCGTCTATTTTGAACATTTCGACATGAACGTCGTAGGCTTCATGTGGCCCCGCGTTCTGAACGGATAACTGAAAAGTAATTTCAGAACTTGTGTCATAATCCAGAACTTTCACGACCGGGCCTTGAGTGTCCGCGATGTGGGTCGGTCTTGCCATGCGACTACACTTAACCATGCAGAGAATATCCAGAAAATCCAGGATCTCCGACAGATTGAGAGATTGCAAATACGGGTCGTCACTGAACGGCGGCACAAATCGAGTCATGGCGCTGTGCCAGTCCCTTGCAAGTTTAAGCCAAGCTGGAGCCGTCGATTGAGTATTTGGAATCCAGCTAGGCAATAGCATCGGGCGCTTAGAAAAATCAATTGAGGGCCAAAGCCTGTTTATATCTCTGGCAGAGTCCTTTAACAACCGAGCTTGTTCACGTACTTTCTCTGATTCGCCAGCCTTGGCGAAAAGCTCCTGATGCTCACGGAACCTGGCGTTCAAGCTATCAACCTGAGAACGTAGGTATTTATCCTCTGGCAACACTACCCACGATCTCTGCTCACGCTTGATGGTAGCCGGAGCTTCATCTCCCCACTTGTATTCCACTTCAAGATACTTGTGGTCATCTCCTTCCGCCGGATCACGGCCGCCAAAAGCATCCGCGTTCACAACAAAAGCAACGCCGTCGCGCGGCTTAGCCGATATCTCATCCGCAACCGAGACGCGGTGGTCATTGTCTACGCCCCATGTCGCGCTGAGTATGGTTAGTTTGTTTTTTGGAGCTATAACAGCCGGTGCGATATTCACAGCATCAGGATCGGTATCGACCATCCCTGGCCACGTTACATGAATTCGGATCCCAAAGATCCGGCTTATGTGTTTCCATTGCCACACGCAAATGGGCCAAACGACAGCGATTGCGATTAACGCCGGACCGAACCACATGTGCGTATTGGCCCATGGATGATCGCCTTGCATTACCCACACGCCAAGACCTCCAACGCCAAGCGTAGGCGCGACGGCGATGCAAATCTCCTTGTGGTCCATGCCATCAGGCTACCACTGCTAAAGCGGCTGTGGCAATCCGATAGCGGTTTAGGAGCGGTGGGAATGCACACCCCTATCGTACTGTCAAGAGGCGGCATTTTCAAATAGACCCACTGCCCACGTTTCCGGCACCGCCGGGTTTTGAGGACCTTCCGAAATGGGTCGGAATAGAGGAATGATTACTCGGGCCACAGTGCGGCGCGAGCGCAGGACGGAAATTCTCCGCTTGGCAGAGGCCCACGGCGGGAGGAATTTACGAATCTTCGGCTCCGTGGCTCGGGGCGACAACCGCGAGGACAGCGATGTCGATTTTCTGGTCGAGTTCGATCAGGGCAGAAGCCTGCTCGATCTCATCGGATTGAGATTGGACCTGCAGGATCTTCTCGGCGTCAGCGTCGATATAGTGACCCCAAAAAGCCTGCGATACATTCGGGACCGCATCATGGCGGAAGCCCAGATCCCCTGATCTCATGAGCCTATTTGCTGCACATCCGAGTCATGAACTGCATTCGATCCCAAATTCTCGCAGGATCTCTTCGTGAGAAACCACCTTGCCGGCCAGAATTTCAGTCCCTGTTCGCTCGATAGCCTGCGCATCGCCCTCGCTAACCGGCTCATCATCGGGCGGAGCGGCCAACGCCGCAAGATAGGCCAAGTTCATACCCATATCTAACGGCCCCTAACCCCCCGTCAGCCTATCCGGCGAAATCGGCCGCATCTGCCAAGCCTCAAACGAAACCATCTTGGCTGTCCCCCCTGCCGAATACAGCCCCAGCCCGGTGCTGCGCGGGCCTTCCGGATAAATCCGCGCGCTGAGGCAGAAGCGGTCGTTGGCGAAGATCTCCAGCACCGAGCCATCCAGAAACACGCGCAGGCGCAGCGGCTCGCCCCGGCCCAGCAGGAACGGTCCCGATTGCATGCTCTTGTCGGCGGCGGGATTCGTGCTCGATCGGCTGCGGTCCACGCAAATCAGCCGCTTGGCGCGATCCACGTAGACCAGGGTCTGCTCGCTGCCGTCAGGCGCGGCCCGCAGCTTCAGCCCGGCTTGCGGCTCGCTACCCGGATCGATGTCCGCGCGAATCTCCAGGCAGTCGCCCTCCGCCTCCGCGCCCAAATGCTTGCCGCGTAGCGCTTCCACCTCCGCCGCCGGACGCATCTGCACCTGCAGGCCGTACAATCTCAGTTCCCGCGGCAGCGACATCACGCCGCTCCAACCCGCCGCGCGCTGCGCATCGGCGCTGCGGCCTTCCGTCAGCCAGCCCCATAGGATGCGCCGGTCGCCGGTGTTGGTCATGGTGCGGGCGGCGTAATAGGAGCCGAAGTCCACTCCTCCCATGGTCTCGGCCGTGAAATGGCGCTCCTCGTACCGGCCCAGCAGGTACTTCACCACGCGCTCGGTGGAGATCACCAACAGGTGCTTGCCGCCCAGCGGAAAGAAATCCGGACACTCCCACATTTCGCCGCTATCCACGGGATCTTTGGCGTTGGCGCCGGGTTTCATCTGGCCATTGAACAGCGGATGCAGGTAGTTCCAGCGCCGCAGGTCCTTTGATTCGTACAGCAGCACGGCGCCGCCTTTGCCCCGGAAGCCGGACCCCAGCGCCATCATCCAGGAGTCGCCTTCCTTCCAAACGGCCGGATCCCGAAAGCCAGTCACCTCCAACCCGGCGGGCGGCGCGGCGATCACCGGATTGCCGGCGAATTTTTTCCATTGCGTCAAATCGCCGCCGCTGGTGGCGATGCACTGCGTCTCCGGATTCACGCCCGTGTAGACCACCGTGGGGACGCCATTGTCGATAACGGCGCAGCCGCTGAACACGCCGTCTTTGTCCGGGCCGCCCGGCGTAGGCGCCAGCGCCATCGGCAGATGTTTCCAGTGCACCATGTCTTCGCTGATGGCGTGTCCCCAGTGCATATCGCCCCAAAACGCGCCATTGGGGTTGTACTGATAAAACATGTGATACTTGCCCTGCCAGAAGATGGGGCCGTTGGGATCATTCATCCAATTCTTGGCTGGCAGGAAGTGGTACTGCGGCCGATGCGGATCGGCTGCCATTTTGGAAGCCGGCACCTCCGCGGCCGCCCACGGGAGAGCGCCCGCCAGCGCCAGAAAGTCACGTCGTCGCATAAGACAACATAGTAACCACTCAACGCGGCGGTTTTACAAGGCCCACATCCCCGAGTCCATTCAGCATGAATTGCACGGCGATGGCGGTCAGGATCAGGCCCATCAGGCGGGTGAGGATGCGAATGCCGGTCTCGCCCAAATGCAGGCGCACCCGGTCGGCGCCCGCCAGTACCCAGTACGACGCCAGCGACGTGATCGCTATGGCGCCGAAGACCGGGATCGCGTACCACCAGCTCGGCATGCCGCTCATCAACACCATGACGGTCGAAATCGCGCCGGGGCCGGCCAGCATCGGAATACCCAGCGGAATAATGCCGATGTCCTCCTTGCCGGCGCCTTCCTGGGCTTCGCTGGGCGTCTCTTTGGTCTGTGAGCGTCGCGCCCGGAGCATGTCGAGACCGATGAGAAGCAGGATCACGCCGCCGGCGATCTTGAAGGCCGGCAGGGTGATGCCAAAGAGCCGAAAGATCAACTTTCCGGCGGCGGCGAAGGCGCTCAGTACCACCAGGCACGCCCACGCGGCACGCTTCGCCATATGGCGGCGCTGCGGCGGCTCATCCTCCGCGGTCATCGCCAGGAAGGTGGGGATGGCGGCGATCGGATCGACCAGGAAGAATACCGACGTCAGGGCCACGAAAGCGAATTGCAGAAGATCCAAAAGCGCTTCAGGCATCCGATTCCGTCATGGTAGCCGATTTTTGCATTCGCTCCCGGCGTTGGTTCGTAATTCTGCATGGCGTGCGGGTATTGGTTCTAACACTCTGGCTGGCCGCGGCTGCTCTCGCCGATGATTTGCCGCGCATCCGCGTCGAAGTCAACCTGGTGAACATGGCCTTCACCGTGCGCGACGCCGCCGGTGTCCTATCGGCGGATCTTAGCGCGGGCGATTTCGAGGTGCTCGAGGATGGCGTTCCACAGCGCATCGCGTTCTTTGCGCGCAGTTCGGATGTGCCCCTATCGCTCGCCTTGATCGCGGACGTCAGCGGCAGCCAGGAACACTTCTTGAAGCGGCATCGCCGTGATTTGCAGGTATTTCTACAGGACGCGCTCGCGCCGCACGATCGGGCCCTGCTGCTGTGCTTCGGCAACCATCTGCGCCTGGTCAGCGATTTCTCGCCGTCCGCGCCCGATCTGATGCACGCCCTCGAACGCTTCGACCACGGCGATCGTCATTTTCCGGAACTGGGTCCAGTCGAAGACCGCGAACTGGGCACCGCGTTTTACGACGCCCTGCATTATGCCGTAACCGAAAAACTGGCGGGCGTGGAAGGCAGCCGCCGGGCGCTCGTCGTGTTCAGCGACGGCGAGGATAACTCCAGCGCGCACCATATGCTGGATGCCACGGAGGCCGCCCAGGCCGCCGATACGCGCGTTTTCGCCATGCGCTACACCCAGCGGGAACATGGCAAGCTGACGGCGCGCAACAAATATGGCATGCGGGTGATGGAGCGCATCGCACGCGATACGGGCGGCGCGGATTTCGATGCCGGCGAGGGGGACGTGCGGGCCATCTTCCGCCAGATCGGAGAGGAACTGCGCGCAACTTACGAATTGGCTTACGTCTCCACCAACCCTGCCCGGGACGGTTCCTTTCGAAAAGTGGTGATCCGGCCGCGCCAGGCGGGATTAAGAGTCCGCGCCAAAACCGGGTACTTCGCGCGCTGATCGACCGAAACCTCGCCTGTGGTGGCTGATGTGGTGTGCTAACATCTAGTCAAAGGACAATCATGATTGAAGATCTGCTCCAACCGAGACACCTGCTGGTGATTCTGGCGATCGCCCTGCTGTTTTTCGGGCCCTCGAAATTGCCCGAGCTCGGCAAAGGTCTGGCGCAAGGCATCCGTAGCTTTAAGGATTCGCTGAAAAGCGTCAACTCCGACGAAGCCGCGCCGCCCAAAGACTAACCGCTCCGGCACATGCGGCTCACGCGAAGAAGCGCGCTTGGCGTTTTGGTGGGAAGCCTTGCCGCGCCCCGGCTGGCCCGATCCTCCGACGGCCCCTTCAAACCCACCCGCGAATCTCTGAAAGACTATCAAATTCCCGAATGGTTCCAGGATGCCAAGTTCGGCATCTGGGCGCATTGGGGTCCGCAATCGGCTGCCGAGCACGGCGACTGGTATGCCCGCAACATGTATATGCAGGGTAGCGAGCAGTATAAATACCACCTCGCCACCTACGGGCACCCCAGCCGCTTCGGCTTCAAGGACGTAATTCCCACGTGGAAGGGCGACCGGTTCGACCCGGACCACCTGGTCGGCCTCTACAAGACAGCCGGCGCCAAGTACTTCGTCAGTATGGGCGTGCATCATGACAACTTCGATCTGTGGAACTCCCGGCACACTCGCTGGAATTCGGTCAATATGGGCCCCAAGAAGGATATCGTGGGCGCCTTTCGGCAGGCGGCGCTGCGCGAAGGATTGAAATTCGGCGTCAGCGAGCACCTGTGGATCAGCTATAAATGGTTCGCGGTAAGCCATGCCGCGGATAAGACCGGACCGCGGGCAGGCGTCGCATACGATGGCCAGGATCCGGCATTCGCAGACCTGTATCACGAAGCGGCCTGCGCGCCGTTCGCCCAGGGTGAGTTGCAGTGGGGGCCGGACGGCATTCCGGAATCGTGGCGGCAGCACTGGTTGGCGCGCATTTCCGATCTGGTCGACCAATACCAGCCCGACCTGCTCTATACCGATGGCGCCCTGCCGTTTGAAGAATACGGCCTGCGGCTGGTATCGCATCATTACAACGAAAGCGCGCGCCGCCACGGCGGCAAAGTGGAAGCGGTCTACACCAGCAAGCGGCGCGAAGACTGTGACGTGGGTACGTGCGTCCTGGACGTCGAGCGCGGTATCGTGGACAAAATCTGGCCGACCGCCTGGCAGACCGACACTTGTGTCGGCGACTGGCATTACCGTCGCGGGCAGCACTACAAATCGCCCAAGACCGTGATCGATATGCTCTGTGATATCGTCAGCCGCAACGGCAACCTGCTGCTGAACTTCCCGCTGCCTAATTCAGGCGAACTGGACGCCGACGAGCAGCGTATCCTGGCGGAGATCACGGATTGGATGGCGGTGAACGCGGAAGGCATCCACGGCACACGCCCGTGGAAGGTGTTTGGCGAAGGCCCTGGCACGCAGGTGAAGCCGGACGCCGCGTTCAACGAAGGCGGCCGCAAGGATCTCACCGCGGAGGATATCCGTTTCACCACCAAAGGCGGTAAGTTATACGCTTTCGTAATGGGCGAGCCGCCGGATGAAGTGCACCTCAAATCCGTCACCCAGCCGGTGGAATCGGTGGAATTGCTGGGCTACAGGGGATCCATGCATTGGCGACAAGGCCCCGGCGGCTTGGCAGTGCCCATGCCTGGGGTGCAGCCATCCGAGCACGCTGTCACGCTGAAAATCACGTTCTCATAGAGACCCGCGCGCTTCTGAAGCACAAAAAATCACCCGGCTGCAAAAAACATGACCCGTTTTTGCCGCATTTCACGCTAATACTATTTAAGGGACAGATTAAAGGAGCGTGCCAGGCGGGGCTACCCGCCCCGCCTGGGCCGCGTCGAACAGATTGGACCCTGTATTAAATACTTCTTGGTCCCCTTCTCTTCGGGGTTGCTCCTAATATAACATGGTATGCTCATCGCCTTGCAGTTCCAAACATTCGACGGCGAATTTGTACAGCGCCTGAAGGAAGGGGATTCCGCCGCCGGAGACCGATTCGCCTCCTACTTCAGCGACGTGCTTCACCTGAAGCTGCGTGTGCGTTTGCGCGTCCCGGATCTGATCGATGACGTGCTGCAAACGACTCTCCTGCGCGTGCTGCAGATCCTGCGGGAGGGTGCCGGCATCCGGAAGCCGGAAAAGCTGGGAGCCTTCGTTAACACCGTCTGCGATCACGTGATCCAGGAACACTACCGGTCGGAACTGCGCTACGAACCATGGGACGATCATGCCGAGGAACCCATTGATTCTAAAGTGGATATGGACGCCGAGCTGGTGAATGCGGACCTCCGGGGCACGATCGAGGAGGTCATGAGCGTGCTCTCGCCCAAAGATCAGCAGATCCTGCGGGCTATTTTTCTGGAAGAGATGGACAAAGCCAAGCTTTGCGAAGAATTCCGCATCACCCAGGATTACCTGCGCGTTTTGCAGCATCGCGCCAAGTGTAACTTCCGCAAAATCTGCGAGTCACGCGGTTACGCGCCGCGCTTCAAGCACGGTCGAGTGTGACCACCGCTTCCGCTTCGGCCGACTCGCCTTCTCCCACGGACCCCACTTTTTCGGCAGTCTTGAATTTAACCGAAACGCGATCGATTTCCAGTTCCAGCGTCGCCGCCAGTTGCCGCCGGATGGCATCGCGATAGTCTTTGAGTTTGGGCCGCTCCAGAATGACCGTGGAATCCACGTTCACGATGCGGTAGCCGCGGGCGCGCACCAGATCGCGGGCATGCGCCAGAAACCGCAAGCTGCCGGCGCCCTGCCAGCGCGGATCGGTATCCGGGAAGTGCATGCCGATATCGCCCAGAGCCGCGGCTCCCAGGATGGCGTCGGTGATGGCGTGGCTCAATACGTCGGCGTCGGAATGGCCTTCCAGCCCGAAGTCGGAGGCGATGGTGACTCCGCCCAGAATCAGCGGGCGATGGCGGGTCAGTCGATGGACGTCCCAGCCAAGGCCCGTGCGGACTTCGGTCATAGCTCGCGCGGCGCGGTCTCTTCTTCCAGAAACAGGCGCGCCAGATCCATATCGCTGGGCTTGGTAATCTTGATGTTACGATCGCTGCCTAGCACCACGCTGACCTCCACTTCCAGCCGCTCCACCAGGCTCGATTCGTCGGTGCCGATGAAACTGTCCGTTTGCGCGGCGGCGAAGGCTCGCACCAGCAGGTCATATCGGAAAACCTGGGGAGTTTGCGCCAACACCAGCTTTTCGCGCGGTAGCGTGGCGCGAATCTTCGCCTTGTTCGTTTGCGCGCGGGCCACCTGCTTGACCGTGTCCACCGGCACGATGCCCACGATGGCGGCGCCGGTCTCCTCGGCTTCCGCGATCACCTTGTCGATGGTCTCCAGGTCGATGAACGGGCGCACCGCATCGTGCACGGCTACCAGGCCGGTATCGGGCGGGAGCGCGCGCAGCGCGTTTTCCACCGATTGCTGGCGCGAATTACCGCCTTCCACCACCCGTACCGGCTTGCCGCGGACTTCGCGCCGCAGCAGATCCGCGACCCACTCCACATCTTCCTGCCGGACCGCCACCACGATCTCGTCGACCCGCGGCGCGGCGGCAAACTTACGAACGGAGTGCAGCAGGATTGGTGCGCCATCAAGCAGCATGAACTGCTTCCGGCTGGTTCCGGCCTTTTCGGCGGAAGTACGTCCCATGCGGGTTCCCAAACCCGCGGCGGGCAGAATCACGGCTACTTTCATAGGCCCCTGAAGGGTAAACTACGATTCTACCGTGGTTTTCTCGGTGGGGAGGCCGTCGGACCGGCGCACCGGCCGTTCATGCTTTTCGGCGCCGGCCGCGGCTACGGCATGCATGCGCTCGTCGAATTTACCGAAGATCATCTTTCCGGCCGTGGTTTGTAACACGCTTGTAACCGAAATGTCGATGGTCTTCGATATCATTTTGCGCGCATTATCCACCACCACCATCGTCCCGTCATCCAGATAAGCCACGCCCTGGTTGTACTCCTTGCCTTCTTTCAGGATGAATACGCGCATCGTTTCGCCCGGCAGCACGATCGGTTTTAATGCGTTGGCCAGCTCATTAATGTTCAGCACGTGCACGCCGTGGAGTTGGGCGACTTTATTTAAATTAAAGTCGTTGGTGATGATTTTGGAATCGTACACCTTAGCCAGTTCGATCAGCTTCATGTCCACGTCCCGCACGTGCGGAAAATCTTCCTCCACGATCTGCACGTTCAGGTGCGCCATCTTCTGAATCCGCTGCAGGATATCCAGCCCGCGGCGGCCGCGATTGCGCTTCATCGAGTCTGCCGAGTCGGCCACCAATTGCAGTTCCCGCAGCACGAATTGCGGAATCACCAGCACGCCGTCCAGGAAACCCGTTTCGGCGATGTCGGCGATGCGCCCGTCGATAATGACGCTGGTATCCAGGATCTTGTGCGACTTTTTGGATATTTTCTCGCCGCCGAAAACGCCGCCCAGGGCCGAAAGATTGAGCATGTCGCCCTTCTTGGCGCCCACGATCAGGCCCACGTAGGTCATCCACAGCAGCAGACAGACCTGCACGAACGGAATTAGAGAACCGGCGCCGGTTTCGGTCCGCGCCCAATTCAGGACCAGCGCCATGAAAAATGCGCCGATAATGCCCAACACCGATCCAATAGCCGCGCCGATCAGCCGTTTCAGGCTGACAGCCTCCAGCCGCACCTCAAAGAAGATAATACAAAGGCCGATTCCCAGTCCCGCCAGGGCGGCCCAAGGTGAAGGAGCCGATTGAAAAGGGTGCAGCAAATAAGCGGATGCGCTTAAAACGAGAACGAATATAATGCGAACGATCGTCAAATCGAGCATGAGAAAACTCCGCGCCGGATGAGTCCGAGAGAGCGTAGGAAAGCATTCGGTCCTCCGGGCCCGAACGCGAGCTACAAGGGCCGCGCCAAGAGTATAACACCGTAGCATAGGTTTTGCGCAGTTAGATTAGGATGGGGTTCCAATCGGCGGCGCACGCCAATTCATTAAAGGAAATGGGTTTGTTTAGAATATTGCCGGCGTGGACATCGCTTGCCCGAGTTTCCGCTTCGGAAGGTAAAATGGTTCATCATGGCATCCCAACTGAATCGCCGCGGTTTCCTGGCGGCGGCCGGCCTGGCAGGGCTGGCTGCGCCGGTCTCGCCCGCTCCGCAAACGGAATCCACTGCCGGTTTCAAACTCGGCGTCGCCAGTTACTCCCTGCGCGAATACAGCCGTGCGCTGGCCATCCGCTGCATCCAGGAACTGCGCACTCCTTACGTCAGCGTGAAGGAGTTTCATCTGCCCTATCGCAGCAGTCCGGAGGAGTTGGAGAGCGGGCGCAAAGAATTCGAACGCAACGGGTTAACCATAGTGAGCGGCGGCAATATCTCGCTTTCCAAGGATGACCCGGACGATATCCGCCGGTACTTCGAATACGCCAAAATGTGCGGCATGCCCCTGATGGTCTGCGCCCCCACCCATACCAACCTGGGCGCCATCGAAAAGTTCGTCCGCGAGTACAACATCCGCATCGCCATCCACAATCACGGCCCGGAGGATAAGCAGTTCCCCACCCCGCAATCGGTTCTGGCGGTAGTGCGCAACATGGACCCGCGCTGCGGTCTGTGCATGGACGTGGGCCACTCCGCCCGCGCCGGCGCCAACGTAGTGGAGTCCATCGCCGAAGCCGGCAATCGCCTGTTCGACATGCATATCAAGGATCTGCGCACCTTCGAGCCACACGCCCAGCAGTGCGACGTGGGCGAGGGTATCATGCCGATCGTGGGCATTTTCCAGCAGCTCCACAAAATCGGTTATCAGGGCTGCGTTAATCTGGAATACGAAATCAACGGCGACAACCCGCTGCCCGGCATGAAGATCTCATTCAGCTACATGCGCGGCGTGCTGGCGGGTCTGAAAGGCTGATTAGCTAAACAAGTTATGGCGGAAATACCGATCGGAACGAAGCTCGAAAAGAAGCTGCTGGTGGATAACGAAGTGGCTATTAATTTCCTGGGATTGCCGGGCGCGCGGGTGCTGGCCACGCCCTGGATGATCGGCTGGATGGAGCGCACCTGTCGCGACGCCGTGCTGCCGCTGCTGGAAGCCGGGCACGACACTGTTGGGACGCACGTCAATGTCTACCATCTGGCGGCGACCCCCATGGGCATGACGGTCACCTTCACCGCCGAAGTGACCAGCATTGAGGACCGGCGTGTGAGTTTCAAGGTCGAGGCCTGGGACGAAAAGCAAAAGTGCGGTGAAGGAACCCATCAGCGCGCCATCGTGAACATTGCCCGGTTCGCCGCCAAGATGCAAGCCAAGCTGGAAGGCGGGCTTTAGCTATCTTGCCGCGATGGTGTACTTCAAGCTGCGTTCCACCGACGCCTTGCCTTGCGTCGCCGTGACCTGCACTTCGTAGCTGCCGGGCTTGTCATATCCGGCGATCACCTTGGGTATCATGCCCGAGGCATCCGCTGCCGGCATCGGGGCCCTACGCGTTACCAGCACCCGGCCGTCTTTCACAAATCGCACCCGCAACTCCGTCTTCGCCGCGTCCCCGCTCTCCGGGTAAATCACGAAATACACAAACGGAGTGCCGCCCGCGTACATATCGGTGGTGACAAACGGAAGCACCCGCTTGTTGGGGAACTCGAACGGATCGCCCGCGTCCGGCGCATGCTTCAGATCCTCCATGCGGCGCACCAGCGTCAGATCGCTGAGGCCCAGCCCCGCCTGCTGGCGATTGTCTATCTCGGTGACGCGCGTGGCCGAGCGGTGACCTTCCTGATCCACCATCGCCGCTTCCACCGTATAACGCCCCGGCGGCAGGTTGACCGCGTGCTGGTAAGTCATAGTCTCCACCTGCACCGCCGCCAGGCGATCGTCGGCAACCTCCGACGGCACGTCCCGGCTGACCCGCTCCACCACCTGTCCCTGCGCATCCTTGACTAACGCCAGCAAGGACGCATGTAACATGTGCTTCCTGCCATCCGGCTCGGGCGTGGCCGTCAGATTGGAGATAGGCATCTCGAAAGCGATCGAATATTGGGCCGTATTGCCCGTTTCGCGGAACCGATACGCGCGCAGCAAGAAATCGAACGCATGCGGCCGCGGCTGCGTGTCGAGCGCTTTGAACGCGGCCATCTCTTCGGGAGTCACCGGACCTTCGCCCGTCTCGGGCACCGCATAATATCCGTTGCGGGTTTCCACCGTGAGTCCCGGCCGGGTCACCTTCACTTCGATCTTCCGGAAATGGCCGTCATAGTTCTGCGACGCCGGCGGATAGGCCAGTTCATAGTGCGTGTCTACATCCTCCATCACATGCGCCATCAGCTTTTCGGTGTTGTTGGTATTGGCGATGATAAACCCACCGGTACGCTCGGCCAGTTCGCGCAAACCTTCCTGGCCGTTCGCGCTGGAAACCGCGAACTTCACGAAATCGTCTTCGTGCGCCATCTCCATGAGTTGCGCAGTGGCCGAGGCGCTCGGACCCGATGACGGTGTTGTCGGCAGCACGTACTGGCTGGAATTCGGCTGGCCCTGGCTCAGGCGGGCGGCCGTCTGCAGCATGCCAACCGCCGCGGTGCTGGGCGTCTGCGAACACATGATATCGGCGTTATAGCACGGGCCCCAAACATCCAGCGCGTAGAACGTTACCGCGCCCTTGTTGGCCGCCTTGATCAGCGAATCCCAGTATTCCAACTGATCCGGCGGACGCGTCAGGCCGGTGCTCATCAGCAGCACCGTCTTCTGAAAAGGCAGCGGGCTGAGCTGCCGGACCAGACCCCGCAGCGCATCGATTTCGCGCAGCGAAGCATTCACGGCCACGCCCATCTGCCCGCGCGCGCCCAGCGGATTCCCGGCGCTGGATCCATCGGCGGTGCCATTCGAGCCCACGCCCACCGAGCCGGAGGAGACACTGCCAACGGTGCTCATGCTCAGTCCATTCAGCATGGCCGCCGACCCCAGGCTGACCGACGGAAGTTGGTTGACTGCCGCCAGCCCTACGGCTCGCAACAGACGCTCCCGGTTGTTCGAAAACGGATAAATGGGCCGCAGGCCGCTCGAATCCATACTGAAAATGCCGATGAACGTATTGGGGCGCAACTCGTTATTGACGAAGTGTCGGGCCGATTCGAAGGCCAGCGCGCGCGTATCCGCGTTCAGGTCAGCCAAAACCAGGCAGACCACGTTGACGGTGCGTAAGGGGTTTACGGCAGGGCGTTTGGCGTCCCGCATAGCCGCCGGAGCGTCCGCGGTCTTCAATTGCGCGGCTTCCTTCACGTCCTCGGCGCGGACCTCGCTGCCCGCCACCAGCCGGAAGGCGCTCACGTTTTGCAGGACGCCATCTTCGTAGACCGAGATGTCGCCGGGTTTGAGATTGGTGACCAGCTTCCCGTGCGAATTCCGTACCACGACATCCAGCAGCACTTCGTTCGTAGAACTCCGGATCACAACGTCCGGTGCGGTTTGGGCGCGCAGCGCGCCCGCTAACGTGGCAAACGCGATCAGAGAATACCAGCGCATGACAATGATCCGACGTTAACATGGGTGCAATCGGGTACGGTTCCGACCGTTCTAGTACCCCTCTGTGCGTCCGGAACCGTTTAAAGTGTTACGCTTAACCCATCTGCGGTACTCAGAAAACCCAAAATCAATGCCTGATCATGCCATTATGAAGCTCTCTCGCTGCCTCGCGCTGATTCCGCTGGCCGTGCCCCTGCTTTTGGGCCAGCAAAACGTGACTGCGCCAGCGCCGGATGCCCAGCCCGCCCCCGAACCACAGTACGTGGGCAAGTTCCTGGTCTACTCGGGATTCATGTTTCTGGATAGTCCCGCGATCAAGCTTTTCGAGCCCGGAGTCCATATTCAAGCCGGGATGCGCTGGTCCCGGCATATCAGTCTGGGATTTGACTACAGCCGCGGCACAGGCAGTACCATCATCGGCCTCAGTCAGGCGACCACTGCAATTCAAGATAAATACGGTCCCCTGGTGCCCATTCTCCAGCAGGAAGTCCCTGGATTTGTGGCCGCCCTGCCCTTCGCTTCGGTCACCCAGACCTTTACCATGGGCCCTGAATTTCCCTGGCGCCGGTGGAAGCGCTTCACCCCGTATATCCGGCCTTCCGCCGGTATCATCAATGAGATAGCTACCTCCACGACCACCGATTTTCTCCTGAAGCATATCGTGGAAGGCATCGCGCCCTCCGGCAAAGAGGAGGAATGGACGGCTTTCTACGGTTTCGGCGGCGGTTGCGCGCTCAATATCAGCAAGCACTTCAGCCTGGTGGTGCAGGCGGATCTGGTACACGACCACCTCTTTCCGGATCTGCTGAAAAACGGCCGCAACACCGTGCGCTTCTCGATCGGCCCCGGATTCCAGTTCGGCCACAATGTCACCAGGAGTTGGGGCATACCGGGTCATTGGGAGTAGCTAATAACGTTTTGCGAACGCCCGCGTCGAACCTGATACGCTGGCATCATGCTGTTCCGCTTGCACTCTGCCGGGCTTGTTCTTCTGACCGTATGTGCCACCCAGAGCTTCGCCGTCGATCCGGACGAGTGGCCCGGTTGGCGCGGCCCTTCCTCCAATGGCGTTTCGGAACTGAAGAATCTCCCTTCGGCCTGGAGCAACTCCCGTAACGTTGCATGGAAAGCGGCAGTTCCCGGACGCGGTCATTCCTCGCCCGTCATATGGGGCAATCGCATCTTCCTTACCACGGACATCGAAGGCGATGTGCTCCCGGGCGCCGCGCCCATCAAGCACACGGTGGAGGGACAACCCTTCCGGCATCCCGATAGCGTCGGCGGCAATCGCAAGCATACCCTCAAGGTCCTGTGCTTTGAAGCCTCTTCCGGCAAGCAACTCTGGGAACAGACCGCCTACGAAGGGCCGGTCTACGACGACATCCACAAGTTCAACACCTACGCCTCGCCCACCCCCGTTACGGACGGAAAGTTCCTCTACGCCTACTTCGAATCGCAGGGGCTGTACAAATACGATTTCGACGGCCACTTGCTGTGGAAGATGTCGTTGGGCGGGATCGCCACTCTGGGCGTCGGCACGGGCGTGTCGCCGGTTCTATTCGACGATAAGATCCTGATTCTGGCGGATCAGGACGAAGGCGCCGCCTCCTTCCTGGCCGCTATATCGACTGCGGATGGCAAGGTGGCCTGGAAGGTGAAGCGCAAGGAATCGGTCAACTGGACCACTCCGGTGATCGTGGAATCAGGTAAACAGCCGCTGCTGATCGTGCCCTCGATGGAGAGCGTGGCCGCCTACGATCCGCATAATGGGCAGGAATTGTGGCGCGCCGCCGGCCTGGAGAGTAACTCCGTGCATACGGCGGTCTTCGGTCACGGCATGGTCTATGTGACCTCCGGGTTTCCGAAGAAGATCGTAATGGCGATTCGCCTGGACCCTGCCAAAGGTCAAGACCGGATTGCCTGGAAGTACGACAAAGGCACCGGCTACATACCCTCGCCGATTCTGTATGGCGACTACCTCTACGTAATGACCGGCGCGGGACTTTTGACCTGCCTGGACGCCATGACGGGCGAGCCGAAGTACGAAGGCAAACGCTTTCCGCAGCCGGGACAATTCACCGGCGCCCCAGTGGCGTTTGACGGCAAGCTGATGATCACCAGCAACGACGGCGACACGTACGTGGTGAAGGCCGGGCCGGAGTTCGAAGTGCTCTCGACCAACTCTTTAGGCGAGCCGGTTTACGCATCGCTGGCCCTGGCGGGTGACTCCGTCTACATACGCTCGGCCGGGAGTCTGTTCCGCATACGGCAGCCCCTTACCCGGTAGCCTAGCGGAACCGGTAGCTGTACGACGCCGTCACGTACGACGGCAAACGCACGCCCACCACTTGCTCGAACGGCGTTTCCTCGCCCGCCACCGCCAGCACCTCCGTGGTTTGTCCGCTATACCCGGTGGCGATCATGAAATTCACGCCCGCCATCATCCGGCCGTGATGAAACGGACGCACCAGCGCGCCCCGGAACTCCCGCACCGGCACGCTGACGAATCCGTCGCCCAGCGGTTTCCGGCCGACCTGCTCGTATTCGACGCGCGCCTGCAAGTGCAGCGGCAATCGATCCACCGTTCCCAGGAAATCCACGATGGTGCGCGGCGCCTCTGGCAACGGCAGGCCGTCGGAGAGGTCGCGCGCATCGGCCTTCGATACGGACGCCTGCAGGAACGCGAAGCGCAAGCGCCGCCGCGCGGCCGCCGTCAGATAACGGTTGCGGCTGGGGCCTTCATAATACTGCAGCCCCGTATCGGGGTCGATCTTGCCCAGCGACTGCTCCTGCGTCACATGGCCCAGTGTCACCCGGAAATCCGTGCCCCAGAGCGTTTTGCTGGTCACCAACTGCCAGGCATGCGCGCGGCTTACCGGCGTGCCCGGGGTGTTGCCCGTGCCAATGCGTGGATCGTTGGTGAAGAAAGTCTGCCCGAAGCTCATCGACACTTCCGGCAGGCGGGTCCGCTCCGGCGGCAAAAGGTTCAGCGAAGCCTTGGGCGAGTTCACCCCCGCCAGCTTGTTGAACGAGTTCGGCGGATTCAGCAAATCCGTGTTGTCGATGCCGATCTCGTCGCGCCGCCATCCGGCGTAATAGTGCAGCCACGATTGCGGACTGCCCTCCACGGCCACAAACGGCGCAACCGAAGCGAGGGTCACATCATTCGCCGTGACTTTCACGAAGGGGCCATACACGTCGGGGTTGGTCGATAGGTAATGATCCAGATCGTCCCGCCGCGGCGCCTCCCGCGCGTAATCCGAGCCGGCCAGGATCGTCAGCGACTCACTGACTTTGCGTGTGTAAGCCGCCTCCCCTCCGGCCGCCGTGCGAAACTCGCTCTGCCGGATCAGGCCATCGCCAAAGTCGGAATCAAGCGCCAGATTGTAAGTGCGGAAAAAGCCGGACAGCCGTATGTCGCTGGTGGAGGACAAATGCCATACATCGTCCAGGGCGATCAGTCCCGTGTGAGTCTGATCCCGCTGCCGCGGATCGATGGTGTCGCCCAGGCCCGCCACATGAATCGGCGCCAGGCCGGGAACCATCGACTTGCCAAAATATCCGATGCCGAACAAAGTCAACCGGTGCGCACCGAGATCCCATACCCGGTAGCCGTTGAACTTGTACTGTTGCCGGTGCTCCAGGCGATCCAGAAAGCCGTTGCCGTAGGAGGCTTCGATCGCGATCCAGGCGTGCGTTGCCGGATCGCGGGGGCTCCACCCCGCCGCCAGATCCGCGTCCCGGTAATCGCCGGTGAGCGTAACGAAGGGGTCCAATCGCTCGTGAAAGCCGTAAATCGCCGCCAGGTCCACCGAGTGGTTTCCTTCGCGCGCGTTGAAAGCCCCGCCGTCGGTCTCGACGGTTTCGATGATCGCCGGGACCATTATGTTGGGATCGGCGTAGCCATTGCCGTGAGCATTCGCCGACAGGTTGTTGGGAATCAGGTAGTCGCCGATTTCGAGGTACTGCGCGATCGGTTCACCGTGATCGCCGGCCACGCCCGGCGCAAAGTACTGCGGCGCCTTGATACCGCCCGACGCGGTTTCGATCGGCAAGCCCGGAATCGATACCGGAGCGCCCGGCCGGCCCGGGTTGGCATCCAGTGTGTCTTCCCGCACCAGGACGCGCTCCGCCGGATCGGGGAATAGCACGCTGCTGTCTTTCACGTCCGCGGTCACCGTGACTGACTGGGGCTGCAGGGCCAGTTCACAGCGTAGATCCAAATGCAGGTCCGCCTTAACGGTAAGTCCTCGATGAATCGGCTGAAATCCCGCGCCCTCGATTTCGAGCGTGTAGTCGCCGGAGGCGACGTCCGCGAATGAGAAGTTTCCGCCGTCGTCGGTCCTGGTCTCTCTCGCGCGCGACAATCGCACGGGGGCGCCGGGGACGGCGTGCTCCTGCGGATCGCTTAGATGTCCGCTAATGGTGGCCGCCGGCAAGGGTGCGGCAAGTAGCATCACCGCCCACCAGGCCGCTTCTCTCATGGAAAATGATGGTAGCACGCTATATGTAATCATGCTACGAGAAAACAACGCCGGCGGATTGGCCCCGGGCGCCGCAATCCGAATACCCGGCCGCTACGTTGTATAGGAAGACGGAACGCTTCGCCGCGCCGATGTATGCTGTAGCTTATGCCTGATCTCTGTCGCATTGGCGTCGCCATCGGCGAGGACCTGCTGGCGAAGTTCGATGAACTGATCGCCGACCGGGGATACACCAACCGGTCCGAAGCGTTCCGCGATCTGATTCGCAACGAACTGGTGCAGCAGGTATGGAAATCCTCCGATACGGAAGTGTTCGGCACCGTGACGCTGGTCTACGATCATCACGCCCGCCTGCTGACCGAAAAGCTCACCGCCCTGCAGCACCAGTATCACGGCGCCATTCTTTCCGCCCTGCACGTCCACCTGGATCACAACAATTGCCTGGAAGTGATCCTGGTGAAGGGCAAAGCCGCTCTGGTGGAAAAGCTGGCCAACGGCCTGATCGCGGTCAAGGGCGTGAAACACGGCAAGTTCACGGTGACCACCGCCGGCCGGCATCTGTCCTGATCCACCACACGAATCAAACATTCGTGCTATCCTCCGGAGAGACTCAATGCACATTCCCGATGGCTATCTGAGTCCCTCCACCTGCGCCGGCCTGGCCGCCGCCGCCGCGCCTTTCTGGTATGTCGCCCTGCGCCGCGTGAAAGCCTCGCTAAGTGCCCGCGTCATCCCGTTACTGTCGCTGTTTGCCGCATTCTCGTTCGTCATTATGATGTTCAACCTGCCGCTGCCCGGCGGTACCACGGGCCACGCGGTGGGCATGGGTGTGGCTGCGATTGTGCTGGGCCCGTGGGCTGCCATCGTGGCTATCTCCACCGCGCTGACCATCCAGGCGGTGTTCTTTGGCGACGGCGGCATTACCGCTCTCGGCGCCAACTGCTTCAACATGGCCATCGTCGGATCGCTGGTCGCCTTCGGCGCTTACCGGCTGGTGGCCTGGCGTTCGGCCATCGGCTCGACGCGGCGCGTAGTCGCCGCAGGCATCGCCGGATACACGGCCATCAACGCGGCGGCGCTCTGTGCGGCCTTCGAATTCGGCATCCAACCGCTGCTATTCCGCGATGCTTCCGGCGCGCCGCTCTACGCCCCGTATCCGCTGCGCATCGCCGTCCCGGCCATGATGCTCGGCCACCTGACCCTGGCGGGCCTCGCGGAACTGGTGATCTCGTCCGGCCTGGTGGCCTGGCTGCAACGCACCGACCCGGGACTGCTGCGTCTCACCGCGCCCGGCGCGCCCCCCATCGCCGCGTCTCCGCGTCTCCCTGTGCCGGTGTCCCCGCATCGGCCGTCACGCAAGCTTTGGCTCGCCTTCGCCGCGCTGCTTATCCTTACACCGCTCGGCATTATCGCCGCGGGCAGCGCCTGGGGCGAATGGAGCGCGCAAGACTTCGCCGATCAGTCGGCCCGCCGCCAGATAGCCGCCGCTTCTCACAACCAGGAACCACCCACAGCGGCGCCCAGCGGCATGGCGCGGCTATCATCCGTCTGGACCGCGCCATTAGCCCGCTACGCGCCCTCCTTTATACGCAGCGCGTCGTTCGGGTATTTCATCTCGGCGATGGCCGGGAGCGGCCTCATTATTATGGTGACCATGCTCTTGAGCCGGCTCCTCGCCGCGCGCCGAGGCCGTCACAGCTTCGTGGAAAAAACCGCCCGCGGCTTATTGGACGCCGCCGCGCAGGGCATGTACGCGGAGGATATGGCTGTCACGGGCGGCTTCCTGCAGCGCCTCGACCCGCGCGTCAAACTCGCCGGCATCGGCGCCCTGATCCTCGCCGCTGTGGCGGTGCACCGCCTGTGGGTGCTGGCCGCGATTCTCGCCGCCGCCGTCCTGCTGGCGCTGCTCTCCCACATCCCCTTACGCCTGCTGGCGGCGCGCGTCTGGCTGGCAGTCGTGGGATTCACCGGCGTGATCGCCCTGCCGGCCATCTTCCTGACGCCGGGCCATGTAGTCTATCGTCTGCCGATCCTCGCCTGGCCCATCTCTGAACAAGGCTTGCGCAGCGCCGCCTTCCTGGTTCTGCGAGGCGAGACCGCCGCCACCCTGGCCACCCTGCTGATCCTCTCCACGCTTTGGACCCACCTGCTGCGCGCCCTGCGCTATTTCGGCGCACCGGTGGCGGTGGTGGCCATTCTGGGCATGACCTACCGCTACATGTTCCTGCTGCTGGCCACCGCGCGCGATATGTTCGAGTCCCGCGAGAGCCGCATGGTGGGCGTGCTGGAACCGGCTGACCGGCGCCGCCTGGCCGCCGCCAGCGCCGGGGTCCTCCTCGGCAAAACGATGGAGGCCAGCGGCGAAGTGCACATGGCCATGCTGGCGCGCGGGTTTCGCGGCGAGATCCGGCTGCTGGAAGAACTCCGCATGCGCGCGCGCGATTGGGTGCGGCTGGCGGCTTTCGTCGGAATCGCCGTGCTCGCCGTGTGGGTGGGCCGATGATGGACCTGGCTTTCGAGGTGCGCGAGATCTCTTACCGCTACCAACACGTGGCAGCCTTGAATTACCTCTCGATGCATGTGTCGCGCGGCGAGCGTGTGGCCCTCCTGGGCGCCAACGGATCGGGCAAATCCACGCTGCTCCGCCTGCTGGCCGGGCTTTGTTTCCCGGAACAAGGCGAGATCCTGTTTCACGGCGACCGCCTCACCGAGCCGCATCTCGCCGACGAAGAGTTTTTCTTCGCGTTCCGCCGGCGCGTCGGTCTGGTCTTTCAAAATGCCGACGTGCAATTGTTCAATCCCAGCGTCTTTGACGAACTGGCCTTCGGGCCGCTACAACTCCGCTGGCCTGCCGCCAGGATCCGCGAGCGCGTCGACGAGGTGCTCCGCGCCATGGATATCGCCCATCTGAAAGACCGCGCGCCGCACCGCCTCTCCGGCGGAGAGAAGAAGCGCGTGGCGCTGGCCTCGGTGCTGGTCCTCGACCCGGAAGTGCTCCTGCTCGACGAGCCTAGCGGCGCGCTCGATCCCAGCAGCCAGTCGCGCATTGTCGATTTTCTGGTCTCCTGCGGCAACGGCGCCAAGACCGTCGTCACGGCCACGCACGACCTGGATACGCTCGAAGATATCGCCGACCGCTGCTACGTTTTCGAAAATGGCCGCGTGGCCGGCGAAGGCACGCCGATCGAGATCCTGCACAACGTGGAGTTACTGGAGCGCGCCCGGCTGATCCGGCCGCATGCCCACGTGCACGCGCACAAAGGGCCGCAGCCGCATCCTCACGTGCACCGGCACGAGCCCGGTTAGCTAAACCGCCAGCCGGATGACCTTCTTCTGAATAGCGTACTGCACAAGCTGCGCTTTGTTGTGAATGTCCAGCTTGCGCATCAGATTGAACTTGTGCGCCTCGATGGTCTTCACGCTCAGATTCAATATCCCGGCGATTTCCTTCACCGAATTGCCCTCGGCCAGAAACTTCAGAATCTCGGTTTCGCGCCGCGTCAAAGTGTTCAATCGGGGCACGTGTGTTTCCGAGTTCATGCGGCTGCGGAAATCGTCCACCAGATGCGCGAGCATCCGCGGACTCAGACAGCTCCCGCCGCGATGCACCTCGCCAATGGCCGACACCAGTTGCTCCGCCGGACTGTCCTTCAGCAGGTAGCCGCTGGCGCCCGCCTGGACGCTCTCGGCCAGGTAATCGTCATCGTCGTACATGGTCAGAAACAGCACCTTGGTTTCGGGCCGGTTCTTGCGGATCTGACGGGTCGCTTCGAAGCTGCTCAGCCCCGGCATGTTGACATCCATGAGCACCACGTCGGGCCGGAGCGTGGCTGCCTGCGTGACCGCGTCGGCGGCGTTGGACGCCTCGCCGACTACTTCGAGGTTAGGTTCGGCGGAAAGCAGAGTCTTGATGCCCTGCCGGAATAATGTGTGATCATCCGTTAGAAAGGTTCGAATTGCCATGGGCGCTTTCGTCTCCGGAACCGGAACTCGCGGAACGCCCCGAAACTGGCAGCCGTACGGAAATCGCCGACCCCTTTCCGGGACTGCTGCGAATCTCCAGACGCCCGCCCAACAGGGCGACACGCTCGCGCATGCCTTTCAGACCGAAAGACTTCGGTTGAGCCACCGCGGAGTCCACATCGAATCCGACGCCGTCATCATCGATGTTCAGCTCCAATAGTTTATCGGTGGTTCGTAAGCAAAGGTTTACCTGATAAGCGCCGGCGTGCTTGGCAATATTCTGATAGCACTCCTGCACCACGCGGTAAATGGCCGTCTCCGTTTCGCCGGGCAAGCCGCCGCCGTAGCCGCTCAGACGCAGTTTCAACCGGAACGGATACAGCTTGCGGAATCGGTCGCTCAAGTACCGGATCGCGGCCGCCAGTCCCAGATCCTCCACCGCCGACGGATTCAGCGCCGCGATAATCCGCCGGATTTCGTTGATAATGCGCTCCGTCACCAACCGCGCCTCGGTGATCCCGGGACGCAGATCCGGTGTCGCTGCCTTCTCCAGCATTTCCAGTTGCAGGCGCAGGCACAGCATGGATTGGCCCGCTTCATCGTGGATCTCGCGGCCGATGCGCCGGCGCTCCTCGTCTTCCACCTGCATCAAGTGTCCGGCCAAAGCCCGCACCTGCTCCTGCCGCGCCGTCAGATCCTCCATCAGGCGCGCCCGCTCCGCGGCCTTCAGGCAGCGCTCGGCGAAGGCATGCAAAAGGTCCAACTCCCGCGGCAACCAGCGGTAGGCCGTAGCAAATCCAAACTGAATCAACCCCGCCAGCCGCGATCCCGAGAAGTACGGGATGGACCAGAAAGATTCATAGCAACCGTGCATCTCGGGATCCAGGATGAGATCTTCGCCGCGGCCGCGGCCGATGTAGCGGGGGCGCGACAGTCGTTTTAGCACACCCGCGGCCAGAGGTGGATGGTCCGCCAGGGGAATGAGCCGGCCGGCTTCTGCCCGGAACGTGCGCGTCAGGATGACGATGAAGCGCCGCAACAGGTCGTCCAGCCCGGATGCGTCCAGTTCCGCGCGCACCAGGCCGTAGAAGGCCTGCGTCTCGGCTTCGCGCACCTGGTAATAAGCGTTGTGGATAGTCAGCAGCGAGCGGAAACGCAGCTCCTGGCGGGCGGATGCGACAGCCTCCCGATGGCCCGTGTAACGCCCCGCCAGCAGGCGCCCCAACTCACGTTCATATTCCCGCAGCGCTTCAACCACCGCGCCCGGACTCACATTCAGCTTCGCCAGACGACGGCTGTTGTAGGCCACTTGTTCGAAGAAATCCGCGGCGGACCGGCCCGCGCACAGCATACGCGCCGCCGCGCCCGGCGTGACCAGCGACAGCGCCTTCGCCGCGCGCGCATCACGGCCCGCATGGCGTGCCAGGAAGGCATCCAACTGCTTCACATGCGGCTGGATCAGCCAGGCCAGATTCTCCAGTCCGGCGCCGGTTTCGACGGAATTGTCTGCAGCGGGGCTACGGGGCGCCAATTGTAAAGGTGCCCGCAGCCCGCCGATGTTCTCATGAGGCGCTTACTGCACCGCGATCACAGCCGTCGATGGAGACGCCGTTGAACCCACCTGCGCCACCACCGGGACATCGCCGCTGGCCGCGGAAGTGGGTATCGTGACATTGATCTGGAATAATCCGGGGTAGGTCAAACCCGCAAATATTACCTGCCCGTTTGTGCCGTTGAACGATATGGTAGGCAGAGCTACCAGATTCAATGGCGTAGTAATCACCATGCCTTCAGGCGCGGCTGGATTTGTGACTCCAAACCCGTTTCCATAGATCACCACCGTCTCTCCGGGCGCCGCCGGGGTCGCGCCGGTGGTGGTGGTCGGTCCGATCAGTGTACCGTTCAGGTGGGTGGCCACGACGTGCGTGCCGTCGCTCTGCAGGAAGAACGCCGGCGCCACAGCCGCGACCTGCAGGGTGACCTCACTACTGGTCAGGCCGAAGTTATAGGTCTCTAACTGCACGGCGCCGGTCGGAGTGCCTACCGGCAACAGCACATTCAGTTGTGTGGGGCTGACATACTCCACGTAAGCCGGCTTCCCGCCCACACTTACACCCACACTATCGATATCGGTCGGCAGGACGCCGTTGACGATGTCCTCGTCATCCCAAAGCCGGGTGGTGCCGGAAAGATTCGCCCCCGTGATGGTCACCCAGGTGTTCGGCGCCAGGACTGGTTGGAAGCTCGCGCCGTTCACTACGTTCGCCGCCACCACCACCGGGGCTGCCTGTATCCTGCCCAACAGGCCGTGTGCCATGTTGTCGGGACCCGGTATTCCTGCCGTAAAGTACACCGCATTGGAGTCGCCGCCGCTGCCACCGTTGCCCACCTGCAACGCCCACAGATTGGGCACCACGATGGGCGTGCCGTAAACATCGTTCAAAGTAGCCACGAAAGCGCCGGTCGTGGGATTAAACGCGTTGATGTTGCCGTCACCGAAATTACCCACCAGCAGATCGTTCGCGAAATCGCCGAAATTGGCCGGCGCGATCGCCACGCCCCACGGCGCGTTCAACTGTCCCCCCGCGATCAGGTGCGTCATCAGCGTGCCGGCGGGGCTGTACACATCCACATAACCGTTTCCGGCGCCTGTCCCGATAAAGGTTGAACTGCTTGGTTGTGCATAAGTGACATACAGGTTACCGCCGAGAGCCTGCACGTTGAACGGCGCGTAGCCCTTCGGTATCTGGCTATCCTGAAACGCGTTGGTCAGGGTTACCGGCGCGAAGTTCGAATCATACACATCGATGGTCCCCTTGCCGAAATTAGCGGCGTATATGTATGTGTTCGTACCGCTGGTGGCCATAGCCAGTCCCGTGTAACTGGCGCCCGCGGCTGAATTGTCGACCATTATGACCGCGTCTGCCTTGTTGACGGTAGAGTTCCAGCCGGAGATTGTGCCGTCCAGGGTATCGAACAGAAAGGCCGCCGGCTCATTGGCCGCGATGGCGAAGCCCGTGGTGCCGTTGTAAACCGTTCCCGTAGGCGAACCCGCCGTGCCGCCGGCCTTGGAGACTGGAATGGTCACGACCAGCGAAATGATGCTGCCCGAGCTCGTGTAGAGCGTGGAAAGTCCCGCGGCCGCGTCCGCGATCCAGAAGGGGCTCTTACTCGACTCGGAAATTCCCCAAGCGCCCTTTAAGTTCGGATCGGTAAAATCAGCCAGATCCGGAATGTCGGATGTTAGATTCCGCACGACATATGCATTCGCGGCCTGCAGCACGGCCGTGCCGCCGGTCAAAAACAAAATCCCTGACAACAACGGCAGCGCGTGCCTTCGAAAATGTAGGTGCATCTTTCTCCTCTGATGGTGCGCGGCTATACTGACTGGAAAGCAAACGCCGCGCACGGCTTGTAGGAATTATAAGTCCCAACTTACTCGGAGGAGCCGTGCCGGAGTGTAAATTTGCTGGTCAGAGCCATTCACAAATGTAATTTCCGTCACGGGCCTACTTATCCCGCCGTAATAGCCTGACTATATCGTCGAAGCCATTGTCGGCTGCGCCTTCGAGCGGCGTGGCGCCCGCGTGGTTCCGCAACGTCTCATCCGCTCCGCGCGCCAGCAGCAGTTCGACCACCTCGCGCCGTCCCCAGGAGGCGGCGTTGTACAGCGGCGTGGACCCTGACGCATCGCGCGCGTTGATGTCCGCGCCCCGGTCGAGCAGCAGAGCCGCCACTTCGCGATGGCCCGCCAGCGCGGCATCGTGTAACGGCGTGGCGCCCGCCGCATTTGGCTGGTTAACGCGCGCCCCGTGTTCCAGCAGGATGCGCACGATTTCCGTGTAGCCTTTCAACGCCGCGTCGCCCAGCGGCGTGGCGCCGTTCGGACCGCGCGCGTTGACGTCCGCGCCCTTGGCGGCCAGCAATTCCACCATATCGGCCTGCCCTTTCAGCACGGCCTCCGAAAGCAGGCCGGACCCAGGCTGCTCCTTTTGACCCCCGCTCCCCCCGTGGGACATGAGCATCTCGACCACTGCCGCATGCCGGAAACGCGAAGCATTTTCCAGAGGCGATGCGCCGGAATTGTCGCGCGTATTCGCGTCGGCGCCGCGCGCCAGCAGCAGTTCGACCACATCCGCGTGACCCTTGGTGGCAGCTTCGTTGAGCGCCGTCGCGCCGGTCTCCGCGTTGCGTGCCTCGATTTTGGCGCCGTGCTCGAGCAACAGCCCCACGATATCGCCGTAGCCCTTCCACGCGGCTTCGTCCAGCGCCGCCGCACCCGCCCGGTCGCGTGCATTGACGTTCGCGCCACCTGCCAGCAGCAGCACGCACATCTCTTTGTAACCGCGCGTGGCAGCCAGTTGCAGCGCCGTCGCCCCGGACCTGTCCGCCGCTTCCGGATCGGCGCCGTGCGCCAACAGCAGCTGCGCCACTTCCCGATGGTTCTTGATCACCGCGTATTCGAGCGGCGTCGAGCCGGCTTCCAGATGCCGCGCATTGACCTCGGCGCCGCGCGCGATCAGCAGCGCGGCAATTTCCGCGTTGCCGGTCCAGGCGGCATCATGCAGCGGCGTGGCGCCCAGCGTGTCGCGCGCCTTGGCATCCGCGCCCGCGGCCAGTAATTCCCGCACCCGATCCACGTTGCCCGAGACCACGGCGTCGTGCAGATCGGCGCCCGGCAGCAGGGCGGCGCACAGCAGCAGCAGGCTAACCCACCGGACAAGCATCCGCGAACCCCACGTACTGCACTTCCTCCTCCAGTTCAATCCCGAACCTGGCGCGCACGCGGTCCTTCAATTCCTGGATCAGCGCGCATAATTCCGCCGCCGTGCCGCGCCCGCCGTTATAGATCAGATTGGCGTGATAGCCGGCCACGTGTATGTCGCCGCGCGACGTTCCCTTCGCGCCCACCTGCTCCAGGAAATAGGCGGCCGGCACCTTGCCTTCCCGAATCACTTTTTCCGGTACGGCGGCGGCCGCGGCCGGCGGCAGCTCCGCCAACAGAAAATTCTTGAAGATGCTGCCGGCGCACTTCATGGTCACGGGAAACTTCTCGTTTCGCACGCCGACAATATCGTCCGCCGTTTTGCGCAGCGTGGCGGCATTGGCCGCGGTAAGATGCAACCCGGTCGAGAAGATGATCCAGTCCTTGTGCCGCTTGAAAATGCTCTCCCGGTAGTGGAACTCGCACTCCACATTCTCGATCACGCGCACGCGCTCGCCATCGAAGAAACGGACGCGAGCCACCCGCTCCGAAATCGAGTGGCCATAAGCGCCGGCATTGCCGTACACCGCGGCGCCTACCGATCCGGGAATGCCGGCCAGCGTCTCCAGACCAGCCAGCGCGCGGTCGATGGTAAAATCCACCAGATCCTGCAGCACCGCCCCGGCATCGCAGTCGACCCGCGTGCCCGCCGCCAGCATGCGCCGGCCCACGTACCGCAGCATGATGCCGCGGTAGCCCGCGTCGGAGACGATCAGGTTGGTGCCGCCGCCCATCACCATGTAATCGCGCCCGCTGGCCCGCGCCGCCGCCAGCGCCGCAATGAACGCTTCCACGCTTTCGGTTTCGGCATAGAGATCGGCCGGTCCGCCGATCGCGAAGCGTGTGTACGAGGAAAGCGGCGCGTCGCGCGAAACGGTTAAATTAGGGATTGCGGACAGGCGCGCCAGCGTGGAGTCCATGGTTTCAATTATAGAGGAGGCAGTCCCATGAGTTCCCCTTTTCCGGGATTTCCGGCCGAGGCCATTACCTTTTACCGCGGCCTCGCGCGCCATAATGCGCGCGAATGGTTCCAGCCGCGCAAGACCGTCTACGAGGAAAAGGTCAAAGGCCCCATGATCGAACTGGTGACGGCCCTCAACCACGCCATGATGGACTTCGCACCCGACTACGTCACGGACGCCCCCAAGGCCATTTACCGCATCTATCGCGACACCCGCTTCAGCCCGGATAAGACGCCCTACAAGATCCAGATCGCGGCGTCCTTCTCGCGGCGCGGCATGCAGAAGCACGGCGCGGCGGGCTACTACTTCGCCATCTCGCACAAAGGCGTGGACGTGGGCGGCGGCATCTACATGCCTCCCCCGGAGACGCTGCTAGCGGTGCGCACGCATATCGCGGAGCGGCATGCGGATTACCGCCGTCTGGCCGCCGCGCCCGCGGTCAAGCGCCTGTTCGGCGCGGTCCAAGGCGAGCAGCTATCGCGCGTGCCCAAGGGATTCTGCGCCGAGCATCCCGCGGCCAACCTGCTGCGCTACAAGCAGCACCTGCTCTTCACCACCTTGGACGCGGCCCTCATCACGACGCCCAAGCTGTTCGTGGAATTGGAAAAACGCTTCCGCGCCCTGGCGCCGTTTCTGGAATTTCTGAATGCGCCGTTGTTGGCCAAGCCGCGTGCCAAAGAAGAGCGTTGGCTGTAACCGCAACCCAGTTCACCGTCAGCTCGAATTCTCCCGCGCCAGGCGCGCGCGGCCGCGGGCCTTTATTTCATCTGCCAACTTCCGGAGGCCTGCACCGCCTTCGTACGCCTTGTACGCGCCGCTATCGAGTGACCGGGGGTTTGTCAAAACGCCTATCCATATGGTTCGCGATCCTACCCCCGCCCGAAATCGATGAACCCGCGCACCGGATCGGTGTTCAGCAGCTTCACCCGGACCTGGTCGCCCACGTCCAGCCCGTGCTCCCCGCGCATCATGCGCCCTTCCACCGGCGGCGACACCAGCCGCACAAACGTGCCCTTCGGCGTAACTCCCGTGACCACCCCGGGAAATGTCTCGCCGATGCGATCGTGCATCGCCACCGCCGCGATGCGTTTGGACATGGCGCGCTCCACTTTGCGCGCGGCGTCCTCGCGCTCCGTGCAGTGGCGCGCCACGCCGTCCAGTTCCGCGTCCGCGTACGGAGAGTCCTGACCCGCCACCGCAGCCTTCACCAAACGCTGCGTCACCAGGTCGGCGAAACGCCGGTTGGGCGCGGTCGAATGCGTGTAATCGTGCACGGCCAGCGCGAAGTGGCCGATCTGCACGTCGCCGGGCCGCTCCAGCACATACTCGCCCGGCCCCATCAATTTCACCACCGCCAGCGAAAGATCCGCGTAGTGCAGCGGATCCTGCGCGCGCCTCTCGATCAGGAATTGATTCAGCGCGCCCGAATCCGGATCGGCGGGCAAATGTCCGCCCGCGCGCGCGGCCAGTTCCACGATGCGGTCCCAGCGCTCCGGCGTCTTCACCACGCGCCGGATCGATGGCACGTGGCGGTCGTGCAGCAGCCGCGCGATCACGCCGTTGGCCGCGATCATGAAATCCTCGATCAACTGCGAGGCGCGATTGCGCGGCCGCGGCTGGATACCGGTCACATGTCCGTCCGAGATCACCGCCTCGGATTCCACGCGGTCCAGATCCAAAGCGCCCGAGCGGTGCCGCGTCTCGCGCAGCTTCTGTGCGGCCTGGTCCTGCAGGCGAAGCTGCTCCTGCAGTTCCGCGGACGCGGCCACTTTGGGGGGCGCCGCGGCAAGCCCTTCGAGCCACGGGCCGACCGAACTGTAGGCCAGTTGAGCGGCATTACGCGTGACCGCGTGATAGGCCACGCCATCCTGCACGGAACCGTCCGCGGCCACCGTCAATTCCACCACCATGGAGAGCCGGTCGGCGTGCTCATTCAACGAGGTGAGATCCGTCGACAGGTCGTCCGGCAGCATGGAGAAGTTTTTCACGCCCGTGTAGACCGTGGTGCAGTTCGCCGCCGCGTGTTCGTCAATGGGCGATCCCTTGGGTACGCCGCTATCCACATCCGCGATGGCGACTCGAATGCGGATAGCGCCGTCCGGCAGACGTTCGGCAACCTCGATCTGGTCCAGGTCCCGCGAAGTGTCGTTGTCGATCGAGGACCAGAGCAGCCCGCTCAGATCGCGCACATCGCCGCTCGCCGCCGGCTGCGCCGGGTGCGTCCGCAAAGCCGCGGCCTGGCGCTCGGCTTCCACCGGAAAGTCCGGCACGAATCCTTCGTCGATCATCTCCTGCCGCGCCAAGGCGGTGAGATCGTAATGATTGTCGTGTGTATGATTCATGGTTTGGGGTCACGCGTTGTGACGGATCGAACGTGCCAGCATATGCCGCGCGCGCTCCAGTGCCTTCTCTTCGGCCGCCGCGCGCGTCGGGCCGGTAGTTCGCGCCAGAGCTGCTCCCGGTGAAACATTATCTGCCTTGCAATGATACGTTTCGCCCAGCTTGTAGGAGCTGAGCCGTACTTGCCATGGCTCTACATCCACTACGCGTTCGCTGTATTCTTCTACCTTCATGTGCGGTTTCCACCAATCAATCTAACGCATTCCCGCCAAGCGTGGTTGGCATCATTCTACCCTTGGTACCCGAAGTGCTAGTACATGGGCAACCCGCCCGCGGGCAAACAGGAGAGTAACCATGAAGAAGTCTTGCTGCTTGTGGATTTGGTTCCTAATCGCCCCTTTGTGGGGGCAGGATCAGACGCCAGCGCCAGCCTCGGCGCCGTCCGATCCATCTGCCGGAACCGCACAAGACAGCGGACAAAGTAACCAGCCAAAGCCGACGCCGGGGACTTCCAAGGACCGGCTCTTCTTCACGCTGCCGAATTTTCTGACCCTGGAGAACGCGGCCGACGCACCGCCTCTCACTACCGGACAAAAATTTGCTGTGACTGCCCGCGGTTCGTTCGATCCAGTCGAACTCGCTTGGTACGGCGCCCTGGCCGGAATCGGACAGGCCGAAAACAGCGACCCCACTTTCGGACAAGGCGTGGATGGATACGCTAAGCGATATGCGGAGAACTTTGCCGACGGCACCATCGAGAACTTCATGACGCGCGCCGTGTTGCCCTCGGTGCTGCACCAGGACCCGCGTTACTTCCAGTTGGGTAAAGGTGGATTCTGGCACCGGGTCGGCTACGCCGTGGGCCACATCTTCATTACCCGCTCGGATGCCGGCGCCACCCAGTTCAATTTCTCGGAAATCGTTGGCAGCGCCAGCGCGGCGGGCATCTCCACCTTCACTTACCACCCGCACGACGAACGCAACCTGGGGAACGCTGTCAAGGTCTGGGGCACGCAGGTAGGTTTTGACACGTTGAGCAATGTGGTGAAGGAATTCTGGCCCGACATTCGCCGCAAACTGCGCCACGGCAAGGCGGCTCAGTCTTAGTAGCCGGCCACATCTTCACGCCATTTTCAGTATGGATGCTCGTTGATGAAGTGAAAACCCCGGCTGACCAGTTTGAACTGCGTTTCGTCCATGCGGCGCGCCTTGGCATGTATCTCGCACTCGTTGACGCTCCCGCTGATATCCAGCGTTTGCGGCCCGGTCTTTTCCAGGTTAAGCAACGCTTTCCATTTCGGATCATCCGAGTCACTCAGGGTAGCCCGGTTCGTCTTGGCGTCCAGTTCCAGGTTGACGTAATTGAGGGCGTCGTTGGCGCACTGGATCGTCAGTCCCTTCGAACGCTCGAAAATCAGGCTCTTCCAGCGGTCCTCGCCCGGCTGCAGGCCGATACTCGTGCGTAGCTTATCCGTGAACAGCGAATGCCCGGCAGGCGCGGAAACCGCGAATTCATCCACCAGCCAGACGCCGTAATACGGCGGATGGACGGCTAGTTCCGCCTGGCGCTTGCTGTATCCCCGCCAACTCCAGACGGAAAGCCAACAGAACATACCGGCGCCCAAGACCAGCACCGCCATCGGCGCAGCCCAATTGATCCATGTCTTCTGCGCCAGCCGGATGGCCGGGTGAGCCGGAGTCGCGCGATTCAAAACCAGGAGCCGGAACAGCCGGGGCAGATCCGGCGCGGCCAGGAAGACAGCCATCAGCAGCAGGTGCAGTGAAAACAGCTTTACCGGAACATCGTAAAACAGATTTAGCGCGAAGACGTTGGCCAGCACGGCGGCGGCAACCAGCGCGCCCACACTCACGGTTTGTGGAATCAGCAGGAGCACGCCACCCAGGATTTCGGCCAGTCCCCCGAAAACAGTATACCCCTTGGATGCGGCCATGAATCCCCACAAGAGCCGGAAAGGGGTAAGTCTGCCGAACGGGATCACCAGCCGTCCGATGGTCATATCGCCGAACTGGCGCGGCGGCGCTTTGTCGGTTCCGTAGAGGAACATCTCGCACGCCAGCAGCAGCCGCACCGCCAGCCGGAACCAGGCGTGCAGCCGGGCATAATTGGGCCGCCGGCGGTCGAGCACCGACCATACGGCCGCGGCCACCAGCGCCGCGCAGAACATGCACAGCACCAGAACCCAGTCATATGTAGTGTCGCCGCTGCCGTTGCTGAAGATTGTGATGTCGTACGGCAGATGCAGGAAGTGTTTCGCAATCCACGGCACAACCTTGTGCAGGACCGGATCGAAGACGCTATCCGTGAAGTTGCCGGTGATCAGGTAGTGCATCAGTCCCACCAGATCGTTCAGCGTATAGACGCAGTAAAGGCCCAGGTAACAGAAAACCATCCGGAACAGAACGCGCGTGACCGGATGCCAGACGGCAGTTTCCTCTTGCATAGCAGTAGAAGAGGCTATCATCTCCGCCCTGACTACGCAATGGCGCTCGCGTCGTTATACGATAGGCTGACCTGTGACTGTGAACGCGCCTGCCCTCATCGAACTGGAGCACGTCTCCGTCATGCGCGCCGACAAAATTGTGCTGCGCGACATCCGCCTCTGCATCGGCGTGGGTGAGCACGTCGCCATCCTGGGCCCCAACGGATGCGGCAAGTCCACCTTGATCAAGACCATCACGCGCGAATGCTATCCGCTGGCTCGCCCCGGCTCGCGTATGGCCCTCTTCGGCCGGGAGCGCTGGAACATTTTCGATCTGCGCCCGCTGCTGGGCGTGGTCTCGAACGATTGGATGGCCCTATGCACGCGCGATATCACCGGCCGCGAAGCCGTGCTCTCGGGCTTCTTCGGCAGCGTGGGCGTGCAGCCTTATCATGAGATCACGCCGGACATCGAACGCCGGACCACGCGGATCCTGGCATTGCTCGAAATCCCGCACCTGGCGGAGCGCGAGGTCAACCAGATGTCTTCCGGCGAAGCGCGCCGCGTGCTGATAGCCCGCGCGTTGGTGCACGATCCGCGCGCTTTGGTGCTGGATGAACCCAGCAATAGCCTGGACGTGGCCGCGCAACACGAACTGCGCGAGCTGATGCGCAAGCTGGCCCAGGCCGGCATCGGGATCATCCTGGTGACGCATCACCTGGCCGACATCATCCCCGAAATCGATCGCGTCATTTTGATGCGCGCGGGCCGAATCGTAATGGATGGGCCGAAGCCCGATATCCTGACGCCTACCACGCTCGCTGAAGTCTTCGGCCTGCCCGTCAACCTCGCGCAGCGCGGCGGCTATTATCATCTCTGGTAGTTATGGCTGTTCTTTCCGGATGTCCGCATCGACCGTCCCATCCGCCGGCGGCTCCCGCAGCAACTGCCATACACTCCAATGGCGATGGTCCAGAAGGTAGGCCACTTCCAGGTTGAAACGCCAGTCGAGGCCGGACTTCCTCCAATCCATCTCCGGCGCTCCAGCCAGATTAGCGCGCCGCGCCTCTTCGTAATTGAAGGAGCCGCCCTTGCCCACATAGTCGGCGAATCCCTCGCGCACCCATTGCGGCAATCGCAAGTAACGCATGGGCCCGATCGCGTGACCGGTTAGTTGGTGGGTGATTTCGTGCGCGATGAAGTAGTCCAGAGTCCGGTCTCCTGGAACGGGGGTTCCACGCGGCGAGATCAGCCGGTTGTCGTCGATTGATGCATCCCGAAGAAAGACGTTGCCCGCCACCGGGTACGGCGCCACGCCGCCCACGCCGTAGTCCTTATTGAAGAACAGCATCTGCCGCCAGCGCGCATTGCAGATGAAGATGTGATGGTCCTGAGTTTTCGAGTACAGCGGCGATTGCGCCAGCTTTGCCGCGGTCAGTTCGAGGACGCGCATGGCGGCAGCTTGGGGGAACGGCCGGTCGGAGTGTAGAACCAGGTTATCGGCTCGCACCGAAAACGCGAAGAACGGCTCCGGAACACACAGAAGCGCCGCATAGCCGGCAAAGAGTGCCAGGCTCGCGCCGGCAATTCTCAACAGGGTGGCCCTCACTTCCGCGCCAGAATCTCTTTCACTCGAACCCACGCCTCGGTGCGCGCCTTGGCGTTGCCTTCGGTCGCATCCGGCTGCTCGCCCGCGCGCATGAAGCCGTGGCCCGCGCCCTCGTAAGTCACCGGCTCATACTTCTTGCCTGACTGCTTCATCTTCTCGATGGTGTCCGGCACCATGGCGCCGATGCGCGCGTCCAGGCTGGCGTAAAAACCGTAGACTGGCGCCTTGATGCGCGGCATGGCGTCCTTGTCGGGCGGCGGACCGTAGAACACCAGCGCCGCCGCGGTATCCGGCCGATTGGTGGCGAAGCGGAAAGTCTGCCCGCCGCCCCAACAGAATCCCGCCACGAACAGCTTCTGCATGGCGGCCGGCAGCTTCAGGCCATAATCGGCCGCGGCGTTTAAGTCCGCTGTGATCTGATTCGGATCCAGGCGCCCGATGGCCTGCATCACCTCGTTGGATTGGAATCCTTTGGTGCCCTTGCCGCCCGGCCCCATGCCGGAGAGCAGGTCGGGCGCGATGGCGATGTAGCCGGCGGCGGCGAATTCGTCGGCCACCTCCTGCACCCAATCCGACATGCCGAAGATCTCGTGGATCACCAGCACCACCGGGGTTTTGTCCTTGGATTCCGGGTAGGCGATGAAAGTCTCCACGGCGCGGCCGTCGTGTTTGATGGTCACCCATTCCCGATGCCGCGGCGATTTCTCGAGGCGCGCCACGGCCCAGTCTTGCGCGCAGAGGGAGGATGCCGCCAGGGCGGCAAAGAGTGCAATTCGGATCATCTCCCTGTTATAGCGCACCCTTCCGCAGCAGGGCGGTGAGGCTATGCGGGATTTCAGGCCGGTCCACGACGCGCAGGCCGGCGTGCGCCGCGGCCGCCAATTCGTCGGCGAATTCTGGCGGCTTGACGTGACCCGCGGGCTCGGCCAGAAGCAGGCCGGCGCCCGGCTTCATGGCCTCGGCCGCCTGCTCGAAGAATGCGGCCGCCGAAGGCATCTCATGCACCATGGCAAAGGCCAATACAAAATCCACGGCGCCCTCCAGTCCGGCCAATCCCATGGATTCGGGCCGCGCCAGGCGTACTTCCACGCGCGGCAACAGGCCTGACTTGGCGGCGCGGCGTTTCAATCCGGCGAGCATTATGGGTTGGATGTCGGTGGCCACCACCCTGCCCGTGGCGCCGGCCAGGCGCGCCAGTTCCAAAGTGAAGAAGCCCATACCCGGGCCCGGTTCCAGCACCGTCATGCCTTCTTGAACGTAAGGCCCCAGAATGCGCGCCGGATTGTAGGCGAGCCGCCGCAAAGGGCTGGCCAGCAGATAACCGATCCACCAGGGGCAAACCGAATGCGTCATTACGAACCGGCCACCCCTGCGCTGGCCGCTGCATCCTCGTTCGCCAATATACGCACGTACCAAATCAGGAGCAGCAACACCGGAGTCTCCGGCCAGCCCGCGGCCGCCTGCGTCACGGTGGCGACACCGCCCTGTTTGAAGAACCCCGGGTGGGCCGAGAGCAGGACGGCGGGGGCGCCATCTTCGGCTTCAAAAGCCCAGGCCGTCCCCCAGAAGTTCGTGTGCCGCAGTTGGAAGCGGCGGCCACCGGCAAAAGCGATCCAGCCGCTCCCCATCCATCCTGGTGAGAAGGCGGCTATGTCTTTGTCCGATCCGGGCTCGCGTATGGTGATCTTGGGCGAAAGAAACCCGGTTCTCTTGAAGGTCCACGCTTTTCCGCCAGACTGGCCGGTGGCGCGCGATCCGCCGAGCGACTCAAAGCGCACGGACGCGATCTCGCGCTCGCCATCCATTAACTGGAAGTACCGGCGCAAGGCTTCCGCCTGACGCCACGTCAGTTGGCGCTCCGCAACCTCTTCGACCAGAGTCATTAGCCTCTATCCTTACGCAATTTTAACGCCGATTGAGGAAGTTCCTTTGTATTTTTGCTTTGCCATGCTTACAATAGCAATAGGGAGAATCACATACAGGCCTTATGGATTCAGACGCGCCGCTGAATGCCAGACTGCAGGACATCCTGCATGCCATCGTGCGAATTTATATCGATACTGGTGAGCCGGTAGGCTCGCAGACGATAGCGAACCGGCGCCACAACCGTCTCAGTCCGGCATCTATTCGCAATATCATGGCCGATCTGGCCGATGACGGATACCTCTCGCAACCGCACACTTCCGCCGGACGTGTGCCGACCGAGAAGGCGTTTCGCGACTACGTGCACTCGCTCAATGCGGGGCGCATCCCGTCGGTGGACACAGCCCGCATGCGCACGGAGTTGAGCGAAGCACCTACCGCCGCCGAGCGGTTTGCGCGCTCCTGCCACATCTTGACCGAACTGACGCGCAACGTGGGAATTACGGCCAGCTTGCCGCCGGCGGTGCGGGAACTCGACCAGATCGAGCTGGTGCCCCTGGGCGACGGGCGCATTCTGGTGATTCTGGTAACCCGCGACCGTACCGTGCATAACCGTCTGGTGGTTCTGGAAGAGGCGGTTTCTTCGGAGGAATTGATCCACATCCGCAACTACGTCAACCGCAATTTCAGCGGTTGGCGTCTGGAAGACGTGCGCCGCGAATTGATGCTGCGCATCGCCGAGGAACGCGCCATCTACGATGCCGTGCTGCGCAAGCTGACGCTGCTTTATCGGAAAGGCCTGTTGGACGTGGATGCCGCGCCCGAAGTGCACATGGAGGGCGTGTCGAACCTGGTGGATCTCGACCTGCACCTGACGCGCGAGAAGCTGCGCGATCTGTTGCAGGCGCTGGAAGAGAAGAAGCGCATCGTGGAGCTGCTGAATCACGTGCTGGAGCAGCCCACCGGATCGCTCGAAGTGCGCGTGGGGTTGGAGGACGCGCATCCGGCCATGAAGGAACTGGCGTTGATCGGCATCTCGTTCCAGATGCCCAGCGGCATCTGGGCCAAGATTGCGGTGCTGGGTCCCATGCGCATGCGCTATGAGAAGGTAATGGGTGCGGTCTTGCAGACCCAGCGCGCGCTCGAGAGCATGCAGTCTTAAGCGTCTCCAAACCGCATTTGTTAATCTAATGGTTAGTGGCAGACAATAACCAGGAACAGAGTGCATCAGAAGTGGAAGAAGGCCTTCCGGACGAAACTCCCGAGTCTCAAATTGCGGCACTGACCGCCGAGCGCGATCAACTGGCCGCGGATAAGGCCGAGTTGACCGACCGCCTGCTGCGCGCCATGGCGGACTTCGAGAACTTCCGGCGCCGCGCGGAGCGCGACCGTTCCGATTTTATCCAGTACGCGGCCATGGAGACTGTGCGGGATCTGCTGCCCGTGGTGGATGATTTTCGCCGCGCCCGCAAGGCCGAAACCGCCGATAAGGAATATGCGAAGGGCGTCGATCTGATCTATCAACGGCTGTGGGAGACCCTGAAAAAGGCGGGACTGGAACCGATCGAGGCGGCTGGAAAGCCTTTTGATCCGAACGTGCACCAGGCGGTGGATCGGGTGCAGTCCGAGGACCTGCCCGATCAGACGGTTTTGGAAGAATACCAAAGCGGCTATAATTTCAAAGGAAAGCTTTTGCGGCCGGCCATGGTGAAAGTGGCCGTGCGCCCCTAACAGATTTCAGTAAACTCCCCGTGGCGAAACGCGATTATTATGAAATCCTCGGCGTAGGCCGGGATGCCGACGAAGGTCAGGTCAAATCGGCCTACCGCAAGCTTGCGCTGCAATACCACCCCGACCGGAATCCGGAGAATCCCGATGCCGAAGAGAAGTTCAAAGAAGCCGCGGAAGCCTACAGCGTATTGAGCGATGGGCAGAAACGCGCGGCCTACGACCGTTACGGGCATGCGGGTCTACAAGGGCCCGGGGCGCAGGGTTTCGATCCCAACGTCTTCTCCGACTTCAGCGACATTCTGGGCGACTTCTTCGGGCTGGGCGATATTTTTGGCGGGGGCGGGCGCAGCCGGCGCAGCCGTGCCCAGCGCGGCGAGGATCTGCGCTATGACCTGGAGATCGGCTTCGAGGATGCCGTCTTCGGCATGGCCGCCGAGATCCAGGTTCCGCGGCTGGAAGCTTGCGACCGTTGTCATGCCAGCGGCGCCGAGCCAGGCAGCGGATCGAGCGTCTGCTCCACCTGCGGCGGCAAGGGCCAGATCCTTTATCAGCAAAGCTTCCTATCGGTGCGGCGTACCTGCCACGTTTGCGGCGGCAGCGGACAAGTCATCCGGAATCCTTGCCGGCAGTGCCATGGCCAGGGCTACCGGCAGGTGGTGCGGAAGATCAAGGTCAACATCCCCGCCGGGGTGGATGAAGGCAATCGGCTGCGCCTGGCCCAGGAGGGCCAACCTGGCGCCAACGGTGGCCCGCCGGGCGATCTTTATGTGTTCCTGAAGGTTAAAGAGCACGCCTTCTTCGAACGGCAGGGCGTGGACCTGCACTGCACCATACCGATCAACGTCGGGCAAGCCGCGCTGGGGGCCGAGATCGAGGTGCCCACCTTGGAGGAGCCGTACAACCTGAAGATTCCGGAGGGCACTCAAAACGGCGCCCAATTCCGCATCCGCCACAAGGGCGTGCCATCGGTGAACGGCAACGGCCGCGGCGATCTATACGTGCACATCGACGTGCGCGTGCCCGCGAAGCTGACGCGCGAACAAAGGAAGCTTCTCGAGCAGTTGCGCGATACGCTGCCGGTGGACAATCAGCCCGCCGAGAAGAGCCTGTTCGAGCGGGTGAAGGATCACTTCATTTAACGATCCGCGGCGCTAAGCTTCCTGCAGTGTGAGCGGCCTTGGCTGACGGCCATCTATATCTCCGACTCCATATTCGGCCGCCATCGTGGCGGCCACCAGGCATTTTCCCGTTTTCGCGAGCAACTCCGGGTCACTGGCCAGCGCGGCGATCACGCGGCCGATGAACTCCGGGCTTTCGCTGTTTGAAACGTCGAGCCAACCCGCGTCGGCAGCCTGCATCACGGCCTCGGTTCGCACCAGACCCGGATAGAGCGACACTACCGCGACGCCGTGCGGCTTCAGCTCGTGCGCCATGTCCGCCGTCATTTTGTCGGTGGCCGCTTTCGAGACGCCGTAGATCAGGTTTCCCAAGTACTTCCGCGCGGCCCAGAAGCTGATATTGACGATCAATCCACGGCGGCTTGGAAGCATCATTCTGGCCGCATGCGACGAACTCACAAATGCAGCCCGGACGCCGGCGTCCATCATACTGGTCCAGCGATGCACGGGTTGTTCCCAGAAAGGCGCCGGCCAGGTGAATGCGCCGTCCTCGACCATCCGTTGGTAGCCGCCCCAGGCGCAGTTCACCAGCAGGTCCAGAGCACCAGACTCCTCTGTAATGCGGCCGAATACCGCGGCGGTCTGGCTGTCGGCCAGATGGTCACAGGGAATGCGCAAGATGCCGGCGGGTAGATCCGCGCCCGCGATGGACCGCCCGGTTGCGAACACGGTGAAACCGGCTTTCGCCAAGGCCATGGCGGTCCCTCTACCGACGCCCCGGCTCGCCCCGGTTACCAGTGCCACGGGCATCGCGCTTCAGGCCATCCCCTCGTCGTCGCCGGTGATGGGCCGCTTGTGTTTGGGCTTTTTGCGTTCGGACCTAGGAACGATGGGTCCGCCCGAAGGCACCGTGCCCACGCGCTCGCGCGCCAGCTTGCGGACCTCTTTCTTCATGTCGAATGTCTGCTTCTTGCGCGCCACGTCTTACGAGTATATCTTCTATGGCGTGCGCAGGAAGCCGTGAGCGGCGTTGCCGCTGTCGACGTAGTATCCCGCGATATCGGATGAACTATTGATGCTCACAGGGTAAGTTCCCTGATAGGCGCCGGCGCCGGCTCCCGGTGCGTTGAACGGGACCAAGCTGCCGGCGGCGGTGCGCATAAAGCCGTGATAGGCGGTACTCGAATCGATGTACCAGCCGGTGATGGCGCCCGCGGTGTTAATGGCCCAGCCGACGGTGCCCTGATCCCCGCCAGTGCCGGCCCCCGGAACATTGAAATTAGTGATCGTCCCGCTGGCGGAGCGCAGCATTCCGGATGCGCCCTGAGTGGAGAGCCAGGTATTCCCCGTGCTGGCTCCAGAGGTATTGATGCCATAGCCGTAGGAGCCTTCGTCGGCGGGGACGTCGAAGTCCGTGATGGTGCCGTCGGCCGCGCGGATAATGCCATGCTCGCCAGAGGTTGAATCGACATAGCCTCCGGAAATGGTCCCGTCGTTGTTGATGGAAATCGCATACGTTCCCTGACCGGAAGCCGTGCCTGCGCCTGGGGCATCGAACGTGGTGATAGTGCCGTCGCTGGCCCGTACGAAGCCATGATCCACGCCGGAGCTGTCGGCGTAGTAACCGGCGATGGTTCCGGAGGCGTTGATGCTATAGGGAAGGGTCCCTTGACCGGCGGCGGTTCCTGCGCCGGACACGTTGAATGGATGGAGGGTGCCGCTGGCAGAGCGCAGCAGGCCGTGAAAGACGCCATTCGAGTCGATATAATTCGCCGCGATTGCGCCGGAAGCGTTGATTCCGTAGCAGCCGCCGGTGCCCTGGCCGGCGGCGGTGCCGGCGTGCGGCGCGTTGAAGGTGGTGATGGTTCCGTCGGCGGCGCGCACGAAGGCATGGCTGACGCCGCTCGAATCCCAGTAATTTCCGGCGATAACGCCGGAAGCATTGATGCTGTCGGCCAGAGTTCCCTGGCCGGCTGCCGTGCCCGCCCCCGGAACGTTAATGATGGTGAAAGTGGCGGCTGCGGCGGTGAAGGCGCAGCCCAGCCAAGCGACGCCCAAAGTCCGGATGATTCCATACATTTCAGTACCCTCCTTGAGTAGCGACCGCGATCCGACTGCCACGGGGCCGATGGGTGAATTGTAATTCGGGCGAGCCAGGAGTATCAAGCCGTTTCGAGTACCAGCGGGGTTTATTTGGGATAGTGCACCCCATAAAAAATCGTACTGGCCGGAAGTAACGAATAGTACCGTTGTTGGCCGGATGGTTGTGGTATACCATTGATTCTGCGGGCTGAAGAGCGGCGGGCATATGCCAAAGACAATCGCCAACGGCGTGAATTTGCATTACATCAAATTGGGCACGGGACCGGACGTGGTCATGCTGCACGGTTTTCTGGGAAACCTGGCGGTATGGCATCTGTACATGACTCCGATCCTGCGGCGGGAACACTGTGTCACGACCTACGATCTGCGTGGCCATGGCTACAGCGATGTGCCACTCACAGGATACACCGCGGCGGACATGGCCGAAGACCTGCGATGCTTCCTGGACGCCATGGGGATCCAGCGGCCGATCCTGGTAGGCCACAGTTTCGGCGCCGACATTTGCATGTACTTCAGCCTGCTGTATCCGGAGCGGGTGGCGAAGTTGGTGGCGCTGGAGCCGGGGTTGGCGGCGCTGGTGCATCTGCGCAACGACAAGGGATGGATCGGCTGGTCGGCGTGGGTGGCGAAGCTGGAAGAGGTGGGCATTCACGTACCCGAGGACAAGCGCACGGACGCCGAATACCTGCTCCAAGTCAGCCTGGAGACTCCCAAGTTTTACGGTCCGGCGCGGGGGCTGCCGCGGAACCGCGAGCCGCTGCTGCACCTGATCCGGAATACCACGCTGCTGAAGGACTACGAAGTCGTGGGCGCCATGACTTTGGATGCGGTGCGCACCATACGGACACCCACACTGCTGGTCTACGGGCACAACTCGCACTTCATCAGCTCGTACGAATTCCTGCAAGAGGCGCTACCCAACTGCAAGCCGGTGCTGCTGCCGGGCGGAGAGCATTTTGGCCCGTTGGAGCAGCCGGAACTGCTGACGCAGCATATCGTGCAGTTTTTGAAACCGGCGCCGGTCAGCGGTTTCCCTCCGCCGGGACTGGCCGGATTGGCCGGTCTGGCCGCGATATAGCGAGATCCTCAATCCAACGGGCGGCGCGTGGCGGGCCACCGTAGGCTTGCAGCGCCCCTCCCATCGACTTCGCATTGGCACGAAAGGCGGGATCGTCCAAGACACGGCGAACGGCCTGGCGTATGCGGCGCGGCGAGGCGCGCCAGGGCGACACGCGGAGGCCGACGCCAGTCTCCTGAACTCGCCAAGCCATTTCGGCCTGATCCCAGATGGACGGCAAGACGACAGTGGGCAGGCCGGCGCACAGGGCGGCGAGGACCGATTCGGAATTCCCGTTGGTGACCAGGGCGGCGGCATACGGGAGGACATCGCTTAACGCGGCGTGCGGCTGCAGGATGGCGTTCGGGGGCAACGGTCCGAGTTGGAGGCCGGCGAGATCGCGGCCTTTGCCGGCCATTAAGAGGACAGTGAGCGGGAGGCCGGCGAGGCCGCGGGCGGCCAGATCGAGGATGCGCGGCTCATGCGTGAACAGCGCACCTTCATCCACCAGGACGATCGGGCGATCCTGCGGCAGGCGCGCGAGCCAATCCGGCGGAGGCGTGCCGGTGGGCTTATCCCACAGGCAAGGGCCGACATAATGCACGGAGGGCGGCAGATCGCGGCGCCGGTTATCGAATTCCGGCGCGCCGGGGACGAGGTAGAGAGGGAGAGTGCCGGTATAGGCATTGACGCCCTGCGCGAGAGAAGGCAGGCCGAAGCGGGCGCGGAGGGCATTGGCGCGTTTGCGCGTGCGGGAGGTGACGAGCCAGGCGGCAGCGGATGCGATGGCGGCGAAGGCGGCGTGCCATCCGTGGCGATGACGGGGCAGGGCGACGCCCTGGATGGGGCCATCCGGGCCGGGCAGGATGCAATGGGCCACGTGGGAGAAGGCGGCTACGGGGATCTGATTCCGCTCGTGCAGAATCAGAATGGGGGCCCACATGGCGATGTCGCAGACCAGGGCATGGGGATCAAAGGCGCGCACCAATTCGTCGAGGTCCTGGATTTGAGCCGGGACGGTTTCGACCAGAAAGCGGGGCCAGAGGCGCTGCAATTGAGAGGGCCTCTTGCGTCCGGCGATGAGATCGTCGACGGTGCGGGAGACGCGGGCCCAATCGACCTGGCGAAAGGGAAAGCAGCGAAAGCCTTCGCGCTCCAGAATGGGCAGGGCACCGCCGCCGGTGTAAAAGGCAACGTCGTGCCCGCGGGCGCGGACGGCCTGGGCCAACGCAACGAAGGGATCGAGGTGCGTGGGATACGGCCACACGGTAAAGAGCAGCCGGGCCATGCTATTTCAGGATGTAGATGGCGGCCTTGGCGAAATCCAACTGGCGTTCCTCGATGGACTCAAAGCCGGCGGCGCGAAACAGCCGGTTCCAGGCGACGGCATCGACGGGCTTTTGCTGGGTCAGATCGTGATACAGGAAGTAATAGACCGAGATGCCGGGGTGGCGGTGCAATTCTTCGAGCGAGGGGCGCACGGCTTCGAAGGCGATGAGCGGCGCATTGGGAAACAGGCGGCGGAAGTTGCGGAGGAATTTCAGGAGCACGTCTTCGCCGAAGAAGAGCAGTTCGTGCAGGACGAAGAAGACGGTGGCGGCATCGATGGCGGGGAGAGGCGCCTGCTCGATTTTGGAGATATCGAGCGCGGTGAGATGGACGCGCGATTCGAGGCCGGTTTCTTTGAGGACGCGATTGCCTTCGGCTACTGCCTCGGGCGCCAAGTCGATGCCGTAGCACTCGACGGTGGGATTGAGGCCGCAGAGGGTACGCAGGAAGGTGCCATCGCCACATCCCAGATCGAGGACACGCTTGTAGCCATTGGCGATGATGATGTCGTTGACCATGGGGAAGAACAGCAGGTTTTCCATCTCGCCGCTGCCGCGGGCGACGAAGTCCGAGCGGCGGTAGAGATCGCGGCCATAGACTTTTTCCTTGCGCATGAGCGGTTCGAGGGAATGAAAGACCTCGCCGTAGCCGTAGCAGACTTCCAGCCAGCCGCGCATGACCTCGACGATGCTGCGGCCTTTTTCGGATAGGGAATATGAGCCGTTAGCGTGCTCGAATATGCCGAGGCAATAGAAGGCTTCGCAGAGCGGTTCGAGGACGGCCAAATCGAGGTTGTCGCGGGCGGCGAATGCGGCGAGATCGACGCTGGGCTGCTTCTGCATTTCGTCGATGAGGCCGACGTTGAGGAGCGCGTGCATGGTGGTGGTTTCGAGATAGCCGCGGAGCATCTCGTCCCAGCCGGTCTTGTAAGTCTTCTGCAGGCGCAGCATGTAAGGCAGACCGAAGCGGTGTACAGTTTTGGCTAGTTCGAGCAAGGGTGTTTCTCCTCCGATGCTCCATATATTAACAGATATCGAGAGATGAAACACTGGAATAGTTTGCGATCAAAGCCTATGTGATTGATTTTGCAGTGTGGGTGGATTTGGATGCGGGACTCAAAGTCCCGCGCGGACTGAAGTCCGCCCCCCGGGAAAGACACTTGGGGCGGTAACGGGGGGAAGGGCCGCGGGGTTGTCAAAGATCCGGGGTTGATTGGATTTAACGGGTATCGGGATGGATGGGGGCGGCGGCGTCGCGGCCGGACATCACGTAGGCGATGGGGTCGGGGAACGGTGGTGGTTCGGGGCGCGGCGGCTGCGGGGCGAGCGGCTCGGGGATATGCTCGGACTCGGGTTTGGCCTCGGGACGGGGACGCCGCTGGAGGTGTTCGAGGTCGCGCATGGCCTTGGAGAAAGAACGCTCCTGGCGGGTGCGGAGGGCGGAGATGCGGTCGAGGAATGCGTACTGATCCTGAATGCCCAGTTGGGTGAGGGAGAAACCGTTGGTTTCGAGGCGGGCGAGGCGGCCGAGGATCCATTGACTGACGGCCATCTGTTCGAGGAGCAGGCGCTGGGTGCAGGTTTGCGGCTGCCACTCGGCTTCGAGATCGGCGCAGAGTTGGTGGAACTCCTCGGGATCGTCTTTGGGGAGCAGGACCTGGCGGGCGCGCAGGCCGTGCTGGAGGGCGTTGAAGCGGACGGCTTGTTTGCCATCGTCGGATGATGGCCCGGTGGACTTCTGGGCGTTGTGGATATTGGCTTCGTGTTGTTTGTTTGAAATCAGCATGTGGAACTCCGATTTCAGGGTAGGGGTGCGCGGGAGGCGTTTGGTACCTGCCGGCCGGCGAGATGCGGGGATTTGGTTGTGGGGGTTGGGGCTGCGGGGATGGGATTTATTTTGGCGGGGTGTGACTGGGGAATGCGGGGGCGACGGAATGGCATTCGTGTGTACAGTGGATATCCTGCCAGACGGAGCGCGAAGCGGCACGTCAGTCCTTAAGTTCCCGAATCAGATTGCGAAATACTTCGAAGGCGGGCTTTGGTTCGTAGGCGGCGGTCATGATTCCGAAGAAGTGGAAGGGGTTGGTTTCGTTGTCCGCGTTGGGAAGCGCGACATCGCGCAAGGCGAACAGGGAGTAGCGGTCAACGTTCAGACGTTCGCGGTGGGTGTGAACGGTGCGGACGACGCACTCGATTACTTGGGCCTGGCGATCGGGGGAGCGGCCGGAGCTGGTGGGCCATCCGTGTTCGGCGATGTGGATGGGCACGCGATCGGGGATTCCGGCGGCGGGCAGCCAGACGTTTCGCATGGTTTCTAGAATCCCAATGACGGAGGAAGCGAGGTCGCCCGGCTGACCGTCGGCGGCGAGCGGGCGGAAGACATCGGGGAAGAAATCCAGACCGACGTAGTCCAGGGCGGCGGCGAAGGCGGGTCCGGCGGTAGCGAGGCGCGTCCAGAAAGCGGCGCTGGGGCCGAAGGTGGGCGTGGAGTTGAAGCCGACCTTGACATCGCCGCGCCCCAGGGAAGACAGGCACTCTTTGGCGGCCTGGACGCCCTGGGTGAGGGCGTCGCAGACGTTGGGATAGGGGCCGTCGATGACGTTGGGGCCGTCGGTGAAGTTGGCTTCTTCGGTGATTTGGACGGAGTAGAGGAGGGGCGCGTACTGGCGGATGTGGTCGCGCACGAAATCGAGATAGCCGGGCACGTCGCCGGCGGCGGAGCGGTATTGCAGGACGAGGTCCATGGGGCGGACGGCGGGGTCGGCATAGCGGGCAAAGTCGGGCGGGGCGGAGGGGGCGGACCATAGGGGGCTGGCGGGGTCCTGAAAGCTGTCGTAGCAGCGGACGATCAAGGGGGTGGTGGCGCCCTGGAGGTGGAGGAGGGCGGCGTGGGCGCGGGGGAAGTCATCGGGTGGGCCGGTGAGGAGGCTCTGGTCGCCGCCAGCCATGCCGCCGGGGTAGATGCCGAAGGTGAAGGGGTGTGGCTCGCGCATGGGTCGATTGTTCGTACATTGTACTGCGGGGTTATGGGGACGTCGAGCCTGGTTGTTATTCCCAAGGCGAGACTCTCGACGAGTTGATGGATAACATACGCGAGGCGATCGCCGGGGTGCTTGAGGTCCTGCGCGAGCAAGGTGGACAGCCTGAGACGAACGTTAGGATTCTGGACGTGGCCGTGTGAAGCGGGTCACCGGGCCTGACATGTGCCGGATGGTTGAGGCGAAGGGCTGGTCTTTGCGGCGCATCAAGGGGAGCCACCACATTTATGCCAAGGCCGGTGAACGCAAGGTGCTCTCGATTCCCGTGCACGGGAGCAGACACTCAAGACAGGGCTGGCACTTCGGATAACACGAGACGCGGGCTTCGATGTTTGACGCATTCGCCATATCCTGGGGGCTTTGAGGATCTATATCACGCACCAATTCCCAATGGTCGCCGACCGCCTGCCGGTTGGCGATGGGATCCCAGTTTGCTGACGCGTGTTTGGTGTTTGCGACCGCCGGAGCGGAATCTACTCGTCGGGTGTAGCCGCTTATTCGGAGTGGGTGACTGCCGGCGAATTTCCGCGGGAGTCTGTCATTTTAACGCTTACGGGGGCGCCGGAAGGGACTCCCTCCTACCGCCAGTTACTTCCACGCCTCAAGCGACTCGACATTGCTGTTTCGTACCCAGTAGACGATGCCGCTGGGCTGCAGCCGCACGACCTTCGCCATTCGGAGCGCCGGGTGACAAAAGCTTCGGCGGTAGAAGCCCGCATCGCGGGTGAAAAATGTGATTTGCCGCGCACCGCGCAGCTTCGTCAGGACCTCTCCGTCGGTCATTCCCGAACGGCCCCAATTCAACCCTACTAATGCGGACGGGCAGGCGCCGCGCTTCCAGAAACTCCCGCTGGCTGCGCAGGGTGTTCTCGTCGAGCAGAATCAACCTGCTCTCCGGTGGCCGCTGGGCCCTGAATACTCGGCGGCGTGCTCCAAGAAACCCTCCCGCGCCAGCCTCACGGCCTCGGCGATGGCCTCATGGGGAACTTTTCCCTCCCATTCCTCGACTATGGCTTCCCAGGGCAAGCCGCGTTCCACCTGCTCGAGGCCCTTAGCTTTGTGAGCGGTCATGAGGCGCACGCCCTTTGCCTGTTGTTCGAGAACCGGCGCCTCGGCGCTCTCGCCGGCGCGCTTCCTCTTCCAGCCAGCGGACGAACGCGCGAAAAGTAAACATACTCCCCACATCGGCTTGTCTCGCGAGTTCCGTGATGCGATGCAGGTTGGCCAGACGTCGCGGCCCCCCGCTTTGGAAAGCAATCGAGACGTGGGCTCGAACGGCTTCGAGTGTCAAGCGCATCGTTTCGGCGATCGGCTGGTGGTTGCGCTTGCGATGCAGTTCGCGAAGAATCGCGAAGGCTTGCCAGACCGGCTCGAATTCGGAATCGGAATCTTCGGGCGGCTCAGCGGCGGGCCGTGCAGTACAGCGTAGACGCTGAGTTCGTCGTCCAGCCACTCGATCGCGCGGAGCGCGGTGCGAATCACAGCGGTTTCTTCGCGCTCATGAAGCCCTTTCGAGCCCACCAAGACGTGCCCGATTTTCCGCGCTTCCAGGCTGCGCACGTAGTCCTGAGTGAGGTCCTTTCCGTAGTTGGTGAAGCGCCGGAAGAGAATGCAGATATCTTCCTCCTTGATTCGCCGACGCTTGTCGGCCTTGTCTTCACGCACGGTCCAGTCACTACGATTGAGAAGCCACTGAATGAAGGCCGCTACGGTGGAGGGCGAGCAGTCGAGGATGGCATTAGCCTTAATTTGTTCGCCATCATACGGCTGTGGCATTGGCAGCGCCACAATCGAAGCCTGGTTCTCCGGTCCGGGCGGTCCGCCGGAGAGCGGAAGATAATCAGGAGTCACGCGCTCGAAGGCGGCACCGGCGGAGAGAAGCCGTTCGCGGACATCGAAATAAACTCTCGGATCGGCGCGGCGGAACCGATAGATCGATTGCTTGGGATCGCCGACCACGAAGAGCTTTTCCGGCGACGCTAGCGTTGTGAGGATCTCTGCCTGCACGGGATCGGTGTCCTGGAACTCGTCGACGAACACACGATCGTATCTGGCCTGCAACTCAGGGCGCGCCCCTTCGTGGCGGAGGAGATCGCGGGCATGAAGCAGTAGGTCAGTGAAGTCAAGATAGCCGGATTCGCGCTTGGCGTCCTGGTACGCTGCGACGACATTCCAAAGCTCGTCTCGCAAGTGCGAGGCGAGATCAGCGTCGGCATCCTGAGCGAAGAATTTAACGGAGTCTTGGAACTCCGCCCAAGCGTGTCCCGCGGGAGTACGCTTACCGAGCTTAGCGTTTCGGAGCCGCTGCCGGTTTCGTCGAACTCGACCAGGGTCAGGCCCGGCGCCTTTTCAGCCGTGTCTTTCGTTCCTGGATCGCTCGCCACGTGGACACACCGTCGCCAGCCTTGCACAGGGCGTTGGCCCGGTTGGCGTGGCGCGACAATCTCACGGGACCACTCGCTGACTTAGAAGGCGCCGCGTGGAACCTTGCGGAGTGGCGGGATCATGCGGCGTCTTGGGAGAAGAGGGAGATCGCGCGGGAAGCGCGCATCGGCGAACCATTCAAGCAAGCGCGGTGCATGGCCGAAATGTGGCCAGGCAACGAGACGGTTTGGGCTCGCCGCATCTTAGTCGATATCGTCGAACGTCAGGAGCGCGCCCAAGCTGCCGGCGTCTTCGACCTCGACGACGCCGAAAGTGAGATCGTCAGTGTCCGGATTGAAAGGAATGCGCCTCAAGCGGCATGTTAAAGTCGTGAAACATTTCCTCTCTTTGACTTGCCTCTGGGCGGGCGTTCTCGCTGCTGTCAGCACGGCGCTGGGCAGTTCCGCGCCAGCGCCGCAGTTCCGCATCGTCTCACGGGTCGCGCTGTATCACCAGATTTTCGGGATCGTCGAAGGATCGCCGGGGACTCTCTACTCAAGCGCGCAGCAGGCCGTGTTCTCCGTGACCATTCAGGGCGAGGTCGTCGGTCTGGCTAATTTCCCAAGCCGGGTCGCCCCCCTGAGTTCGCCCATTCCTGGTCCCGACGAAAAACTGTATTCCTCCGTTTACGGAACAGCCGGCTCGGTACCCAGTCTGTTCTCGGTCCGTGGCGCCGCAAATAGCCTCGTGCAATATCCACGCCAGGCACTCACCGCTACCCTCACGCAAAGCCTCCCCGATGGAACATTCCTTGGCACCGCCATTGATCAATCCACCTGTATCAGCTATGTGGTCCGGGCGGACACCAACGGAAACGTCACCAGGCTATATGAAGTCCCTGCAGGAGAATCGTACATCAAAGGCGGTCCTCGCCGCGCCGTCAGGAAGCTAAACCCGGACCAGCTATCACCGCATGCATTGATCTACGCATCCGACGGTAACTACTATGGCCTCGTGTGGCAGCGGCCGCAGGGGCTTGTCAGCAGCACCATCGGTTACATCGGGGGGGATCAATACCCTTTCACACTTGGAGGGGATTCGCCGCCGCGGGGTGTCAGCAGCACCATCGGTTACGTCTTTCGACTCACACCCACCGGGGCGGTTACAATACTGGACCACCTGCTGCCCGGCACCTTCAGCAGCGACACGGCATACGTCCCACTGATTCAGGCCACCGACGGAAATCTCTACGGCACGACCGCGGGCCCTGGGGGGTTGGTGACCGATTTTGGCTCGGTCTATCGGCTGACACTCAAGGGTCAGTTCACCACCATATACGCCTTCGCCGATTCCGGCGGCGCGATCCCCGAGTCGATGGTTCAAGCCAGTGATGGCAACTTGTACATCGCCTCCATCGGTATGACTGGCAACGGTGAGATCTCGCGTGTCACCCTGGGCGGCCAGTATACCCTGATCCACAAAATGACGCCCCGTGATGGCACCTGCCCTTGCTGGCTCACGCAAGCGAGCGACGGCATCATCTATGGCACGGCCACAAGCCAGGGACCCGACGGTGCCGGCACCGTCTTTGCCCTCGACCTCGGCTTGCCCAAGCCCGCGCCGCAAGTGCTGACCATGACCCCAACGTCAGGGCCAGCCGGCACAGTCGTGCGAATCTGGGGCTATAATCTGCTTAGCGCCGCCGTGCGATTCAACGGCATCGCCTCGACCCGCATCCATGGTAGCGGTCCGAATTACGTTTTCGCCACCGTGCCGGTTGGCGCGAAAAGCGGGCCGGTCACGGTCATCACTCCCGGGGGCAAGAGCACGCTGCCCATCGACTTCTGGGTAACAACCGCTGCAGCCCGGTACCGCTCCGGCTCCATTTGCTGCGCTACCTGCGGCGGTGACTGCCGGGCCTAACGATCAGCGCCGAACGTGCCGAACACGGGCATGACAAACGCATTTGAGTTTTGTTGACGCGCGCATCAACGTCTGCACCACGGCGTTGTCAGGCTTTATACCGGCACGCCACGTCAGTGGCCATGCAGTGCCTACCTTGCAATCGGGTATTCTTGGTGCTACAAAGAGTCAATCGGCGGGTCGCCGACTCCCACTTACAAATAGGATCAAAACTGGCAGCGATTGGCCAGTTAACAGGCATTATCGACGTCTATTCCAATTTGCACCACAATGGCCTTCTACTTCTTCTTCCACTCGGCAGCTTTCTGCGGTTTGCCCCACGCCTGATAGAGTTGGACAGTCCAATCCCGGGCGCGGTCCAGGTAGGCGTGGTCCTGGATTCCCATTTGCCCCTTGCGCGCATCGATTCCCCCGTAGCCTTCGAGCAGCAGCGGTTCCGCTTCGGCGTATTTCTGCTGTCCCGCCAGGCTCGCGCCGAGCATACTAGCGGCGAAGAATCGTTGCCAGTCATCCGGCCGTTTCTGGCGATCGGTCTCCAACGCTTCGCGTGCGAGCGCCTCGCTGGGGGCGAACTTCTTTTGGAGGTAATAGGTGAGGGCCAGCTCGACCATCGTGTCCAACGTGGCCTGCTTTTCCGATCCTATTGTGCGCCTATATATGGCCAGAGTTTGGGCGTAGAGAGCCTCGGACTGTGCGTACTTGCCCTCGGCTCGGTAAACGTCGGCCAGATTCGTTGTGAACCCCAGGGTGCCGGTGCTTTCCGGACCCCACTGGCGGCGTACGATCTCCACGACCTCTCTGTAGAGTGGCGCGGCCTGCGCGTACTTTCCCTGGACGTAGCAGTAGAGCGCCACATTGTTCATAGACCACACCGTGTCGTGATGCTCCGGGCCCAACACGCGCCGCTGGGTGTCCAGGATTTGTCTGGCAAGCGTCTCGGCCTGTGCGAACTTGCCCTCGAAGAAATAGACGACAGCCAGCTCGTTCTCGGACTGCAGGGTCTGGTGATGCTCTGGGCCTAAGACGCGACGCTGGCTTTCCAACGCCTGGCTGATAAGCGCCTGGGCCTGCTCGTACTTCTCATCGGCCTCATACGCGAGCGCGAGATTGGTCATGCTGGCCAGCGTGTCCGGGTGATCCGGTCCCAACGCACGGCGTCGCATCTCCAGGACCTGAGTGTAGATCGTCTCCGCCTGCGCGTTCTTACCCTGATGAAAGTAGTCGAAGGCCAGATTGTTCATAGTTGCTACGGTGGCTGGATGCTCTGGGCCAAACACGCGGCGCCGGATCTCCAGACACTGACTGGCAAGGGCCTCGGCCTGCTTGTATTTGCCTTGTTCACTGACGGCGACTGCCAGATTGTTCATGGACGCCAAGGTGTCGGGATGCTCCTGTCCCAATACCCGGCGCTCGATTTCCAGGGCTTGGCGACCGATCGCCTCGGCGTGCTGATCATCGCGGCCGTCCAGATAGGCAGTGACCAGATTGTTCATGGACCACAAGGTGTCCGGATGCTCCGGTCCAAGCACCCGCCGCTGAATCTCCAGAGTCTGGCTGATAATCTTCTCCGCTTCGGGAGCCTTTCCTTCGAGGGAGGTCAGCCGGCCAAGACGACTCATAGCTTTGAGCGTCCTCGGATTCTTCGCCCCGAGCGCCCGGCGGTACAAGTCCACAGCGCGCTCTAATTGCCGCCGCGCATCCGGGTATAGTCCGAGGTCGACGTAAGTCTGGCCTATGGTCTCGCGAATCGCAGCCTCCACCTCCGGTTGTTTTTCGAATTTCCCGGTGATACGCTGCGCTGCCCGGTCTAGCGCCGTGCGGACTCTTAAATCCGGATCAGGCTTCGATTGATTGAAACTGCTGGCTTGCGCCAGCATGTCGTTCTGAAGAAAATTGTTTACCGCCTCCGCCACGGCCGCTTCTTGGTTGGCGCGGATGCTTTGCCGGATGCTGATAGCCGCCGCGGCGATCAGCACCAGGCCGAAGGCGCACGCCGTGACTAACGCGACGCGGTATCGCCGCGCGAATTTGCGTGCGCGGTAGCCTAGCGAGGGAGGAACGGCCGAGACGGCTTCGTTTCTTAGATATCGATGGATATCCGCCGCAAAATCGGACGGCGAGCCATACCTCCGTGCGCGATCTTTTTCCAAAGCCTTCAGTGCGATCGAATCCAGATCGCCGCGCATCTGCCTAGCCAACGCCGGCGGCTCCGTCTGGCGCTTCTGGGCGATATCCGTCGACGTGGCTGGGTCTTGTGTGCGTATCTTCGTGCTCGGCTTCTGCGGGTCGTCCTCCCGCAACCGTCGCAGGAATTCCTCAAAAGCCACCTTGCGTAACTCGATGGGCGGCGCTCCCGCCAGCAACTCGTAAAAGATGATACCGAGCGAATAAACATCCGTGCGGGTGTCGATGTCCTCGCCCGATGACAGCGCCTGCTCGGGACTCATGTATTCGGGCGTTCCGATCATCGCCCCCACCCGCGTGAACATGGTGTCGGCGGTGAGCTTCTGCGTCAGCGCCTTGGCCACGCCGAAGTCGATGATCTTGGGCGCCGGGTGCCCATCCACTTCCGTGACCAGTATGTTGGAGGGCTTCAGGTCTCGGTGAATGATGGCCTTTTGATGCGCGTGCTGCACCCCCTCGCAAACGTGCATGAAGAGTTCCAGCCGGTCGCGGGTAGTGAGTTTGTGGTTGTCGCAGTAGGTCGTGATCGGAACGCCGGCGACGTATTCCATCACGAAGTAGGGCGCGCCTTGCGGTGTGGAGCCGGCGTCGAGCACTTTGGCGATGGCGGGATGGTCCATCAGCGCCAAAGCCTGACGTTCGGATTCGAAACGCGCGATTACTTCGCGCGTGTTCATTCCGGCCTTCACTAGCTTTAATGCCACGCGGCGGCGGACCGGCTCTTTTTGCTCGGCCAGCCAGACCTCGCCCATGCCGCCCTCGCCGATTTTCTGTAACAGGCGATAACGGCCAATTAGCGTCCCCGGACCGTCCTCTAGCGGAATTGGGTCCGTGGGCGCGGAAGTAGCGTCAGGACTGGCTTCCCCTTCGGAATCCATGTCCGAAGAGTATACACCTAATCAGAACCCTGCCACCCCGTGAGATATCCGGCGCGGAATAACGCCCCGGAAGCCGCCTGATGAGTAGTCTTATCGGACACTAACTCTGGCCACGGCAATGGACCGCGTTCGGCGTACCCGCCGCCGAGGTGCGGCCAAAAAGTAGATGACGGATACCCGACCATACGTCCGGAACCAAAAACTGACCCTTCCATAGCCTCGTTTGAAAGCCAACTTACACGCCCGACGATCCGCCCTGGAACTCTAATCCGACGCTTCCCAAAAGCCGTTATCGGCACAGAGCGATGGTATCTCCCCGGCTCAATGGGGCAACTTCATCAGCCACACCGATGAACCGCCCTCGCTGCGCGAAAAGACCAGCCCAGGACCGCGCACCGCCCAGTCATAGTCCGGCTTGAGCGTCACCTCGGAGCCCGGCACGAACTTGACTTCGTAAGGCTCGCTGAAGCCACCCGTCTTCGGATCGAAGCGGACCGCCATCAATTTCGATCCCTCGAAAAGGTAAAAGATGTTCCCCGCGGGGGAAACGCGCCAAGGGGGGACGCTTGCGGTCCCGTCGGGCAGCGGGATTCTTATCCACTCCGCTTGCGGGACCGGTTCTTCCCCCCCAGGGAACCAGGTACCTCCGCCTGGACCACGGCAATTCCGGTGGACATAGCACCAGCCAGAGCCATCCGGAATCCCGACCAAGTGTCCTGCCGACGAAAACAGAATCGGTGGGGTGTTCCAGCCAGGATCTGTCTTTGCCGGAGGCCACTTCCAGAAGCCGAACGGTTAACTTCCTCTTGGGGTCGTCCTTGACCCTGGCACCGGCGTTATAGAAAAGGAATCGCCCATCGGGAGAAAACCCCTCAGGTCGGCCACACGCCTTGCAGAGGATACGCGCCTCTGCCAGACTGGCGCCGGCGTCGCCCACGCGGATCGAGTACGAGTCGCCGTCCGGGACGGAATACGCACCTTGCCGGCCGTCGGGCGAGATGGCCGACAAATGAAGGCCCTCGGCCACAAACGTCTGCTTCCAGGTAGCCAGATCCAAGGCGTAGACACTTTGCGCCGTGCCTGCAAACACTCTAAAGTAAGCGCTTCCGGGATCTCCCCCGACGTACCTTCGTGCGTCCATCCTGGGTAAGCCGCCGCGTGACGCCCGTGGGTTGACCGGTGACCGTAGAGAGAGGAATCAGATAGAAGTCGCGGAGATAGCTTCCGACTGAGAGCGCCACAGTGCCCGTGTCACTCACGCTGCGCGGGACTTCGGTCATTGTTCCAAACGTGAGTTGGTGCGGAGCCCCTGCACGCGCCACGAACCCGGCGACAGGCGCATTTCCCAAACGTTAGACCGCTCAGCCGTTCTGGCAACGAACAGAACGCGATCGCCCGTCATCAGAATCGGCGTCCCCGGCGCCAATGCCGCTGCGCGCAACGCCTCGCCTGCTCCCGTGGCCACCGGGTTGCCTCCATCCACCGGAAGCGCAAACCATTCAAATCCTCCGGCGTCCGCGGCCTCGGACTTTTTTCGTACCATGCACAGTAGGTAGCGGCTGTCGGATGTCCATGCGGTAACCGCCGGCGCGTCTGGCATGCGCGCCCAGGCCGGCAACTCCCGCGGCCGGCCGCCATCGGAGGAAATCGTCATCGGGCGACCGAGGATTTGGTTGTAGTCGAAGTAAGCGATCCGGCGCCCGTCCGGGGAAAGCCTCGGGCTCGAGTTCTTGCCTTGGATCAGCACCTTCGGCTCCCCGCCCAGCGTGGAGATCGTTTCGATGGTGTTTTTCGTCTCGTCCGTCCGGATGCTGGCGTAAACGATGCGTTTACCGTCCGGGAAGAACGCCGGATCCTCTACGGTCTCGCCGGCATAGGTCAGTTGAATCGGGTCGCCGCTTCCCACCTGTTGCAGCCACAACTCGTCCTTGCCGGATCGGTCCGACACGTAGGCCACGAATCCGCCATCGGGCGAAATTGCCGGATCTTCGTAGGAGTGCCCGTCTTGCGGTGATAATCGCACCAGATCCGGCTTCTCGGCTGAGTTCCGTGAGAGTTGAGATAAACCCAGATGAAGGCGGCCACGGCGACCAGCGCGCAGGCCATCGCCACCGCCGGCCACACCCACCGTCGAGTGCCCGCGTCAACCACCGCGGCGGGCCGAAGCGCCAGCTTACCCGATTCCGATTCGTCCCGCAATTCCTCCAGCGCCAGCTTCACATCCGCCATGTTCTGGCTGCGCCGATTGACATCCTTGCGCAGGCACCGCGCGATCAGGCGCTCCAACTCCGGCGGCGTCGTGGAAGAGATTTCGCTGGCCGGCGGCGGGTCCTTCTCCACGATGGCGGCCAGCGTGGAAATCTTCGACTCGCCGCGAAACGCCCGCTGTCCGGTGACCATTTCGTAGAGCACCGCGCCGAAAGAGAAGATGTCGCCGCGCATCCACCGGCTTGCCTTCGGCCTGCTCCGGCGACATGTAGGGAACACTGCCGACGATCACCCCTTCTTCGCTGACCGGTTGGCCCGCAGCCAGTGTATGGGTCGCTTCGTCCGCGCTGGCAGCGGCTCTGGCGGCGGGTGCGGCGAGCTTCGCCAAGCCGAAGTCCAGCACCTTCGCGCGGCCGTGCGCATCCACCATGATATTGGCGGGCTTCAGATCCCGGTGCACGATGCCGGCGGCGTGCGCGGCCGTGAGCGCGTCGGCCACCTGCGCGGCGATGCGCAGCGCTTCGGTGAGCCGCGTGCCTTTGCGCGGGATCAGCTCGTTCAGCGGCTTGCCATCCACCAGTTCCATGACGATGGAGGTCTGCCCGTCCTGCTCGCCGATTTCGTGGATGGTGATGATGTTGGGGTGGTTCAGCGCCGAAGCCGCCTTAGCCTCCAGGACGAAGCGGCGCGACGGTCGGCATCGGCGCTGCGCGCTTCGGGAAGCAGTTTGATGGCGACCAGCCGATCCAGGCGCTTGTCCCGGGCCTTGTAGACCCGGCCCATGCCGCCCTCGCCGATCTTTTCCAGCAGGGAGAAATGTCCCAGTTCGCCGCCGCCGTCCATATTCGCTCTATTGTAGTCTTTCAGCAAATCTTGGCGCGTTCGCCAGGCGATTGCTCCTGGATCACGGCGTATACCCGCCACTGTTGGAGGCGCCGCCATAAGCCATTCCAGGACGGCGTTGTCCTTCGATATCGGTAGCTGCCCCGGACCGGAGGGCACGCGGAGGCGCTGAGAGCGGTTACACTGTTTTTGGTGCCGCGGCCCTACGGTTGCCGCTCTGCCGTGGGCTTTGCGTTCCTCTCTGGAGACGTTATGCGACTGATTGCATTGATTACAATGATGGCAGCGTCGTTCTGTTTGGCGCAGGGCTCGGATGATTTCAAACCTGCTACATCCAACGTCCTGGACGCGCAATATCCGCGCGTCGACAGCGACTCACGCGTTCAGATCCGCTTCAAGGCGCCGGACGCCAGCAAAGTCAGGGTGAATTTCTGGAGCGGTCCGAAGGCTGACATGGAGAAGCAGGCCGATGGATTCTGGATATTCACCACGCCACCGATGGCGCCCGGCCTCCACTACTATATGGTAGTCGTGGATGGCGCCGAAGTCAGCGATCCAGGGAGTACTGCCTACTTCGGCGGAAGCAAGTGGGCCAGCGCAGTCGAGGTTCCCGAAGCGGGTGTCACCTATTATCTGCCACAGGATGTCCCTCACGGGCAGGTGCGCGAAGCCTGGTATCACTCGAAAGTGACCGGCACATGGCGGCATGCGCTGGTCTACACGCCCCCGTCCTATGACACGCATCCGAAAGAGCGCTACCCCGTGCTTTACCTCCAGCACGGCGGGGGTGAAGATGAATCCGGGTGGACGCGACAGGGCAAAGCGAACTTCATCCTCGACAACCTGATTGCCACGGGCAAAGCGAAGCCGATGGTAGTGGTAATGGCGAATGGCTACGCGCGGCGTGCCGGCTTTCCACCCCCGGATCTCGCGGGAAAATCATTCGGCTCGCCGGAAATGAGGAAGGCGATGGAAGACATGATGTCTGCATTCGAAGACGATGTCACCCAGGCCCTCATCCCATTCATCGATTCCACATTTCGTACCATACCCGATCGCGACCATCGCGCGATGGCAGGGCTTTCGATGGGGGGCATGCAGACATTCCACGTGACGTTTGACCATCTCGATCTTTTCTCGTATATCGGTGGATTCAGTGGCGCGGCCAACGTATTTGCTATGGGTAACGACAAGTTGGATACGAAAACGGCGTTTAACGGCGCAATGGCCGACCCGGCCGCGTTTGCCAAACGCGTGCACCTGCTGTGGGTCGGAGTGGGAACGAACGAGCCTGCGCGGATGAAGCAAGGTATCGAGAAACTGCACACTTCCCTCGATGAATCGAAAATCCAACACGTGTTTTACGAGTCACCGGGCACGGATCATGAATGGCAGACCTGGCGGCGCGACCTGAACGACTTCGCGCCGCGACTGTTCCAGGAACCGCCGGTCGCGCGGCGGAACTAAAGAACCACCAGCTACCGGAACAAAACGCGGAATGTCGGCGGCGGCTCGGAAACGGGTAGCTGATTCCCAGAAGGAGCGCTGTGCTGAGTGGCACAAAAAACACCCCAAGAAGTAGCGCGTGCCACCTGCGAATGCTTGGATTGATCGCGCAGAAGTGCTACCGCCCGAAAGGGCCAGAAACGGCGATCTGGCGAACTTCGGGTCCATCCTGTTCGTCGGCAATTCGTGGAATGGAATGGCACGGCCTTAAGAGTTGATATCGGTAGCCGCTGTTGCGCACTTTGAAAATGCCGCTAACGACTTGCAACGATTTCCTCCGTGGCCGGGCGCCAGCTTTTGGGCCTCCGCGCCGTGGTAGGATCGGAGTCCCGATGCCCTTGCTTTCTGGATGGCAGGCGCTTTTCGCGCTGCAAGCCGGCGCCGCGGCAACACTAACCGGGTTGGTCTTCGTCGCCGTATCCATCAACCTGGCCAAAATACTCGCATTTCCTGGCCTGCCTTCACGCGCTGCCGAATCCATCATTCAGTTTCTCCAAGTCTTTTTCATCTGCACTGGGGTGCTGATTCCCCGCCAGCCGGGTGCGGCTGTGGCGGTCGAAGTCCTCACCATAGCCCCTCCTCTCCTGGGTGATACAGGTTGTGGGGATTATTCGGTATGCCCGGTCGCGGGCTGGCCATCCCGTCTCTGGCTGATGATCCGGATTGTGCAGACGCAGCTTGCGAGCACTCCCCTCCTGGTCGCAGGAATCTGCCTGCTGAGTGACTCACCTGCCGGCCTCTACTGGCTTGTGGCCGGATTTGCCTTCAGCTTCGTCGCGGGCGTAGCCAATGCCTGGGTGCTGCTGGTAGAAGTCGCCCGGTAGCCAGCCCCTCGGTTCTGGTCCGCCCTACGGGTGGGCATGGCGTTCTACAGGAGTTATTGACGGAGCGCGTGAAGTGGTACCGGGCATCCCACTGTAGTTCTTCAAGAGCACGAAATTCGCGAAGCTCAAGACGCAACAAAGTAGTCCCCACACTAACGCGGAGATCATGGTGAAAGACCGTCACTGCTCCGGTTTCGATGTCGCGGGCTTGGTGGCCGCAACGCGAGTCTCCCTCCCGCTCACGAACACCTTCATGGAGTTCTCGGTTTCGCCCGACTCGTCGGTGTATTCGTAGGAGTCCGCTGAAACAAACTTCATGGTGTACCGGGTGTGATACATCTTCCCGCCAAAAATGCTCTCCCCAAGCCAGGTCCATACGTCGCCGCTCACCGTACCAGTCTTGTTTTCTACTCCTCCTGAACTGTCGACTGCGTGGTATCGGTATGTCTT
>JBEKYC010000052.1:0-51443 GCA_049511415.1 Bryobacteraceae bacterium | reverse complement strand
GCGCCGGCGCCGCGCACCTTGTTTGCCGGCCGGCACGCGCCGCGTATCCAGCCACCGTCCCAGCGATTCCAAGCTCTCGCCCGACTTCCGCCCCTCCAACAGCCCGCTAACCGTCAGATCCTCATCCAGATCCGGCCAATGAATATATCGCCCCTCTCCGAAAACCTCGAAATGGCTGCGCTCCCGCGGGCTGCCGTGCCACAGGCGCGGAAACCAGACCAGCGGAACAACGATGGTCCGTCCGTCCGCCAGGTCGACACTTACTGCCTCGTCATCCACCTTGACGGATTGCGCTCTCGCGTCCTGTACCAAGGAAACACCCGCTGCCAGCCCCCGCATCAATTCACCTTGCCCGAAATCTCAGACCGCAACTCCAGACGGGCGGCCGTTGTTCATGTCCCCGCCACCATGGTGCCTTGCTACGACTGTGTTCGATGTGGTGCGCCAGCTTGCAATACTGCTGCCGAAGCAAGCAATACTCGCAACGGTCGCCCGCGCGACGGCGGACCAATGCGCGCGTGGCGGCATCCATCGCTAACTGCCGTCGTTCTCCAACTGGCGCCGGGCTTTGAGCTGCAGGACTGAGATCAGCTCGGTCGCATCGATAAAAGCCTCGTACTCCGAACGCTCGTCTTCGCCCAGCGTGCCGTCGTTGGCCTTTTCCGCAAGCAGTTCCACTCTGGCCTGTACCGCGGGCGCCACCCGGAAGTCAATCACCCGCCTGGCGGATTCAGCGTCCAGGCATCGGCTGAGCGGCTCAAGCAGCCCATCCAACGCTGCGGGAATGCTGGCATCGCTCATAGCTCAACGCTATCATAGCCCGGCTGCGGCCAGCCCGTCACAATCCAGTCACACATCTTCCCTTCCCCGCATCCCCCTGAAAACAAACCACCCCGCCCCCACCCCAGGACGAACTGCGCACCCCGCCATGTTACCGTCATTGCCGGATATGTCTACCACCGTCACAACACCTACAATCTCGGGCCTCGCGCCCGCGCAACAACAGATCGTCCAGGCGCTCGCCCAGGGATCTACCATCACGGCCGCCGCCGCCGCGATCGGTGTGCACCGCGCCACCATCTACCGCTGGCTCTCCGACGACCATTTTCAGCAGGCCGTTCGCGCGGCCCACGCCGATTACGTCCTTGCCTTGCGTGACCAATTGAAGGAATTGAGCAGTCTGGCCCTGTCCGCCCTCTATAAGCTGCTCACCAAACCGGAAATCTCCGACACGGTCCTGCTCCGCACTTCGCTCGCCGTCCTGGCACGCCCCCGGTTTCCCCGCGCCGCCTGGACCCTGCCCGATAAAACCGGCCCGCTCGACGAAGACAAACTGCGCAAAGACCTCCTCATGATGGAACTGGATCTCAAAGGAAAACTCGATCAGGCCACCGTCGACAAAGCCTACGACGAGTTTTAGCCCCCCGCGGCAAAACTCGAAAAAGTGTCGCATTCTGTCGCATTTTGTCGCATTTTGTCGCCTCCCGGCCCCCAGCCGCTCTCGCCCACGCGTACGCGGCCCGTGCGTCCAGCCGCCCCGATTGCCATTCTCCCGAGGAAAGCATACAATCGTATGCGAACCGCTTCTTGCGCCAGGAGGGCATCGATGCATAAGGGGATCCCGCTACGCGATAGCTGCGGCTGGAAGGCCATCGGCCTTGCGATTTTAGTGTTCGGCCTGCCGGCAATGGTAACGGCCCAGTCCGGGACGTATAGCCAGATCGGCAGCTATCCCGTCTCCGACGCCTACCTGATCGACTCCATCACCGCCGGACCGGACGGCGCGCTCTGGTTCACCAATTACAGCGACGCGATCGGGAGAATCACCACGGCGGGAGCCATAACCCAGTTTCCGGTATCTGGTTCCCCCTACATGATTACGCCGGGACCGGACGGCGCTTTGTGGTTCACCGGCGTTTGCTGTTCGATTGGACGGATCACCACTACAGGCGTTGCCACCGAGTACGGCGTGCCGGGCGGTCCCAGCCTGTATGGCATTGCGTCCGGGCCGGACGGCGCACTGTGGTTCGCCCAGAACGGCGCCATCGGACGCATTACTACCGCGGGATCTATAACCCAATATCCGGTGCCTTGGCCCAACAGCACGCCATTCGGAATCACGGCCGGGCCCGATGGCGCCATGTGGTTTACCGATATCGGCGCCAACTACATCGGGCGCATCACAACGTCCGGCGCGATCACCGGACAACCAACGCCCACGCCTGGCAGCATTCCCGAAGGGATTACCACCGGGCTGGACGGAAACTTATGGTTTGCGGAGTCATCCGGGAACAAAATCGGGCGCGTCACAACCGCGTGGGAGTTCACTGAGTACCCGCTTCCGTCGCCCGGAGTGTTGCCGATAGCCATCGTAGCGGCGCCTGACGGGGCGCTCTGGTTCACCGAGGAGAATGCCGGGATTGCGCGTATCACGACGGCCGGATTGATCACTCAGTTTCCAGTCCCGGCCAATGTGTATGGCACCTGGTGGATGGCGGTCGGGTCTGACGGAGCGCTCTGGTTAACGGCATTCTACAACACCGTGATCGCGCGTGCCCCGGTCTGCGCCCTTGGTTTCAGCGCCGGCTTCGCCGAGGGTACCTTGACGATGAACTTCGATCTGGGAATCGACACTCCGGCTACGTTCAGTATCCATCTCCGCAATGCGAACGGCCCCATAGGCGACCCATTCTCCGAGAACATCCCGGCAGTCGCTCCCCCGCATGCCTTCACGATGAGCTGGAGTTCGTTTCCGGATTTAGGCGAAGTGACGGTCCAGCCTACCCTTGCCGCGCAGCCGGGCGGCCAGTCGGGACTGGGACTGTGCTCGGAATGGACCACCGTGAACACTGCCCCATAGCCCTTCGGCGGAACACGCGTCCAATCGCCTGTTACACTGAAGAAAACCTATGGAAACCTTCCGCGTAACCATGGAGGAATTCAAAGTCCTCGGCAAAGAACTGGTCGATAAGGTCCAGGAACTCATCCACGAAGGCAACATCCGCCGCATCATCATCCGCGACGATCACGGCCACACCTTCATGGAGATTCCCCTAACCATCGCGGCCGTGGGCGTCATCGCCGCGCCCGTGCTGGCAGCCGTCAGCGCTATCGCCGCGCACCTCGCGCATTTCACCATGGTGGTGGAGCGCGTCGAAAAAACCGATACGCCCCCTCCTCCGTCACCGGCCGAACCCCCCGGCAGCACGAAGGTCTGAAACGTGGCCGGCTACGACACCGAGTTGAGCCGTATCGTCGAAGAGTTGAACCGCGCCGCGCCCGGCTCCCGTCCCGCGGAACGTCCCGCTTCGCGCCCCATCCAGACCGATGGCTCCCTCGATCAGCTTCTCTCCTTCGCCACGCGCCAGAACGCTTCGGATCTGCTGCTCATCGCCGGCACGCCCATCGCCCTCCGCGTGAACGGTGCGCTGGCCCCTGCCGCCGGACCGCCCCTGGCCCCCGACGACGTTCGCCACCTGATCCTTCCCCTCCTCGATGCCCGCCAATACGACGAGTTGCAAAAAAGGAAGTCCATCGACTTCTGTTTCGTGCGCGACCCCATAGGCCGCTTCCGCGCCAACATCCATCATCAGCGCGGTACCCTGGCCGCCAGCATCCGCCTCCTGCCCGCGCGTATTCCGTCGCTCGAATCCCTCCATCTGCCCGCCGCCCTCGCCCGCATCGCCGATCGCCGCCAGGGCCTGGTGCTGGTCACCGGCGCCACCGGCTGCGGCAAAAGCTCCACCCTCGCGGCTATGATCGATCTCATCAACACCCGCCGCCGCGCCCACATCGTCACCATCGAAGATCCCATTGAATATCAGCACGTCAACCGCAACTCCATCGTCGAGCAGATCGAGGTCGGCCACGACACGCCCGATTTCGTCAACTCCCTGCGCAGCATCCTGCGCCAGACGCCCGACGTCATCCTGGTGGGCGAAATGCGCGATCCCGAAACCATGGCCACCGTGCTCACCGCCGCCGAAACCGGCCACCTGGTCTTCTCTACCCTCCATACCAACGACGCCCCGCAAGCCATCTCGCGTATCCTCGATTCTTTCCCCGCCGCGCATCAGGGCCAGATGCGCCAGCAGATGTCCCTCGCGCTGCTGGCCGTCATCGCCCAGCAACTGGTCCCCGCCGCCGACGGCATCAGCCGCTATCCCGCCCTCGAAATCATGACCGCCACCGACGCCGTCCGCAACCTCATCCGCAAGGGCGATGACCACCAGCTCCGCAGCCAGCTCACCATCGGCCGCGCCGAAGGCATGATGACCATGGAACAATCCCTGGCCGAGCTCGCCCGCCTGGGCCGCATCCATCGCGAAACCGCCTTCGCCCACTCTTCCCGTCAGGACGAACTCCGCCGCGTCCTCGAAGGTTAGACTAATTAAATGTCGATATCCCGATTCCCGCTGGTCCTCCTGCCCGCCGTTCTGCTAGCCGCGCCCGCCACCCTGTCCGATGCCTATAAGGAACCCGCCGCCCGCATCATCACCGCCGCCCTCGCCGATAAGGACGGTTACGCCAAGCTCTCCTACCTCTGCGACCGTATCGGCAACCGCCTCAGCGGATCGCCCGCGCTGAACGAAGCCATTCAATGGGCCGCCGCCCAGATGCAGCGCGATGGCCTTGAAAACGTCACCATCCAGCCCGTCAAAGTCCCGCACTGGGTCCGCGGCCGCGAAGAAGCCGCTATCCTGAAACCCGTCAGTCACCCGCTGACCATGCTGGCGCTCGGCGGCAGCGTCGCGACGCCGCCCGAAGGCATTACCGCCGAAGTGGTCCCCGTCTCCAGTTTCGACGCGCTCAACGCCCTGGGCCGCGACAGGATCGCCGGTAAGATCGTCCTGTTCAACGTGCCTTATGAAGGCTACGGCAAGACCGTGACGTATCGCGCTGCCGGCCCCTCCCGCGCCGCTAAACTCGGCGCAGCCGCCATGCTGGTTCGCTCGGTCGGATCGCTGGCCATGCAGACTCCGCACACCGGCGCGCTGCAATACACCGAGGCCGATCCCAAGATCCCCGCCGCCGCTATTACCTTCGAGGACGCCACCATGATCCAGCGCCTCGCCGACGCCGGCGAAACCGTCACCGTGCGCCTCTACATGGAAGCTCACATGGAGCCGGATGCCGACTCCGCCAACGTCTTCGGCGAAATCACCGGCCGCGAAAAACCCGACGAGATCGTAGTGATGGGCGGCCACATCGATTCTTGGGATGTGGGCGCCGGCGCGCAGGATGATGGCAGCGGCATCATCGCGTCCCTCGAAGCCGTGGCCCTCATCAAGAAGCTCGGCCTGCAGCCCCGCCGCACCTTGCGCGTGGTTTTCTGGACCAACGAAGAAAATGGCGGCGCTGGCGGTCGCGCCTATCGCGCCGCGGTCGGCGGCAAAATCGGTAACTACGTGGCGGCCATCGAAATGGATGGTGGCGCCGAAAAGCCAGTCGGCTTCGGCATCGGCAAGGGCGGCCCCGCCCTGGAGCGCGCCCAGCAGATCGGCCGCCTGCTGGAGTCCATCGGCGCCGATACCGTGCGCGAAGGCGGCGGCGGCGCCGACATCGAACCAGTCATGCAGGATGGCGTCCCCGGCCTGGGACTCTTCACCGTCGGCCTGCACTATTTCGACTGGCATCACACCCGCACCGATACCGTCGATAAGGTCGATCCCGAGGACTTCCGCAAATGTACCGCCGCCATGGCCGTGATGGGCTACGTGCTGGCCGACATGCCCCAGCGCCTCGGTGAATAAATCATGCGCGCCGCGCTTCGCTATCTGCGCAAATCGCCCGCCTTCACCGCCGCGGCGTTGGCTGCACTCGCCATAGGCATCGGCGCCAACACCGCCATATTCTCCGTCATCAACGCCGTCCTTCTGCGGCCGCTCGCCTACCCGGCCGCCGATCGCATCATGCTGTTCTACCAGACCACTCCCGGCGGTCCCAGCTACGGTTCCTCCGCCGCCCGATTCAACCTGCTCCGCCGGCAGACCTCTATCTTTCAGGACGTCTCCGCCTACGAGTACAGTCCGTCCAACTTGAATCTGACCTCCGGCGCGTTCCCCGAACAAATCCATGCCATCCGCGTCTCCGCCGATTACTTCCATCTCTTCGGCGCGCCCTTCATACAGGGCCGCGCCTTCACGCAGGACGAAGACCTGCCCAACGGCGCGCCCGTCGCTATCGTCAGCTACTCTCTCTGGCTACGCCGCTTCGACGCCGACCCGCACATCGTTGGCAAAACCATGTCGCTCAGCGGCGTGCCTTACACTATCTTCGGTGTCCTCGCGCGCTCCTTCAATACTGAACTCGATACGCCGCCGGATGTCTTCCTGCCCTTCCAAATCGATCCCGCCAGCCGCGATCACGCGCAGTACTTCAACGTGGTCGCGCGCCTCCAGCCCGGCGTCTCGCTCGCCGCGGCCAACGCCCAACTCCCCCCCGCGTCCGCCGAGTTCCGACGCCAGTTCCCCAAGATCATGGGCCCGCGCGACGGCTTCGCTGTCCAGCCTTTCCCTGAAGCCCTCGTCGCCGACGTGCGGCCTTCGCTTCTCATCCTCGCCGCCGCCGTTGGCTTCGTCCTGCTCATCGCCTGCGCCAACGTCGCCAATCTCCTGCTCGCCCGCGCCGCCGGACGCACCCGCGAAATCGCCATTCGCGCCGCCATCGGTGCCGGCCGCGCCCGCATCATTCGCCAACTCCTCGCCGAAAGCGCCGTGCTATCTCTCGCCGGAGGCGCGTTGGGCCTCTTCCTCGGACTGGCCGGCGTGCAGGGCCTTCTGGCGCTCGACCCCGGCAATATCCCGCGCCTCGGTCCCCATAACGCTGCCGTCTCGCTCGATTGGCGCGTGCTGCTTTTCGCCGCCGCCGTCTCGCTGATCACCGGCCTGCTGTTCGGCTTGATTCCCGCGCTCGACGCCTCCCGCGTGGATCTCACCACCGCGCTCAATCGGGGCGACGGCCGCTCCGGCCCCAGCCGCCGCCAGACCCGCACGCGCGCCCTGCTGGTCGTCAGCGAAATCGCACTAGCCCTGGTCCTCCTGATCGGCGCTGCGCTCCTCATCCGCACCTTCGCCACTCTCCGCGCCGTCGATCCCGGCTTCGACTCGCACAATATTCTGACCCTCCGTATGTCCCTCGCCGGCTCGCATTTTGGGAACACCCACGACGTCAACCAACTGATCGCCGATGCCGTCCGCCGCATCCAAGCCTTGCCCGCCGTGGCGCGGGCCGGCGCGTCGTACAATCTTCCCGTCGAAGGCTTGTTCGGCGTCCCATTCAACGTAATCGGCCGCGCCGCCACCAACGCACGTTATGATGGCCGCGGCTGGATGGCCGTCACCCCCGGCTATTTCGATATCTTCAAAATCCCGCTGCTCAGCGGACGCGATTTCACCGTCGCGGATATAACCGGCGCCGCGCCCGTAGCCATCGTCGATCGGGCCTTCGCCCGTAAATTCCCGCAAGCGGATCGCGTCATCCTGGGCCAGTCCTACGGCCCGGAATTCGTCGAAGCCCCGCGCCAGATCGTCGGTGTGGCGGGCGATGTCCACGACGAAGGGCTCGATCGCAATCCGCGCGCCATGGTCTATGTCCCGATGGCGCAGGTCGGCGACAGCCTCACCGCCCTGGCCACCCGTGCGTCGACCATCGCCTGGATCGTCCGTACGCGGGTGCCGCCACAATCCCTGCGCGGCTCCATCGAGGCCGAACTGCGCGCATCCAGCGGCGGCCTGTCCGTGGCCCGCGTGCGCACCATGGAACAGGTCGTATCCCACGCCACTGCCGCACAGCGCTTCCACATGACCCTGCTAGCTATCTTCGGAGCGGCCGCGCTCTTGCTCGCCGCCATCGGAATCTATGGTGTGATGGCCTACACCGTCGAGCAGCGCACCCGTGAACTGGGCATCCGCATCGCACTGGGAGCCAGGCCGCAAGACGTGCGCAACGCCATCGTCCGCGACGGCCTCCGTCTCGCGCTGGCCGGCATCGCCATCGGCGAAATCGCCGCCTTCGCCCTGACGCGCTTCATCACCAGCTTCCTCTACGGCGTCTCCGCCAAAGACCCCCTGGCCTTCGTCGCCATCCCGGCTCTCCTGCTAGCCGTATCTCTCCTGGCCGCCTACATCCCGGCTCAGCGATCCACCCGAATCGACCCGGTCACAGCCCTGCGTTAGCGGCGTCGTAGGCCTTCACCAACCGATACCAGATCGCATACGCGGCGTCGTGATCCACCGTGGCATTGTCCGTGTAGTTCGTCAGCACCGTGATCGTCAACTGGCGCGAGAAGTCATACATCGTTACCGTCGTGAAGCCGTCATAAAAGCCATCGTTGCCCTGCCAGTCGAACCCGTCGAACTGTATGCTGCGCGTACCCAGGCCATAGGAACCGTTTGGCCCCGGCTGTATCATCACGGCGAGCGTAGCCGGTTCCAGGATTCTGCCGCCGAACAGCGCATCGGTGAAACCTGCCACTCCGGAAGCCGTCGCCGCCAGGCCGCCGTCGGTCCACATCACTCCCCAAACACTGGTCGGCACACCCAGTGAATCGGCTCCCGCGAAGGTGTCCACCAACTCACCGCGCTGCAGATTGTACCCGTGTGCCATGCGTCCCGCCGCCGCCGGATCGCGCACAAAGTACGCCTCGCCTGCGATTCCCGCCGGCTGCACGATAAGCCGCTCAAACTCACCGGCAATACCCGCCGCACTGACGCTGTCGATCATCCCGCCCAAAATGACATAGTTCGTATTCGAGTACTGAAAGCGCGAGCCGGGCGCGAACTTCACCGGCTGTACGCGATCGAGAATCTGGCTGCGTGCCCATCGGTGATTGGGGTCCGCAAGCCACTTCAGGATAACCGGATAACCTTCCACATCCTGGTACCCGCTGGTCATACCAAGCAGATCGTGGACAGTCACTACACCGGTGCTGGGCATGTAGGATGGCACGTAGGGTGCGATGAAGTCATTCAGCCCCAGCTTGCCTTCTTCGCTCAGCCGCAGAATCATCGTGGAGGTAAACGTCTTGGTCACACTGGCGAGTGAATACAACGTGCTGTCGCTGACCGGCAGGCCGCTGTCGATGCGCGCCACCCCGCTGGAGCCCCGCCAGATAAGCGTTCCGTTCTGCATGATGGCGGCCGACGCTCCCGGCGCGCCACTCGCGGCGCGCGCCTCGTCCAATACGTCCTGGAGCGTGGCGGCACGCCCGGAAACAAGCGTCAGAAGAAGAGCGAACGCGGCGCCGCCCGGCGTTGGCTGTCGTCTCATTTCCCGCATTATACAAGAGCCGGGCGAAGCCGGTCCCGGCGAAGCGCGTTAGCATATACCCATGCCCTCAGTCACCCGTCGCACCTTCGTCGCTGCCGCGGCCACCGCCGCCTCTCTCCGCGCCCGCGCGCTCTCCAGCGTCGGCGTCCAGCTCTACACCGTCCGCAGCGTGCTGCCCCAGCATCCCCTCGAAGTCCTGCGCGCCATCGAGAAGATCGGCTACCGCGAAGTCGAATGCACCGCCGATGGCCTGGATGCAATCTGGCCCAGTCTGAAGCAAACGTCGCTGAAGCCCGTCAGCGTCCACCTGAACCCACAGTTCTTCGTTCATGAACCGGACCAGTTGCCCGCCGCCCTGGAAGACGCCAAAAAGCGCGGCTTCGAATACGTGGTGTGCCCCTGGATCGATCCCAAGGATCGCGGCGGCGTGGAGATGATTCGCAAGCTCGGCGAATCGCTGAACCATGCCGGCGAATTGGCCCGCCAGTCCGGTATGCGTCTGTGCTATCACAACCACGCCTTCGAATATCAGCCCACGCCCGACGGCCGCCTGCTCGACGTGCTCCTGAAGTCCACCGATCCGAAACTGGTGAGCCTGGAACTCGACGTGATGTGGGCGCACGTCGGCGGCGCCGATCCGGTCGCGCTGTTGAAACAATACGGCGACCGCATCCCGCTCGTGCATCTGAAAAACGTGGCGCCCGGTACCGCGCACCGCTTCAACGAAATGATTCCCGCCGCGGCCTTCCGCGAGTTAGGCAATGGCGAAGTCGACATTGCCGCCGTCATTCACGCCGCCAAACAGGCGGGCGTGAAACACTATTTCGTGGAACAGGACCAAACTCCCGGCAATCCGCTCGACTCCCTGCGGCAGAGCTTTCAATACCTCGAAGGTCTGAGTTAACGGCCCTTATCGCAACGTAATCTCAACCCGATTCGTCCCAACTATGTTGAGACCCTGCGACGTATTCGTCATTGGCGGTGGACCCGCCGGACTCGCCGCGGCCATCGCCGCGCGCCGCCGGGGGATGAGCGTCACTCTCGCCGATGGTGCGATCCCGCCCATTGACAAGGCTTGTGGTGAAGGGCTCATGCCGGACGGCCTGGCCGCGTTGCGCGAGTTGGGCATCGAACTCGGCGCTTCCGACGCGCAACCGTTCCTGGGCATCCGCTTCCTGGAAGGCGATGTCTCGATCCAGGCTGCGTTTCCCGACGGGCACGCTCTTGGCGTGCGCCGCACCGTGCTCCATTCCCGACTGCTGGAAGCCGCCGCCGCGGCCGGCGTGCACATGCTATGGGGCACGCCCATCGGCAGCTTCGATCAGGCCCCACCCTCGCGCTGGATCATCGGCGCGGACGGATTCCATTCGCGCGTGCGCCGCTGGGCCGGCCTCGCCGCGCCGTTCCCCGCGCAGCGCTATGGCTTCCGCATACATTACCGCACCGCTCCGTGGACCGATTTCATGGAGCTGCATTGGGCCGCCGGATGCCAGATTTATGTCACGCCCATCAGCCCGGACGAGGTGTGCGTAGCGCTCATTTCCCGCAATGCGCACCTGCGCGTGGACGAAGCCTTAGCGCGCTTTCCGCGGCTTGCCACGCGTCTCGACGGCGTGCCGCATGCTTCTCCCGAGCGCGGATCCGTTACCGCGAACTATCGCCTGCCGCATGTCTGGCGCGGCAATCTGGCGCTGGTGGGCGATGCTTCCGGAGCGGTAGATGCCATCACCGGCGAAGGTTTATGTCTGGCCTTTCATCAAGCCGTCGCCTTAGCCGGCGCGCTGGCGGCGGGCGATCTCGCCGCTTATGAATCGGCCCACCGCCGGCTGGCCCGCCAGCCTGCGCGGATGTCCAATCTGCTGCTCGCCATGGACCGGCATGGCTGGTTGCGCCGGCCGGCTTTCCGCGCCATGGCCCTTGCGCCCCGCCTCTTTGAGTCCATGTTGTCGTTTCACTTGCGCGTGCCGGATTCTATTCCCGCACTTCCATAGCCCGGTCGCACTCCTCGATCGCGTGATTCACGTGTTCCAACGCTTTCGCGCGATGGCCGTCATAGTCGTGTGCCGCGTGTTTCAGCTCTTCCCGCGCCTCTTCCAGATGCTTGTGCGCGGCCCGAATTCGCGGATGGTCCATTTGCGTAAAGGCAGGCACGCACATGCCGATCCCGAACGCCGCCAGCATGCCCGCAATCATCCAAAGCTTCTTCATGTTTTCCTCCTCGTGGAGCTGTCAAAATCCGATCTGAGGCAGCATATCACAACGCGCTAAGCTACTCTGGAACCATGTCCCAACATGAAACCACTACGCTGGCCGGGGGGTGTTTCTGGTGCCTGGAAGCGGTCTACGACGGTATGCAGGGCGTGCTCTCGGTCGAGTCCGGCTACATGGGCGGCCGCCAGCCGAATCCTACGTATCAGGATGTTTGCACGGGCCGCACCGGTCACGCGGAAGTTGTGCGGGTCACCTTCGATCCGGAAGTCACTTCGCTCCGCGACATTCTGGAAGTCTTCTTCGCCATACACGATCCCACCACGCTGAATCGCCAGGGCAACGATACCGGCACGCAATACCGTTCCGCCATCTTCTATCACTCGGAGGAACAGCGCGCCACCGCCGAACAGGTGATCCGTGAACTGACTGCGGCCAAGGCTTTCCGCGATCCTATTGTGACCGAAGTCCAGCCGGAGGCGACCTTCTACGTCGCCGAAGACTATCATCAGGAATACTTCGCCAACAATCCCAACCAGCCTTATTGTTCGTACGTGGTTGCGCCCAAGGTGCAGAAATTCCGGCACAAATTCGCGAAGAAGACCAAGCAGCCGGCTTAACCCGCCAGCACCGCGCCCCAATGCAATCCCGCGCCAAACGCCGCGAGCACCACCGGACCGCGCCACTCCGGCTCCTCGCGCCGCCACTCCGCGGCCGCGATCAGCATGGATGCCGACGAGGTATTCCCGTACCGTTGAATATTCCGGTAGAACCGGCTCTCCGGAACACCCAGCGCCTGCGCCACGCGGGTGATCAGGTTCAGATTCGCCTGGTGCATCACGAATGCCGCCACGTCCCCTGCCGCCACGTGATTCCGCTCCAACAGCTCCGCAATGGCGCGCGGAATCTTGCGCGCCGCCTGCAATATGATAGTGCGGCCATCCATATATAAGGGTGCGTCCAGATCCAGCCGCAGAGCCTCGGCAAAGTCACCGTCGCTCGCCAGCAGCGCATCGCGGATCTCCGCGAATCCGGTTTCCGCGCTCACCAGGCAGGCTCCCGCGCCGTCGCCGAACAGAATCGCCGTATCCCGCATGGCCGGATGGCGCTGGACCACCCGCGACATCACCTCCGCGCCGATCACCAGCACGTTTCGGTAAACCGGCGCGAGCTGCGCCGCCAGCGCGATACCGAACAACGACCCGGTGCTGGCGAGGGGCAGATCGATGGCCGGCACTCCATTGATGCCCAGCCCGGCGCCAATGGCCGCAGCCGGTCCGGGAAAGCGCCGCTCCGCCGAGCTGCTGGCCGCCAGGATCAAGCCGACATCCCGCGCCAGTAAGCCCGCATTCTCCAGACAGTCCCGGGCGGCCCGCACGCCCAGCGACGCGACCGATTCTTCCGCGCCGGCAAACCGCCTCTGCTCGATTCCCGTCGCGCGCAGAATCCAATCCGCATCTGCGCCGGTCCCCGCGGCTAACTCCGCGTTATCCACCACGCGCGCGGGTAAGTAAGCGCCAAATGCCCGTAGATACGCCATGCTCAGGAGTGACTTTCGATGTAACTCTCGATCCGCTCAATCGAATCGAACTTACGTGGCGTGAGATCGGCGTCCGGAATGCGAATGGCGAATTCCTTCTCCAGCGCACTGACCATGTCAGTCAATGCAAAGGAGTCGAGCACGCCGGATTCGAATAGAGATTCGTCCGCCGCAACCGCCAGCGGCTTTCCGGACAGCTTCTCGACAATCTCAATGATCTTGGCTTGTTTGTTCATCGGTGGCTTGATTGGATACTTCGGGACGGACTTTCAGGTAACTCTCGTACAGGCGCATTATATCCTGAAACAGAACGCTGGCCAATCGTTGATAACCGAGTGATGTGAAGTGCACGTAATCGCCCTGCGCCAGCCCCGCCATCACCCAGTTGACCATGGAACCTTCCGCGCCCATGCGCGCGCGCGTATTCCAGTAAGCGCAGCGGTTCTGGCGGCAAGCCTCCAACTGCGCGGCCACGATGCGGTCCACGGCCTCGTAGGGGCGCCATTTTCCTTTCACGCGATAGAACCGGTCCGGCGGGCCCAGCACCAGGATCGACGCCGCCGGCGCCGCGCGCCGCAGCCGTTGCAGAATGGCCGAGAAGGTCTGCAGATAGCTCTCCTCGGTCCATTTCGAATCGCCGGCTTCGTTGGTGCCGTAAGCCAGCACGATCAACGCCGGATCGCGCCGCGCCAGGTAATAGCCGTGCATCTTCTCGTCCCATCGCTCGATCAAGGCCGCCTCCGCGCCGTTGATGCCCATGGATTCGTAAGTGATGCCCTTCTGCTTTTGCGTGACCCAGCCCAGCAGCCGCACCGGCGCGGGCTCCAGCGTGCGCACTTCGAAGCGATGGTGGCCGGACGCCGCCGCATGCGCCAGTACGCCCGGCGCGAACGGCCCTTCGGTGGAAGCCTCCTCCACGGTCTCGCCGTTATCGGCCAGAGCGATGCGCCCGCCGCCGGGCTGTTGCAGGTAATCCACCTCCACCGAATCGCAATCGGCATCCAGATAGATCATCTGGCCCGCGCGCTCGGTCGCGATGCTGACGCCGCCCAGGCCGAAATAGCCGTCGCCTTCGCCGGTGCGCAATCCGGCCGATTCCCAGCCTTTGCTTTCTCCGCCCCGCACATCGAATCGGCGGTAGCCTTTGAATGGCGTGCCGGCCATCGAGAATCCCGCGCCGCCATCGCCGAAACGCGATTGAAACACCTCGCGCAACGATCCGGTCCAATCGTCGGCCGCCGTGTGGGAATCGCCGAAGTGCAGGATGTGAACGGCAGGTCCGTCCGCGTTAGCCAGGCGGTAGAGACGCTCGAAGAAAGGCACCAGCGCGCCGGGCCGGTCGATCACCGGATCGGGCCGCTCATCGAGCCACAGCCCGACCTTTTGCAGCGACGCCGATCGCACCCTGGCGCTCACCCGCGGGGGCGGATAGTGCCGCACGGGCACCGCGCGCGCTTTCTTCTTCTTGGTTTTCTTGGCTGGCTTTTTCATAGCCGGCGGATTGGCAGCCGGGGTTTGAGACAGGGCACCAGAGCCGCAAACCAGCAGGCAAACCAAGGCCATGAACACGCGCCGCGGCATGCGCTCAGCGCACCTCGGCCACTGCGTTAGGATGGACCAACTGGCGCAACTTATAACGGTTCAATCCGTTGACCAATTCCTTCACGAACGCTACCGCGACGATGCGCGCGCCGGCGGGGGTGGGATGGATGAAATCCGCCGAAACCAGCGGTGGCTGGCTGTCGTACCAACGCGCCATGGTGCCCGCGCCGCCCATCACTTCAAACGTATTGAAAAAACCGCAACCCAATTCGCCGGCCACGCGCCGCTGGATATCCACGATGCGCGGTATGGTAGGCAGCGTTTCAATTGCGCCGCCATTCCGCTGTCCGCGGTCCATCGGGCTCATCACCAGTATAGAAGCATTGGGCAACGCGGCGCGCACACGGCGGATCGCCTCGCGCAGCTCCTTCTCGTATTCCTTGGTCAGAAACGCCGCGAAACTGCTCTCGTTCGTGCCGTAATTCAGAATCAGCAAGTCCGGGTTGCGATGCCGCAGTTCCTCGGCCCAATGGCTTTCGTTGAAAATGATGGCGGGCACGGAGACGGACGCGCCATTCAACCCGATGCTGTCGTAGACCACGCCGTCCCGCGGCTTCTCCAGCGTGATACCGAACATCCGAACCGCGCCCTGGCTGTGGAACTCGAGCGTGCCGGTGCCGGGCTTCAGGTCGAAGCGCGCGAAGCCGGCGGCGCGCCCGGGCGCCTCCGTGGAGATCTCGCCGATGGCTTCTTCACCCGACGAAACCGCGATGGTTCCCCCGCCCGGCTGCCGCTGATACCAGACCTCCAGACGCGTCTGGTTGGGGTCGCGCAGCGTCACGCGGCTCGAAGCGCCGGACTGCCCGGAAAAAACCACGCCGCCCAAACCGAACCAGCCGTTGCGCAGATCCCAGCGCGTGCCGGGATCCATCTGCCAGCCCTGGCTGGAAAGTTGCACCCCGCGATGCTCGTACCACGCCCATGGTTTGCCCACCAGCGTGAAACCGTGCCCGGAATCGCCGAAGCGCTTCTGCAAAAGCTGCCGCGTATCGCCGGTGATCAAGTCGGCCGTGGTGGGCGAATCGCCATAGTGCAGAATGCGCGTGACGGCATGCGGTTCGCCGCGTTCCGTGCGCCACAGCGCGGCATAGAAGCGATCCAGCGCGCCATTGCGATCCAGCAGGATCTGGGGCTCCGTAGCCGTCACTCGCGGCGGCACGAAGACCTCCGGGGGCATGTGCGGCCGCAAGGGCCACAAAGGTGTGGCGTCCGGTGTGAACTCCGCGATCTCGCCCGCGGCCTCGATTCGCGGCACGCTGACTGCGGGCGCCAGGCGTGAAACGCCGGCCAGCAGCAGCGCGAAGGTCAGTATGGTTAAGCCCGTACCAAGGGGGAAGCCGCGCATCTTAGAACCGCGTATACACGAACGGCGCGCTGCCCCGTCCCGCCCACATCTGTAAGGCGATGACCGCCAGGGTCATGGCGGCGGCCTGTACGTAAAATGGCGTGCGCCCGAAAAGACCGATGCCGCGTTCGTACCAGTTCTTGGGAATCGCCTGCCCGGCGGCCCCGATCAGCGCCGCCAGCACCAGGCCCAGCGAAACATTTTGGAGTGAGAATGTCAGCGATCCAATCCTACTTAGGATTTTGAACGCGACGGCATTGGTGGGGCTGCGGAAGAAAATCCATGTCAGACAAACAAACTGATAAGTGCAGAATATGCGGACCGTCCGGGATAACCAGCCGCCTTCCGGACGCCGTCCGCGCCAGGATTGCCAGCGCCGCGTCACGGCCAACGCGCAGCCATGCAACAATCCCCAGATCGCAAAAGGCAAGGTAGTGCCGTGCCACAACCCACCCAGCACCATGGTGATCACCAGGTTGATGTACGGTCCCAGGCGCGTGCGCTTGCCGGGCAGAGAGAAGTACAGATAATCGCGCAGCCAATTGGAAAAAGTAATGTGCCAGCGCCGCCAGAAATCGGCCATATTCAACGCCGCGTACGGCCGGTCGAAGTTGATGGGCAGCTTGACACCCAGCAGCAGGCCGCAGCCGCGGGCGATGTCGGTGTAACCCGAGAAATCGTAATAAAGCTCCAGTGAGTAAGCATAAACCGCCACCAGGACTTCGGCCCCGCTATATAGATCAGGCGTATCGAAGACGCGGTTTACCAAGTTGCTCGCCAGGTAATCCGCGATCAGCAGTTTCTTGAGTAACCCAAAAACAATCAGGAACAACGCGCGCGAGCCATCCGCCGGAGTAAGATCGAACTTACGCGCCAACTGTTTGGCTATTTCGGCGGGGCGGGTAATCGGCCCGGCTTGAATGGTTGGAAAGAATGCCGCGGCCGACAGATAACCGAGATAGGATGGCGTGGCATCCGCATCGCGGCGGTAGATATCAATCGTGTAAGTCATCGACTGAAAGGCGTAGAAAGAGAGACTCAGTGGAAAGACCCAGTCCCAGGCAGCGGGCGCCAATAACAGGCTCATATGCCGCGATAGAACGATTAGCCCCAGGTTTACGATGATGCTAAGCGCCAGAAAAAGCCGCCGCAGCCAGCGCGCCTGCACTGACTGCATGACATAGCCCGCCAGATAGTCAATCGTCGAACAACCTGGAATTAGCACGAGATAGAACAGCCCATATCTCGCGCAGAAGAAGTAATCCGCCGCCAGCAGCACAGCCAGCCGCGCCAGCCGCCATCCGGCCGTCAACCAATACGCAAGTAAGACAAGGATTAAGAAAAGGAAAAAGACGGCACTGGTGGAGTGCACACGTGCATTATCTCACAGTGCGCCGATCGGCTTTGGCCTTCCGGATTTCCAGAACCCTTTGAAACCAGACATTCGCTTTTCCGGCGTCATCCTCGTACGCCTGCCGCGAATCCTCCAAGTCCGCCTTCTCGCGCCACAACAGATTCATGTACGCCATGGCGTCGTCATATTGAGGATCGAGTGCGAGGGCCTTGTCCAGATCGTCCATACCCTCCTGCACCACCGGCAGATACTTCGCCCGCAGATCGCTGCGCCCGTCGTCGTCCTTCAGCGGACCTGGATCCTCCGGCTTCATGCCGATCTTCTCCCGCGCCGCCTGCATGGGTTGGAACACGCGCGTCCATGCGATCACACCCAGAGTGTAGTACGCCTGCTTGCTATCGGGATTGACGGCGATCAGCCGTTTGAACCAGGTTTCGGCCGCATCCGGCTTCTCCATATTGAAGAACAACGTGGCGAGGGAAGTCAGCGCCAGCTCGTTCTCCGGCTCCTTGTCCAGCACGGCTTCAAATTGCTCCCGCGCGGACGCCGCCATCTTTTGGTTATCGGACGAATTCGCGCCCGGAATGTACTGCTGCATGTAGGCGGTCCCCAGGTAGAGCCGCGCCGTGGCGCAGTTGCCGTCCAGTTTCACGGCCGCGCCGAAGTGCGTGACGGCCTCCGCATATTGCCCGGCCTTGAACGCGCGCACGCCCCGGGTTATCTCCGGTGCAGCCGCGCTGCCCGAACAATCCGGACCCTGCTGCGCCGCGAGCGGCAGCACGCTCAGCGCGAAACAAATCCACCGCAACATGTTGCTCCCTTCACGCCGTCACGGGCGGCACCAGCGTCTTCAGATACGCATGCGCCTGGCGGAAGCCGCGTTTGAAGTTCTCCGTGAAGTCGTGGCCGCTGTAGGGCGGCTCGAAGAACTCATCCTCGTTCTCGATGTTCATGGCGCCGCTGTAGCCCGCGTCCGCCAGCACCGTGAAGAAGGCCTTCCAATCCATGGAGCCATCACCCGGCAGGCGGAAACGCCACCAGCTCGCGCGGTTCACCGGCTGGATGCCGGTGCGATGCAGGACGTGCCACAGGATCTCGGTGTCTTTCAGGTGCACGTCGTAGATCTTATCGACGAACTCGCGCGCCGCCGCGATGGGGTCCATGAACTGCCAGACCAGGTGCGACGGATCGAACTGCAGCCCTACATAAGGGCTGTCGCCGAAAGCCTTGAACAACGCCTCCCAGCCCACCGGTCCGGTGGCGATATTGGGGCCGCCGGCGTATGGTTCCCACAGGATGCGGACCTTGTTCTGCTCGCATAGCGGAAAATATTTCTCGTGATAGACGCGCACGATCTCGTCCACCTGCTCGGCCAGCGGCCGTCCCCGCATGGTGCCCGACTGCCCGCCGATATTGGGAATGCCCAGCTTGCCGCACAGCTCGATGCACTTGGCCGCATACGCGTTCTGCTTGGCGCGCAAAGCCGCGTCCGGATCGATGTGATTGCCATCCACGGCCAGCGACGAAATGTAGAGGCCCGATTGCGCGATCTTATCTTTGATCTTCGCGATGGTGGCGTCATCCTGGTCGGGCCGCAGCCGCAATTGCATGCTGGTGAAGCCTTCGGCCTTCACGAAATCCAGGTTGGCCTCGGAATAGTCCCCCAGGACGCCCAGCTTGGGCTTCCAGATTCGGCGGGCGGCCTGCGCGGCGACGGCGGCGGCCGGTAGGGCGGCCAGGATGGTACGGCGGGTTATTGTCACGAAAACGACGATACAGCAGCGCGCGGTCCGATGGCAAGCGGGATGCAACCATCGTCCGCCGGGCGCTTCCGGATCGGGCTCTCCCAATCCTAATCCGCGCAGCGAACCCCGCCGATAAGAACTTGGGATTGATTATGTCCGAACTGCTTGCACGTCCGAAAGCTCCTTGGGCCTTACGCCTGCTGCCGCCGTTTCCGGCCGTGGCGCAACGTGTCCTGGCCCTGGTCAACCAGGAAGATCTCGCGATCTCCGACCTGGGCTCCCTGGTGAAGATGGACCCGTCCTTTTCCGCCGAACTGTTGCGCTTCGCCAACTCCGCCCTGATCGGCGCCCGCCACGAAGTGAAAAGCGTCTCGCATGCCATCTTGATGCTCGGCCTGGAGCGCGTGAAAACCCTGGCCACCATGGTGGCCGTCAACCGATTGGTGCGGGCCGCGGTAGGCATCGAAGCCTTGCGCAAGGTCTGGCTGCATAGCCTGGTGACCGCCATCGTCGCCGAGGAAGCCGCGCGCGCCATCGGCATCCCGGCGGATAGCGGCTATACCGCCGGGCTGCTGCACAACCTGGGCACTCTGGGTCTGATGTCCGCCTTCCCGGAAGAATATTCGCGCATGCTGTCGGTGACCGCCGAGTTCAAGTTCGATCTTCTACAAACCGAACGGGATCTCTTCGATATCGACCACTGCATGGCGGGATGTTACCTGGCGCAGGACTGGGACTTTCCCGACGAACTGGCCGCTGCCATCGCGGCGCACCACGAAGATCCGGTCGCCGGTGAAGCCAGCCTGGACAACGTCGTCAAGGTCAGTTGGCGTTTAGCCGACACATTGGGATACGTGGCCTTCCCGCCGAAGCAGCCGTGGACGCACGAAGAACTACTGGCGTTTCTGCCTGCCACCAAACCCTTCGCAGGCGGCGGGAAGCCGCAGGATTTGCAGGCGGCTGTCGGCGCACGCCTCGCCTCCCTGACCGCATAAAACAGACCAGCCGGCGAGGGTCAAGGCCTTTATTTGGCCACAGATGAACACAGATGAACACAGATAAGACGATACTGAATGCGCACCCGTAGCCAATGAAGCGCCGCTCTGGAGTCTTATCGGCGTTTATCTGTGTCCATCCGTGGCCAAGAATGCTTTTCTTCCCGATAAAACACCCCCGAACCTAACGCCCTGCTGCCGCGTCCAATCATCAGGTATACTCAAACTAAGGATGGTTTCCCGGATGCCCCAAAAGCGGCGCTCGTTCTTTCTTTTCCTCTCAGTCATATTCTTGTGTTCGTTGCTTGGCGGCATTTTCGGGCCGCAAGTCCACGCCGCGGCTACGGCGGGCAGCGACGGCGACGAAATCGGCGCCGGCTTGAAATCGTTCACTACGGCTTACGGCCTGGTGGAAGAGAATTTTGCCGATAAAGTCGATCCCGACAAAGCCATTTACAAGGGCGCCATCCCGGGCATGCTGCGCACGCTCGATCCGCACTCCAACTTCTTCGATCCACGCGATTACCAACTCCTCCGCGAAGATCAGAAGGGCCACTACTTCGGGGTTGGCATGCAGGTGCGTCCCTTCAACGGCAAGACCGTAGTAGTGGCGCCGTTCGCCGGTTCGCCCGCGTACAAAGCGGGATTGCGGCCGGGCGACATTATTATCAAGGTCAACGATAAAGCCACCGACAATTTGAGCACGACCGAAGTCGCCGACCTGCTAAAGGGTCCGCGCGGCACACAGGTCACCATCCAGATTTCGCGCGAAGGCAGCGACCAGCCGATCTCCTTCACCGTGGTCCGGGACGAAATCTCCCGCAGCAGCGTGAAAGACGCCATCTGGCTCAAGCCGGGCATCGGTTACGTTCTGATCGAGCAATTCAATGAAAGCACCGGCAAGGAGTTGCAAGCTGCGCTGGATAAACTCGGCGAGGGCAATCTTCACGGACTGGTGCTGGATCTACGCGGCAATCCCGGCGGCCTGCTGAATGAAGGCGTCGCCGTGGCGGACAAGTTTCTGGGGAAGGGGCAGACCATCGTTTCCCACCATGGACGCAGTTCGCCGGAAAAAGTCTATACCGCGCGGAACGGCAATCACGGTCACGACTATCCCATCGTGGTGCTGGTAAACGGATCGTCCGCCTCAGCCGCCGAAATCGTCTCGGGCGCGCTTCAGGATCACGACCGCGCCTGGATTTTGGGCGAAACCACCTTCGGCAAGGGCCTCGTTCAGACCGTTTATCCCCTTTCGGAAAATACCGGCCTGGCGCTGACGACTGCACATTTTTATACGCCCAGCGGCCGCCTGATCCAACGCGACTACAGCAACAAGTCGTTTTTCGACTACTACTATCACAAAGACGACAACGCCAAGAACATGGAAGATGTCAAGATGACCGATAGCGGCCGGACGGTTTACGGCGGCGGCGGCATCACGCCCGACGAGAAATACGCGCCGCCCAAGCTGGATCATCTGCAGATCGCGCTGCTCTCCAAATCGGCGTTTTTCAACTTTTCGCGGAATTATTTCGGCCAGCACGACGCCAAGTTGCCCAAAGGCTGGTCCCCGGATCTCACCATCCTGAACGAGTTTCATGATTATCTGCTGAAGCAAAACTACGAATTCACGGAAGCGGAATTCACGCAGGATCACGATTGGATCATGCGCGACCTCAAGGACGAAATGTACAAGACCGCATTCAATCTGGACGAGAGCGAACGCGTGTCCATCGAGAGCGATCCCGAGGTGGAGCGAGCCGTGGATGCCATGCCTAAGGCAAAAGCTCTGCTGGACTCAGCGCGTAAGATCGTGGTCCAGCGGATGCAGACAGAGCCCGTGCTGGCCAGGTGAGCACAGTCCCGCAGGTCTTCGTTCTGGATGCCGGAGGCCAATACTGCCACCTGATCGCGCGTAAAGTCCGCGATTTGGGCGTGTATGCGGAGGTCCGGCCCAGCGAAACACCCGCGGCTCAATTAGCCGGCGCCAGGGCACTGATCATTTCCGGCGGCCCCAACAGCGTCTACGACCCCTCGAGCCCCACAGTCGATCCCGGGATTTTCCAGAGCGGCGCCCGCGTGCTGGGCATCTGCTATGGCCATCAGCTAATGGCGCACCTGCTCGGGGGCACCGTGCAACTGGGTCATAAGGGCGAGTACGGTATGGCGACCCTGGAGTTGGATGGATGCTCCAGCGCGCTGTTCGACGGCATCTCCGGCGCGCAGCAGATCTGGATGAGCCATCGCGACCTGGTCAGCGCACCGCCGCCCGGGTTTTCCGTCCTGGCCAGCACCGCGACCTGTGCCATCGCCGCCATCGAAGCGCCCTCTCGCGGCCTGTATGCCGTGCAGTTCCATCCGGAAGTGGCGCACACTTCCCGCGGCCGGGAGATTCTTTCCAATTTTCTGTTCGGCATTTGCGGATGCGCGCGCGATTGGGACCCACGCCGCCGCGCGCCGCAGATCGAAGCCGAAATCCGCCTGGCGGTGGGAGATCGTAACGTATTCTTTTTCGTCAGCGGCGGGGTGGATTCCACGGTGGCGTGCGCGCTCTGCCAGCGGGCGCTGGGCGCGGACCGGGTGCGCGGCGTCTACGTGGATACCGGGCTAATGCGCGAGGGCGAGACGGATTACGTCCGCGGCATGCCGGGCCTGACCGTCGAATCGGCCGAAGCGCAATTCGTGGGCGCGCTGGAGGGCGTGTGCGATCCCGAGCGGAAGCGCCACATTATCGGCGAAGAGTTCGTGCGCGTGCAGGAGCGCATCATCGAATCGCGCCATCTGCTGGACGGCCATTGGATTCTCGGCCAGGGCACCATCTATCCCGATACCATCGAATCCGGCGGCACGGAAAAAGCCGCCGTGATCAAGACCCATCACAACCGTGTGCCGGGCATCCAACGGCTGATGGAAGCCGGCCGGATTGTGGAGCCGCTGCGATCGTATTACAAGGACGAGGTGCGCGAAATCGGCCGCGAACTGGGATTGCCCGCCGAAATGCTGGACCGTCACCCATTCCCCGGACCGGGACTGGCGATTCGCTGCCTCTGCGCCGAGGCCGAAGCTCCGGTAACCGCCACGGCCGAAGGCTACCTGCTGCCGCTACGTTCGGTCGGCGTGCAGGGAGACAGCCGCACCTATGCGCCGGTCCTGGCCATTGAGTCCCTGGATCACGCCCGCGCCATCGAACTGATCAACAGCATCTCCGGAGTCAACCGTGTCGTCGCCTGCGTGCGCACGTCCGCGCCCCTGGCGGATCTGCGCGTGCGCCCCGCCGGCTTGACCCCTGAGCGCCTGGCACGTCTGCGGCGCGCCGATGCCGCGGTGCGGCGCCTCTCGCACGAAAGCGGCTTCGACAGCCGCGTCTGGCAGTTCCCCGTAGTGCTGGTCCCGCTTGGCACGGCGGATGCGCCGGACTCCGTGGTGCTGCGGCCGATCGATTCGGTGGATGGCATGACGGCCCGGTCCGTCTCGATGCCGGAAGATTTGCTGCACTCCATTTCCGCGGCCATCCTCGCCGACCCTGAGATTGCCGGCGTGTTTTACGATCTCACCAACAAGCCGCCCGCCACTATCGAATGGGAGTAGTTGGCCCTTGCATTGCATTGACCCCGTTTCGGGAGGCAATTGGAACTTATGACCCGCAATCTGCTCCTAGTCACGGCATTTGTGAGTTTCAGCACGGTCTGGCTAAAGGCCCAGAGTATGCCTATGTACCGCGTGACGGTGGTCGATCGTACGGTGAGCGCGGTGGATTATCAATATCGCGGCGGTCCCACACCCATCGACTTCCGCGGCACCGTGCTGCTGCCGGAAGCCAAAGGCAGCGCGATGGTCGAATCCAAGCCGGGACGCACCCGAATCGACGCCCACTTCGAGCACCTCTTGCCGCCTACGCGCTACGGCCGGGAATATTTGACATACGTCCTGTGGGCCATTACGCCGCAAGGTCACGCCAAGAACCTGGGCGAAGTGCTTGCCGGATCGTCTGATAAAGCACATCTCGATGTGACCACGGATTTGCAGGCGTTCGGCCTGATCGTCACGGCGGAGCCTTATTCCGCCGTGCGCCTGCCGAGCGACGTGGTAGTGCTGGAAAACGCCGTGCGGCCGGATACCATGGGCCGGATTGAGCCAATCCAGGCCAAGTACGAGCTGCTGCCGCGGGGCCAGTACACCTATCAGGCGCCCGCCAGTGCGGAGGCGGCCGGAGTGTCGGGACCCTCCGTATCCATGAGCCAATACCAGCAGTTGGTGGAGATCTACCAGGCTCAAAATGCCATCGATATCGCCAATGCAGCCGGGGCCGGCAGGTATGCGAACGATACGTTCCTCAAGGCGCAAGATCTGCTGCGGCAGGCACGGGATGCGCATCTAGCGAAGATGGGCATGTCGACCGTGGTGGCATTGGCGCGCCAAGCCGCACAAACAGCCGAGGATGCGCGCATCGTGGCTGTGCGGCGCAAGCAGCAGGAAGACCTGGCGCAGGCCCAGCAACGGGCTGCCCGCGCGGAAGCTCTGCGGGCGCAGGCCGAAGCCGCGGCGCGGACCGCGCAGACGCAGGCCGCCGCCAGCCAGGCGCTGCTCGATCAGGAACGCGCCGCGCGGCGACGGCTCGAGAACCAGATGGCCGCCGCGGTTGCGCCCCCTCCACCACCCCCGCCGGCGCCTGCTCCACTTCCGGCGCCTGACGGCCCCAATCCCAAGACGGCTTTTCGGGTGCATTTGCTGGAGCAGTTCGGCGCAGTCATGCTGGTGCGCGACACGCCGCGAGGCATCGTGTTAACAATTCCGGATGCGGACTTTCGCGAGGCCATGCCGAGCGGCCGGGTCTATGGCGAACTTGCCCGGGTAGCCGGTATTCTGGATGCCAATAGCGGCCTGGTCGTCGAAGTGGATGGCAATGAGAGGTTTTCCCGGCAACGTGCCGAGACGGTGCGGGATCTGCTGATCCACGATGGCGTGCCTGGACACCTGGTAATCGCCCGGGATTTGGGCGATTCACGGCCCATCGGCCCCAACCCGGAGCAGAACCGGCGCGTGGAGCTCACGATCTCGGGTGCTCCCATTGGTGATATGCCTTACTGGGCCAGAAGCTATACATTAACCCCGCATAAATAGAGTTACAGTCCATCTCCTTCAGACTCCTCCCAGGCGCCGTTCTGCGGTGCCTGGCGGCCTTCCTGCGTAATTCCAGTTAATTGCCGTCCCGTTAACCCAGGCTATCCAACGACAAGATTGAACACCCAGTTTGGTTAGTGATTTTATATGAATTGCAAGGGGAAATCGCGCCGGTAAATAGGCGCGGATTCCGCGAGTTGCAGGAGTTGGAAGATGGTTCCGCCGAACTCGCGATGCAGCCGGGAACGTCGATATGTTATTTTGCAGGTCTTTTTCTCCGATTAATGAAAAGGGGGCGCCAATCGCTGAGACTTCGCGCGGCGCGTCCCGACCATTCTTTCAGAGACGCGAGACCGCCGGCCGGCCGTCGTTCCGGCCTGGCAAAGGGTGTTAAAGACATGAACCTGTCAGCACGATTCAACTACTTACTTCCAATAGTTACGATCTGCGCGATTTCTCCTCTGGCTGTGAACGGCCAGATACCTGTGCCGTCCTCATTCCAGCCGATCTACACCCTGGACCAGAATTATCTGCAAAGCTTTACGACCGGCACCCTCACTGCGAACGGCACGCCGCCGCCCTACGCCGGCATGCAATGCGGATCGCTGCAGGCGGCCGACTCCAATGAGGGTCCCTCGCTGCTGACCGCCAACCCGACGCAGCAACTGCTGGCCCTTCAGGCCCTGGGAGTGCCGTGCATCGAAGTGCACGTGAGCTTTCCTCTCCTCTACGAGCCGTTCATGACCAGCCAGGGGCAGTCGATGTCGGCATTCCAGACCTTCTACTCCAATTTGGCCACGCAGATTCACGGCATGGGCATGAAGGTGGTGGTCGAAAGCACGGTGCTGTTCACCAGCGCCATGACCTCGCAGGCCGGCTGGGATACCGCTCCTTTTTACGCAACACTGGACTGGCCTACCTATCAGCAGGCGCGGGCACAGACCGCGCTGACCATCGCGCAGACCATGAACCCGGACTACATGGTCGTGTTAGAGGAGCCCGACACGGAATCCGAGAATAGCGGACAGGCCAATGTGGACACAGCGTCCGGCGCTAACTCGCTGCTGTCGACCATCCTGGCCAGTATGCAAACCGAACGCCAGGCAGGCTTGCAGGTCGGAGCGGGCGTCGGCACCTGGCTCCCGGGATTTCAGCCGTTCATCCAGGGCTTCCTGGCACAGCCGATGGATTTCATCGACATGCACATCTATCCGGTCAACAACAGCACGGACGACGGCAATTTCCTTTCGAACGCCTTGGTCATAGCCGGCATGGCGGCGACCAACACCCCGCCGATGCCGATCAGCATGACCGAATGCTGGCTGCACAAGGAACTGGACAGCGAGGTCACGGTGTTGACGCCCGATGAGGTCAGCTCGCGTAACGTCTTCAGCTTTTTTGGCCCCCTGGATCAGCTTTTCCTGCAAACCATGGATACCATGGCAAGCTACATCCAGGTTACCGACGGCGTCAACTTCCTGTTCTTGAATCCGTTTTCGGCGGACTACTTTTTCGCCTACCTGACTTACGACAGCCAGATCGAGAACGACTCGCCGGCAACGCTTCTACAACTGGAGCAGTCGGCCGCGGCCACGGCCAATCAACAGGGCCAGTACACCTCCACGGGCACGGCCTTCTACAATTCAGTGGTTCTCACCCCCGATACGACTCCACCGTCGGCTCCCACCAACGTATCTGCCTCATCCGGCAACCCGACAACGGCGCTTGTGACCTGGAATGAGAGCCTGGATAACATCGGTGTCGCCTACTACAACGTCGTCCGGAATGGCAGTGTGATCGCCCAAACCGCGCAGATAGAACCCGGGATTACGCCGATCACCTACTTCTATCAGGATTCCAACCTCGTGGAAGCCACCAACTACACCTATACGATCCAGGCCGTCGATATGGCCGGCAACGTCTCGCAGCCTTCGCAGCCCGTGACGGTGCAGACCACCAATGTGACGCCGCCGACGACCCCCGTCATTAACAAAATCACGATCGAGGGCTGCACGTACGTGCAAGTGAACTGGACGAATTCGACAGACAAGTCCGGTGTGACCAAGTACATGATCTACATGGGGCTGTCTCCCAATAGCCTGGCGCAGATCGCCACGGTTCTCCCGGTTGCTGGGCAACCAACACAAACTTACAGCGACCAGAACGTGAGCCCGGCCACGACGTATTATTTCTCCGTGCAAGCCGGCGACGCGTACGGCAATCTCTCGTATTTGCCGACCCCTGTGTCGGTAACCACGCCGACGATGCCCATGGCGCCGGCCGGTGTCCTGGCTACACCCAACTCGGGCACCAAGACCACGCTTACGTGGTCGGCCCCCAATACCCCGGGTGGCCTGCCCATCGCACACTACAACGTTTACCGGGGCACTTCGTCGACCGCCCTGGCGCAGATCGCGCAAACCACGACCACGACCTATAACGACATGAGCGTGTCGCCGGCCACGACATATTACTATGCCGTGCAGGCCGCCGATAACGGGACCCCCAACTCCACGTCCGGACTTTCCTCGCCGGTCGCTTCGGTCACCACGTACGCGCTGCCCCTGCCGCCCAGCAATGTCACGGCGGTGCCGGCTTCCACCAACCGGATGACGGTATCGTGGACCGAGACGGTGCCCAGCGGTCAACTGGCGATCGCTAACTATAAAATATTCCGCGGCCCGACGGCCACCAGTTTGACGCAGCTCACGACCGTCACCAAGTCTCCCTACAACGATCAGAACCTGACGGCGGATACCACTTATTGCTACGCTCTGCAGGCCGTCGATAAGGGAGTTCCGGCGGACATTTCACCTATGTCGAACGTAGTTTGCAGCACGACGGATGGGTATCCGGCGGCGCCTACCACAGTTACGGCGACGCCTGAGTCCAGCACCAAGATCACGGTGTCCTGGAATGCCGCTGTCTCCGGCGGTTTGCCGATCTCCAACTATCACGTCTACGGCGGCTCGTCGTGCGCCAGTCTCACCCAACTGGCGCTGACGACCAGCCTGACGTACAACGATCTGAATCTAACGCCGGACACCACTTACTACTTTGCCGTGGAGGCGGCCGACTCCGGAGGCGACGACTCACCGATGAGCGCCTGCGTGAGCGCCACCACCTATCCGCTGCCCAATACACCGTCGAACGTGGTGGCGACGGCTGAGTCCACCACCATGATGTCGGTAACCTGGACCGAAACCCCGGGCGCCCTGGGGATCAAGTATTATTACGTATCCCGCGGAACAACTTCAGGCAGCCTCAGTCAGATCGCAACTACCACGACCAATTCTTACACGGACAAGAATCTGACCCCCGGCGCTACTTATTACTACTCGATCCAGGCCGGCGACACGGCTGGAGACCGGTCGGCGTCATCGGCGCCCGTGGCCGGCACGACCAATCCGTAGCACCGCCGATCATCGCTTCTTCTGCAGGCGGCCCGGAACGGCGCTCAGTGCGCCGCTACCGGGCCGTTTTTTTTGGCATCGGCCGTGCGTGCGACGGGAAGCGGCACTCTGTTAGGCTTGTCCTTAATCGCTTCCACTATGCGTTACCAATCCTTCGCCTTTTCTCTGCTGCTGGCGGCCAGTTTGTCCGCTCAAACCCGGTTATTACGCTTTCCCGACATTCATGAGGACCGCATCGTATTCACCTACGGCGCCGACCTGTGGTGGGTCAACGCCGCCGGCGGCACCGCCACGCGCCTGACGGCCCATCCCGGCGTGGAGGTGTTTGCCAAGTTCTCGCCGGACGGCAAATGGATCGCGTTTACCGGCCAATACGACGGGGACGAGCAGGTCTACGTGATGCCCGCGGATGGCGGCGAGCCGCGCCAGTTGACGTTTTATCCGGCGCACGGTCCCCTGGCGCCGCGCTGGGGCTACGACAACCAGGTCTACGGCTGGTCGAATGACGGCCACTATATCATCTACCGTTCGCTGCGCGACGCACGCACATTGGCGGTCACGCGACTCTATCGCGTTCCGGTGGAGGGCGGCCCTTCCGAGCCGCTGCCGATGCCGGTGTCGGGCGCGGGATCTTACTCACCGGGCGGCAACGAAATCGTCTATTCGCCGCAGGCCCGCGATTTCCGCACCGAAAAGCGCTACAGCGGCGGCCAGGCCAACCAGCTTTACATATTCGATACGGAGACCCACGCCGCCAAGAAAATCACCGAGGGAACTCGGGCCAGCCGCGACCCCATGTGGATCGGCAAACAGATCTACTATGACTCGGACCGCGACGGCCACTTCAACATTTACGCCTACGACACCACCAGCGGCGAAACCAGGCAGATCACGCATTACCCGCTGTGGGATGTGCGCTGGCCCAGCACCGACCGCCAGCGCCGGATCGTTTATGAACTCGATGGCGAACTACAGATCCTGGACATCGCCAGCGGGAAGAGCACGCCTATTTCCGTGCGCGTGCCGGATGACGGCATCAACCGCCGTCCCAGTTATGTTTCAGCCGCGAACCTGATCGAGCAGGTGCAGATCAGCCCCCAAGGTGAAAGGGTGCTGTTCGCGGCGCGCGGCGACATCTTCTCAGCACCGGTTGAGAAAGGCCCCACGCGCAACCTGACGCACTCCCCCGGCGCGCACGACAAATGGCCCGCCTGGTCGCCGGACGGCACGCGCGTGGCTTTCCTGTCCGACGCCACCGGCGAAGAGGAACTCTATGTTGTGGCGCAGGATGGTTCCTCCCCCGCCGAGCGCGTCACCAGCGGCGGGCACGCCTTTCGCTACCAGCCGGAATGGTCGCCGGACAACGATCACATAGCTTTCAGCGATAAGGACGGCCGGCTTTGGGTAGCCTCCGTAGCCGGGCACCAGGCCGCGGAAATCGCGCACTCCACCGAAGGTGAGATTCACGATTATGCGTGGTCCCCTGGTGGCGGGTATCTGGCGTTCAGCATGCCCGACCGCCGGTCGTTTTCTTCGCTCTACATCTGGTCGATGAAAGACAGCCAGTTACACCATGTGACCAGTGGCATGTTCAATGAGCAATCGCCGGCATGGCATCCCGGCGGCGACTATTTGTACTTCATGGCCGTGCACGAGTTTCAACCGCAGCTCTCGCAGACTGAATTTGACTTTGCCACCAACCGTTCGACGGGCATCTTCGTGCTGGCCTTGCGCAAAGACGTCAAGAATCCGTTCCCGCCGGAGAGTGACGAAGCCAAGGGCATGGGGGCCAAGGACGACGACAAGGATAAGGACAAGGACTCGAAAGACAAGAAGGCAGAGAATCCCAAAGACGGAGGCATCGATTTCGACGGGTTGGGACAGCGGGCGGCGCGCGTGCCGCTGGAGGCCAGCAACTACACGGGCCTGGAGGTGAAAGGCGACGGCTTGGTTTACGCGGTCGTCCCTGAGCCCTACTACGGCCGCGCGGCTCCCACCAAGGCCTCGGTGCGGATCTTCGCCTTCAAGGACCGCAAGGAGACCACCATCGCGGACGACATTTCCTATTTCGTGGTCTCGCGCGACGGCTCACGCGTCCTGGTGCGCCAGGAGCAGGCGTGGAACGTGTATGATGCCACAGCTACCGGCGCGAGCACGAAAAAGACAGTCCCAACGGCCGACTTGATGCTGGAGAAAGATCCGGTGGCGGAATGGAAAGACATATTCAACGAAGTGTGGCGGCGCTACCGTGATTTCTTCTACGCGCCGAATATGCACGGTTACGATTGGGAGGCGATCCGCGCGCGTTATAGCGAGCTTCTGCCGTACGTGGCGCACCGCAGCGACCTTAACTACGTGATCGGGGAGATGATCTCGGAATTAACCGTGCAGCATGCCTACATCGACGGCGGCGATCTGCAGATTCCGCCGCGCCCGCATGCCGGCCTGCCCGGCGCGCGCTTCGCAGTGGACGCCAAATCCGGGCGCTACCGCATCGACAAGATCTTCGCCGGCCAAAACGAAGAAGATACCTATCGCTCGCCCCTCACGGAAATCGGCGTGGACGCCAAAGTGGGCGATTATGTTCTGGCCGTCAACGGCGAGGATGTAACAACCAAAGACGATATCTACAAGTTTCTGCGGCATGCCGGCGACGCGCCGGTGATCCTGATGCTGAATCATGCGCCCTCGCTGGCGGGGGCCCGCAAAGTGACCTACAAGCCTTTATCCAGCGAAACGAATCTCGTGTATTTCGACTGGGTGGAGAAGAACCGCCGCATGGTGGACGAGCTATCCAAAGGCCGCATCGGATACATGCACCTGCCGGATATGGGCGCCAATGGAATCCGGGAATTCATCAAGTGGTATTATCCGCAGCTTCGTAAAGAAGCCTTGCTGATCGACGACCGGGCCAATGGGGGCGGCAATATCTCGCGCATGGTGATCCAGCGTTTGACGCGCACGTTGCTTTCGACCCAATATTCGCGCACCCTGGAAACGCCGGGCGTCTACCCGGACAGCGTCTTTATCGGACCCAAAGCGGTTTTGCTGGACGGCAACTCGGCATCCGATGGCGATATCTTTCCCTGGATGTTCCGCACGGCCAAGCTGGGGCCGCTGATTGGCGAGCGCACCTGGGGCGGCGTGGTCGGAATCACCAGTCACGGCGATTTGATCGATGGCGGAGGCGTGAACGTGCCCGAATTCGCATACGCTACCGCCGAAGGCCAGTGGGCGGTTGAAGGGCACGGAGTGGATCCCGACATCGTGGTGGAAAACGACCCGAAATCGCTGATGGAGGGACGCGATCCGCAACTGGAGCGCGGGGTCGCGGAATTGCTCCAGGCATTGGAGAAATCCAATCCGAAGCTGCCGGAACACGCGCCTTATCCCATCAAGCTGAAATAGCCGCGGGCGCGCCGGGCGAACCCGCCGGGAACTTTCCCCGGCGGGCGGTTTCTAAAGTCAGATGACACTCCGCCGGTTCTTCGAGACCCTGGCGCAGGACCTGCGCTTCGCCGCGCGCAGTCTGGTGCGTTCGCCCACGTTTACACTGGCCGCGATTCTGGCGCTCGGACTGGGGATTGGAGCGGGGACCGCGGTATTCAGCGTGGTGGACCGCATCCTGTTTCGCAGCCTTCCCTATCCACATGCCGAAGATCTGGTTTCGGTGGGTTTCGTAGCGCCCATCGTTCCGCAGGAGTTCATGCTGGGCACCGACTACGTAGAGTGGCGCGCGCGCCAGCAGCCGTTCGAATCTTTTGCTTCATGGAGCGGGGTGAGCGATTGCGACTTGACGGATACCCGCGCCATACGCCTCGCATGCGCCGCGGTCGAAGCCAGCCTGCTGCCGACGCTGGGCGTACAACCGATCGCCGGCCGTAACTTCACACGCGACGAAGACCGTCCCAACGGGCCGCGGGCGGCCATGCTCTCGTATGGCTTGTGGAAGAGCCGCTTTGGCGGCGATGCGCGCATCGTCGGCAAGACCATGCCGCTGGATGGCCAACCCGTTATGATCGCCGGCGTATTGCCGCGCGATTTCGAATTGCCCACCTTGGAGCATGCCGATATCCTGGTGCCGCAAGCCTTGGACGAAGCGCAGCAACACCGGCCGAATGCCGGACGGGTGCTGCGCTCGATTGCGCGCCTGAAGAGCGGGGTAACGGCGGATCAAGCCGCGGCCGCGCTGCAGCCGCTCTTCCAGGAGTCGCTCCAGTTCGTGCCGGGGCCGTTTCGGAAAGAAGTGAAACTGCGGGTGCGATCGTTGCGCGACCGCCAGATCCAGGACGCGCGTCTGGCTTCCCGCATCTTACTGGCAGCCGTGCTGGCGGTCTTGCTGATCGCCTGCGCCAATGTGGCGAACCTGCTGCTGGCGCGCGCCGCGACACGGCAACGCGAGATCGCGGTGCGGCTGGCACTGGGCGCGAGCCGCGCCCGGCTGGCGCGCCAGTCGCTCACCGAGAGCCTCCTGCTGGCGGTCACCGGCGCGGTTGCCGGTTGCGCGCTGGCCGTCCTTCTGCTGCGTGTCTTCGTGGCGATCGCTCCGGAAGGTATCCCGCGATTGCAACAGGCGTCCGTGGACCTGCGGGTCTTGCTATTCGCGCTGGCGGCCGCATTGGTCTGCGGCGTCCTCTTCGGAGTTGCGCCGGCCTTCAGGCAGCCGCAAGCGGACGCCCTCGCCGGATGGCGCACGCTGGGCGCCCGGCAACATGGCTTTCGTCACGCTCTGGTCGCCGCGCAGATCTGCGTATCGCTGATGCTGTTGACGGGCGCCAGCCTGCTGCTGCGCAGCCTGTGGAATCTGCAAAATCAGCCGCTGGGTATGCGCACCGGCGGCGTCATCACGGCCGGCATTACGCTGGGCCAGAGGGCGTATGCGGAGCCGGCCCGTCAACTGGAATTCTTCGATGAGTTGGAGCGGCGGCTGAAACGCCTCCCGGGAATCGAACACGCCGCCATCAGCGACTCGGTTCCACCCAGTGGCCCGGCGCATGACATGATCTACGCCGCCATCGACGTGGCCGGACGCCCGCGCATGCCTGAAGGCACCGGCGGCATGGTTACCTGGCGCATTGTCACGCCGGGCTATTTTGCGGCGCTGGGCGCGCCGATCCTGCGCGGGCGCGGCTTCGGCGAAGAAGATCGCGATGCGGATCGGAATGCGGTAATTCTGAGCGGCTCGCTGGCGCACCGCATGTTTCCCGCTGAAGACCCCATCGGCAAGCAGATCCGGCCCGGCCGGACGGGCGCGTGGCTGACCGTCGTGGGCGTGGCGGGAGACGTGAAGAATACGGCGCTGGTGGACCCGGACCAGCCCGAATATTACCTGGCGCGGAAACACACGACGGAACAGAACGGGCGCAGCGCCACGGTCATCCTGCGCGCCATCGATCCCGCGGCCATGGCCCGCTGGGTCCGCACGACTGTCGCATCGATCGATCCCACGGTGCCGGTAACCATCGAGACGCTGGATGAGCGCGTCGGCATACTGGCCGAGCGCCCCCGGTTCAACGCCTGGCTGCTGGCGCTATTCGCCGGCATGGGGCTGCTATTGTCCCTGATCGGCCTCTACGGCGTGATTTCGTTCCTGGTGGCGCAGCGCACGCAGGAAATCGGCGTGCGCATGGCATTGGGTGCGACGCCCGCGGGTATCGCCCGCCTGATGCTGGGACACGCCGCCCGCTGGACCGCCGCCGGGACCGCGCTGGGCCTCGCCGGATCGCTGCTGGCCAGCCGGTTGATCGAATCCATGCTCTTCCATGTGTCGGCCCACGACCCGTGGGTGCTGGCCGGCGCGGTTGCCGCGCTGGGCGCAGCCGCGCTGCTGGCCGCCTGGATTCCGTCGCGCCGCGCCGCCGGCGTGGACCCCATGCAAGCGCTGCGCCAGGAGTGACGCCGGCAGCGTCCGCCCCTGGCCACTGCTATAATGAGGGTTTCCCCGATTCAGGAGACTTAGTTACATGTTTGATCTGTTCCGCAGCCGAGACAAAGCCGTGCGCATCATGCTCGGCGGATTGCTGCTGCTCGTCGCGTTTTCCATGCTCACCTATCTCATTCCGGGTGGGCCCACCATGGGCAGCGGAGGCGGCACCGACACGGTGGTCGCCGAAATCGGCAAGGATGCCATCTCGACAACCGACGTCCAGCAAATCATTCAATTGAACACCCGGGGCCAGCGCCTGCCCGCCGAGTTGATGGCGCACTACGTGCCGCAGTACGTGAACTCCATGATCACGGAGCACGCCCTGGCCTACGAAGCGGCCCGTCTGGGCTACAAGGTCTCGGACGACGATCTGGCAAAGGCCATCCGGCAGACGATCCCGCAGCTTTTTCCCAACGGCAAATTCGCGGGCAAGGATGCGTACGCGCAGGTGCTGGCGCAACAGAACCTGACGATTCCGCAGTTCGAGGAAGACTTGTCCCGGCAGTTGCTCATCACCAAGATGCGCAACGTGGCGCTCGAAGGCACCATCGTGACCCCGCAGGAGATCGAGCAGGAATATCACCGCCGCAGCGACAAGATCAAGATCGAATATGTCAAAATTCCGGCCGATAAGCTGCGCGCGACAGTGCAGGTTACGCCCGCGGAGCTGCAGAAATATTACGACGATCACAAGCCCCTGTACCAGGTCCCGGAGAAGCGCGATCTCGGTATCGTGCTGATAGACCAGGCCAAGCTGGAGCAGACGATCCAGCCGACCGAAGCGGACCTGCTGCGGGTTTATAACGAAAACAAGGACCACTATCGCACCCCCGAGCACGTCGACGTGCGGCACATCCTGTTGAAGACCGACGAGAAGGACCCCAAGAGCGACACCACCGTGAAAGCCAAGGCGGAAGGCCTGGTGAAGCAACTGCGCGGCGGGGCGAACTTCGCCGAGATGGCCAAGAAGTATTCGGAAGATCCGAGCTCGGCCGCGAAGGGCGGCGAGGTGGACGGGGTGGAAAGAGGCCAGATGTTCGCGGAATTCGAGAAAGCCGCGTTCTCGCTGAAGCCGGGAGAAATCAGCGATCCGGTGAAGGTCACTTACGGTTATCACATCCTGCTGGTGCTCAAACATGAGCAGGCGCAACTGAGGCCGTTCGACGGCGTGAAGACCGAAATCGCCGGCGAATACAAGAAACAGCGCGTCAACGAATTGATGCAGCAGACCGCGGACAAGGCGCAGGCGGCGCTGACGAAGGATCCGCAGCATCCGGAAAAAGTGGCGGCGGACCTGAACCTGCAATACATCAAAGCCGATCAGGTGGGTCCCGGCAGTTCCATTCCGGAGATCGGCACCAACAAAGATTTTGACGAATCCATCGGCACCCTCAAAGTAGGCGAGGTTTCGCAACAAGTGCTGTTGCCGGGCAACAAGATCGCCATGGCGGTGGTGACCGGCGACACGCCCGCCCACCCGGCGGCCATGGCGGAAGTGGAAACGAAGGTGCATGACGGCCTGGTTAAGGATAAGACGGACAAATTGATCGCCGCAAAAGGCGCGGAACTGGCGGACAAAGCGCGCGCGAACGGGGGCGATCTGGCGGCCGCCGCGAAGGCCATGGGCTTCGAAATGAAGACCTCCGCCGATGTGGATCGCGCCGGCGCCATCGAGGGACTGGGATCGGCGGGCGTGCTGCTGGATGCCTTCGTCAAGCCGGTGGGCACGATTGTGGGGCCGGTGGGGATTGGCGATTCCAAGGTGGTCTGCAAAGTAGTGGAGAAGGTCCCCGCGGATGCATCCGGCCTGGAAGCGCAGCGCGTCAGTATTCGCGACCAGATCAAAGGACAGAAGAGCCAGACCCGCAATTCGCTGTTCGAAGACGGCGTGCGCGAAGCCCTGACCAAGGAAGGCAAGATCAAGATCCACGAAGACGTGATGAACCGGTTGATTGCCAGCTATCACAGCTAAACCGGATGATTCATAGCTTCCTGGATTTTCTTCGCTCGCTCACCAACCCGGAGCGGCTCATTGAACTACTCGGCACGCTGCTGACCGGCTGGCTGGGCTACGCCACACTGTTCCTGCTGGTGTTCGCCGAGACGGGCATGCTGGTGGGGTTCTTCCTGCCGGGCGACTCGCTGTTGTTCACGGTAGGTGTGGTCTGCGGCGCTGGACATCTGGATATCGTGCTGGTGAACGCGCTGCTGATTTCGGCTGCGCTGCTGGGCGATATCTCCGGCTACATGCTGGGGCGAAGCACGGGACCGCATATCTTTAACCGGCAGAATTCACGCATCTTTCGCAAGGAACATCTGGCGCGCACGCACGAATTCTACGAAAAACACGGCGGCCGCACGATGATCTATGCGCACTTCATCCCCATCATTCGCACGTTCGCGGCCTTCGTGGCGGGCGTCGGCCGTATGAACCTGGCGCGCTTCATCGGTTACGATGTGTTCGGCGTTACCGGCTGGGTGCTGCTGATGACGCTGTTAGGCTACAAGCTGGGTGGCGTCGCTTTTATCCGGCATAACTTCGAGAAGGTGATTCTGGGGATCATCGCCCTGTCTCTGGTGCCGGCCGGACTGGAAGTGCTGAAGGCCCGCCGGAAGAGCACTGCCGCCGCGAATTAGCGAGCCGGCGCGGGCCGTGGCGTCGCGTCACCCTGGGTCATGCCCATCGCCCACTTCACCGCTTCCAACCACATCTGCTGGATATCGGGACGATCCCAAACATCCTCGCGATGGCCTAGCGAGGAGTAAAAGACGCGGCCCTTGCCGTAATTGCGCACCCAGGTTACGGCGAAGTCTTTGTCGGTGCGGTGGACGCGCGGATTCTTCAGGTCCACGCTGGCCGGATCGATGCTCATCAGCACGCGCACTTTGTCGCGCGTGTACGGCTCCTTGAACTGATAGATTTCGTCGTAGATCGGAAAACTCGGCGGAAAGTGCCGCGTGGCGGGGAAGGCACGGTCTTCCACGTCGATGGTGGCATGCACCTGTCCCCACGGGTGCTCGTTAAAATAGGCGCCGATCAGGTCGCCATAGGCGGTCCAGTGGTAGAACGTGTCGGTGGCGCTGTGCGTGCCCAGAAAGCCCTTGCCGTCATCCTTGACGAAAGATAGCAGCGCGGCCTTCTGTTCGTCATTCAGATCCAGATCGCCGGTGGTGTAGAACATCACCGCGTTAAAGTAATCCAGGTTCTTGGCGTTGCCGTCGAGCTTCTTCTTGGTGAGCAGTTCCGAATCCGTGCGCAGGTAGGTGTCCCACAGGCCGCTTTGCTGGCCCAGCTTCTCGATGGTGGCCATGGCATGCGACACCGAGTCGTGCTCGAAGCCTTTCACCTCGCCGATGAAGAGCAGCTTCTTCCTGGCGGCAGTTTGCGCGAACGCCGTGGCGCAAACCCCGAACAGCAGCGCGAATAATCCGATCGATAACCGGTTCATTATAGGGTTTCCCGAAGGGCAATCATCTCACCCGTCGGGTTGCGGCGCAAGTGCTCGTACAATGGAGGCATGTGGACCCTGAAACACGGAGCTGCGTGGGTGGCGCTGGCCGCCGTGCCGGCTACTCTGGCGCAGACTCTGGAAGAGCGCACCCGTCAGGCGCTCGATCTGGTGCTGGCGGGCAAGTATGCAGCCTTCTATTCCCAGTTTTCTCCCGAGATGAAGAAGGCCATAACTCTGGAAACCTATGCGGCCCAGGCTGGACAGTTAATGACGACGCTGGGCAAGCCTCTCAGCCAGGATGCGCCGGAGACGCGCCACATAGGCGATGCCGTGAATGTCACCATTCCACTGCATTGGGCGCCGGCTTCTCTGAATTTCATTGTGAGTTGGAACGCCGCGGGACAGATCCAAGGCACCTGGTTCGTGCCTCCGAAATCGGAAGCCGCGCCCTATCAAACAGCGGCGTACAGCCGGCCGGATTCGTTTTCGTCGCGCGATGTGACCGTGGGCGCGGACGAATGGAAACTGCCCGGCACGCTGACTGTCCCCAATGGAAAGGGACCATGGCCGGCGGTGGTGCTGGTGCACGGCTCGGGGCCGAACGACCGCGACGAGACCGTCGAGGGTGTGCGGGTCTTCCGCGATCTGGCGGAGGGACTGTCGTCACGCGGCATCGCGGTGCTGCGTTATGACAAACGCACCAAGGTGCACCCGCATGAGTGCGCGGCCGATCCGAACTTCACCATGACGAGCGAAACGGTGGATGATGCCGTGCGCGCCGCCGCCTTGCTCCGCACCGAGGAGGGCATCGATCCACGGCGCATCTACGTGCTCGGCCATAGCCAGGGCGGCTACATGATGCCGCGCATCATGCAAGGCGATACTCATCTGGCGGGTGTCATTGTCATGGCCGGTAGCGTGCGTCCACTGGAAGAGTTGATCGTCGAGCAGTTTGAATATCTGTACCGTTTGAAAGGCCCACTGACCGACAGCCAGCGCGAGAAGCTGGATATCATCCGAAAGGATCCGTGGAAGGTCCTACCGGGGGTAACTGAGAAATACCGCGCCGATTTGAAAGACTATCATCCGGTTCTGATAGCGGCCCAGAGTGCCGAGCCGATGCTGATCCTGCAGGGCGAGCGCGACTACCAGGTCAGCATGAAGGATTTCGCCCTATGGAAAGCCGGCTTGGGTCCAAAGGAGAACGTCACGTTTCGCAGTTACACCAAGCTGAATCATCTGTTCGTGGCAGGCGAGGGCAAAAGCACTCCGGAAGAATATGCCAAGCCGGCACACGTTGCGCCGGAAGTGATCGACGACATTACCGGGTGGATTCAAGGGCCGAAATCGTCCCGTTAGCTGTTAGGCTGATAGCAGGTCCCATGCACCCGTTTATGACAGTGGCTTTGCTGGCCGCGGCCGCGCCGGCCGTGGTCGTCAAGCCGGTCGCGAACATGTACGCACAACCCGACGACAACACTGAAGTGGTGTCGCAGGCCATCTATGCGTCCAATGTCGGCGTGATCGACGAGCGCGCCGGCTGGCTGCGCGTCCGCACGGCCGACGATTACACCGGCTGGATGGCCAGTGGGGATGCGCGGCGCCAGAATCCGTACGCCGTGTCCGGACAGGTGGCGCAAGTGGCGGAGCTTTTCGCGCATATCTACTATGAGCCGAACGTCACCAAACGCCGTCCGTTGATCACGGTGCCCTTCGAGACGCGGTTGGAAATAGTCGCCGAGCCGCGGGACAACCCCCGCTGGATGGAAGTGCGTCTGCCGGACGATCGCGCCGGCTGGGTGCAACGCGGCGACGTGATGTCCGACGGGCATCCCTTGTCGATCGATCAGACTATTGAACTGAGCCGCCGCTTCGTGGGCCTGCCGTATACTTGGGGCGGCACGTCCAGTTTCGGCTATGATTGTTCCGGCTTCACCCAGATGCTTTGCCGGCGCCGGGGCGCGCTGATCCCGCGGGATGCCGATCAACAGGCGGCCTGGAGAGGCGTGGCGCCGGTGACGCGCGACGAGTTGAAGCCCGGCGATCTGCTGTTTTTCGGCAGCGGGCCCGATCACATCACGCACACCGGCATGTATATCGGCGGGGGACAGTTCATCAACGCGACCACCTGGAGCCATCCGGTGGTGCAAATTTGCGATCTCGGCGATCCCCACTGGAGTAACTTGCTGGTCGCCTGCAGGAGGCTCAAATGAATCGCCGTCACTTTTTCGTAGCGCAAGCCGGATGGCCGGCGTTGCTGGCCACCGGTGCGCCGCGCACCACCGTGCAGACGGAGATCAAGCGCCTGAAGCTGCGTCACACCTGGACCACCACCATGTCGTCGAGCGACTATCGTGACACGCTGCACGTGGCGTATAGCCGCGATGGCGTCACGGGCCATGGCGAGGGCGCGCCCATCGTGCGCTATCGCGAGAACGCGGAAGGCGCGCAACGCGGTGTGGAATCGGTGCGCGATTTTCTGACGTCCGCCGATCCCTGGCAGTTCGATAAACTCATGCAGCAGGTCTTCGCGCGGGTGGAAGGCGAATGGGCCGGCAAGGCCGCCATCGACATCGCGGTGATGGATTGGATCGGGCAGAAACTGGGCGTGCCGCTGTATCGCTATTTCGGCCTGGACGCGCGCGATACACCGGTGACCACGTTTTCGATCGGCATCGACAATCCGGAAGTGACGCGCCAGAAGGTGCGCGAGGCGGCGGATTTTCCCGTGCTGAAAATCAAGGTCGGCCTGGACACCGATGAGGCCACCATCGCGGCCGTGCGCAGCGCCACGGATAAGCCGCTGCGCGTGGATGCCAACGAAGGCTGGACCGATAAGGAAGTGGCGGTGCGCAAGATCAATTGGCTGGCCACGCAAGGCGTGGAGTTCGTGGAGCAGCCCATGCCGGCCGACAGGCTGGAAGATATGCACTGGGTGCATGAGCGCGCGCACGTGCCGCTGATCGCCGATGAAGCCTGCCGGCACGCCTCCGACATACCGAAACTGGCAGGGGCTTTCGACGGCGTCAACGTGAAGCTGGATAAGGCCGGCGGCATTCTGGAAGCCTACCGCATGATCCAGGTGGCGAAAGCGCTGGGCCTGAAGACCATGTTGGGCTGCATGGTTTCGAGTTCGGTCTCAGTGACCGCGGCGGCGCATCTTTCGCCGCTGGTGAACTACGCGGACTTAGACGGCAATCTTCTGATCGCCAACGATCCATTCACCGGCGTGTTGGTGGAAAAGGGCAAGCTGATTCTTCCCAACCGCCCGGGCCTGGGGCTGCAAGCTCCATAAATACAGCTGGTGGGCGTATCCTATCAACAGGAGGGATCAACATGGCCAATCAAGCCTGGCGGAAGGCTGTCTGGGTTTTCCTGTGGTCCTGCGCGGCATGTTTCGCACAGACCTTCACTCCTCTACTGAGTTTCGACAGTAACAACGGAGAAGAACCCGGTGGGATGCGCTTGGTGCAGGGCCTGGATGGGAACTATTACGGGACCACGGAAGGGGCTGGCGGTATCAAAGGTGGCTCGGGGTATGGCACGATCTTCCGGCTCACTCCCGATGGCGCGCTGACCACTCTGCAACGGTTCAAGGCAAAGGATCCTGCCGGCTCCAACCCATTCGGTGGGCTGGTGCAGGACCTGAACGGGGACTTCTACGGCACGGACTGCGCTGGCGGCAACATCGCCGCGACCAGCACCTGTGCCTTGAGCGGCGGATACGGCACGATCTTCAAGATCACTGCATCCGGCGCTTATTCGATGCTGCATGTGTTCGAGGGCACGGATGGGGCGGCTCCGCAGGGCGCCCTGGTCCGGGGCGCGGACGGGAACTTCTACGGAACCACGACAGCCGGCGGCGCCTACAACCCCGACGGCCAGGAGCTACACTACGGCACGGTTTTTCAGGTCACGCCGGAGGGCGTATTCACGACCCTCTACAGTTTTAGCGGACCCGATGGATGCTACCCCGGCGGTCTGGTCCTGGGTCCCGATGGCGATTTGTATGGGACCACCGGCTGCGGAGGGACCAGCTACATTATGCCGGACGATCCCGGCGTAGGGACCGTCTACAAGATCAGCCCCTCCGGCACGCTGACGACACTGCACAATTTTAGTTCGCAGAGCGGCGGCCAATACTGCACGAATTGTCAGACGGGCGGGCTGACTCTGAGGGCCGACGGTGGCTTCTACGGCACGACACCCAACGGCGGGGCCTATGGCGAAGGTGAGGTTTACAGGATCAGTGCGGAAGGCGTTCTGACGGACTTGCACAACTTCGATAACACCGATGGCGCCCATCCTATCGGGGGCCTGGTCTCAGCCAATGATGGGAATCTGTATGGGACAACTCGATTGGGCGGCGCCTCCAACTATGGCACGATCTTCCGCATCACTGCGGGTGGAGTTTTTACTTCGCTGTTCAGCTTCTCGTCGCCGGATCGGCAGGGATCCCAGCCGGCCGGCACGATGCTGGAAGGCACGGACGGAAACTTCTACGGGACCACATCGGAAGGCGGCGCCGCCAATGTAGGCGTGCTTTTCCAGTTTTCGACTGGCCTGGCTCCGTTTGTGAAGACACTCCCGCACCTCGCTAAGGTGGGAGCCGCGGTCGAGATACTGGGAACGGGTCTGACGGGCGCCATCAGTGTCAGCTTTAATGGAACGCCGGCTAGGTTCACGGTTGTCTCGCCGTCTCAAATTTCGGCTATTGTACCGTCTGGAGCAACGACGGGATATGTCCGGGTGGGCACACCGGGCGGCATGCTGGCGAGCGACGGGCCGTTTTACGTCAAGTAAACAGGACAGCGGCTTGGGGGACATAATTCCCACTGCCCACACCGGCTTTCCGAAAAGCTCAAAGGCAGCCAGGCTTGGCCTGGAATCGCAATGACAGGATCGGATGCCAGCCCGGCAATAGCCGAAGGCGAGTATCGCCTGGCTGGCATCGTTTGGACCACTAGCGTCGGTTTACATCGCTGCTTTTCGTCCAAGCACGCCCGCCGAGAACGCGTCGCAGCCGGACCCCAGGCAGGCCCCTAGGGAGCCATTGGCGGGTTCGAAGTTCTGGCCAAAGTAAGGAGAGTCGAAGAACGAAGCATCCACCGTCTCGGCCACGCCAACGGCGTTTGTGGGCGTGGTGTTAATGTACTCGACGTCGGACTCGAAAAACACACCCTCACAATAAGGGTTGGCCGTATTCGAACAAATGGGGACGACCGCCATCCAGTATGTGCCAGGCTTTAGCACGACGCTCAGTCCCGTCACTTCGACCGTGAATTCGGTCTGTCCAAAAGCCGCGCGACCCGTCGGAGTGCTGGTGGCCGGGGAAGTGCCGGAATCGACGACGGTTCCGCCGTTACCTGCGAATACTCCTTCATTGATCGACCAGTAGGCCACAGCCGTGGGCTCAGTTCCTTGGTCGAGGACGCCGTAGGTCGCCAGATTGTTCGTGAAGAGTCCCGTCACTCCCCAAGTCTGGCCAGCCGGCACGGTAAACGGAACCCAGGTTGCGGCACCGAACGGGGAGCCGGGTACCTCCACCGTAGTCTCGTTGGCCAAAGCATTGGGAATAAACGGCGGGTAAAGGGGATTATAGAGGAAGTCGCCGCCGTAGAACAAGCAGTCGCCAGCCGGATTACCGCATGTTCCGCTTCCAAGTCTTACATTGGTGTTCTTATACTTCACGTTTCCAAACGGTCCATATTGTTGGACCGTGGGCTTTGGTGTTCCTGTGTACTTCTGTGCTGCCGCCGGCTGGGCGAAAGGAATCAGGGCAGCCGTTAGCGTTATCCAATAAAATGCTCTTTTTACCATTCTGTGCTCCTTGTGAATTTCCCCAAAAAAAGGGTATCGTCCGTGGTCCTCCGGCCGGAGAATCCAACACGGATTTCACTCCGGCCGGTTCGAAGAACATGGCTGAGATCGTGCCTGCGATCCGGCTTCACTCTTACTTATTCGAGAACGTCGATTGTGACCTGAATCGTACGCGGCAGCCCTCCGCCTGTGGCGTTTATAGTGATCGTGTGGTTTCCAAGTGCGACCCTCCTACCAACCGTGACTTTCATGGTCGACGTCCCCGAGCCTGGCTTGGCTATGGTTGCAGGACTAAAGACTACACTCATGCCAATCGGGTAGCCGGTCGCCGATAAGGACACGGCCGAGTCAAAGCCGCCAGCAACAACTGAAGTGATTGTGGACGTGCCGGAGCTACCGCGGGCAATACTAATCGATGTGGGCGCTGCAGTGATGGTGTAGCCGGGAGGCATTTTGCTCACCATCAGAGAGACCGTAACGATTTCGGTGATGCTGCCCGAGGTTCCCGTGACCATAATATCGTAAGTGCCGAGGGCTGTAGATGAGCCTACAGTGATCGTCATGGTGGAGGTTCCAGCCCCGGTAATCGAGGTTGGGCTGAAGGTTACGGTCACTCCCGCGGGCTGGCCCGCCGCGGACAAGGAAATGCCGGAGCTAAAGCCGTTCAAAACTGTGCTGGTGATCGTGGACGTTGCCGAGCCGCCCTGCAACACTGAGAGGGTTGGGGACGAGGCCGTGAGGCCGAAGCCAGGAGTGTTGATTGTGCTGAGCAGTCCGCTAATCAGGCCGCTTCCGTTCGGGCTGCCCCAGCCACTCGCCAGATCGTAGCCGACAGTGGCCGAATAACCGTTGCTGCCACTGGTGATGTCGTGGAAATCAGTGTTATAGCTCGAGCTTAAACCAATATCATAAAGGGCCGGATTGATGAAGCCGAGCGTGGGCATACCGTTCATCACCGCCTGTTGATTGACGAGCGCCAGATAGCCGGCCCACATGGGAGTCGCAAAACTGGTCCCGCCATACAAGTTAGCCGTGCAGGCGGTTTGATCCGCACAGACGTAAAACGTGAAATTCGAATTGGCCGAAACGTCCGGGCCGTTGCGATAGGTATTGGAGCAATTGGAGCAGCCGCTGGCTGTCGTCGTCTGCCAGAAGGGAATCGCAAATTTGTCAGGCGAGATGCCGCCGCCGCCGTCAGCCCAAGCCGATTCCGAACTCCAGGCGCCGCCGGGGCCGGTTGTCTCCAAATCCGTCCCACCGACCGACGTGAGATACACGTCATCCGCCGGGTAGATGAAGGAACCCGACACCCACTTGCCGCCGTCACCCGCCGCTTGAAACATATTCTGACCCTGCGCAGCGAACTCTTGAAAATACGGATCGTCAACGGCCGAGTCCGGTTCAAAGATCCACGAAGAGCTCAATTGCGAGTTCAGCGGACTGGCCGTGGCCATGGCATTGTAGATGGCCGCATCGGTCGATCCGACGTACATCACCAGGCTGGACAAGCCCGGCACCATGCCCAGCGCCTGAGTCATGTCGATGGTCTGTTCGGTGTCGTCGCAATCGGGATAGACGCAACTCGTGCTCGTCCCATCCGTGGAAAGGAGAGTGATAGGCACAGTGTTGATTTGACCCGCGTTCGCGTAGTAAGTGTTCAGGTCATCCAAATCGGTGCCGGCAAACTCCAGCAATCCAAGCGACTGGCCGGCGCCCGTGAGAGCCGTTCCCTCGTAATAGGCCGCTCGCATGTCGCTGCCGCAGAACGACTGCTCAGGACAGGATCCCGTGGTGGCCTGAGACTTCACCGCCAAAGGGTTGCGCAAAAGGGCAGGACGCGGGATCGAATAATTGTCCAGGCCCGCGATGTGCCATAGCGGGAAAGGCAGGTCCACTGTGGGTTCGCGGTCCGGACCAAAGAAGGTGCGGTTTTCGGTGGGGTGCTGGTAGATCCCCATGTTCACATGCAAGGCTGTCTCGATGGCGGCCACCGGCCCCGTCACATCCAGGTTCATGCGATTGCGGGAAGCGCCGACCACGGTCAACCCGTTGGTTGCCGCCCACTGAATGACAGCGTCATAGTCCTCCTGGGTGGGACCAAACATGGTGGTGAACTGTTCCACCGTGAGGTAATGGCGGTAAGAGGGACTTGCAGGATTGTAGAGGTCCTTCAAGAATTGATCCAAGGCTGCCTGATTGCGGTGTGGCAGGACAAGCACCAGCCGCATACTCTGCCCTGCGGGAAGGCGTCCGGCGGACCGTGCCTGCCCATTGAGAGTCACTCCACGCACATGCGGGGTCAAGAGGCGCCGTGACTGCGCATGGCAAACGATATTCACAGCTAATACAAGCACGAAGATGGTCAGCAGAGAAGTGCCTGATCTTCGAATCATAATCTCTCCGTTTCTCGGATATCGAAATCTACGCCTAGGTTATGGACCTGCCATTCTACTGCCTGCAATAGAGTGCGACCAATCCGACAGTGTTATTTGATCTCTCGGAATTTACAATTCAGCATTCCAGTTTGGCTGAGTATACACCAGTCTGGCTCGTTTGCAATCGCGGCGAGTAAGTTAAACCTATTCCTTTGGGGATTTAGTACCTACAGTACTTTAGGAAAAGATGCGGCCCCTAAGCAGGTGCGGTCGAGATCCGGTTTCACCGGCGGTTGGAGCGCTCAAAGGATAGATCGAGGCGGCCGCGCCAGCTCGCGCCTTGGCGAGCGACCTGCCTATTGCGTGATCGTCAACTGCGCCGCCACGCTATCGACTCCGCCGACGGAGACCACTACGGGCTGCAGGCCCAAAGGCGCGCTCGAGGGAATGGTGTAGTTGATCTGCACAACTCCCACGGCCCAAGTGGGCATGCCGACAAAATCAAGCACCGCGGTAACTCCGCCGACAGTGACACCGACAGCGCCAACGGGAGCCGGCAAATCAGCCAAAGTGGTATTGGCGGCCGGAGCGGCGCCATCGGCAATGGAAGGCAGCACGGCGCCCGCGCCCGTAACGTACAGCGCGATCTCCTGGCCGCGGGCCGCGGTGGTATACGGAACCGGCGCATCGTTGTCGAAAGTGAAAATGGCGGGCGCTTCCGGAGACACGGTAATGGATGCCGACGCCGTCGCGCCATTATTGTTGATGACCACCCGAGCCGCGGCATTGGTGGGTGTCTCGTAAGGCACCTGAATATTCAACTGGGTCGGCGATACGTAATAGAGCGGAGCGGTTACGCCGTTGATGGTTACCCATGTGCCGCCCATCATCGTAGGCAAAGGCGCCGCCGGAGCGGAGCCGGTGGCCGGTGACAGGTTCGATCCAAACACGCTTAACACACCGCCAGGAGCCAAAGAGGCTGTAAATGACGCGCCATTCAGCGTGCTGCTCACGGCCGGTACGCCGTTGCCCGACGAGGTGATGGTGACAGTCACCGTTGACGTGGAAGCATTGTAGGAAGCATCTCCGCTATACGACGCCGTGATGCTATTGGCTCCGGCCGCCAGTTGATAGCCGTATATGGACAGTGTCGCAATCACCCGGCCGCTGGATGCAGCCAGCGCCGCAGTACCCAAAGTGAAGCTGCCAACCGAAAACGTGACCGTGCCCGTCGGCGTGCCGCCATTGCCCGCGGCAATCGTGGCGGTCAGGGTTGTGCTGCCGGTGAATGCCAGACTGGCACTGCTGGCCGTAGCCGTCACTGTAACCGATCCCTTCGAGACCACGCTTCCGCCGTGCCAAGCCGTCACCAGGTTGTTGAAATCCACACTCCCCCATCCCGTGACCAAGTCGTAACCGGGGCCCGCGTCGTAGCCTACCGGCGCCGCCGTGCAGCCTTGCGTGTTGGCGCAGGGAGTGACAATATTATTCCCCTGAGTGATGTCGTGATACACACCCGAAGTGGTCGCCAAAGAGTATAGTCTCGGATTGATATTGCCAACTCCGGGAGTCGATTGATAACCGTTCGACACCAGATACTGGTTCAGGATGGCTGTAAGTCCGGCGAACTGCGGCGGCCCTACCGAGGTGCCGCCATAGACATACACGGTGCCGCCCGAAATAATGACATATCCATCGTGATCCGCGGAAGCCGAAATGGAAATATCGGGCACGTCTCTGGCGCCGTCATTCGGCACTCCGCTTCCCGTCTGCCAGGATGGCTTGGCGAAGAAAATACTGGATCCTCCGCCCGAAGCGGACGGCGTGCCATCCTGTACGCTGTCGTTCCATGCGATCTCCGGTATATAAGACAGGGCCGTCGTATAAGTAGACGAGTTGGCGGTGCTCCAGTATTTGCCGTTACCTTCATTGAACTCCGTGCCGCCAATGCCGGTGACTCCGGGGACCGAGGCCGGGGTGTCGACCGATTTCTCCACATTAGTCGGGTCGTTGACATCGGTCGCCACGAAGCAGTCGGCGGCGCCGGCGTCGCCCGAGGCGGCGAACCAGGTGATTCCTTCCGCATTGGCTTGCGTGGCCCATTGCTGATAAGTGACCGCATCGCCCGCCGAGGTCTGTGGCTCACAAAGGCCGTAGCTGTCACTGATAACAGGCGCCAGGTTATTGTCGATAATATAAGAAATCGCGTCGGTCACATCGGGGGCATATACAAAGACTATTTTGGCGTCCCGCGCTACTCCTCCCGATAGCTCCAGATCCAGATCCGCTTCCGGCAGGTCGCAGGTCGGATCATTGGGATTACAACTCTTCGGCGGTTGGTTCCCAGGAACCAGCAATGTGGTTGGATCGTTAACCGGCAGCCCGAATGAGCTGCGATAGGTCTCGATATCCGTCAGGTCGACCGGCACATCGCCAACCACCGCCAGATCGTAAGTGCCCGTTCCCCGGCCGTTGATGCCGGCGCTCAAAAGCGGATTGATGTCATAAATTACGGCCACATCGCCCGGGCCCAGTTGTTCCTGGCCGCCGAGTATATCCCGCGGCTGCTGGCTGCGGCGGCCCCGCGGTTTAAGAAGAAAATCGTGCAGCCCATGAATCGCACTGACCACGCCGTCGAAGGCGGCTGGAATCGACGGATTCGTAGCCACCCCGTAATGCAACGCGCCGTTCACCAGATAGCGATGGATTTCCGCTCCGAATGCGGTTTGGATTTGCCCCGCCGTCGCGCTGAAAGCGATACCATTTCGCCCGCGCGCGATTGACTGGACCGTAAAACCCTGCTGCCCCAGCCAACCGGTAATCTTGTCGATATCGGCTTGGCTCACACCAAAGCGGTCGGCGTATTGATCCGGCGTGAGCCATTGATGATACTCGGGCGAAGTGGGATCCTGCTGTGCTTCCAGCAGGTGATCCAAATCCGTCTGCTGCGCGGCGGAGGGCTTGAGCACCAATGTTACGTACGGAAGTTCAAACGACGAAACCGCGGGTCCCTGATCGGCCGCGGCTGTGGCGCGCGGATTGATGTGCCCGGCGAGGACGATGCGCTGGTCGTTGTTAACAGGAACCGTGATCCGGCTGCTTGCCGCCCACAAGGAATGTGTGAGACATAGCGCCACGGCCGGCAACCAGCCCCAGATACTCTTACGACTTGCGCACATGAACTAAGGGACGGCTGGCCGCCGGTCGCGGTTTCCGCGCCGTACCGCGACGGGTACTAACCTTGGCCGGCTTCAAACCGCCACTGGCCCATTTCGAGCACGGTAATCACCAATGCAACCCATAAAAGGTCCGCCAGCAGCAGATGGCAGATCTGCATCCAGACCGGCGCCAACAGGAGCAAATTCAAAGCTCCGGCAACTAATTGCACGACGACCAAAAGCGCCACGATCGTGCTCCAGTGCACAGCAGCCGGCAGTCCGGATCGTCGCGCGCTCACGGCGGCGATCAGCAGGAAAGCTCCGCCCCCCACCGCCAGCACCGGATGCAGCGCGCGCAGCCGCAGCAACGCGCTCGCGGTTCCCGCCAGTTCCTGTTGCATTCCGGAAGCTAATGACGACGCCGGAAAAAGCGTATCTCCCAATGCCGCAATCGCGCCGCTGACAGCCACCAGCAAAGCTACCGGTAGCGCCGCCAATATCGCTTTGCCGGGCCGCCGCCACGCGCGCCGCTCGGCGCTGCCGCCAAACCATGCCGCCAGGATCAGCATCGCCAACAGAACCTGCGTGTTCACCAGGTGAGCGGAAAGATACGCCGCGCGTCCGGCGGAGGCATTGTGGGCCACGTACCGGAACAAGACCAGGCCGGCCCCCAGCAGCGCCTCGACAAAAAAGAATGCCAGCGAGAGCACCGAAAAGAAACGCGCGCGGTGCCCGCGCGGAAACACGCGGAACGCCCAGACCGCCAGGCCCAGAACGGCGCCCATGGCCAGCAGCACGCTTATGCGATGCGTAAATTCGATGATGGTCTGCGCTTCGGGCGCGTGCGGCACCATGACGCCCCGGCACAGCGGCCAGTTGTTGCCGCAACCGTCGCCGGAGCCGGTTGCGCGCACATACGCGCCCCACAGCACCACCAGGATGTTGTAAGCCAGCACGCCCCAGGCGGCGCGGCTGAACCGCCGCTCGGCCGTGCCCCGCATCGCGCGGGGAGGCGCGCCTGCCAATACTTCAGCCATTCCTCCACTGTACCGCGCACATGCTACGCTGGAGCCGCATGCCGGCGCTCATCGATCTGAGTCATACCGTGGAACACGGATTGGTCACTTACAAGGGCCTGCCCGCGCCGCTCATCTGCGACTTTCTCAGCCGCGAGGACTCGCGCCGCATCTACGCGCCGGGCACGGAATTCCACATCGGCAAGATCGAAATGGTGGCCAATACCGGCACTTATGTCGATTCGCCTTTCCACCGCTACGCCGATGGCGCGGATCTCTCGGAGCTGCCGCTCGAATCACTGGCGAATTTGGATACGGTGGTAGTGCGGCACACCGGGCGCGCGATCGGCCGCGAGGCACTCGGCAATCTGGATCTGCGCGGCAAAGCCGTCTTGGTGAACACAGGCTGGGACCGGCACTGGACCACGGATCAATATTTCGAAGGCCACCCGTTTCTGACTGAGGCAGCCGCGCGGCACATTGCCGATTCCGGCGCCAGGCTGGCCGGCATCGACTCGCTCAATATCGACGACACGGCCGACCTCACGCGCCCCGCGCATTCCATCCTGCTGCGCGCGGGCATCCCCATCGCCGAGCATCTGTGCAACCTCGGCGCGCTGCCCGCCCGCGGGTTCCGCTTCTTTGCCGTGCCGGTGAAAGTGAAGCGGTTCGGCACGTTCCCCGTGCGGGCCTTCGCGATCGTATAAAGTTCAGCGCTGGCTGGCTTCGCCAGCCGCAACACGCTGCGCAAACTCCGCCGATTTGCCGCGCGGGATGGATAGCGAACGCCACTCGCTGGAGGAGTAGTGTTTCGCCAACAAGACGATCTGCCCGATGTGGCAGGCATAGTGCCCGAGCTGCCGGTTGATGGCCTGGGTTACCGAGTGCGCTTCGCCGCGAATCATCACCGGGCGGGCGAGATCCGCGTCCGTCAATGGTTCCAGGGCCGCGAATACGCAGTTCCAGCCTGCCTCCCAAGCGGCCATGACTTCGGCGCGCGTGGTCGGCGGGGCTTCAAATTCGGTGTCGCGATCCCGATCGGGCTTCTCGCCGTCGCTAGTCAGAAAATCCGTCCAGCGCGATCGCATGTTGCCGGCGATATG
>JBEKYC010000051.1:0-52004 GCA_049511415.1 Bryobacteraceae bacterium | reverse complement strand
GCGAACAAAGTTGTGATGCACGTGGAGGATTGCCAGCATATGACAGTGGTTCTCCAGCTTCTTGGAGAATGCGTTCGTCAGGCGCGTGAAGCGCCGCATGTTCATCCGCATGTTAAGATTCTGCCGCTCCACGTAGGACGTGCTGACATGCTCAAAATCGGGCGCACCACAGACGATCTTGGTTTCGATGCCAAGTATTCGCGCCGGGCTGTAGTGCTTCTGTCCCTCGGGATCGTTGCCGTAAATCTTGACCAACTGCGCGTAATCGACCTGTCCGCCGAACGAATCCGGTACGGCGTTCAAATACATCTTGTGGCCGTCCGTAGTGACCTGGACACGGTTAGAAACGCGGCTGGCAACGTCCTCCAGGAAAGCTTGCGCAAACCCGGCGTCTCGACCTCCAACCATCCAACTGATGACCAGCTTGGTGCTTGCTTCGATGGCGGTGAAGGTCCAAGCGTCACCCATTCCCGCCGCTTTCTTCTCGGGGGTAGCGTGCTTCTCTTTGCATCCTACAAAGCTCCAGATTTCGTCGATTTGAATGCGCTCAGCTTTGACGTTGCGGATCGTGGCGTCCAGGTAGTGGGCGCAAGCTGTCCCGACTTCGGCCAGCAAGCGGAGAACCGCACCCTTGGAAGCGCCGGTCATGCGGACGGTGGAGCGGATCGAATTGCCCTCCACCAGCGCCGCGATTACCGCAACTCTCTTTTCCGTACTGAGCTTATTCATAGCTCTAGTCTGCTACAACCGCTTTAGCATGTCAAGAGAAATCGGTGGAAAGTGCGGACTATTTTGCGGATTTGGCTTTGGTGCGTTTGCTACCCCAGCGCTTCTGGGCGGCGAGTCTCGCGACCTCTTGGCGGCGCTCGGGAGTCATGGTGACAAGGCGGCGCTTACCGCCGACCTTACCGCCCCGGCGTCCCATTTCGGCCATGACGATGGAGATCATACTCCGGCTAACGGAGGTGGTTTCCTCAACGGAGGCGATAGCCTCATCGAACACGCGGCGGGCGTTTTGCGCAACGTCCAAACCCGTACTTTTGCGCTTTGGCATAATTCCAGCGTGGCACGGCACGCACCCCGGCGTCAAGGACAACTAATTGTTTAATATTTCAAATAGACCCACTACCGAAACGTGCCTTGATGCCATACCTACGCGGAAGTTACTCTTCGCGTAGACTGTTCAGGAATTGCTGGCGCGTGATGCCTGGCATGCGGAGAATGCTCGCCAGTGCCCTTTGGCAGTGGCCTCGATCCATGGACGGGAAGCACCGACTGCGGGAGTTCATCCTTGACCAGAATATTCACGGATGGGAATGTGGACACCTAATGCATTCCCACAAGCCGTTTCAGCGCCGCGAGCTTTGCCACTGACAGCGGAATTTGCTTGCGATTGGCTTCCATCGATTTGATGTAGCCGGGGATCATCTCCGCAGTATTGTCGAGGGCCTCCATCTCATCGTCCCCGAACGTGGACATGCGGTGCAGTTCCTTGACAAAGGTCACGAACGAACGGGTGTCTTCGTCGTACTGCATGTCCATGTTGACCACTCTCGTGCGTGCCAGAGGATGGGCCAGATAGGCGTGGGGATCAGGGGTCTGAAGGAACTTCCGGGATGCCTGCTGTTCGGCGATCTCGCGGGATTCGCCGTAGACCAGAATGTTCGGCGCTTCGACTACGGAGGCAACAAATGAGCCGTCCTTCTGCGGCAGACAAACGAGATGAAACCGCCGCTGGGTCGCGCGGTGAATTCGTGGCTTCCACGGCGAATTCGCGGCCTGCTGCGGAAACGGATAGTGGTGCGGAAGATGCGCCGGCACCGGATTCCTGAGGACTAAACGAAGCATCTCTAAATATGATAGCCCTGACGCCGAAGCGCCGTCATCGCAGTCCCCGCCTCCCGCTACACTGGTACCTGAACCCCTCGTCAGACTTTTTCCCGCTGGCGGGCGTCTTTCCACATGGAGCCGGAGCTTTGATCTTTCGGGCGGTTGAGGACGCCGACCTGATTCGTAAGGCGTGCCGGGGTGATGTGGAGGCTTACAACCTGCTCATCTCCCGATGGGAGAGACGCGTCTACAATTACCTGCTGCGCATCGTCGCCAACCGCGAGGACGCTCTGGACCTGAGTCAGGACGTTTTCTTGAAGGCTTACCAGAATCTTCGCAAGCTGGATGACCCCGCCCGGTTCGCCCCGTGGCTATACCGTATCGCGCACAACGAGGCCTACTCGCTGTTCCGCAAACGGCGGCCGGAAGGCGAAACTGAGGAATTGCAGCCGGAGACCATGGAAGGGGCCGTCACGCTGGGCGGCAACGCGGTCTTTCCCGTCGAAATGACGCTGGCCGTATCCGCGGCGCTCGACAAGCTTACCGGCGACCAGCGCGAAACCGTGATCCTGAAGATCTACCAGGGCTTCAAATTCGAGGAGATCGCCGAGATCGTTTCCGCCCCGGTTTCCACCGTGAAATCAAGGCTGTACACGGCATTGGAATTATTGAAAGCCGAACTGGCTCCCGTAAAAGCACGAGGTGTCTCATGAGTTGCTCGCCATTCGATCTGCGGGACTACTTCTTCAAGGAGTTGCCCGAAAACGAGCGCCGGCTGACGGCAGTTCACGTCAAGACCTGCGCCAATTGCCGCGAAGAACTGGACCGGCTGCGCGGCACCGAAGCCGCCCTGCTGGCGCTGCCGGATGAAGAGATCCCGCAGCGTATCGGTTTCATTTCCGATCCGGTGTTTCAGCCCTCGGCCTTGCGCCGCGGCTGGGAGGTATTCTGGGGATCGGCGGCACGGCTGGGCTTTGCCTCGGCCGCCATGCTCTCGATAGCGCTGGTGGTCTTCGCGGTGACGCGGCCCGCGCAACAGGTTCAAGCGCCCGCGCCGGCCGTCGATCGCGCCGCGCTGGAAGCGGATGTCTCCCAGCGCCTCAACGATGCCGTCCGGAAAGCGGTGGCCGCCAGTGAAACGAAGACGCAAGCGCTGTTGGCGGCATCCGAGAAACAGCACGAGCTGGATATCCAGGCCTTACAGGTGCGCTTCGATCAGTACGAAGAAGTGGAGAGGAAGCATCGAAACGCCACGATCCTGGCCAGCGCCAGCGATCCGGCGAAGGACGCGCAATGAACGGCCTGGCTATTTTCCTGGCGTTGTTTTTCGCCGGGCAGGGATCGCCGGCGCATAGCCGCATGACACGCACCGCGCTGGCTACGGTAGAGAAGGACTTCGATGGCCGCCTCACGCGCGTCAATACGCCGGATTCGTTCGATCTTCTGGGACCCACGCGGGGGGTCTACCTGGAAGGCTATGGCGTGGTGTTCAGCGCGGAAGTGAATCTGGTGGTTACACCCAACCTCAGCCCATTTCATCAGCAGTTCACCAAAGCCGAAATCGAGCGCTGGCACGAACGCAAGCTCCAGCGCCTGCCGCTGCTGAAGCAGAACATGCGCGCCATGCTGGTGGCGTCCGCAGCCTCGCTGGAGAACCTGCCGCCCAGCGAACAAGTGGTGGTGGCGGTCACATTGTTCCGCTACGCATGGGAAGATTCGAGCGGCGTCCCGTCACAAATCGTGATGCAGGCCGAGCGCCAGAAACTGCTCGGCAACGCAACCCGCGAAAGCGCCATTCATACGGTGGAGTTCTAGCGTGACTGCGGCGCCCGAACCCGGCACCTTGCAACCGGAGCCCGGCACACAGCGTCTGGGCGAGATGCTGATGGCACGCCGGCTGATACAGCCCGAAGATCTCGACAAGGCACTGGAACTCCAGCGGGAACGCGGCGACAAGCTGGGCAAGATCCTGGTGGACATGGGGTTCATCGCGCTGCGCGACGTGCTGGCGGCTCTCTCCGAACAACTGGGGCTGCCGTTGGTCACGCTCGATTCGCCGCCGCCCGCCGCGCCGGAACTAGAAGGACTTTCGTCGCGCTTCATGCGGCAGAGCCGTTTCGTGCCTTACTCCGTGCAGGATTCCACCCTCACGCTGGCCATGGCAGATCCGCTGGATTTCGAGACCATCGCGGCGGTCAGCGCATTCTCCGGACTCAAGATCGATACCGTGCTGGCGGCCGAGCAGGACGTCCTGGATGCCATCGACCGGCACTACGGCGAATCCGCCCAGCAAGGCGCGGAGGCGGAATTCGGCACTACACAGGACAAGGAAGATCTCGAACATCTGCGCGACATGGCTAGCGAGGCGCCCGTCATCCGGCTGGTCAACGCCATGATCGCGCAGGCCATCGAGCAGCGCGCCAGCGACATTCACATCGAGCCGTTCGAAAAAGAATTCCGCGTGCGCTTCCGCGTAGACGGGGTGCTGTCCAATCAGGAGGCGCCGCCGCGGGAGCTGAAAGCTGCCGTGATTTCGCGTTTGAAGCTAATGGCCAAGCTGAATATCGCCGAGCGCCGCCTGCCGCAGGACGGACGCATCAAAATCAAAATTCTCGGCCGCGAAGTGGATCTGCGCGTTTCCACGCTGCCGACGCTGTACGGCGAAAGCGTGGTCATGCGCCTGCTGGATCGTTCGGCGGGCGACTTCTACGATTTGCGGCGGCTGGGTTTCGACGACGGCATGCTGGCGCGCATGGAGCATTTCACGTCGCTGCCGCACGGCATCTTCCTGGTCACAGGCCCGACCGGCAGCGGCAAGTCCACCACGTTATATTCGGCGCTGAAGCGCATCAACATTCCCGACAAGAAAATCATCACGATTGAAGACCCGGTCGAATACCAGATGGATGGCATCAACCAGATCCACGTGAATCCCGCGATCGGGCTGACATTCGCCTCGGGTTTGCGACACATCGTGCGCCAGGACCCGGACGTGATCATGGTGGGCGAAATCCGCGACCGGGAAACTGCAGATATTGCCATCCGCGCCGCGCTTACCGGCCACCTGGTGTTTTCCACGCTGCACACCAACGATGCGCCCAGCGCCATCACGCGGCTTACGGACATGGGCGTGGAGAATTACCTGGTAACTTCGTCGCTGGTCGGAGTGCTGGCGCAACGGCTGGTGCGGCTCGTCTGCCAACAATGCCGGACGCAGGCCGCCAGCGTGATTTCCCCGGAGGGCGAACGCCTGCAAAGCTGGCGCGGCGCCGGTTGCGAGCGATGCAATGGGTCGGGATACGCCGGCCGCATGGGCATCTTCGAGATGATGGAGCTGAACGACGAACTGCGCACGCGGATTATGGCCAACGAAGACGCCGGCTCGCTTACCACGGCGGCCCGCCGCTACGGGATGCGCAGCCTGCGCGAGGATGGCTGGCGCAAGATCAAATCTGGCGTGACCACGGTTGAGGAAGTTGTGCGAGTTACGCAGGAATTGTAATCGGCCACAGATGAACACAGATAAACACAGATAAACACAGATGAAAACCAAGACATCGCGCTCCCCTGCTTTTATCCGCGTTCATCCGTGTTCATCTGTGGCCAATATTGGTTTTTGCTTCTAATGGCCACATTCTTCTTTCGCGCGGTAGCATCCGACGGCAAGCTTCGCACCGGGCGCCTCAATGGCGACACCGACCGGGTTGTGGCGCGCGAGCTGCGCAAGCAGGGCCTCACGCCCGTGTATGTCGGGGTGGCGCCGCAAAAATCTTTCGAGCTGAAGCTGCCTGCATTCTTGAGAAGCAACCGGCAGGACGTTCTGTTCTTCACGCAGGAACTCTCCACGCTGCTGAACGCGGGCGTTCCGCTGGACCGGGCCCTCTCGATCACAGCGGAACTCACCGAGCGCGCCGGCTTTCGCACCATTGTTCTCGACGTGCTGCGCGTGCTCAAGGGCGGCAAATCGCTGGCCGACAGCCTGGCCACGCACAGCGAATACTTCTCGGATCTGTTCACCAACATGGTGCGGGCGGGCGAGGCTTCCGGATCGCTGGCCGTGGTTTTCGAGCGCCTTTCGGAATTCGAGCGCTCGCGCAGCGATCTGCGCAACTACATCATCTCGTCGATGATCTATCCGGCGCTGCTGTGCGTAGTGGGTATCACTTCGGTGGTGATCCTGCTGACCTTCGTGGTGCCCCGCTTTGCTTCGCTGTTTGAGGATTCCCACATGCAGATGCCCCTGCCCACGCAGATCATGCTCGAAGTCAGCAACATCGTGCAGACCTGGTGGTGGGTGGTGACGCTGGTCCTGGCAGCCATCTTCACCGCGGTGCGGTTGTACATCGGCACGGTGAAGGGCCGGCTGAAATGGGACGCCTGGCGGCTGAAGCTGCCGTTGTTGGGCGATACGCTGCGCAAGGCCGAAACAGCGCGTTTCGCGCGCGCCATGGGCACCCTGGTGGCTAACACGGTGCCGCTGGTGCAATCCATTTCGATCTCCGGCGGCATCCTGAACAACCGCTATATCGCACGGGGTCTGGAAGCCGTATCTCAAGGCGTGAAACGCGGCGAGGGCATTGCGGCGCCGCTGACCAAGGCGGCTGTGTTTCCGCCACTGGCCGGGCATCTGCTGACGGTCGGCGAAGAGACCGGTCACCTGGACACCATGTTCAATCGCATGGCGGACATCTACGAAGAGGACACGCGCGCCTCCATCAAGCGCTTCACCGCTATTTTCGAGCCGGTGGTCATCCTGGTGATGGGGGTGATCGTAGGCGGGTTTATCCTGAGTATTCTGGTGGCCATCACCAGCATCAACGACGTATCCATATGAAAACAGCCAACCGACGCAAACGGACCCAAGCGGGCGTTACCTTGATCGAGATGATGGTGGTGGTGATCATCATCGCGCTGTTCGCCGTGCTGGTAGGACCCAACCTGTTCAAGCAGACCGACAAGGCGCGCGTACAGGCCGCCAAGGTGCAGATCGAGACCTTCGAAGGGGCGCTGGTGCAGTATCACGCCGACAACGGCGTGTTCCCCACGCAGGAGCAGGGCCTGGAAGCGCTACGGCCTTACTTGCGCAAGGACATTCCGCTCGACCCCTGGAAGCACCCGTACGTCTACAAGTATCCCGGCGAGCATGGCGAAGAGCCGGACGTCATGTGCTACGGCGCCGACGGCCAGCCCGGCGGCGAGGGAGTGAATGCCGACATCGCCAACTGGAAATAGGACGCGCGGTGTCACGCTCATGGAGATGATGGTCGTGCTGGCCATCATTGCCCTGATCGTGGGCATTTCGTTCCCCAGTACCATCGCGGGCCTGGAAAACATCCGCTTGGGGTCGGGCGCGCGCTCGGTGGCGGCGTTCATGAGTTCCGCGGCCAACCGCGCGGAGCGGCGCCAGCAGGCCATCGAGCTGACGGTATTCGTAAAGCAGAACACTCTGCTGCTGCGCTCGGCGGATGGCGTTTTCTCGCGCAAACTGGAACTGCCGCGCAACGTCGTGGTGAGCGCGGTTTGGCCGCCGCTACCGGAGGCATCCGACTCGCCCCGGCAATTCCTGTTTCTGCCTGGAGGCGCGCCGCCGCGCATGGCCATCGAGCTCGCGAATAGCCGCGGATTGCGGCGCCTAGTGCGGCTGAATCCCATCACCGGCGTCACGGAAATTACGCAGCCGGAGTCGCCATGAAGCGGCGCGGATTCACGTTGCTCGAAATGCTGGTGGCAACCCTGATTATGGGCGTGGCTGTGGCGGGGTTGATGTCCGAAATCACCAGTTCCATGCGCAACGCCACGCGCGTGACCAACCGCGACCGGGCGGTCCTGCTGGCACGCTCCAAAATGGATGAGTTGCTGCTCGACGCGCGCTTTCCGCTGAATACGGTGGTGCAGGGCAGCCTGGACCCCTCGCTGACCGGCGGCGTCACCGGCGGCTGGCGGGCGCGCCTGACGCACTTCGAGATGCCGCCCGATCCCGTACCGGGCGCGCTGGCGCTCGATCGCATGGAACTGGAGGTGTGGTGGATGGCCAACAGCGAGCGGCGATCGTTCAGCTTAAACGCTTATCGCACGGATGCGTTGCGCGATGAGGATCTGCAGCCATGAGGCGCCGCGATCGCAGGGCCCAGGCCGGCACCACCCTGATCGAAGTCCTGATCGCGGTGTCGCTTCTCAGTGTTCTGGCGGTCGGGATGCTGGCCGCCATCCGCCTGGGCTTTAATGGCATGCACAAGACTGAGGACCGCCTGATGGAAAACCGCCGCGTGGCGGGCGCGCAGCGGATCCTCGAACAGGAACTCGCTGGCTTCATGCCCATCAAGGCCACCTGTCCGCCGGGGATCGACACGCCGCCGACCAACTTCGCGTTCTTCGAGGGAAGGCCGCAGGCCATGCGGCTGGTATCTACTTATTCGCTGAGCGACGCGTGGCGCGGGCAGCCGCTGATCCTGGAATTCGAAGTCATTCCCGGCGCGGAGGGCGTGGGCGTCCGTTTGATCGTGAACGAGATTCCGTACACCGGCGCGGTTAGCGCGGGCCAGTCGTGTACCGGCATGGCGGTCGACACCGCTTCCGGCCTGAACGTCCCGCAATTCCGGCCGATTCAGGCTGGCCCGCAGTCCTTCATCCTGGCCGATAAGTTGGCCTGGTGCCGGTTTTCGTATCTGGAGCCGGAGCCCCTGCCGGACGACCCGCGCTGGCGGGTGGATTGGGTTCTGCCCCGCTGGCCGATGGGCATACGGGTGGAGATGGCGCCGCTCGAAGATCCGCGCACCCGCCTGCGCCCTCTCACCGTCACAACGTCCATACCCATCGACCGCTCGCCGGACGTGAGCTATGTGGACTACTAAACACATGCGGCGGGGTACGGCTTTGCTGGCGGTGCTCTGGCTTTCCGCGGCCCTGGCGGCGATAGCCATCGCGTTGGCCGATACCGTGCGGGGCGAGGCCGAACGCAGCGCCACGGGCGTGGACGAATTGCGCAGCCGCGATCTTGCGGAGGGTGGCCTGCGCCGCGCGCTTCTTTACATATGCTGGAGCCGTTGGCATCCGGAGGCGCCGCGCTACCAGTCCCAAGGACCGTTCTACAACTTCGATTTTCCGGAAGGGCAAACCTTCGTTGAGGTTGTTCCGGAGACTGCCAAATTCAACATCAACACGGCCTCCCCTGACGACCTTTTGAAGTTGCTGGTGAGCCTCGGCCTGCCTGGACCAGCCGCCGAAGCAATCGCGGCGGCCATGGTCGACTGGCGCACTCCGGTCCCGGAGGTTCCGACCGCCTTCGACGCCTTTTACGAAACGCTACGCCCATCGTACGTCGCGCCGCATGCGCCGTTCCAGGATATCGAGGAGCTGTTATCTGTAAGAGGTGTCACTCCGGAACTGTTTTATGGCGCCTGGCGTCCAGCGCCGCCGGGCGCGCCGCAAGCCCTCATGCCGTTATATGGACTGCGGGATTGTCTTTCGGTGTATGGTTCAGCGGGCCAGTTCGACGTAAACACCGCGGTTCCAGCAGTCTTGGCCGCGGCGGGTGTCCCGCCGGCGGGTGTGGCAGCTCTGGTTCAGCAGCGCCGAGTCCGGCCATTTCTAACCCAGGAGGATCTGACGCCATTCTCGGCCATCGCCGGAGACGGATTCGCGCGCCTGCGGATTGGCGGTGTTTCTATGTTTACGATCAGATCGTCCGCTCGGGTGAGGTTGATGAACGGGCAATTTTCCGACATGCGCCGCACGGTGGCAGCGCTAGTCAAGATAGCTCCCAAAGGCTTCGCCGCGCCGTATCACATTTTGCGTTGGTACGACGCAGCGGCCGTGACGCCTTAGCGCTGAAAGGCGCGCCGGAGAGTCTTTCTCTTGAGGAACCCTATCACCGCAAGCCCGGATCCCATCAGGAGGAAATCGGCAGGCTCAGGTGTAGCGGTCAAAATACGGATCATGTCCATACCCTCGGTATCGGCGTTGACGTGAAAATTTACGAACACCGATTCGTCATTTGCCGAGAGAATGACCTCGTCATTGTTCTCCAGGCCGCCCGCGGTATAGCTGGATGGAGGATAAGACGTGCCGGGGGCGCCCAACATTGCGTCAGTCGCGGCAAGGTTCGCGTAGCCGATAATGATGCCGATGATCTTCTCTCCATTGCTAAATGAGACGGTGCCGGTGAAGTCGCGATAGCCCTGGCCCGGCGGATTGGTCGCCGCAGAGGCACGCAGGAGGTAGCTATTCACAGTGACACCAGCGGCGATGGTGATGGGAGAGAACGTGCTGGTTCCCACAATGTACGTCCCAGGTTCCGAAATGCCCACGCTGACCGCCGAGGCGAGTGTCAGATCCACCTGCTCATTGAAAAGGTAGATCGTCGAATCACTTAACAACTGTCCCGGCATGACCGAGGGTGGCGGGCTAATCTCAGTGACGCCGGCGCCCACAATGACCGAAGCATAAGCCGGCACAATCAGAATCAGGAGCAGCGAGGCAAACAGGATCCGCATACGAAAGGTATAACATATTCTCACCCGGTTGTGGGCTTCTTTTTTGCGGTACTTCAGTACCATTTCCAGCTCCGGCTTAGGAAGCACCGGCATCGGATTAACAAGCACTATTAAATCTATTATTCACAATATATTACCGGCATGGCGGCAGAGTGCTCTGCAGTCCGCGGCGAGCCTCCAAATGTTCGTGAACCCATTACTTTTGGAGGTGGTTCTAGGACTTTTTGTACAACTTCCGGCAAAAGTTTCCTAAAACATTGTGCATCATGCATGTTTCAGCCAACCGGCGGATGAATGGCGGCGTGCTATTCTGGCGCGTAACGAAATCGCGCCAACTTCAATCGCTGTCTCATGAAACCGGACCGTCTCCTCGCTGGCCTTATCAAAAAGTTTGCCGGTAAACACATTCTGGTGGCTGGGGATTTGATGCTCGACCGCTATTGGACCGGCGAGGTCGATCGCATCTCGCCGGAAGCGCCCGTGCCCATCGTACGCAAAGTCGGCGGGTTTGCCGTCCCGGGTGGAGCGGCGAACACCGCCTGCAACGTGACGGCGATGGACGCGCGGGCAACTCTTTTTGGCGTCTTCGGCGCGGATGAAGCCGGCTTCGAGCTGCGCCGCATTTTGACCGATCGAGGCGTGGATTGTGGCCGCATCTTCGCCATGCAGAACCGGCCCACCACCGTCAAGCTGCGGATCGTGGCGCACGACCAGCAAGTAGTTCGTATTGACGAGGAAGAAACCGCGCCCATAGACGGGATCTTGGGCCAGCAGGTGGTGCGCCGTGCCGCGCGCCTGATGCCGCATGTGGACGCGGTGTTGATTTCGGACTACGCCAAGGGTTTCGCCACCGCGCCGGTGGTAAAAGGAATCATCGACGCGGCATGCAGACACGGTAAGCCCGTGGTAGTCGATCCAAAAAGCTCCGATTTCGAGCGCTACCGGCGGGCGACGGTGATCAAGCCTAACCGGCACGAATTGGCTGTGCTCACGGGAGAACCGGTCCGTAACCATGCGGAAACGCTACTTGCGGCGCGCCAGTTGCTCGGGGCCGCAGGTTCCACCGCCATCGTAGTCACGGAAGGAAAAGACGGTATGACGCTCTTCGCGCCTGGCGCCGCGGAGCAGCATTTCCCGAGCTTCGCGCGCCAGGTTTATGACGTAACCGGCGCCGGCGATACCGCTCTGGCGACGCTGGCCGTGGCGCTGGCTGCCGGCGCTCCATTGAGTCACGCCGTGTGGCTGGCGAATCTGGCTGCCGGTTTGGCGGTGGGCGAGTCGGGCACGGTGGCCATTTCGCGGGAAAAACTCGCCAAAGCCGCGGCCGATGCGCGGCGAGTTCCCGCACCCTCCGCTCAACGTGGCTAAGATCCTCACTTCCGACAGGATGGACGGCATAGTCGCCGATTTACGCCGCGCGGGCAAGAAGCTGGGATACACCTGTGGCGCATTCGATTTGCTGCACGCCGGACACGTCGATTACCTGGAGCGCGGCCGGGCGCTGTGCGACGCACTGCTGGTGGCCGTGAATTCGGATCGCTCCATTCGCGAATATAAAGACCCCCACCGCCCCATCTGCTCCGAACAGGAGCGCATGCGGGTGGTGGCCGCGCTTGGCTGCGTCGACGCCGTCACCTTGTTGGACGATCCGCGTCCGCTGGCGCAGCTTCAGCGCTGGCAACCTGATTTTTACATCAAGGGCGGCGACTATAGCCCGAGCAAGCTGCGCTCCGCCGAAGCCGTCACCGCCTATGGCGGTCAGGTGGTGACTATACCTGTCACGCACCACGTCAGCAGCAGCAAGATCATGGAGCGTATTGGGGCCGCCGCATGCACCGCGCCGCCCGCCGCGCTGACCCAATCTCCCGCTAAGGGAATCGTCTTCCTGGATCGCGACGGCACCCTGCTGCAGGATGTGCCGTACTTGAGCGATCCGCGCGAAGTGGAATTGCTGCCGGGAGTAGGGGAGGGCCTCGCGCGTCTGCAGCAGGCCGGCTACCGCCTGGTAATGGTGACCAATCAGCAAGGTATCGGGTTGGGCTACTTTTCCATGCGCGATTTCATGGCGGTGAATGCGGCGCTGTTTCGCCTGCTGGCGCCCTATGGCGTGGCCATCTCGCGCATCTACTACTGCCCGCACTCGCTAGCGGATGCCTGCGACTGCCGCAAACCCGCGCCGGGCATGCTGCGGCGCGGCCTGGCGGATTTCGGCATGGATTCCACCCTCTGTTTTATGGTCGGAGACCGCGCCAGCGATGCAGAAGCCGGATTGGCAGCCGGCTGCGTTCCGGTTTTGATCGGTAACGGTGGATTTGCCACATTCAGTGATGCCGCCGCCTGGATTGTGTCAAAATCCTCTTAAACCATTTGCCCGCTGTCGCGTATTAGGAGATAAATGACACAGCACTCGCCCAGCGATTTGCGTTACGCCCTTCGCACCTTGCGCAAAAGTCCCGGGATCACCCTAGTGATTGTGCTTTCGCTGGCTATTGGCATCGGGGCCAATAGCGCCGTCTTCAGCGTGGTCGATGCGCTGCTGCTGCGCCCCCTACCCTACGCCGAACCGGACCGCCTGGTGGCCATCTGGCTACACTCGCCCGGCATTGGAATCTACCGCGACTGGCCGTCGCCGGGCCAGTACATCGATATCCGGAACGAAAACCGATCCTTCGCCGACATGTCGATTTCCCGGCTCAGCCCATTCATTCTCACCGGCAGGGAGCAACCCGAGCGCGTGGACGGTATGCGCACTTCGTCCAGCCTGTTTCGCATGCTCGGCGCGCGTCCGCTGCTTGGCCGTCTGCTTCTTCCCGAAGAGGACGCGCCCGGCAAACCGCTGACCGCCGTCTTGAGTCAGCGCGTCTGGAAACGCCTGTTCAACTCCGACCCCGCCATCGTAGGCAAGAGCATCACCTTGAATAGCAATCCGTTTACGGTCGTGGGCGTGTTGCAGCCCGAATTTATGTTGAATTCGGAAGTCATGCCCGCCGAGGGTCCCATGGATAAGATCGATATCTTCGTGCCTCTGCCCCTGGGCGCCGATGCCGTAAACCGCCGCGGCGATGAGAACTACAACCTGATCGCGAAACTGAAGCCTGGCGTGACGGTGCAGCGGGCGCAAGCCGACATCGATATCATCGCCAGCCGCATCCGGGTGAAAGATAAGCGCGACCGCACATTTGGCATGACCGTAATCGGTTTGCTGGACCAGGTAGTTGGCGATGTGCGCCGGGCCATGCTGGTCCTTTTGGGATCGGTGGTGCTGGTACTATTGATTGCCTGCGCCAACGTCGCCAATCTGCTGCTGACGCGCGCCGCCGGCCGCGAGAAAGAGGTTGCCATCCGCACCGCGCTGGGCGCCGGGTGGCGCCGCCTGGTACGGCAGTTATTGACTGAGAGCGTGGTGCTGGCTCTGATGGGAGGACTGGCCGGCCTGGTGATCGCCCAGGGGAGCCTCTACCTGATGCGCGTGATCAACCCGGGCAACGTGCCGCGCCTGGAGGAGATCACCATCAACGGCGCGGTGCTGCTCTTTACGATCGCCGTCTCCACCGCCGCCGGTCTTTTGTTCGGGTTGGCGCCGGCGTGGCGCGCGGTCAAGCTGGATTTGAATACTTCTCTCAAGTCGGGCGGCCGCGGCGGGCAAACCGACGGCGGCCTGCGGGTCTCGCGCCACAGCCTGCGCGGCCTGCTGGTGGTGGCGGAACTGGCCTTTTCGTTGATGCTACTGGCCGGCGCCGGCCTGTTGATTCGCAGCTTCGCGCGGCTGCAGAATGTGCCGCCGGGATTCGCCGCGGATCACGTGATTTCCATGCGGACGATCGTGACGGGGCCGAAATACAAGGACGAGAAAGCGGTTGCTCAGTTCTTCCGCGATCTCGGCGGCCGTGTCGCGCGCCTGCCCGGAGTGACGGCGCAAGGTCAGGTATCCGTATTGCCGCTAACGGGCGCAGTGGGATGGGGAGGGATCAACGTGGAAGGCTTCACGCCGGCGCCGGGCCAGGAGTTGCAGGTGGATCAGCGCCTGGCCAGCACGGATTACTTTCGCACCATGAAGATCCCGCTGCTGAAGGGCCGCTATTTCGACGATCACGACACCCCTGAAACTCAGGCGGTGGCAATCATCGACGCGCCATTCGCGCAGCGCTTCTGGCCGCGGGAGAATCCTATCGGCAAGCATCTCTGGTTCGATGCGAAGAAACCCTTCACGATCGCGGGCGTGGTGGGGATGGTGAAGCAATACGGCCTGGATGCGGGCAGCAAGCTGGTAGTATATTTTCCGCAGCAGCAGGATCCCGACAACGGCATGTATGTCGTGGCGCGGACGACCTCCGACCCGGCGGCTCTGGCGGGGGCTATGGTCGCTGAAATTCACGCAGTGGAACCGGCCGCGCCCGTCTACGAGATCCGCACGATGCAGGAACGGTTGCACGATTCGCTCGCGCGGCAGCGCTTCGCCACTACTATGCTCGGCACATTCGCCGCGCTCGCGCTCCTGCTGGCCGCCGTGGGCGTCTACGGTGTTGTGTCTTACCTGGTAACGCAAAGCACGCACGATCTCGGTGTGCGCGTGGCCTTGGGCGCGCAGTCCGGTCACATCGTGGGCTTGGTCGTGAAACAAGGTATGACGTTGGGCGCGGCAGGCATCGGTGGAGGAATCATCGGGGCGATCGCGCTCACTCGCGTCATGGCCAGCCTCTTATTCGGCGTCAGCGCCACCGATTTTCTTACTTTCGGCGTGGTGGTGGCCATCCTGGGCGCGGTCGTGCTGGCGGCCACGATCATCCCCGCAAGGCGCGCGGCGACCGTAGATCCCACGGTGGCGCTACGGGAAGAATAGCGGATGAGGCTGGCCGGATCAGAGTGCCAGCACCTCTTGCACTGCGCGATGGCCTTGATCGATCGCCTGATCCGTGTAAGCCGCGGCCGCCGCGTCCGAATTAGCGATGGCGATGCGGCCAAACCGCTGCCGCCCCACCTCGCAGGGACGCTGGCCCGCCGGCCAATCCGGATCCCAGAGGGCGTTGTATTCGTAGGCGTAGCCGTGCGGCCACCGATTGACCGTGATGGCCATGATATCGCGCGCCGCATCGAATCCGCCCGGCCCCAGAATCCGCGCCAGTTGATCCCGAATCTTGGACTCGAAGGTGGAGAAAGGAGTCGTCAACAGTTCCACCCGGCCCATCCGGTGTTGGTCGCGCTCCGGCAGGCCCGGCCGGCAGGGGGTGCGTGTCATGCGAATCAGCATCGGCTCGTCGGGTGTTCGTGGGCATTGATATTTACCTACGCTGACCGGCCGGTCGAGCGCGGTCTCGAAGTGATACATCCCGGGCGACGTCACGCTCTGTACGCCGAGTTTTTCGAACGCTTTCCAATTGCGCGCCGCGACTACGGTATAGACCAGCGGCACCTTTGCGCCGTACTTTAACGCCTCCTTTTGCCGCTCCGGCAATTCCGGCACGAGATATGGAATGATCATATTCCAGCAGGCCAGAATGACGGTCTTGGCTCGCACGGTGAAGACACGTTGGCCCCGCGCATAGGCCACCTCGACTTGCTTGGCGGCAGCCGCGTCCCCGTCATGACGGACGCGCACGGCGGTGCTGTTCAGCCTTATGCGCACCCCTGATTCCTGCCTATCGAGCCGGTTATAGTCGAACTTGGCGGTCACGACATCCTCGACGGTGTGGCCCGGCGCCACGCTGGGCGCCAGCGCCCGCACCAGCAGGCGCGCGATGGTGGCGTTGCCGTCGGGGAAGTGAAAATAGTACGGCTGCGCGTTTTCGGCCAGATCGCCGCCCGGCGTGAAATCCACACGCGCCGAAGGCTTGCGGTCGAGTTGCATTCCCTGAAAGCCCGGATACCTCATGGCCCAGCAATCCAACGCCGACACCGCGTCGATGCCCACGCCAAACAAATCGTGCGGCCGCGTCTGATAGACCGGGATCGCTTCCGGGCTCACCTTGACTAAGTGGAGCAGAAAGTCTTTGTAACTGATGCGCGAGAGCCGGTCTTTTTTTTCGGCTTGCGTGAGTCCCGGCAGATAGTCGATGTCCGCCGTCTCCAGCCGCGCGATGTCGTTGCGCGCCTGCTCCGGAAGGGGCGCGTTCTTCAGATCTCCGATCACCAGGCGGTCCACGCCAAACGTCTCCTGATCGAAAAACGTTCCCCGGGCGAGCCCGTGATATGCCTCGCGGTCCACGCACTGGGCCTCCAGCTTCGCCGGATCGATGCCTAAGTCCGTCATCAAGCCGCGGGCTTCCTTGCTGTAGGCATACGGCGATTCAATGGCCCACGTGCCTCCGTTCGCCAGGAGCAGGCGTCCGCCCGGACGAAATTCGTTGCGGCGCGCGTGACCGCCGAAATCGTCGTGATTGTCGAGAATCAGAATGCGCGCGGAATTGCCGGCCCGAGCCCTGTAGAAATGCGCCGCCGCCAGGCCGCTAATGCCCGCGCCCACGATCACCAGATCATAAGTCTCGTGCGTGTCCACCGGTGTGCCGGCGGTCTTCCAGAATGTGCCGTCACGCAGCGCGTGGCCCGCCTGAAAGGACGCATCCGTGCTGCCGCGGTAGCCGGTCAAGGCGGGCGGATATGGCGCTTCGCCCGTCTCCAGAGCCAACAACCAGGCCGCTGAGGATGCGGTCATCGCCGCGCCATTCAGGAAGTCCCGCCGCGTAATGTTTCTGCTCATATTCACTTGCACCGCGCCACGATCAGAGTGACATCGTCGTGCTGTTCGTGCGGGCTGAAGGCCCGCAGTTCATCCACGATCGCGCCGGCCATCGCCGGCGGCGCCGCGCCCGCGTTCCGCTGCAGCGCCTCCACCAGCCGGGGTTCCCCGAATTCCTCTTCCGCGGCGTTGAACGACTCGGTGACGCCGTCGGTGTAAAGGGCCAGCGTATCGCCGCGCCGTAGCCGGCATTCGCCCACCTCGCAGTCCCATTCTTCGAATAGTCCCAGCACGGTGCAATTGGAGTGCAACCGTTCCACGCTGCCGCCGGAGCGTAGCACCAGGGCGCACAGGTGTCCGCAATTCACGAAACGCAGCCGCCGCGTGCGCCCGTTGTATTCGGCGAAGAACAGCGTGGCATACGCGCCATCCGCCGTGCTCTGACAGAACAGCCGGTTCACCGACTGCATGAATTCCCGCGGCCGGCTCCAGGCCAGCGCGCACTGGCTGCGCAGATTCGCCTGCAGATTGGCCATCAGCAGAGCGGCCGCCATGCCCTTCCCGGCGATGTCGCCGATCACCAGGCCCAGCCGTTCGCGGCCCAGGTCGAGGAAGTCGTAGTAGTCGCCGCCTACCTGCCGCGCCTGGATGCAAATGCCGGCGTATTCGAGAGTCGACACTGCCGGCTGCAGTTGCGGAAACAGGCGCGCCTGCACCCGTGTGGCGATGTCCAGTTCCTGCGCGGCCCGCCGCTCGGCTTCCAGCCTGGCCGCCAGATCGTTGCGCCGCCTCGCCACCTCGTTCGTGAACTCGTCATAGCCCGCCAGCACGAACGAATTGCCATCCGCGTCTTTGAAACGGGCGAAGACTCCGCCCCAGATCGACCGACCCTCGCCGGCGCCGAATTTGACCCGCCGGAGCCGCGGCGAAGTGGTGAAGTGCACGCCGCGCAGGCGCCACTGGTGGAACTGGGCCAGCACGTCCTCCGAGACGAAAACGATGTGCGTGGCGCGCCCGATAAACGCGGATTCCCGCGATCCCTTCTTGGGCGCGACCAGTGAAAGCACCGTGCTGCCGTCCGGCGGCGTCACCGCGACCCAGCGCGATCCCGACTGCAGTTGCCCGTCGAATGCCAGGTTGAATCCGAGCTGATCCACGTAAAACCGCAGGCTGCGATCCTGGTCCCGCACGTAGACGTTGATGGCGTGGATGCTGAGATGCAGAGCCGCGGCGGACTCACCCATCCAGCGATTATATGATGGAACCTGTGGCGGACTTTCGCGCGTGGCCCAAGGCGGAGCTGCATTTGCACTTGGAAGGCTCCGTCGAACCCGAGACTTTATGTGAGTTGGACCCGGCGCTGACGCTGGACGCGGCGCGCCGGATCTACCGCATGGCCGGGTTTCAGGGTTTCATTGAGGCGTTCAAGACGGTTTCAAGGCTCCTGTGCACGCCCGGCGACTATGCCCATATCACGCGGGCGTTGTTGGCGCGGCTGGCGGCGGAGAACGTACGCTACGCCGAGATCACACTGTCCGCGGGCGTGGTGCTGTGGAAGGAGCAGGAGTTCGCCCCCATATATGACGCCGTCCGCGAGGCCACCGGCGACTCGCCGGTGGAAGTGCAATGGATCCTGGATGCCGTGCGCCATTTCGGCGCGGAGCATGCGCGCAAAGTGGCGGAACTGGCGGCCGAGCGCGTGAACGATGGCGTAGTGGCGTTCGGCATCGGCGGCGACGAGCAGCGGGGACCGGCAGCGTGGTTCGGCGAAGTTTACCGCTACGCGAAGTCGGCGGGCCTGCGCCTGACCGCGCATGCCGGCGAAACCATGGGGCCGGAGTCCGTGTGGGCGGCGTTGGAGATCGGCGCGGAACGCATCGGACACGGTATCCGCGCGGCGGACGACGAGGCGCTGCTGCGGCATCTGCGTGAACGCGACATTCCGCTCGAGGTGTGCATCTCCAGCAACGTGGCGACCGGCGCGGTGGATTCGCTGGCGGCGCACCCGGTCCGGCGGCTTTACAATGCGGGCGTGCCGATCACGCTGAACACCGATGATCCGGCCATGTTTGCGACTACATTGACTGGGGAATATGAATTGGCGGCGCGGCAGTTTGGGTTTTCAGATGGGGAACTGCGGGGGATCGCGGAGAATGCGCGGCGGTATGCCTTCCGGGCACCGGGACGTTAGTCGTATCCGTGTTTATCTGTGTTCATCTGTGGCCAGGATTGTCTTTGATTTTCGCTGCGAAATCCGGAAACATCTTGCCGGCCACAGATGAACACGGATCAACCAAGCGCTGGCCGAGAGGCTGCCGCTCACTCCTTGCGCGCATGAGCCACCGCGGCGCGGGATCAATCGTCTACGGTCTGATAGGATGGAAACATGTCCGCGCTATTGGACCGGGCTTTGGAAAAGGTGGTTGCTCTGCCTCCCGATGAGCAGGATGCGATTGCATCCCAGATTCTGGCGTCGCTCGCTGATGAGGTAGCGTGGAAGGAGCGCTTTGCGGAGAAGCGCGATGTAATCCGGCGCATGGCGCGCGAGGCTCTGGAGGAAGACGAGAGGGGCGACACACTCCCCCTTGATGATCTGCTTTGATGCAGTCCCGGACTACGCGGCGGTTCTGGCGTTTGTTCCATGATCTGCCGGTGGATGCCCAACGGGAGGCGGAGCGGGCTTATCGCTTGTTCCAGAGTAATCCGGCGCATCCCGGCTTGCAGTTCAAGAAACTGGAAGGCGAGGACGATATCTACTCGGCCCGCATCGGACTCGGCTACCGCGCCTTGGCGGTCATGCGAAGAGATCGCGTCGTCTGGTACTGGATTGGCAGCCACTCCGAGTACGACCGGCTCACCTGACGTTCGGACCAATCCTCCCGTTCGGAGCCCCGCGAAACGCTACGATAAGAAACATGCCCGAGTCGCTGGCTGCCGGCTCCGTCCTGGCGCACTATCGCATCGCCTCCCGCCTGGGCGCGGGCGGCATGGGTGAAGTCTACCTGGCGCACGACCTCAGCCTGGAACGCCCCGTGGCATTGAAGATTCTGCCGCCCGAGGTGGCGCACGATGCCGACCGTATGCGGCGCTTCGTGCAGGAAGCCAAATTGGCATCGGCCCTCAGCCATCCCAATGTGGCGCACGTCTTCGAAATCGGCGAGGGGGACGGCGTCACATTTCTGGCCATGGAATACATCGAGGGCCAGACCCTCAACGCGCGCATCGCCGGCGCGCCATTGCCCATAGCCGAGGCGATCGACATCGCCATCCAGGTGGCCGACGCACTGGATGCAGCGCACGGTAAGGGCATCGTGCATCGCGATATCAAGCCCGCCAACATCATGATCACGCCGCGCGGGCACGTCTCCGTGCTGGACTTTGGCCTGGCCAAAATGAAGCCGGGCGGCACGACCTCCGGCGCCAGTCGCACCGCTACCCAACTCCTCACCGATCCCGGTATGGTGATGGGCACCGTGCATTATATGAGTCCCGAGCAGGCCCTAGGCCGCGACGCGGACGACCGTTCGGACCTATTCAGCCTCGGCGTGGTGCTCTACGAAATGGCCACCGGGCGCCTGCCGTTCTCCGGCGCCAACGCCACCGAGATGCTCATGCAGATCCTGCACGCCCAGCCCGAGGCCATGGCGCGCTTCAATTATGAGACGCCCGCCGAACTGGAGCGCATCGTGCGCAAGTGCCTGGAGAAGGATCGCGAGCGGCGCTACCAGTCGGCGCGGGATGTGCTGGTGGATCTCGAAAATCTGCAGCGCAGCTATCAGCCCGCGGGCGCCACGGACCGGTCCACTGGCACGCGTGGGCGCGCCGCGCAGATCGGCGCGGTAATCGTGGACGACGAGGAACTCGCCCGCGGCCTGGTGCGCGAAATGCTCAAGGCGCATCCCGACATCCGCGTGCTCGCCGAATGCGCCAATGGTTTTGAAGCTGTCAAGGCCGTATCCGATCTGAAACCGGACCTGTTGTTTCTGGACATCCAGATGCCCAAACTGGATGGATTCGAAGTGCTGGAACTGGTGGGCCGCGACATCGCGGTGATCTTCGCCACGGCGTACGATGTCTACGCCATGCGCGCCTTCGACGCGCACGCGGTGGATTATCTGCTCAAGCCGTTCAGCGCGGAGCGCTTCGAAAAGGCTCTAGAGCGCGCCAAACAGCGCCTGGGTGAAAAGACCACCGACCCCGTGGAACTGGCCGCGGCCGCGCGGCCGCCCGAGCAATTCATCGAGCGCATCGTGGTGAAGGATGGCCCGGCGGTCCACGTGATACCGGTGGATAAGCTAGACTACGCCGAGGCGCAGGACGACTACGTCGCGCTGAAAAGCGACAAAAAGACTTACCTGAAGCAGCAGACCATCTCCAGCCTGGAGAGCATGCTCGATCCGGCGCGCTTCATCCGTATTCATCGCTCGCACCTCGTGAATTTGGATCGCGTGGCGCGCATCGAGGCCTATACCAAGGACAGCAAGATCGCCGTACTGCGCGACGGCACGCAACTCCCGGTGAGCCGTGCCGGATACGCACGGCTCAAGTCGCTGCTGGGCGAAGGTTGACAAGCGTTTCAGGCATAGCTATAATACCCCTATTGAATCTATGCCTAAACAAGATATGCCTTCGGGCGCGCTGGTGCTGCTGATTCTGCGCGTGCTGCAATCCGGCGCGCTGCACGGCTACGCCATCGCGCAGCGGATCCACGTCCTTTCCTCGGAAGTGCTGCACGTAGAGGAAGGCTCGCTCTATCCCGCCCTGCAGAGAATTCTGCTCAAAGGCTGGGTAACCGCCGAGTGGGGAGTCTCCGAAACCAATCGCAAGGTGCGGTTTTACCGGCTCACTCCGGCCGGCCGCAAGCAACTGGGCGCCGAGCGATCGGAATACGGCCGCGTAAACGAAGCTATCCAGGCCGTCTTGCGCGGCGCTTGAGGAACCCATGCACGAATTCTTGCGCCGCCTCCACTATCTGCTCTTCCGCCGACGCTTCGATCGCGAACTGGCCGACGATCTGGAATTCCATCGCCAGATGGCGGAACGGGCCGGGAGGCCGATGCCCCGCACCCTGCAACTTCGCGAACAAGCCCGCGATGCCTGGGGCTGGACCTGGATTGACCGCTTCTTTCAGGATTTGCGCTATGCCGGGCGCATGTTGCGGCGGTCGCCGGGCTTCACGCTGGTCGCCATACTCATGCTGGCCGTGGGCATCGGCGTCAACGTAGCCGTGTTCGGCTTCTTCGATTTGGTTGTTTTGCGGCCGCTCAACGTGCGCGACCCTGCTACCCTGCTGCGATTCCATCGCCGCGCGCAGGAAAACTACGCATTCGCGTTGCCCTATCCGGAGGTTGTTTTCTTTCGCGAGCATTCGCGTACGCTGTCGGCCGTCCTGGCGTTGAGTTACACCAAAATCGCCGTGGAAGGTGAAGACCAGCAGGTGGAGGCCGGCTTTGTTACGGATAACTTCTTCACGGAGCTGGGCGCGACGCCGGCCATGGGGAGTTTCTTCGGGCCGGGCGACCGAGCCCCGCAAGTAGTGATCGGGTACGCGTTCTGGCAGCGCCACTTTGGCGGCGATCCATCGATCGTGGGCAAGAGCATTCACGTGAACGGTAAGCCCGCTACGGTGAGCGGCGTGGCTTCTGCCGATTTCAACGGACTCAGTGTGAACGATGCGGCGCTGTGGGCGCCGATTACTCTGCAACCTTATTTTGCAACGGGAAGCCAGTTGCTGATGGATGCCGTAGCCGATACGGGCGGAGTGCGCATGTGGGGCAGGCTGCAGCCGGGGCTAGGTCCGAAAGCGGCTGAGGATGAACTGAAGCTGCTGGCGGCCGAGTTTCACAAGCAGCACCCCAGCCAGACCTGGCAGAAGGAGAGCCTGCCCAGCGAGCCCGGCGGCTACGTGACGGGCGCGATGATGGGCGACCGGCAGGGCACCGGATCGGAACGCCACAACGAACTGTATCCCATTTTTATCCTGATAGGCACTTTGGGGTTGCTGATCCTGGCGGTGGCTTGCGGCAATCTGGGCAGCCTGCTGCTGGCGCGCGGCGTATCGCGGGAGCGGGAGATCGCGATTCGCGTATCGGTGGGCGCGGGCCGCGGCCGATTGATACGGCAGTTGTTTACCGAGAGCCTGGTGCTGGCGCTGGCGGGATGCGCGGCAGGGCTGGCGGTGGGTTACGCGGTGCTACGCAGCCTGATGGTGCTCACTAATATGCCGCTGTGGCTCGATCTGGCGCCGGATTGGCGTGTGGTTGTCTTTGCCTTGGGGGCGGGATTCGCTTCCGCGATCCTGTTCGGACTGACACCCGCGCTGCAACTGGTGCGCCAGCGCCATCGCGCTACCATCGCGCGCCAGTTCCTGGTGGGCGCGCAAGTAGCGGCAAGCTGCGTTCTGCTGATCGTGGCCGGGCTACTGGGCCGCGCCCTGGACCATGCCATGTCCGGCAATCCCGGCTTCGATTATCGAAAGGTGATTTCGATTGACCCCGGGCTGGGCCGGCACGGCTATTCACCCGCCGCGGCACGCGTATACCTGGAAACGCTGCAAGAGCGACTGCGCGCTCTGCCGGGCGTCGAATCCACTTCGCTGGTGCTGGTGCCGCCTTTGGGGACCCTCTCGATCGGCGCGGGGCTCACGATTAACGGCCACCGTTTGGATATGCAGATCAATCACGTGGATCCGCAGTTCTTCGCAACCCTGCGCATTCCGCTGCTGCGCGGCCGCAATCTCGCGCCCGGAGAGACGCACGCGTTGATTATCAGCGAGTCGATGGCGCGGCGTGCCTGGCCAGGCCAGGATCCGCTAGGGAAGAAGTTTACGATAGATGGAGATTCCACCGTAGTAGGAATCGCCGGCAATGCGCGCACCGTCAAACTCGAAGATTCCGATTCATTGGAAGTGTATTTCCCCATCGAGAATGACGACTTGCCGCGCCTGTTCATGCTGGTGAAGACCTACGGCGCCCCGGAGGCGCTGGCGCGATCCCTGGCGTCGACCGCCAAAGCCGTGGACCCGCGCACGTTTCCGGAGGTGCGGCTTTTGAAGAGCGGCTTCAGCCGGAAGCTGCAGGGGGCCGAATCGAGCGCGCTGGCCGTAAGCATCTTAGGCTTCATCGCGCATCTGCTGGCCTGCCTGGGCATCGTGGGCGTGGTGGCTTACGCGGTTTCGCAGCGCACCAAGGAGATCGGCATACGCATCGCCCTAGGCGCGCCGCCGGCGCAGATATTGACGGGAGTGCTGCGGCAATTCGCGTTGCCTATCAGCGCTGGATTGCTGGTGGGCGTAGCGGGGGCGGCCGCCCTTTCGCAATTGCTGCGCGGGATGCTCTACGGGATCAGCCATCTGGATCCGGTGACGTACCTGACGGCCATCGCGATTTTTGTGGTCACCGTAGCGGTGGCAGCGTTAGTGCCCGCCCGGCGCGCATTGCGCGTGGACCCCGCGTGCGCGCTTCGGCAGCAATAGCGGGAGTCAGGCGGTCTCAAACGGCAGCAGGATCTCCACCCGGTAGTGGTTCTCGCCGGTGGTAATGGCCATGTCCGCACGATCGCCATAGCGCGCCAGCAAACGCCGCTTTACAATCTGCAATCCCAATCCATTGCGGCGCGCCGTGCTGCCCTCCGCATCGAACGGATTTTCCACTCGCAGGTGCAGCGCGTTCTCCCGGCGCCAGGCCGATAGGCGAACGGCGCCTCCGTCCACCATGCTGGCGATGCCGTGCTTCACCGCATTTTCCACCAGCGGCTGCAGCAGCAGCGGCGGGACGAGGCTCTCTTCGCAGTCCGCGGCGATCTCGCGCTCCACGCGCAGACGGCCGCCGAAACGCACCTGTTCCACTCCCAAGTAGTTCTGCGCCAAGGCCAGTTCCTCGCGCAGCGGAACGTTCTCGCGCTCTCCCATGCGCAGGCTGCTGCGCAGGAAGTCCGATAGCATGACGCACATCTCGCGCGCCCGCGCCGCGTCGATCCCCGCCAGGGCGCTGATGGAGTTCAGGCTATTGAAAAGGAAGTGTGGATTGATTTGGGCCTTCAGGGCTTTCAACTCCGCATCCCGGGCCGTCACCAGCGCCTGCATTTCGCGATTGAGCGCTTCCTTGGACTCTTCCGCCGAAGCCATGGCGTAATGCATGCCGGCGGAAAGCAGATACAGCAGCACTCCCATGCCGAACACCAGCGGTGCATGCGGACGGAAGCGCTGATCCACATCCGGAAAGGGGCTGAATCGCGAGAGCAGCACCGCCATACCGCGCGCGACGGCCAGCAGCAGAATGCTGCCGCCGATAGCCGCGCCGAAGTTCGTCGTCAGAATGCGCACGACGGAGCCCGCGCGCAGCGGCGTCATGCGCACCACGTACCAGGGCGACAGGCATACGAAGGCATAAACCAGGCACGCCGGCAGCACGATCGCCGCGCTGGCTTCCCAACCCAGGCTGCCGGAGGCTTCCAGAACGTAGATGAGCAGCGCCGCCAGCGGCACCCACCCAGCCATGTAGATCGCCAGTGCCGCGCCGGAAACTAATAGGGGATGCATTCCGGCGCCTCAGTTCTTGACGCCCAAGCCCCCGAAAATCGTAGCTCCGCGAATCAGCAACCGCTTGGGATTGGGCACCAGATTCGGATCCGGCTGATGCGTTTTGTCCTCATGTCCGCCAAAGATGCCGGACACCTGCACTTGCACCTGCCAATTGTCGGGCGCCCGGATCTCGAAGCCGCCAAAAATGGCATTGACATTCACCACCGCCTCATCCGCCGACATGGTGGCGTACCGCAGGTCCAGCCCTCCGCCTCCAAAAATGGCTACCAGGTCGGCGCCCTTGAAATCACCGCTCACTTTGCGGTTGCTGCCGCCGAAAATCGAGAACATACTGACGCTGCCAGGCGCGGAAGGGGTGCGCCACGGAGTGCCGGCCACCATACCCTTGCCTTCCAGCGCGCCCCACAGCATCATGAAGCCGAATACGATGATGGCCAGCGGCCACAGATCCCAGAGATTCTTGTCTCTCAGAAACGGCAGATGGATCTTGTCGGCAATCAGCACCAGCCCCACCAGCATGAGGATCGCTCCCGCCGTACGCCCGGATGTGTCCCGCGAATCCACCAGTTTGGCAAGGCCGACGGCGATCAGGGTCACCGGCCAGTATTCCCACAGGAAACCGACAGGCACGCCAAAATTGCCTAAGAGAAACAGAACGCCCACGGCGATGATGGCCAGCCCGAAGATCAGGCCTGGGCTGATGTTGCCGCCATTCGGCTCCGGCTGGCGCTGCCAGGTGGTGTGGTCGCGGTATGACATGTCGGCTCTCCCCTGATCGCAGAGTATCTGGAAAGTCCACCTAAGTCCTGTGTTTTTCGGCAAATCTACGCGCAAGACCGGTGAGTGACGAACCTGCGGCGCGAACCGGCGCCGTTCGGACGCCGCGACCTGCGCCAGCATCGCTGGAATGGTCAGGCGGACCTTTGCCATTTTCGTGATTCTCACGTGCCCACTCTGTTCTTCAGGCGCGCTCACGGACGCCCCCGACGTCCAAGGCGCGGAACGCTTGTTCACGGCTTGGATTCGTGGCCAGATCGCCTATTTGAATCTCCCTGGAATCGCCGTGGGCGTGGTCTCCGGCCGGCAGTTCGTCGCCGGCATGGCGGTGGAAGCCGTCTCCGGAGAAAGGTGGTCCGCATACGTACAGAATCATATCTTTGACCCTCTGGGAATGACGGCTTCGAGCGTGGATCGCGATGTGAGGGCCTTGCCACCGGCTACGGTGCGCGCATGCCCGACGGCACGCGCGCCAAGATGTCCGTGGACGCCTGGCAGGCCGGCAACGCCATCGGTTCGCGGTGTTTCGGCTACAAGACCCATACTTACATCCAAATGGAACCTAAGGTGGGCGTGATCGTGTTGTCATGGAGCCGATTCGCCGGAACGTATCGCAGCCCAATCGGAGGCAAAGCGGCCGTGGTCGAGATGAACCACCGATTCGTGACCTTCGATCCGTCGGCGCCCTATCCGGAGCATCCCGTGCGCCCGGGCAGCAGCTACGCTTATCGCGTGGCCGACCACCGACTCACTTCGCCGCCAGGATGGCGGCCGCGTCCAGCACCCGCCGCACCAGCGCCGCAAGCTGCTCGGGGGTAAACGGCTTCGAGATGAAATACCCGGCCGAGCCCCCGAGCAACGGCGCAAGGTCCGCTTCCGGAAGGCCGGACATAAACACCATTGGCACGCCCGGCAACAGGTCGCGCAGGCGGGCAGCGAACTCTTGCAGCGGCATGCCGGGCATCATGACATCGCGAATCACTAAATGCGGCGACGCGGACCCTTGGCGCACGGCAGACAGCGCGATTTCCGAGTCGGTATAAACGATCGTGTGATAACCGTAGCGCCGGAGGCACGCGGATACAAACGCCGTCACCTCGGGCCGGTCATCCACGATCATCACGCCTTCGCCGCCCTCAACCACGACGGCGCTGGGGGTCGAATCTCCGGCCTGTGCGTCCAACTCCTCCGGCGCGCTCACCGGCAGCAGCACGGAGAACACGCTGCCGCGCCCAGGACGGCTGGCCACCCGCATCTGCCCCTGGCTTTGCTTGACGATGCCATACGCCATCGATAGCCCCAGCCCGGTGCCAGCCGAGCGGGTAGTGAAGTAGGGATCGAAGATGTGCTCCAGCACCTCCGGTTCGATACCCGAACCCGTGTCTTCCACTTCGATCTTCACGAACTCGCGTCCGTCATCCGTAGAAGCGTCCTTAGGGTCGACCCGCGCCGTGCGCACCACGATGCGGCCGGGTCCAGCGATCGACTGCCGGGCATTCAGCACCAGATTCATTAATACCTGTTCGATTTGAGCCGAATCGGCCCGTACCGGTAGTGGTGCGGGGTTCAGTTCATAGCTGAGATGCGCATCCCCTTCCACCAGCTTTTGCAGGCCGCCGCGCATGGAATCCACCATGGCATTCAGATCGAAGACCTTCGCGTGCAGGGCTTGCCGCCTCCCGAACGCCCGCAACCGGTCGGTGATGGCCGCGGCCCGCCGTGCGGCCGTCAGGATCTCGCCGATATTCTGCCGCAGCGGCTCGCTCAATTCTTCCTGCAGAACCAGCGATGAGTAGCCCATCATGACCGTCAGCAGATTATTGAAGTCGTGCGCGATACCTCCCGCCAGGCGTCCCAGCGCTTCCTGCCGCTGGGCTTGGCGCAAATCATCCTCCAGCCGGAGCCGCTCCCTTAAGTCGCGGCCGATCAGTCCGACGGAAGGCGCTGCGCCCTCCCGCGCTTCCATGGTGACGGCGCCGACCAGTACCGGAATGCGCTCGCCGGTAGTGCGGTTCAACCACTCCGACTGCCCTTCCCAAACGCCCTGCGCACCAATGGCCGCATTCATTTGGGTGCGCATGGGATCTTCGCCGCGGATGCCACAAACCTCGTCCACCGATCGCATCAGCAGCGACGGAATCTGGTCCGCCGTAAAACCCAGTAGCCTGGCGGAGGCATCATTCAAATAACAGACTTGCCCCTCGGCCACCACCAGGATGGCGTCCCGGCTGCGCTCCACCAGGCGGGCCAGCCGGCTTCGTTCAGCCTGCGCGGCTTCCAGGTCCCGCAATGCATCGTGCGCGCGCCGCTCCGAACGTTCCGCATTTTCGGTTAGCAGCAGTCCCACACCCATGCTCATCACAATCCAGACTACGGAATTAGTAATAAAAATGATCAGCGCGAATTCGATCAGCTCCGGACGGTTCTCGGCGCCGCGCAAAGCCCATGCCGGCGAGTAGTACCATCGCCAGGCGCGGGCCAGATTGAGCAGCGCATAAAAGCCCCAGGCGCTGGCGGTGATCAACGATCCGGTCAGCTTTCGCTGGCGCCCATACCTGGCGAAAGCCACCGCGGCGAGCAGACTCGCCAGACCGTAGAATACGTACCGGGGGATGTTGTGGATGCTTAAAGAGTCCGGGCCGTCAAGTGGATAGGGGAGAGAGACAAAGAACGTGATACCCGCCAGGATCATGCCCACCGCGTACCACCCCGCGATCCAAACGCTGGATGGCCGGCGTCCGCGCCAAAGCGTCATGCTGGTCAGGGCGATCGTCGGCGGCGCCAGAAATCCAAAAAGCGCGGCCGACGCGCGCAAAAGCATTCCGCCGGATGGGTTATCGAGCACCACCCAAAGCGACGCCACATAAAAGGCCTGCGCTACCCAGACCCACACGAACCAGCGCAGCCAGGCTTCGCGCGCCACACGGCGGTAGTAGAACTCGATCAGGCAGACTAACAGACACGAAAACGCCGTCTGAACCGCCAGGCTCGCGTGCGCTAACATCCGGAACAGCGTACTTTCTCTCCTTAATGATGAGCATAAACCAGCGGCCCAGAATCCGGTAGGTTAATTTGCATTATTCTAACGGGCTGGAGGAATGCTTGCGTCATTACATTGCGCTTGCTGCTTCACTGGCCTGCCTGTCCGGCGCGCCGGCACAAACATGGGTCGCGCAGACCAGCGGCACGAAGATGTCACTGCGCGGTATTAGTGCCGTTAGTGATTCGGTGATTTGGGCCAGCGGCGCCGGAGGCACATGGCTCCGCACCGTGGATGGCGGTGCGGCCTGGCACGCCGCCGTGCTGCCGGGCGCCGGTGATCTGGATTTCCGCGGCGTGCAGGCAATCGATAGCCAGATCGCCTGGCTGCTAAGCAGCGGTCCGGGCGACAAGTCGCGCATCTACAAAACGGCTGACGGCGGTGCGCACTGGTCGCTCCTGTTCACCAACCCCGATTCCGATGGCTTTCTGGATGCCATCGCATTTCGCGACGCTAACCGCGGCATGGTCTTAGGAGATCCGGTAAGCGGACAGTTCGTGGTGCTTACCACCAGCGACGGGGGACGAACCTGGAGCCGGCAAAAGACTCCCCCCGCCCGGAAAGGCGAAGGCGCATTTGCGGCCAGCAACTCGTGCCTGGTGGTTCGCGGTTCACAGGAGGCCTGGTTCGGCACCGGCGGGCCTTCGGGTGCCCGCGTGTTTCGCTCGAGCGACAACGGCGTGAATTGGGTTGCAGTCGGCACGCCGCTGCGGCACGATGGCGCGGGAGCAGGCATCTTTTCGTTGTTTTTCGACACACCCATGCGCGGTATCGCGGTAGGCGGAGACTATGGCAAGCCGGCTGACGGTTCCGGCAACCTGGCCATTACCACCGACGGCGGATTTACCTGGAGCGCGCCTTCGGGCACACCACCGGCCGGCTATCGATCGGCCGTGGCGTATCTCACCGGTCCCAAAGCCTGGATCGCAACCGGAACGTCCGGTTCCGACATTTCGCGCGACGATGGCTTGACCTGGAAGTCATTCGACAGCGGCGCTTACAACGCCATCGGCGTCTCCCCCCACGGCATCGCGTGGGCCGCGGGCCCGAATGGACGCGTGGCGCGCCTGACCGGTACTCATTGAAGTAACCGAATCGCGGCGTCTTCCACCTTCTGTTTTAGGACTTAAGTCAGGTCATCAATGAAGCCAATCTGCATTCTGATCCTATCGGGCACAATCCTGTTCGCGGCGAGCTCGGTGACGGTCAACGTGCTGGTCAGCAACCAGGTAAACCCGCAGGCCGGCGTGCACGGAAACCTGCAGTTGCCCATGTCCACATCGTTTCAACTGGCGCCCTGGAGCTACCAGTTTTTTCAGATTACTCCCAGCGCGGCCACGCCTCTGGGCAACCTCGACCCATGGCATACACGCGTGCAGGTGATCAATACCGGTATTCCGCTGACCGCTCCGAACACCTGGGATTTCACCGAGATCAACGCCATGTTTACGCCAGTCGAAGCCACCGGCGATCACAGCCCCGAGCTGCAAATCGCCACGGCGCCCGCGTACCTCAGCGACGCGAACGGCTACATCCTGCCCACCAGCTTCGCGGCCTTCGCGCAGATGAGCGCCAGTCTGGTGCAATATTACAACACCGGCGGCTTCAGCAGCGCTGGCTCTGTCTACCAGAATCCCACACCGTATCCTGTCACCTGGTGGGGAATTTTCAACGAACCAAACGGCAATGGCCTGACCGCGCAGCAGTACACGGATCTGTACAATACGGTCGTGCCCGCCATGGCGCAGGTGGACCCATCGATCAAGTTTCTGGCAGTGGAGCTTTCCGATTACGGCACACAAGCCGAAACCTACCTGCCCGCATTCGTCTCCGGAGTGACCGCGCCCGTGGATGTGCTGGCCACGCATTTCTATTCCACCTGCAACCAAAAAGATAGCGACGCGGCGTTATTTGCCACAGTGCCCGGCTTCGTAAGCGAAGTACAAAACATATATGCGCAGTTAGCCACCAATCCGGCGCTGGCCGGCGTGCCGGTCTGGGTCACGGAGAACAATGTGAACGCGGACTACGCGCTGAGCGACGGCGCCAGCGCCTGCAATCCGGGGCAGACCTTTGTAACCGACGATCGCGGCACCAGCCCGTTCTTCGCGGCGTGGCGCACCTTGGTATTCGAGCAGCTCGGCGAGGCCGGCGTGCAGGCACTGTATCACTGGTCGTTCGGCACGGATCAGCAGTATGGCGAGGTGGATGGCTCGGGCAACCCCTACTTGAGTTACTGGGTGGATTACTACCTGTCTCACTGGCTGCCTTCGCCTCCGGGACAAGACATTCTGCAGACCACACAAGTGGGCTGCTGTCTGTGGATCTACAACGGCGGCAACTCCCTGGGCCTCGACACCGATACCATGGCGGTTCGCAACCCGGATGGCTCGGTGGTGATTCTGATGTCAAATCACGCCGTGAACTCCGCTAGCGATAATAACGGGCCCGGCACCATCCGCGATTTTGAATTGAACCTCTCGGCGCTAGGGGCCTTTTCGTCGGCCACGCTGATCCAGCTCGACGCAGATACGCCGTCGGCCGGCCCGGCGCCGCAGTCGCTGACGCCCGCGGCACAAATGGAAGTGGTCATGGAAGGTTACGGAGCGGCGTTTCTGCGGCTGGCCAACGATGCGCCGGTATTGCCCGCGGCAGGCATCGTCAATGCGGCGAGCTATGCATCCGGCGGCGTGTCGCCGGGAGAGGTGGTGTCTTTATTCGGGACTGCCATTGGACCTCCTTCTCCCGCCTCTCTTACGCTGACGAATCCGCGCCTGGTGGCCAACGCGCTCGCCGGCGTGCACGTTTTATTTGACGGCGTGCCGGCCCCGGTGCTCTACGCCTCCGCGGACCAGATTAACGCGGTGGTTCCTTACGCGGTGGCCGGCGAGTCCAGCACGCAGGTACAGGTGGAATACCTGGGTGTGCGGTCGGCCCCAGTGATGTTGCCGGTTACCGCGGCGGCGCCGGGAATCTTCACATTGAGCACTTCCGGAGCAGGGCAGGGCGCCATCCTGAATGCATCGGACTTCAGCGTGAACTCGGCTGCCCTACCCGTCGCGCGCGGTGGGTTCGTGGCCATTTTCGCGACTGGCGGCGGGGCCACCAATCCGTCCGGCGTCGACGGTCTTGTGCCCGCCGGGCCTTCCTACCAGCCGAGCGGCGCTGTCTCGGTAACCATCGGTGGCATACCCTGCCAAGTCGGTTACGCCGGGGCGGCTCCGGGATTGGTCTCCGGTGTGCTGCAGATCAACGCGCAGGTGCCGCAAGATGTGACGCCTGGCCCGGACATCCCGCTACAGGTCTCGATCGGTACGGCGGCTTCACAGGCCGGTGTCACCGTCGCCGTGCGGTGAACGGGCCGCGTGCCCAAGCGCGTCTCCAGGCTTTGACATACACTATGGGTGGAAAAGAGCCATCCATGAAGATTGCACCCATCCTCTTCTTCGGGTTAGTCGCCGTTGCCGCCGCGACAGCCCAATCCACCACTGTTAACGTCCAGGTAAGCAACCAGGTCAACGCACAGGTCGGCGTGAACGGCCGTCTGCAACTGGCCATGTCCACCTCATTCCAATTGGCCGGCTGGGATTATCAATTCTTCGGCGGTGCGACCAACGCCCCGTCGAATCTCACCAGCTTGTATCCCTGGCACACGCGCGTGCAGGTTGTCTCGGACGGCATTCCGCAGACGGCCGCCGGCTCCTGGGATTTCACCGAACTCAACACCATGCTGCCCCCCATCCAGTCGACTGGCGATCACAGCCCGGAGTTTCAGATCGGCACGGCGCCGGCGTTTCTCAGCAGCGCCGGCGGCAATATTCTATCCACCAGCATCCCCGCTTTCGCCCAGATGAGCGCCAACCTGGTGCGCTATTACAACACCGGAGGATTTGACGTTGGCGGGACGCATTATCAGAATCCCACCCCCTACCCGGTGACTTGGTGGGGCATCTTCAACGAACCGGACGGTAACGGTGTCTCCGCGTCGGAGTACGTCACGCTGTATAACACCACGGTGCCGGCCATGGCGCAGGTTGACCCGAACATCAAATTCGTGGCCGTGGAATTGGCGGGCGGCGCCGAGGGATACATGCCAATCTTTGTCGCCGGCGTCAACGCGCGCGTGGATGTGGTCGCCAAGCATTTTTATTCGACGTGCGACCAGACAAGTCTCGACCAGAGCCTGTTTTCGACCATACCCGGATTTGCGGGCGAAGTCCAGACCATGTACTCGGAAATGGCGGCCAATCCGGCGCTGGCCAACGTGCCTGTGTGGGTCACCGAAAACAACGTGAACGCCGACTACGACATCGGTAACGGCATCAGCGCCTGCAACGCGCCTCTGCCGTTCGTGCTGGATACGCGCGGCACCAGCCCCTTCTTCGCCGCCTGGCGTTCGCTGGTGTTCCAGCAACTGGGCGCGGCGGGAGCGCAAGCGCTGTATCACTGGGCCTTCGGCACGGATCAGCAGTATGGCGAAGTGGATACTTCGGGGAATCCGTTTTTCAGCTACTGGGTGGATTATTACCTGTCGCACTGGCTGCCTTCGCCCCCGGGTCAGGATATCCTGCAGACCACGGCCACCGGATGCTGCGCGGCGGACTACCCAAACGGCTGGGAGGGCAGCGGTGGACTGGTGCTCGACAATCAGACCATGGCCCTGCGCAACGTGGACGGCTCCGTCGTGATTCTGATGTCCAACTACGCGTTGCATGGCTCGATAGACAACAACGGCGCCGGCCTCCCGCGCACCTTTGCGCTGGATCTCTCGGCGCTGGGCACGTTTAGCACGGCCACGCTGGTGACGCTGGATGCGTCGACGCCGCAGACCGGGCCCGTGCCACAATCGGTTAGCCCGGCCGCGCAAATGCAAGTCACACTGCCGGGCTATGGCGCGGCGCTGCTGCGTTTGTCCAATGCGCAACCGGTGCTGCCCGCGGCCGGTGTGACCAATGCCGCGAGCTTCGCCACCGGCGCCGTGGCGCCGGGAGAAATTGTGTCGCTCTTCGGAACGGCGCTCGGCCCGGCAGCGGGAGCTACGCTGGAGCTTACGAATCCCGTGCTGGTCTCCAATGCGCTGGCGGGCGTGCACGTGCTTTTTGACGGCGTACCGGCCGCGCTCACTTATGCCTCCGCCGGACAGATCAACGCGATCGTGCCGTTTTCCGTGGCCGGCCAACCGTCCACCATGTTGCAAGTGGAATATTTAGGCGCACTTTCCGCGCCGATCTCGTTGCCGGTTTCGGCCACCGCGCCCGGTGTGTTCACTGCCGGCGCTTCCGGCGCGGGGCAGGGTGCAATTTTGAATGCCGCCGACGAGACCGTCAACTCGGCCGCGCATCCCGCCGCGCCCGGCGATTATGTCAGCATCTTCGGCACCGGCGCGGGAGTGACCAATCCGGCCAGCCTGGATGGCTTGCTGGTGGGCAGTTCCCTGCCTTACGTTACGGCCAACGTATCGGTGACGATAGGAGGCCTGCCGGCTACCGTCAATTATGCGGGAGGCGCGCCCGGCCTGGTCTCGGGAGTATTTCAGATCAACGCCCAGGTTCCCCCGGGCGTCACACCCGGCCCCAGCGTGCCGATGGTGGTGCAGATCGGCAACATCTCCGCACAGTCGGGTGTCACGCTGACAGTCGCTGCGCCATAATAAAGGTTCATGTCATCGCTGATTGCGGACCTGGCGGGACCGGATGCTATCGCTCAATACGAGCCGGTCATCGGTCTGGAAGTGCATGTCCAGCTTTCCACCGCGACCAAAATCTTCTGCGGCTGCCCCACCAGCTTCGGCGCGCAGCCGAACAGCAACGTATGTCCGGTGTGTCTGGGCCTGCCTGGCGCGCTGCCGGTCTTGAACGCCGCGGCAGTGCACCTAGCCATCAAGGCGGCCCTGGCGCTCAATTGCCAGGTGCGCCCAGTTTCGCGATTCGCGCGCAAGAACTACTTCTATCCGGACCTGCCCAAGGGCTACCAGATCTCGCAATACGAGGAGCCGCTGGCCGAGCACGGCTGGCTGGATGTCGCCGTCGAGGGCGCGCCCAAGCGGATTGGCATTACGCGCGTGCACATGGAAGACGATGCTGGCAAGAGTATCCACGACGGCTTCCGCGACTCCGACCGCTATAGCTATGTGGATCTGAACCGCTCCGGAACGCCTCTGATCGAAATCGTCACCGAGCCGGACATGCGCGGTTCCCAGGAAGCCTACGATTTCCTGACCGAACTGAAGCAGACCATGGAATTCCTGAACGTCTCCACCTGCGATATGGAGAAAGGCCACCTGCGCTGCGATGCCAACGTCTCCGTGCGGCGGAAAGGGGCGGAGCGTTTCGGCACCAAGGCCGAAGTGAAGAACCTGAATTCGTTCCGTTTTCTGAAACTGGCATTGGACCACGAGATCGCGCGTCAGGTCGGCATCCTGGAAAGCGGCGGCACGATCCAGCAGGAGACCCGCCTGTTCAATCCCGGCACCGGCGAGACTGCGGCAATGCGCAGCAAGGAACACGCCCACGATTACCGCTATTTTCCGGAGCCGGATCTGGCGCCCCTGCGCATCTCAGAAGCCATGCTGGAGGAGATCCGCGGCGCGATGCCCGAACTGCCCGCGCGCAAGCGGACGCGTTTCAAGGCTAGCTACGGCTTAAGCGAGTACGATGCCAACGTGCTGACCGCCAGCCGCGCCATCGCCGAGTATTTCGAGCAGGCGGCCGCGCGCTCGGGCGATGCGAAGATGGCCGCCAACTGGGTGATGGGCGACCTGATGGGTGCGCTCCATGCAGAGGGAAAGGAAATCGCGGAGTCGCCTGTCACGGCCGAGCAACTGGGCGAATTGGTGGCGCTGATCCGAGAGGGCGCAATCTCCGGCAAGATTGGCAAGGAAGTCTTCGCCAAGATGTTTTCGGGCAGCGAGGCCGCGCCGGCGATCATCGAACGCGAAGGGCTGAAGCAGATCAGCGACACGGGCGCGATCGAGAAACTGATCGACGCGGTGCTGGAGCAAAACCCCAAGCAAGTGGAGCAATACAAAAGCGGCAAGACCACGGTGCTCGGATTCCTGGTAGGGCAGGTGATGAAAGCCTCTCGCGGGCAGGCCAATCCCGGAGCCGTGAATGACAGGTTGCGGAAGAGACTAAACTCATGATCAAAGAAGGCGACAAAGCTCCCGATATCAAGCTGGAAACCGATGCCGGTGAACCGTTCGATTTAAAAGCCCTGCGCGGCACGAAGGTGGTGCTGTTCTTCTACCCCAAAGCCAGCACCCCGGGCTGCACGGTGGAAGCCTGCGAGTTTCGCGACACTTATAAGAAGTTCGAAAAGAAGGGTGTGGTGGTGCTGGGCATTTCGAAAGATACGCCCAAGGCCCAGACCGGCTTCAAGGAAAAGCAGCACCTGCCGTTTACGCTGCTGTGCGACGTCGACCACCAGGCCGTGCAGGATTACGGCGTGTGGAAAGAGAAGAACATGTACGGCAAGAAGGTGATGGGCATCGAGCGCACGACGTTCATCATCGACGAGCAGGGCAAGATCGCGAAGATATTTTCAAAGGTCAAGCCCGAGGGGCATGCCGAGCAGGTTCTGGCGGCAGTGTAAGTCACTCACTATGCCACCTCTCTTATGAAAGAGCTTGACTCCGTATCCGAGTTCGCGGCCACGATCGGCAGCAGAATTTCGAATTCCAAATCGAACAGGTCTCGTTGAGACCGCAGTGCTCCCGGCGGGATCAGCCTTTGCTGACGGCGCGGCTGAATCCAGTAACGAACAATTTCTAGTGAAGATCCGCCCTGGTCCGCCGCACAAGCGTCCAGATCTGCTATTTTGTCCCGGAATTTAAGATACAGCCATCGCTCGAATACGGCGTGATGCGCGGTCCGCAACAAGAGCCGGGGCCTGCGATCGGCAGACCCTTCGCCGGGATCATCCTGGCCGCCTTGGTTGACGAGCGAGGCGATGCGAATTAGCTGCTCGAAAACCGAGAAGAGACCAACTGGCGTCGTCTGAAGCATCCACCCCATTTTCGATATCGCATCCCCCGGCAAACCAAAGGCTTACCAGGCCAGGTTCCCAGCGCTGCCCGCTTCCCGGAAAGGATCTGCTAATGAAGCTGTATCTGCCCGCTGCTCGTGAGGCGCGGCGACCTTTCTTCCGCCACGCGACCCGCGATCGTGACACCGAACTGGTCGGTTCCGCCGGGATCCTCGGATCTCTCGACCGTTGCGGAAAAGGAGCATTGCGGCAAACTGGCGTGGCAGGCGCCTGAGAGCCGGACCGTCTTCGCCGACCCGTCTCGCCGCATCGCGATTATTTCGACCTTGTCGATCAGTCCATAAACACGAACGCCCGTGACGGAATTGAGATAGTTGAAGAAAGTGCCTTGCCCGGCTGGAGCGGCGATAAAGGCGAATGTCGCTCTGCCTGCGCCGGTGGCACGCGGGTCGGCGGAGTCTGGCTCAGGCACTGCGATCTGCCCATGACCTGTCACCATGGTCGCCGCCGGAGGAGTTAGGGTGCCCATAAAAAAGACTTTATCGGTATCCATGGTCACCGCGCCGGTTTCCGCCAGCGCCCTGCCGCATATGTCCACGCCCGTGGTAATCGTGATGCTGGCATTTGCCAGAATATCGCCGCTGAACGTGCTGTATGTTCCAAGAGTGGCAGAACTGCCGACCTGCCAGATTATCTCGCAATTCTGCACGCAGTTTTCCAGCGAAACCGTCGAGCTGCTTGCGGTCGTGAGCGTGCTCCCGATCTGGAAGACGAAGCTCGCTTTAGATATGCCCCCGAAGTCGAGAACCAGGGCGCCCGTCAATTGCGCGGACGAGTCAAAACAATAGACGCCAGGGGAAAGCGTAAGACCCCCCAGATCCTGTCCCGTCATGTTGAATGTGCATGGCATCGCCGCGGCCTTGTTGTATGCGGTCGTGAGGTCGGCCTGAGCCTGCGCCGCCACCGCATCGGCCGAGTGCATTACACCGACCTCCATGATTCCCGGAGGGAAGCCGACGATAGCGGTGCCGGGGCTGACACCCAGATTTCCCCTGATCTGAGTCGCGCCGGTGTTGGTCACCGTCGAAGCGCCCAGCACGGCAAAGGTCTCCGCCGTGCCAAGAAAACCCGCAAAGGCAGGCGCTCCCGATATTAAAGCAGTCAACGTTAGAAACATAAAGTTCTTCATAGCTTGTCCTCCGGTCCTGAAATGGATAATTCAAGCACCAATAAATCAAATAATAAAGCCAATAAGTGGCATTAAACTGTTCAAATATGCGCAGGTTTTGTGGTTTCTTGGAACGGACAAGGCGACGGCGGTGCGGGTTAACACATAAAACAGAATGATTAATCGTGTAAAACGACCGTCAGGAGCGAACTGTTAACTTTTAGAACCCCATTATATTCAATGAAGCCCAACTTACGGAATCTATTCATGAAGAAGTTTACTCTTGACCGCGTCGTGCCGATCATGGCCGCCAGGGTCTCCTGGCTGACCTTCGAAACTACCGGTTCGGGCTTTGCCTCCTTCCCGAAATTGGCCAGAAGGAGAAGCACCCGCGCCAGCCGCTTCTCACTGGAGTTGAAGAGCTGGTCTATCAGATCCTCTTCAATGCGGACATTGCGCGTCAGCAAATACCTAAGAAATACCTCGGCAAAGGACCGTTCGTCATGCAGTAAACGGACTATATCGGCCCTCTCCAGCCGCAGAATCGAGCACTCGGCCAAAGCCGCGGCGGTTGACATGCGCACGGCTTGTCCCGCCAGGCACCCCTCGCCGAAAAAGTCGCCGGCTCCCAAGATTCCAATGATTGCTTCTTTGCCGTGTTTAGAGATGACGGTGAGCTTGACGCGGCCCTTCTGGACATAAAAAATGGCGTCCGCCGGATCGCCCTGCGAGAAAAGCACTTTCTTCTTGCGGCAGCGGAGGACAGTCCTATTATCCCCGGCGCTTTCGAGAAACCCTTCGATATCAAAATCCAGCGTCCGCTTTGGACCTACCAAACATGCCTCCTGCCGGCAAAATCCCGGCTGTTTCCCAGCACACCGCCCAAACTCTCACCGCGAAGTACCTTTTCAAAACGGGACTTCGCTGCGCAATTGTCCCGCGGTTATCCAGCATTAGAGCCATACTAGCAAAGATCTAAGCAGTCGGCTGATTTCATATGAGGAAAAGGCTGGTTTTGGTGGCGCAAAATACACACACGATAGGGAGAATGCCTTAGGGCGCGCGCGTGCGTACGCGGGGAATGCCCGAAATTCGCCGATCGCCACCGCTTTTGGAGCGTTTAGAGGATCACTTACTGCCCGCTACCCGGACCGTCTTACTCAGTTTCACATCCGCCGACGAACTGCCCACCATCAGTTCCACCTCATCCTTCTCCACAGCCCAACGCTTCCCATCGGCATCCCAGTAAGCCAGGGATTTTTCCGGCAGCGGGATTTGCACCGTCGTCACTTCGCCTGGCGCCAGCGAGACCCTGCGGAAGCCGCGCAATTCCTTGGCCGGCCGCTCCACGGCGGACTTCAGATGCTTCACATATAGTTCGACCACTTCATCCCCCTGGCGTTCACCGGTGTTCTTCACATCCACGCTGACCGTGAATCCCGGAGTCACCTTGAGCTTCGAATACTTGAAGTTCGTGTAACTCAGCCCATAGCCGAATGGATAAAGCGGATCGCCCTTGACGTACATATAGGTGCGTCCGTGGCGAATGTCGTAATCCATCATGGGCGGAATCTGGTCCAACGACTTGGCCCACGTCTGCACCAGCCGCCCGCCCGGATTGTAATCGCCGAACAGCGCGTCGGCGATGGCTGTGCCCATTTCCTGCCCGTTGTGAGTCATTTGCAGGATGGCCGGCAAATTCTCCTGGCTCCAGTTGATGGCAAACGGGAAGCTGGCCACCAGCACCATTACGGTCTTGGAATTGGCGGCGTAGACCTCCTTCACCAGATCTTCCATCTCCAGATCGATGGCGCGCCGGTCGACCGCCTCTTTGCCGTCGCTTAGCGTGGGACATTTCTCCCATCCGGCGTCGCAGGTCGGATGGTTCCCCACAAACACCAGCGCCACGTCGGATTCTCTGGCAGCTTTCACGGCCGCGTCATTATCGTTGTTGGGCGCATAGTTCACCGTCACGGTGTCGCCGAGTTTCGCCTTGATGCCGGCCAGCGGCGTGATGGTGTAAGGCGGAGTGCCGCTGTACCAATCGAGCAGCACCTGGTCCGCGCGCGGGCCGATCACGGCGATGGACTTCAGCTTCGACTTATCCAGCGGCAGCAGTCCGCCGGAATTCTTCAGCAGCACGATGGACTCCAGCGCCACCTGCTTCGCCACTTCTTTATGCCCCGGCGTTTTCCAGGCGTCTTCTTCTCCCACGAGTTTCGAGTACGACACGCGCTCCGGAGGATCGAGCAGCCCCAGCCGGATCATTACACGGAATTCGCCCTTGACCACATCATCGATATCCGCCTCGGTAAGCAGCTTCTCCTTGAGTGCGTCCTCCACCGGCTGGCGAAAACGATCCAGAAACTGGTTGATGCCCGCCTTTACCGCGCCGGCCGCGCCCTGGCTCAACGTCGGATAATACTTGTGCAGGTTGATCATGTTGCGCAGGGATCCGGCGTCCGTGCAGATGATGCCGTCCACGCCCCATTCGTGCACGGTGATGGAGCGCAGTATCGGATTCACCGTCATGGGGATGTGATTCCAGGCATTGTACGCCGCCATATAGGCGCGCGACCCGCCCTCCAGCACGCCCATGCGGAACGGCACGGAATAGTATTCGCGCAGCAGGCGCTCGTCGAAATCGGAGGACGATCCGCCGCGACCGTTCTCGTTGCTGTTGGCCAGGAAATGCTTCATCAGCGAAGCCGTCAGCCAGTACTTTGGATCGTCCCCTTGCAAGCCCTTCACCATCGCGGTCACCATGGCGCCGTTGAAGAACGGATCCTCGCCGTAGCACTCCTCCGTGCGGCCCCAGCGCGGATCGCGGCCCAAGTCGGCATTCGGCGCGCGCACCACCAGGCCGCCGCGATGCTTGCTCTGGTAGATGTAGCGGGTCTCCGTGCCTTCCACGCCGCCGGCCTTGCGAATCAGGTCCGGGTCCCAAGTCTGCCCCATGCCGATTGCCTGCGAAAACTGCGTGGTGGGTATGGGCGTCGGCCGGCCCCATCCGCCCGGACCACCCAGCGCCAGTCCGTGGAGGCCTTCCACATGGCCGGTGCCTTTGATGCCCAGCCGCGGCACACTGGGATTGGTGCCCAGGCAGGAAATCTTCTCGTCCAACGTCATCAGCGAGATGATATTGTCCACGCGCTGTTCCACGGACAGGTCGGGATTCTGGAAAGGATACGGGTAGGGGCCCTGGGCAAAAGCCGCGCCGCAAATCATCAAAAACAGAACCAGTGCTCGCATACCGGATACTGTAGCGCCTGTCGCCAGATCCGGCGGCGCGGAAGTTACTGGATGTTCAGCGTAACGGTGTTGGATGAAAGCGTGACGTTGTCGACGGTATCCTGCACGATTAGCACCAGGTTCACCTGGCCAATGCCCGCCAGGCTTGGCGGCAGTTGCACGTTGATCTGGTCGAGCCCGGTATCGCCTTGCGCGCCGGCATATTGGTAAGGCACATTCTGCCCATTGATTTCGACCGTTAGCGCGGAGGCCGACGCGAGATGCCGGATGCCGGTTCCAAACAGTTCCAGCACCACCGTGTCACCCGGCGCCATCGTCAGGGGTACGGGCGCACAACTGGCGGCACTGCAAGTGAACGTATCCTGATAGGCTTGCCCATCCGCTTGTTGGTTGGGCCACCCCGCGCAGACACCCGCGCATATGGCGATTGCCGATACCGGACCCGTGCCGCTGGTATTGGCCGTGAACAGTCCGGGCATCACCGGCGCCACCATGACCGTTCCGGTGGTCACCGTGCCGTCTCCGCTGGTTATCGTGATGCTGGCCGGGCCGAGCTGCGCCTGATCCGGCACGTAATAATTCACCTGCCCCGGCGCCACAAAGTACATCTGCACCGGGTAGGAGGTGTTACTGCTATCGACCAGGGTCATGGTTGTGCCACCCAGGCTGACTGGGAAACTACCATCGAACACGTAACTCGTCCCCAGATCCGCGCCGAACGCGCTGGCCAGCGAATCGGGCGCTACTACGCTGAGAGCGTTGCAAGGATTCGATCCCGTCCCGCAGGTTGGGTCGAACACGGTCGGCAGGGTTGCATAACTGGCGGCGGAAACCGTGACGGCCCGCCGGATGCCCATCTGCTGGCTGTCGGCCAGATAGCCTTGCGCGGTGGCCGTCAGCAACCCTTGCTGAATAGCGGTTTCATCCGCATCCCAATAGCTGGTTTCGTCGGGCTTGTCGGATCCCGCCGGACCGTAGAGGAAAAAGGTCTCGGTCGTAAATGGCGTCATGGCCTCCATGTTGTTGGCCGAAGCAAACAGCGCCATACCGTGCAGCCAGTTAATGTCCATGGCCATGAAGTCCGCATTCGCGGGGCCGACAATGGAAAGCTCGTCCAGCGACTCGCCAGTATTGGCGGGCAGCGGGACCGGCACGTCATGCGGCGCCCAGACTTCCTCGATGTACACCCCTTTTCCGTTCTGCTGCGCCAACTGGGCCCATTGGGAGAATTGCGAGAAATCCGTGCTGTAGATGTCCATGGTCATGAAGTCCAGCGCCGGTATCGTAACGAAGTCCGCGAAGTAACTGTTCTCGTGATTGTAGTCGCTCAACACGGTGTTATACACGCAGCCCGCGCCCACGCGGGTGTGCGGCGAAGCCGCCTTGATCACCGGCGCGGCAGCCAGGATAAAGTTGTGCCAATCCGTGATGCCGGTGGTAATCCCCATGCGTCCGGCCATGGTATCGGGCTCGTGTACGATCACGAAGTTATCGGGCTGGTAGCGGCTGGCGAGTTCCTGATACGTAGCCAGGGCCTGGGTTTGGAACTGCGCAAAACTCGAAACGGCGGGCTCGCCGGTTTCGTACTCCGGGTTGATCGCCAAATCGAGGCCCAGTTCCCTTATATGCCAGACAATGGCGTCGTACTTGGCGACATTACTCGCGTTGGTCAGCGTGTAGACCCCCGGATTGAACTCGATGCGCTGCACCCCGGCGGCTTTCAGCCCGTCGATATAGTCGAGGATGACACTCAGGTCTTCGTTGTATAGGCGCGTGCCATAGGCGGCCACCACCTGCCCGCCGAAGACGATCGGATGCGTGGGCGTGCCCAGCGTGGCGACCAGATTGCCAATCGCCGTGTTTACCGAAGCGATGAACTGCTGCTCGGTCGGCTGCTGTGCGATCAGGGGCAGGGGGCCGGCCAGAACGAGGTTTAGCAGGCTCGTTATCAGCCAAAATCCAAGGTGCTGCGGGCGCGACATAGCGTGCGAGTGACTCCTCCACTAACATAATCGGCCCCCGCGCCGCCGCGCATTAACCCAGATGGACCATAACAAATGATATGGAAGCTGCCTGTCCGCTATCCTGATAGGATCATGCTGCCCCGACTCCTGCTGATCCTCACCCTCGCCGGCGCGTCCTTTGCCCAAGACATCGCCAGCCGCCTGGACCAGGCCGTCCTGCCCTTCGTCAGCAACAAGCAGTTGATGGGTTCGGTCCTGGTGGCGCGCAACGGCGACGTGCTGTTGAGCAAGGGCTACGGCTTCGCCGACCTGGAGTGGGAGGTGCCCAACACCCCGATACCAAGTACCGCCTGGGATCGATCACGAAGCAGTTCACCGCCGCCTCGATTCTGCTCTTGCAGGAGCGCGGCAAGCTGAGAGTCGGCGATCCAGTCAAGACGTATATGCCGGATGCTCCCGCCGCTTGGGACAAGATCACCATTCTCCACGTGCTCACGCACACCTCCGGGATTCCCAGCTTCACTTCGTTCCCCGATTACCGCGCCACGGAAGCGCAGCCCACCACGCCGGAGAAACTGGTGGCCCGCTTTCGCGATAAGCCGCTCGAATTCCAGCCCGGCGAAAAGTGGAACTACAGCAACTCCGGCTATGTGCTGCTCGGTTACTTGATCGAAAAGATCAGCGGCGAGCCGTATGCGACGTTTGTCCAGGAAAACATCTTCACGCCGTTGGGCATGCGCGATTCCGGCTACGACTCGAATACCGCCATCATCAAACATCGCGCCGCAGGGTACGCGCCCGGCGCCGGCGGACCGGTGCACGCCGGCTATATCGATATGACCATCCCGCATGCAGCCGGCGCGCTCTACTCCACCACCGAGGATCTGCTGCGCTGGGAGCGCGGCCTGTTCGGCGGCAAACTGCTCTCCGCGGATTCGTTGCGCCAGATGACCACTCCATTCAAGAGCGACTACGCTTTCGGCCTGTTCGTCAAAGTGACCGGCGGGCACAAGGTCATCGATCATAGCGGCGGAATCGAAGGCTTCAACCTAAATTGAGTTTGAGGAATCCTCCGCAAGGCGCGCCCGAGGCGGCGGCCCGGCGAACTGAATCTTCCGAGAACGATTTTACGGCCTTTTTCTTATTTCGCGTACGACTCTAGATATCCGCATCCCGTGCAACGATAAGCCGTGATCTCATAGTGCGGACCGTCCTTAGACTGTACTCCGCGCCAAAAAGACTTCTGCGGTTCGCCTGGCTGCCATTGCGCCACAACGCTAGATGCGTAATCTTTGTGGTCGAGAATAAACCCTTGTTTCATTTCGCCGTTGCATTTCGGACACTGATTGTGACATTCCATCATCTCCCCTAGAGCCAATTATCTCAGAGAGCGGCCGGTAGCCTTCAATGCCGGCAAGCTCGTGGCCGGAACTCGTAGGGCGTTCCAGCCTACAACCCCGCTGGCAGGCGGGAAACCGAAGGCTTGAAGACTCTTTAGCGGTCAACACCAGCTGAATCACGCGCTACTCGTACGAAGCTCGGGTTGGGGCGACGATCAAAGTCGCATAAGTTCAATACCCACCTGGCGTATTATCCCGATGACAAACCGATCGTGATCGTGCTGGGCAACTTGAACGGGCATCCGGAGCAGATCGCGGAGAAATTGGCGAGCGTGATCTTTCAGAAATAATCAGCCACGCGCATTGGCCGCCAGCGCGTCGTCCACCGTATCGCAAAACTGGAAGATGGTATCCAGCCGCGTCACCCGGAAACATTCGCGCACGTAACCCTGCGCGCCGGCCATCCACATTTTGCCGCCGTTCTCTTCCACCTTATTCAGGCTGTAGATGAACCGCCCGATGCCGGTGCTGTCGATGCGCTTGACACCCGAGAGATCGAAGATGATGCGGCGGCGGCCCTGGCCGAGCGCGCCGTGCAGCACGGTTTCGATGCGCTCTCCATCCGGCCCGCGCATGACGCTGCCTTCGAGCGCAATGAGGGCCGTGCCGGGCGCAACTTCTTTTTCGCTGATCTCCAGTGCCATCCCGTAATGCCCAAGACCAATATATACCGGATACAACAGCGCCGATGCGGCCATGCTCGAATGCCCTATGGGGTGGTAGTGCTAAACTTGCGGCATATGCGCATCCGCTTACTCTGGCTGTTATTGGTTGCGGCGTGGGCTCCGTTGGCACATGCCCAGGACATCGACATTCCCTATCAGAAATTCGTGCTGCCTAACGGCCTCACCGTAATCGTGCACGAGGACCACAAAGCTCCTATCGTCGCCGTGAACCTGTGGTATCACGTCGGCTCCAAGGATGAGAAGCATGGCAAGACCGGCTTCGCGCACCTGTTCGAACACCTCATGTTCGGCGGCAGCCAACACTCCACCGGAGTCTACATCAAGGCTCTCGAATCGGTGGGCGCCACCGACATGAACGGCACCACCGCGTGGGACCGCACGAACTACTTCGAAAACGTCCCCACCTCGGCGCTGGATTACACGCTATGGATGGAGTCGGACCGGATGCACTACCTCAACCTGAGCCAGGCCACGCTTGACCTGCAGCGCGGCGTGGTGCAGAACGAGAAGCGCCAGGGTGAAAACTCACCGTACCGGCTTACCGAGGAGTACATCCCGGAAAACACGTATCCGGCCAGCCATCCTTATTCCTGGGACGTGATCGGCGAGATGGCCGATCTGGACGCTGCCTCGTTCAAGGATGTCCAGGAGTGGTTCAAGACCTATTACGGACCGTCCAACGTGGTGCTAGTGCTGGCCGGCGATATCGATGCGCAGACGGCCAAGGCGAAGGTGGAGAAATACTTCGGCGACATTCCGCCGGGGCCGCCGGTGCCGCATCAGCAGGCGTGGATCGCCAAGATGACCGGCACGCATCGCGAGGTCACCCGTGAGCGCGTGCCTCTGCCGCGGATTTACATGGTGTGGAACGTGCCGGAATTCGGCAGCGCGGATGCCGACTATCTGGACTTAGTCAGTTCGATCTTGGGCACCGGCAAGACCTCGCGCCTATACAAGCGGCTGATTTACGACGACCAGATCGCCAGCGATGTGCAAGTCTATAACGATTCGCGCGAGATCGGCGGCCAGTTTTATCTGCAGATCACGGCGCGGCCGGGACACAGCCTGGATGAACTCGAGAAAGCCATTAACGAGGAACTGGCGCGGTTCGTCAAGGACGGTCCTACGCCGGAGGAACTGCAGCGGGTGCAGACACAGTATGTGGCGGGCTTTCTGCGCGGCATCGAGCGCATCGGCGGGTTCGGCGGGAGTTCCGACCGGCTGGCGCAGTACGCGGTCTACACGGGCAACCCGGACGGCTACAAGATCACGCTAAAACGCGTGCAGCAGGCTACCGCGGACGACCTGAAGTCAGCGGCGAACCGATGGCTCACCGACGGCGTCTATATCGCGGACGTGATGCCGTTCCCGGACTATCAGGCAGCTTCCAGCGGCGCCGACCGTTCCAAATCACCGGCGCTGGGCGCACCGCCGGAACTGAAGTTACCTAAATTGCAGCGGGTCACGCTTTCCAATGGCCTTAAGGTGATTCTGGCGGAACGTCACGACGTGCCACTGGTGAACCTGTGGCTATCTACCGACGCCGGTTACGCCGCGGATCAGTTCACCAAACCGGGCACGGCCAAACTTGCCGGCGCTCTGCTGGTCGACGGCACGAACACGCGCAACGCGCTCCAGATCAACGACCAGACGGCTATGCTGGGAGCGGACCTGCGGGGCTACTCCAGCTTAGATTACTCCTACGTGCAACTATCGACCTTGAAGTCGAAACTCGGGCCTTCGCTTGAGTTATTCGCGGATGTGATCCAACACCCGTCATTTCCGGAAGCCGACTTCCAGCGCGAGAAGAAGCTGCAACTGGATGCCATTGAGCAGGAGCAGAACGAACCCATCATGATGGCCTTGCGGGTGCTGCCCAAGCTGATTTACGGCCAGGGCCACGCGTATGGCAATCCGCTGACGGGATCCGGCACCGCGGCCAGCGTGGACAAGATCACGCGCGAGGATCTGGTAAAGTTTCATGGCACGTGGTTCCGCCCAAACAATGCGACTCTGGTGGTGGCCGGCGATACCACTCTCGCCGAGTTGAAACCGAAACTGGAGGCTTTGTTCGACGGCTGGAAATCCAGCCCGGTTCCAGCCAAGAATGTTCCCGCCGTAGGACTGCCTTCCAAGCCGGTGGTGTACATTGTGGACAAGCCGAACGCGACACAATCGGTCATTCTGGCTGGTAACGCAGCGGTGCCGCCGAACGCGCGGCAGGACCCCGCCATCCAGGCGATGATCGACGATATTGGCGGCTCCTTTGGCAGCCGGCTGAATATGAACCTGCGAGAAGACAAGCACTGGGCCTACGGCGCATTCGGTTTCCTGGGACCCGCCGGCGCGCAACGGCCGTTTATGGTCTTTGCGCCGGTACAGACGGACAAGACCAAGGAGTCGCTCGCGGAGGTCAATAAAGAGTTGCACGCCATCCTGGCCGATCGCCCGGTGACGAATGAAGAGCTATCGCGCATCCAGGCGAACGAGACGCTGAGCCTGCCGGGATCGCGCGAGACCCTCGACTCGGTCGGGTCTTCGATTACGGATATGTTGCGCAACGGCTGGCCGGATGATTATTACGAGACTCTGGCGGGCAAGATCCGCGCGCTCAAGACCAGCGATCTTGACGCCGCCGCGAAGCAGGTGATTCATCCCGATAATCTAGTCTGGGTGGTAGTCGGCGATCGCGCCAAGATCGAAGCCGGCGTGCGGGAATTGGGTTTGGGCGAAATCAAACTCATTGACGCCGACGGGAATCCGATCTAGGCCCTCGGCATGCTGGGTTCCAAAGACGTGAACAGACGGTCGGCCCTCGGTTCGCTTCTGGGTCTCGCGGCGGGAGGCGCGTTATCGGCGGATGAGTCCGAGACGGTGAAGATCGCCGGCGGCGTGATTGACGTGCGCATCGAATCCAAGGATTTCGATCTGCCTCCAGCGGCGCTGCTCGATTGGGTCAAGCTGGCGGGCCGCGCGGTGAGCGCCTATTACGGACGCTTTCCGGTACAGCGCGCGCGCGTGCAGATCTTAGAGAGAGGCGGCCGGGGAATCGAAAACGGCCACAGCGATGGCGACGACGGCGTGTGGTGCCGCATTTCGGTGGGCAAGCATTCGACGGTGGACGATCTGAATCGCGACTGGATGCTGACGCACGAGATGGTGCACTTCGCATTTCCATCCATGCCGCGGCGGCATCATTGGATCGAGGAAGGCACGGCCACTTATGTGGAACCGATCGCGCGCGTGCAGATCGGCAATCTGACCGCGGAGCAGGTTTGGAGCGACATGCTGCGCGACATGCATCAGGGCCTGCCGGAAGAGGGCGATGGCGGCCTGGACAATACGCACACCTGGGGCCGCACGTACTGGGGCGGCGCGCTCTACTGCCTGCTGGCGGATGTGGGTATCCGCAAGCAGACGGGCAACTCCAAGGGACTACAGGACGCGCTGCAGGCCATCAACCGCGCGGGCGGCACCATCGATCATGACTGGCCGCTGGAGCGGGCGCTCGAGATCGGCGACAAGGCCACGGACGGCAAGACGCTGATGGATCTCTACCGCAAGATGGGCCCGCGGCCCATGGCGGTGGATCTGGCGGACTTGTGGAAGCAGTTGGGCGTGCGGCGGGAGAATGACCGTGTGGTGTTCGACGATGGCGCACCGCTGGCTGGGGCGCGCCGGGCGATCATGCGCGCCGCGGATCGATAAGCCTCTAACCCCGCGGGTTGCCGTTTCGTTTCACGCTATGATCGTGCCTATGTCTCGTTTGTGCCTTGTGTTGTTCCTAGGTCTTTCGGCGGCCGCGCAGACGCCTGCCAATCCCGCGCGTGTCGCCCGTCTGATGAAAGCGGCCGTGGTGCTCGATCTGCATGACGACACGACCCAGATGATCGTGGACGAAGGCTACGATCTGGCGGAGCGCCACGATTACGGCCAGGTCGACGTTCCCCGCATGCGCGAGGGCCACGCCAGCGGGGTGTTCCTGTCCATCTGGACGGACGCTTTGCGCTACACGCCAGTTGAGGCGATGCGGCGCGCGCTCGACCAGATCGACGCCATCGACCGCGACCTGGCACGCCATCCGCGCGACATGGTGCTGGCCACCACCGCCGACCAGATACTCGCGGCGCGCAAACGCGGGCAGATCGCCTTCCTGATGGGCGTCGAGGGCGGACATATGATCGATTCCGACCTGGCGATTCTGCGCACCTACTACCGGCTGGGCGTGCGCTACATGACCCTGACGCACACCGAACATACGCCCTGGGCCGACACCGCCAGCCATCCGGCGGAGCACAACGGCCTGACGGATTTCGGCAAGCAGGTGGTCCGCGAGATGAATCGCCTGGGCATGATGGTGGACATCTCGCACGTTTCCGATAAAACCTTTTACGACGTGATGGAGACATCCGCCGTGCCCGTGATCGCGTCGCACTCTTCCTGCCGCGCGCTCGACGATGTCCCGCGCAATATGACCGACGACATGCTGCGCGCGCTGGCCAAAAACGGCGGCGTGGTGCACATCAACTTCTTCGAAGGCTTCCTGGACCACGGCTTTGTGGACCGGTTCGGCGCGCTCAAGGAAGAACAGGAGCAGCAGGACCAGGCCGAGGCGCAGGCGCCGAAGTTCGGCGACCGTGCTTCCCTAGGCCCCGCGTCGCGGCGTATTAACGCGCAGCGTATCCGCAAGCTGGGACGCCTGCCACTGGCGCGGTTGCTCGATCACATCGACCACGCAGTTCAGGTGGCGGGTATCGACCACGTGGGGCTGGGATCGGACTTCGACGGCGCCGACGATCAGTTTCCGGAAGGCATGGAGGATATTTCCAAGATCCCCAATCTGGCCGCCGGACTGATGGCGCGGGGCTACTCGGATGCGGACATCCTGAAGATTCTGGGCGGCAATACGCTGCGGGTCATGCGGGCGGTCGAGCGCGCGTCTGCCGGCGCGGGCCGCTGAGACCCAAGTTAACCAAAATGAGTATGGCATTGCAGTCCGAATGACGTGACCTTCGGTTATGGCGCGCAGCGCCATGCGAAGCCGGCCTGCAGCGCCTACTGAAGTTACTCGGCAGCGAAGACAGCGGGCAGGATTCTGATCGAGTACACTTTGCTCCTGGCATTCGTGGCACTTACCAGCGCGGCCCTGTTTCTTGGGACCGGGCAAACCACCAGCCAGACATGGTCAAGCGCGGACAACGTATTGAGCGTAGCGGCGGACGGCCCATCGAGTTGGGGGCGGCGGCAGCGATGGCGGCCATCATTGATCGCGCAAGGTTTCTGATTATGCTGGTGAGCGCGGTAGGAATCGAACCTACAACCTAGTGATTAAGAGTCACTTGCTCTGCCAATTGAGCTACGCGCCCGTACCTTTAAAAACAACTACTTGCGGAGGTTTTGCGGAGTGGCGTTCTGCGCCTGTGGCGGTTTTTGCAGGGGCCACCGACCCCCCCGATAGTCTCTTTGGCCTCGGCTTCGGCTTGCTGAAACTTCTCAGCGTTAAGGCTTTCGAGCCGATCAAAGGCCCGGTCCATACCCCCTGGCGTCGGGTGTACGTACCTCTGCGATACCGTCACGCTGCCGTGTCCGGCAATTTTCATGATGCTGAAATTGTCCGCGCCTGCCTCGCCCAACCGGGTTAACATGGTGTGCCTCAACGAATGTATCACGAAATCAGTCGGCATTTTCAGACCCGTGCGAACTTCATCGTGCTGACGATCGAGGGATGACACCATTGCCGGCCCTCCTCGGCCGCATCGTGCCCAGCGCACAACCATCCCGGCACTTTCTGCGTGCAGGAGGCGGCCATAAGGAGTTCTTCGGACGGGAGGCAAGCGTCCGTCACAGGCGACGGTTAGCTGCAATGGAACCCAGCAACCGGCAGGGGTGCGTGACGCAGGCTGCCGGGCCGACCTGCAACCAAGAGTATCGCTGGCGCTTCGCGCGGCGTAGGACGGGTCCAAGGCGAAGCCCGTTTGCCGCCAAGGCGATGACCAACGGCAAGAGCGCCTGGCGACTCCGATGGCGTCACTGCAAAAGCAACGAAAGAATTGCGGCCAGATTGTGGAGCGTCCGGCCGCCCGTTATGCAAAAGTGCGCGGCAGGCCTGTCAATCGGGCATCCGAAGAGCTGAAGGCCGACCGCTGGGCGCTAAAAGGCTGTTTTCGATACCCCAGTTTAGTGTGAACAAGTGTGAA